>CALDEM010000076.1 GCA_937942435.1 uncultured Saprospiraceae bacterium
ATAACAGAAGGAAGCATCTCAACAAGAGTTGATCTTTCTCAATTAAGCTCAGCTAACTATATGCTTGAGATGATTGACGCTAACAAGAACAGAGTATACAACACACAAGTAGTTGTAGCAAAATAAGAAACAACTTATCCCTTGATATACAAGAGGCGTCGGATTATATCCGACGCCTCTTTTTGTTTTGGGTAAAAGTTGACTAAAACTTGCGTGACCTTAGAGCATATGGAGAGCGGCCATGCTCGCACAGGCTTAAAAAGGAAGAATGTAAGCACACTCTCACATGCTCACTCTTGGATAGCACAACGCCTCTATTAAACATTGAAAATTAGATGCTCAGATTTTGCTCAACTTTACAAAAAGTTGAAAGAACAAAAAAAGAAGAGTGCAAAGAGAACAGTATACTATTGAGACCTACCGAGCCTTTTGGTACTTCCCAACACTGTCGATACGACATTTGTAAAAAAGAAAGAGCTAATCTATATTACCAATTCTATTGATGCCTATAATAATTTAAGAGTCAAAACTATACCTAGGTATAGGTAAGCATCTAATCTCATCAATGATCTTTGTAAAAAAACGATGAGACAATACAGCATCATTCTTATATTATTGGGATTCTCACTATTTTCTCATGCACAATGGACTAATGGGTCTGGCTTAGAGCCTAACCCTCCACGGACTGTTTATCTCAATAATAGTAACCAATTTCGATCTGTGCGAATATCTGACGGCTCAATACCATTAGGACTTGCAGGAAAATTACAGGTACAAGCCAATGTCACCGATGCTGCGCAATTTAGCAATAGGCTTGTGAACTTCATTGGAATAAATATGTCAAGTTCAGATAACATACTCCGACTAGAAGCCACATTAGATGAAGCAAAAGAAGATCCTTTTATGATCAAAGGCATAGCAGACTTTGGAGCGGGCAACTCTCCTACCAACTTTTATATAAAAAGTAGTGGAACTTCGAGTTTTAATGGGTCTATGAATTTATTAAGCATTAATGACCCAGAAGATAAAGCTCTGTTAATAAAAAATCATGAAGCCCTCTGGTATAATAGAGACTACTTTAGTTGGGGATTTGATGGTAATTGGAATCGATTTGCAAATGGGATTACTATAGGATCCGCGACCCCTCCTGGACAAGGAAATGCTCTTCGTATCACAGGTGGAGAAAACATCTTTTTAGATGGAGGTACTATCTCTATGAATCAGGGAGATCTCTTACTTAACGCTGGAGATATCTTGAGCATAGGAGGTGATCACATCTTCGACCGAGGAAATATTATGATGAATACTGGTGATATAGAATTAACTACTGGGAAAATTGTTTATAAATCTGAGAATAGCAAAAAATTAAGTTTTGAAAACACACTTAGTGCTGAAAAGAGCTTTATTGAAAGTGGCCCTAATTTTATGAGATTAGGAGACCTTAACCAGTTGCATATAGAAATAGACAAGGTGCGCTACTTTACAGTCTCTAAGTTTTTTGATGCCAATATATTTAGTAAAAAAGTACACTTTAATCCAGAAACCCCAATCACTTTTGGTACGGATCCCAATAGTCCTGATATTGCAATTCAATCAATAACGGATGATCTTTTAGTCAGTAATGTAAACTCTAATGGAAAGATAGTCTTTCTAACTAATGAAGGAGATGTCCTGATGGGCAACACAAATACCAATATTGTAATACAAGATGACTTTGTTGGCATAAATGAACTGGAACCTCAACATACACTGCACGTAAACGGAAATGTTGGAATAACCGGAGAGTTCTTTGCTCTTTCAGATGAGCGTATCAAAACAAACATCTCAGGCATACAGGATGCGCATGATGCATTATCACAACTCAGACCAGTATCATACAATTTTATAGAAGATCAAGAGGATAAAGCATTGCTATTTTCAAAAAAGAGACAATATGGATTATTGGCTCAAGAAGTAGAACAAGTGCTTCCGAATCTAATCACACAACACCATAGTACTACCATAATCAACAATGAAGATGTTCAACTTAAAGGCGTTAACTATAACGGATTAATAGCCATTCTTATCAAAGGGCATCAGGAACAATCAGAGCATATTAAAAAATACGAAATGCTTGTGGAAAAATTATCAAAGCGTGTTGCAGAGTTAGAAATCAAACTTCACAATGAAGTTGAGTTTAAATGAGATACCGATAGCTCATTGTCATCTCGTCTTAATCTCAATTAGATAATCCTTGATAACTACATAGACAAAACACTCTGTCTTACGTCAGGGCCATACTATAGTTTTTAATAGTCATAGTTATCGACGTTCCGTCTTCGCCTTTAACATCTAAGTTAGCTTCCAGTTGATTCTTAAAAGCATATATAAGCCTATATCCAAATGAACTACCCAAGTTTTCTTCTGCTTGAGGAGATAGCCCAACTCCATCATCTTTCACAGATAGAATAAGGCTATCATTTTCTTCATACAAGTTTACTTTTATTAGTCCTTTTCGTTTATCAGGAAATGCATACTTCAATGAGTTACTGACCAATTCATTGACCACCAAGCCAATTGGTATTACTGTATCCACATCAAGATTAAGATCAGCTATATCCAATGTTAGCGCTACTTGGTCTTTGCGGATATTATAAGAATCAAATAAGCCTCGAACTAACTTTGTGAAATAAGTCTTCATATCGACGCCGGTGAGATTATCTTCTTGATAGAGGTTCTGATGGATCAATGCCATAGAATGAACCCTATCTTGTCCTTCTTGCAATACTCCTAGAGCAACCTTATCAGATATGTGTTCTGTCTGTAGTCCCAATAGAGAAGAAATAAACTGCAAGTTGTTCTTAACTCTATGATGAATCTCTCTGATTAATATTTCCTTCTCAGACAAAGCCTTAGATATGACCTTGTTTTGATGTTGTGTTTTAGCATACAACTTGTATATAAAGAAAGACAAAAGCCCAAAGAAAAACAGTCCAAAACTCATACCATAAAGTTTCAACCATGTAGATTTTAACTCACTTTCGGATAATTCATTTTTAGCACTAAGCAAGGCGATTTGATTTTGCTTCTTCTCTGTCTCATGAGTCACATTGAGTGATGCGATTCTATCTGACGTCCCTTTATTTATTATGCTATCTTTTTTAATTGTATATAACTGGTGCGTTTTAAGCGCTTCTTTATAATTACCCAACAGTTCTAATGATTTGGATTTTGATTCAAGTATGTCTCTTATGGATTCTGCTACACCTGTATCATCCGCATATGCTTGAGCCTTATTTAAGAAGCCCAACGCACTAACTGGGTTATTGAGATCATTTTCAAGCTGACCTAACTTTAGGTAATTTTGAGCTAATTCATATTTACCACCAAGTTTTATCCTAATTGCTAATGCCTTATTAAGCTGCTCTTTTGCGGCTTTATACTTTTTCATTTTTGCATATTGAACACCGATGTTTTCATAGTCATACCCTAACCCCCAACTAAAATTAGTAATAGAATCGAAGTATACCGCCTTTTTATAATTGTCGATAGCTTTGTCATATAATTCTTGTTCTGCATAGAGATTTCCAAGATTGACTAAGTTAGTAGCTTGTCCATCATATGAATCAATCTTTTTATTGATGTCCAATGACTCCAAAAAGTGCTTTTCTGACAACTCATACTGCTTTAGCTTTCTATATATACTTCCGATGTTGTTAAGTCCAGCATTTGTATTTAGCGTATCTTTCATCAGATGGTAGTTCTTAATTGATTCATATTGATAATCTAATGCGCCATCAAGATTACCAAGAGCTTCTGTTACTATTCCCAATTGAAAGTATAAACTCGCTAAAAACGAAGTATCTTTTCGTTCTTCGAGAAAAGGAAGAAAAGCCTTGAACAGGCTATCAGCCTGATGATAGTTGCCTTTTGATTTTTCGGCGGCTCCTACTAAGAACATATATAAACCTTCTCCATAAGGATCATTTGCCATAGCATAGATCTCACGGGTACTATCAGCATACAATAATCCTGTTTCTACATCTCGATTGTTATATGATGCCCAAGATTTTTGAAAGTAAACATTTGCTTGATCTTCTTGAGTCTGAGTTAACTTTTGGGCAAGACCTTTATTGGTCAACAAGACTGAGAAAAGCAAAACGATTTGGACAACAGTTGATAACTTTAATGGGGTTGAAGAGAACAAAAATGTCTTCATTCATGAAATTATAATGGTGATGCAATAAGCAACACCGAATATAGACCATACTAATTACTGGAGCCAATAGATCATGTATTATATAATAAGAACTGAGAATTTTCTTTAGGATCTTACGACATGAGTCTTTGAAATCGCGGATATGATTATAACTCTGCATCAAAAATTAACTCGATACAGAAGCCATATATCGACAATTGATGCTTGAGAGCTTTGATACCTCTCCACTAATGCCCATAAATCTGTCTGAGGCCAGCGATGTCTCCTGGTTGAGGCCCTTTTATATCTGTCGATCTCATATCATCTCCCATAACTGTTCCGCTACCACTATGTCCTAACCCCAGAGCATGTCCAGACTCATGAAGAACATACAGGTAGAAAACATCACAATCAGTGGTATACCGCGGACTTAATATAATATGTCCACTAATTAGGTCACAAGGCGAAATAGGAATGTTGGGCACACCAAGACCCAATGTATTGATCTCTGCAGCGAAAAGCTTTAGATGACTATCGCTATCATCTGGCAACTCTTCTATTTCAAAGTCTGCAAAAAATGCCCAATCTCTTAGTGCCTTGCGAGCATTGTTTTTAGCACATGACATCAAAGAAGTAAACGGCTCAGTCGGTACATCTAACTCAAGATGTGTATCAACCGTGGTCACCTTTTCTTGAAAACTATAAGTGATCACGCCACCACTTTTTTGTGGCCCGGTGGCATCTTTACCCGTTGAAGAAAAAGTCCGATCTTCTCCCCATTTAAACCCGAATAGACAATAGTTGCCTTCAAGAATTGAGCACCGTTCTCCTAAGACTTGTACACAATGCGCATATGGATTAACGAAGGAGATAGCAGGAGGTTCAGATTGGGAACACGCCACAACAATGCATACGAGCAAAGAAACATAGACAAGACGCTTGATTGAGGAAATGATGAGCACACTTATCTAACGAACCTAATAATACATATGTTGATACGAGAAGAAAATAGGTTCTATTTACGATCCAATAACATTGACCTCAGGTACAAGGTCTATGTTATATATATCGGCAACTTTCTTTTGAATCTGGCGTGACAAGTTTATGATATCTTGTCCATTCTTAGAACCGTGATTTACAAGTACAAGAGCTTGCTTACTATGTACACCTACATCACCGATCATGACACCTTTCCAACCACATCTGTCAATGAGCCACCCTGCTGGCACTTTACAGTGTGTATCTGTTACTGGATATGAGGGCAGCTCAGGATGATCCAGTTTCAATTGATTATAATTTTCGATTGAAATTATCGGATTTTTAAAAAAGCTTCCAGCATTGGGGATCTCTAGAGGATCTGGAAGTTTAGTAGAACGTATAGCGATGATAGCATCACTCACATCTTTTATACTCGGTTGCGTTATACCTTTTTGCTTAAGTACACTCTTTATGTCCCCATAGGACACATTCACATTATGGTGTTTTTCTTTTGTCAGCCTAATCGTTATAGAAGTGATCACATATTGATCCTTAGCTTCTTGCTTAAATATACTATCTCGATAACCCAGCTTACACGCTTCTTTTCCCATATGAAATAAGGCACCAATCTGCTTATCCATACAACCCACGTTGATTAATACATCTGCCAGCTCTGTACCATATGCACCAATATTTTGCATCGGAGCTGCTCCGCATTTACCTGGTATCAAACTCAAGTTTTCTATTCCTCCAAGACCTTGATCTATAGACCACATCACCACCTCATGCCAGTCTTCGCCTGCAGCGATTCTGACTTCATTCCAGGTTTCACCTTCATGGACTACTTCTATGCCTTTGAGGTCAATTATAAAAACAGGTCGCTCTACATCTTGTACAAACAAGACATTACTACCTCCACCGATGATGATCGGGTTAGGGTGTTCTTTACAAAGCTCGCGTAATTGATCTATAGACTCTATCACATATATCTCCGATACCTGATGGTCTATCTTAAAGGTGTTGTAGGGGCGTATACTCTTCAAGATTAAAATTCTGGGTCTGCTGCTTCCTTTAATCTCGGCACATTGAAGTCATATCCAACACCGATATTGAGTGTGTTGGCATCAGTATCATTGGACCAACCATATCTTATAAAAAGATGTATGTCAAACCCGCTGATGCCATATCCAAAATCTCCTTCTATAACATACGTCCTAAAGAAAGGTCGTACTACTCCTCCTTCTTTAAATGATCCCTTGAGATACCACAACTCTGTCTTAGAGTATTGGATACCACCACCAATACTAAAACCAAACTTACCCCTTTTGTTGAAATTAGAATTACCAAAGAACTCGAACTTGCCCAAAATTGGAAAACTCAATGCCCCCAATCCTTTAAACTCTTTAGAGCTCAAAGCAAATGGTGACCACTGAAAAGTAACTTCGGGAGAAAATGAAAAATCAGGCCCTCCGATCCAAAGTTTAGGACCGACGCCTAGGTTGATGATAGCACTTCCTGCAGAACGAGCAGCTATATCATCAGTTGGATTAGCATATCGATTATAGAGATCATGTCTCAGTGTACCGCCCCAAGCAACAGATTGAGCTGATACCGAGATCCCAATCATCAAAAGGAGACTCAAGACAACAATACTTCTGTTCTTTTTCATGCTCATGATTAAGCTGTAGCTGTTATGTCAAACTGCAAACGCGCCAAATTCTTGTATATACCATCTTTTTTTTCTGTTAATTCTTGATGCGTGCCTTGCTCGACGATCTGCCCGCCTTCCATAACATAGATCCTATCCACTTCTCTGATCGTCGATAATCGGTGAGCAATGATGATCGATGTACGCCCCTCCATCAGTACATCCATGGCTTCTTGTACTACCTTTTCTGATTCTGCATCTAATGAAGATGTCGCCTCATCCAGAAGCAATATGACAGGATCCTTAAGGATGGCTCTGGCTATTGCTACACGTTGCTTCTGTCCTCCTGAAAGCTTGATCCCTCTCTCTCCAACTAAGGTCTCCATCCCTTCCGGAAATGCTGTAATAAACTCCCAGCAGTTAGCCCTAACGGCAGCTTGCTTAATCTCCTCATCCGTAGCTCCAGGTCGGCCATAACGAAGATTCTCTCTTATGGTACCACCAAACAAGATCACCTCTTGCGGCACTATACCTATGTTATGTCTGTAAGCGCCTAAGTCATAAGAGTCGATCAGAGAATCATCCACAGTGATCTCCCCTTTGTCCAACTTATAGAAGTTCATCAGAAGCCTTACAATTGTCGACTTACCGCTCCCACTTTGACCAACCAAAGCCACCTTTTCTCCAGCTCTGATATTGAAGTCTATGCCTTTTAGCACGGCCATATCAGGTCGAGACGGATAATTAAAGTGTACATCCTTAAACGCTATGTCTCCAGTTAACTTGAGCGAAGGACGCTCGTCAGCTAACTCTAACTCTGACGGTTGGTCCAAGATCTCTTTAACACGTTCTGTTGCACCTAATGCTCCTGCTATACTCGTATATAAGTTACCAAGACTTGCGATCGCACCTCCAATCATCACCGTATAAATCACAAATGACAACAGACTACCTGCATCCATCTGACCATTCTGCACCATATAAGCACCCCTCCATAAGATAAACAGGATACTCCCAAATAACAAGAAGATGATAAAGGCAAAGAAGAGCCCTCTTACCTTCGCATAGGACAAGGAGATCTTTACCATCTCCCAGATACTATCTCCATATCTATTTGTTTCAAAACTTTCATTGGCAAATGCTTTGACAACACTGAAGTTTTGAAATGTCTCTTCTACTATCGTGTTAGTCTTTGCTAACTGATCTTGTCTCTTCTTGCTTAGCTTCTTAATATACTTACCAAACACCATGGCAAGTACAACAACGGCAGGTATCGTCAACAGCATCACTAAAAACAAGCGAGGCATCAAGAATGCCAATACGGTGATCCCTAAGATCAGAATCATGATCTGTCTTATAAACTCCGCAAGTGTCACAGAGAACACTGCCTGCAGTTGCTCCACGTCAGCAGTTATCCGACTCGTCAACTCTCCTACCCTAAACTGTTCAAAGTAGTCCATCGGTTGAGTGATCAGCTTCTTGTAGACGTCCTTACGAACATCAGCCATCCCGCGCTCACTCACCTGCGCAAACAAGATCGTCTGCACAAAAGAGAGAATCGCTCTCAATGCCAAAATGCCAAACATGATCAAGCCCCAAGTATTGAGGTCAAAGTCAAACAACGGTGTCCCATTGATCTCATCAGTAGCAGCACTAACCATCTGCCCAGGTATACCCATGATGGCCATCATCAAAGCGCTACCAATCACCAATAGAAATAACGCACCATAGAAGTAGCCCGAGTACGGTTTCAAATAACGAAACATACTCAACGCAGAACCCAGTCCTGCCTTCGTGATACGTGCTTTTTTCTTTTCTTCTGCCATTATTCTATTTAGAAATAAATTCTAAGCTTTTAACTTACAATTACAGCCATCTCTTGCCTCCGACTCTTTCCCGACGCTAACGGTAAGGGATTAAAAAAAAGGAGAGTCTGCGCTTTATTTTACTATCCAATGACGTTCCCTCACTCCACTTCAACATCTACCTGACGCTTCGGTGCGGGATATTTACAAAAAGGAGATCAGCTCTTACAACTTTGTTCCATTCGCTAATTCTCACATTGAGCCATTAGCACATTGGTACATTAGCTCCTCCACGCTCGCCTCTAACTCCTCAAGGAGAACCCGCGCTCCTATCTCAGTTTAATTTACTAATTCTCAATTTCACCAATTTGCTAATTAACTAATTAGCACATCAACTCCTCCACGCTCGCCTCCAACTCTTTCCCGACGCTAACGGTACGGGATTAAAAAAAAGGAGAGTCTGCGCTTTATTTTACTATCCAATGACGTTTCCTCACTCCACTTCAACATCTACCTGGCGCTTCTGTGCGGGATATTTACAAAAAAGAGATCAGTTCTTACAACTTTGTTCCATTCGTTAATTCTCACATTCACTAATTTGCTAATCACATATTACATTCACCAATTAGCTAATTAACACATTAGCACATTAACTAATTAGCACATTAACACATTAATTATCCGCCTCATTCCACATCAGGAATGCTTTTAGAAAATCTCCTAAGTCACCATTGAGCACCGCATCTGTCTGTGATGTTTGATGATTAGTGCGATGATCTTTTACTCTTCTATCGTCTAGGACATATGACCTAATTTGCGAGCCCCATTCGTTTTTCATTTTACCAGACTCGATATTCTTCTTTTCTGCACGGAGTCTTTCTAATTCTGCTTCATACAATCGAGACTTCAACATCTGTATCGCTTTCTCACGATTCATGTGTTGCGATCGTTCTGCTTGACACTCTACGACTATCCCACTTGGTAAGTGCCTCACACGGACGGCTGACTCTGTTTTGTTGACATGCTGTCCACCCGCGCCGCTGGCACGAAATGTATCCCAATCCAAATCGGCAGGATTGACATCTACCTCCACTCTATTGTCAACTAAAGGATGTACAAATACACTGGCGAAGGAGGTCATCCTTTTGCCTTGAGCATTAAATGGACTAACTCTAACCAATCTATGGACTCCGTTCTCTCCTTTGAGCATGCCATATGCATAATCACCATTGACTTCGATCTCAACAGATCTTACTCCTGCAACATCACCTCCTACTCTATTGAGTTCTTTTACTTTGTATTTGTTTTTCTCACCGTAGAGGACGTACATCCGATAGAGCATCTCTGCCCAGTCACATGCTTCAGTACCTCCTGCACCAGCATTGATCTCGATGATAGCAGACAGCTCATCTTCTGGTTTGTTGAGCGTAGATCTAAACTCAACATCTTCTAATTTTAGAAAAGCCTTCTTGTACTGTTGTTCTACTTCTTCCTCGGTTCCTTCTCCTTCTTGATAAAACTCATAGAGGATATCTACATCTCCGATTATAGATTCTAATCCCGTAAACTTAGACACCCAACCTTTGTGCAGTTTGATGTCTCGCATGACAGACTCCGCACGCTCACTGTCATTCCAAAAGTTGGGATCTAGTGATTGTTGCTCTAAGTCTTCTATCTGTAGTAAGCGCTTATCGATGTCAAAGATACCTCCTCAGGTCCGACAATCGAGATTTCATCTCGCTCAGCTGCTCTGCTGTCATGTGTCCTTGCTTTT
>CALDEM010000077.1 GCA_937942435.1 uncultured Saprospiraceae bacterium
GTGTCAAAAATTGTGACAAACAAACTCAAGCACAATATTGAAATGAAGGTCTCTTGACCTCTCATTGATTTTGCAGTACTAATATGCTCAGTAGGTGTAAAACCACTTTCAATTTATACAGAGAAGGCAATGGACTAAAGCACATTGTCAAAGTTCACCACAACATTGAAATAAAGGTCTCCCGACCTCTTATTGAAAGAGTTACCAAACTAAAGACTTCTCCGCTATGGTCGAAGTGACTAGGGAGAGGAGAGCAGGAGTATAGTTGCAATGGGCTAAAGCCACACTGTCAAAGTTCACCACAATATTGAAATGAAGATCTCCCGATCTCTTATTGAAATCATGACCACCTGGTAATATTAAAACAAACAAAAAAGAGGTGGCACATCTGCCACCTCTTTCTTACTTGTAAAAATCTGAATTATACTTTTATCCGCCTTTGGGCAAATTATTTTTTATTTATGCTCCTTGAAGGACGGGCTCATGAGCAGGCTTCACTTCTCTCGCTTGCCCTTCAGTAGTGACCTCATAGGTTGAGTCATAATCGGTTCTAACCGTACCAAACCATCTATCCCAGATCAAGAAGTATAAACCATAGTTGCCATCAAACTTGTCATGGTGTAGATTATGAGCTACCGATGTATTGATATACTTGCCGATCCATGTCTTGTGAAATCCTTTTGGATACAATTCAAAACCTAAGTGTCCATAGACATTATAGATGATCTGAAACAAGAAGAAATATCCCAAGGAGTTACCGTAAGTAGGTATAGAAAACGCGATGATCGGTACTATCATAGCCTCTAAAAACCCTTCAATTGGGTGGAAAGCATAAGCTGTCCAAGGTGACGGGTTTGTAGACTTGTGGTGCACCAAGTGCACATGCTTAAACAAGAAAGGGTGGTGCATCGCTCTATGCATCCAGTAGAAGTAAGTGTCGTGGATGGCAAACATTAAGACCCAAGAAAAGCCCAAGTAGAAGTATCCATACTCCTCTATGTTGTTATAACGCCAAGTGTATTCTCCGCCATAGTAAAATACCATCAAGCCAACTGTAGCGAAGATCGATACCGAAATCATAGAGTACATGATGTCACGACCATAATCTGTTAACTTAGGTAGTTTCTTTTGAACTTTCCTAAACCACATCGGCTTCTTAAGTATGATATAGAAGATGACAAATGCCAACGTGGCAAACTTGAAATAATCTGTGACTATGCCCGCTGCGTCTCTCAACCAAAACTCCCAAAATGTCATTTCCATATCTATTGATTTACGTGTGCGAAGTAATTATGGTTCTAAGGTAAAGTCAAAGTCAACGCAGATCGTATACCTCGCTTCAATTGAAGGCATTCGGACCAAGATTAGTAGTCCAGCAGCCTTAAGTTGATATAGGTGGACGTTCATTTTATATGTGTAAGGATTTGTATTACAATGACTTACGGTATTCGGAAGGCGTCTTACCAGTCATCTTTTTAAATACAGAGTTAAAAGTAGATTTTGATTTAAATCCTGCCTCTTGGGCCAATCCAAGAAGAGTATAATGCTCAAAATTTGGATCTGTCATCTTTGATTTCACATCTTCAACACGATAGCTATTGATAAAATCAAAGAAGTTAAGCTTATGCTTTTGATTGATGATCTGTGAGAGATAGCCGTTGCTCAGTCCAGTCTTTTCAGAGAGCATAGACATATTGAGCTGAGGGTTTTGATATAGCTTTTCGACTTCTATGAGTTCTTTGAGCTTCCGCAAATGTTCATCTGTTTTCTGTGATAATTCAGAGCTCTCTGTCCCGAGTATTTTGTCTTCTTCGGAGCCCTTATTTGCGACAGCGAAAACGGAAGTATCAAGTAACCCTTGTCTGATGATCATCGAGTAGCCGATATAGTAGATCAGGATCGACAATCCTAATAAGACATACAAGGCGAGGGTACGATATGAACTAGTAAAGTCAAAATCTAAGAATGTCAGAATGCCCCAAAGTAGACTTAGTACTAAGCCAGATATGAGACACATACGCAACCAACTTAGACTTTTATCTTCTACCTCTGAGTAGTTTTCATAAAGCTGTTGTTCGTATTTTTTGAGTGCGATGATGCCATAGATCAGTACGGTAAATGATCCTAAGACGGCTATACTTTCATAAACGTTACTGGTCAGATAAAATCTGTTATTCTCATCTTCCGTATATCGATTGCCACTTAGGAAGTATCCAAATCTATAAAGTCGATGTGTCATTTCTATAAAGAAAGGCACCAGGATGAGCCAATCTAATCTCTGCCATTTGTATGTTGGATTGATTAAGTACTTTATAAAAAAGTAGGTCGAGGTGGGTATCATCGTTACCCAGAAGGTAGGGATATATCTAAATATGGGTAGCGTATCGCTATGTAAACTATACTCGACAGTACTTGTGAAGTTGAGTAGGGCAAGTGTCAAAAGAAGTAGTGCTAAGAAGTAATTAGATTTTTTTCTAAGTCTCTTGGTACTCACTAAGATGAAGGCTAAGATAATACCTTGGCAAGCGCCAAAAAGTACAAGGATCTCTAATATGCTGGTTGTAAATGTAGGCATCAGTAACGATCTTTTGATCGGTTAACTCGATCCATAGACCACGCCCAAAATGAATCGAAGGCTTGCTGCCAACGTATGTTTTCATAATTAGAAGAACCATCCGGTAGGATCTCTTCAAAGTTGTGACCCAACCCCGGATACACCGCCATCTGATAATCATACTTACCCGCCGATTCAAATACAATCGGTAGATAATCACTGGCAACTGCGCTAACGTCTCGACTGCCATACATGATGTATAAGGGTTTATTTATAGTGAGCAGATCGTCTATAAAGTTTTCAGAAAAACTAAAGGTCGCTTTATTAGTATCGCCTTTTTCTCGAGTGTCATCATTGCGGTAGTCGCTATAGTATTTCCATTCGTCATAAAGCTCGCTGATTCTAATTTGTGCATCCAGAGAAGAAAGTTCTCCTTTCTGTTCAGCCAATCTTGTTTTTCTAATCTTCGCCTCAAACCTCCCTAAAGGATTGCAAGCTGACAAGCCAACTATAGATATATCTGCGCGCTGTGAGGCGCACTTGATAGCAACAGCACTCCCTTGAGAATGGCCTAATAATATGAGCTCAGAAGGATCTACCCAAGGTTGGTCGAGCAAGAAGTCTATGACCTCATGCAACCGTAGGACATAGTTGTCCAAGTGATTGTTTTTATTGTAGGCGATAGGAGGATCTTTCATTGCGCCATTGGGTCTGATATTGATACCATCAACAGCCAAAGGGAGGTCAGGCATAGAGATATTAATGATGTGGTGTGTTTTGGTAACTGCGCTATAATCATAAGGAAAAGAAGTGAGCTGTGATGACTTACCTTCGTTTATGATCAGAGGGATCGGCAGAGAACCCTGAAGCATCACAAATATTGGCTTTCTAAACGCAGTGCTGCTGTCTAACTTTATAAAGTCTATCGTATCAAGATTACGGACGATCTGATAGTGTCGTGCATTAAGTCCATCGATCGTGCCCATGTCTTGCCCAGATAAGATGATGGATAGCATAAATAAAAAACCAAAATAAAAAACCCTCTTCATTATAGATCTTTCAGTTTTACAACACAAGACTCTTTAAACGACTTTGTGAACGCAATGGCAGCTTCCGTTGCCTTGGTAGCATCTTCGATCGTGCATTGAGGTTGTCCATCATGTAAGATACAAGCTATGAAGTCATTGGACATGGTCAAGAAGGCATCTTCAAATCTTTCCATAAAGGTATCCAGACACTCTTTGCGAGCGCCATACTGGTCGTAGATCTCTACTCTGTTTTTGCCAGCAGGACGCCCGATTCGAAGACTGCCTAATGTACCGACGACTTCTGTATAAGTATCATGTCCGTGCATAGCCGTTCTGCTGGCGATAATTACAGCCATGCTTCCATTTTCTAATTTGCAAGAAGTCATGACATTGTCGGCATCTCCGAGTTCTGCAAATCGCTCATGCTTATAAGCACCACCCATAGCATGGACTTCTTCAAACTCGGACGACATCAGCCAGCGAGTCAAGTCTATATCATGGACATTATAATCGTGAAATATGCCTCCGCTCTTATTTACGTAAGTGATCTGAAAGTCTGTGACCGTATCCTTATCTATCGTCTGTGATTTGATGAGATATGGATGACCGATTAGACCTTCTTCGATCTTTTGCTTTGCGTACATATAGCTCGCGTCATATCGTCTGACAAATCCAACTGATGTCTTAAGCTGAGGATATTGTTTTGCAATTGTCAAGACGCGTTGACATGCCTCCACACTGAGCGCAAGTGGCTTCTCACTAAATACATGCAATCCCTTTTGTAACGCCCAGATCATGTGATCAGCATGCATATCAGTTGAGCTCACTACAAATACCGCTTCCAAACCAGGTGTGTCTAACATCTGGTGATAGTCCTTATAAATAGATGTAACCTTTAATGTCTCTCTTGCGTATCTGCGCTCTTCTTGACTTAAAGAGCAAGCGGCGATGAGGGTCACATCCTTCATATGCCAAGCAAGATTCTCTGCATAAGCCTTGCCCATCCGTCCGAGCCCTACGATACCTACCTTAATCTTTCTTTCCAATCTCTTCTCATTCAGTTAACAACTGAAATATACAGCATCCTAATCCATCAACGCCATTAAGAACCTAATTATAACATATTGTTATACCAAGGGATTGATTATCTTGACGAGACATAAAACTTGGTAGTGATGAAGACGGTTATGAAGCCCCTGTTGTATAGTGTATCTATTGTTTTGTTGATGATGAGTCTTGTGTCTTGTCACGAGGCCAAGACACCAATCACGTCCAAGTCTAAACCCAATATCCTATTCTTATTTACAGATGACCATACTTTTGAAGCGATACATGCCTTAGGTAACGACCAGATCAAGACCCCTCATATCGATAAGCTCTTTAATCAAGGGACAACCTTTACCCATGCATACAATATGGGAGGTTGGAATGGTGCTCTTTGTACCGCATCCAGAGCTATGATGATCTCAGGTCGATCGATATGGCATGCAAGAGAGTATATAGAAGAGTGGCGTGATAAGAAGCCAGAAGCCTTGGATCATACCTGGGGACGCATGATGTCGACAGCAGGGTATGACACCTATATGACGGGTAAGTGGCACGTAGATGCACCTGCCGATCAAGTATTTGATCAAGCTAAGCACATCCGCCCAGGTATGCCGCCTCATACTTTTCCTTGGAAAGAGATCAATGCGCTTAAAGATGACGATGGCAATGTCGTGAAGCCTTACGATTTTGATGAGTTGATGTTGCCTGGTTACAATCGACCGAAGAGCAGAGATGATGACTCTTGGTCGCCCGTAGATTCTTCATTTGGCGGATTCTGGGAAGGAGGAAAGCATTGGAGTGAAGTGGTTAGAGATGATGCAGTAGGGTTCATCAATCTAGCAGCATCAGATGATGATCCGTTTTTTATGTATGTGGCATTTAATGCACCTCATGATCATCGACAGTCACCTCAGAAGTATATCGATATGTATCCTGTAGATGACATCAAAGTGCCTGAGAGTTTCTTGCCTGAGTATCCATATAAAGAGGAGATGGGTGCAGGGCAGTTGACAAGAGATGAAGCATTAGCTCCTTTCCCTCGTACCAAGTATGCAGTCCAAAAGCACATACAAGAGTACTATGCAATCATCACACATCTTGATGATCAGATAGGGGAGATTTTAGCTGCGCTCGATGCTTCAGGCAAAAGAGGAGATACCTATATCTTCTTTGGTGCGGATCATGGTCTCTCTGTTGGTAAGCATGGACTAATTGGAAAACAAAGTATGTACGATCATAGTATCAGAGTGCCGATGGCTTTGTCAGGCCCCAATATCCCTGCTGGCAAAAAAGTTACTGAAGATGTATATCTACAAGACATCATGGCTACCAGTCTGGAGTTAGCGGAGATTGAAAAACCGGATTACGTATTTTTCAATTCCCTACTTGGTCTCGTGAGTGGTGATCAATTAGAAAGTAGCTACGATGAGATATATGGAGTCTTTAGAGGGAAGCAGCGCATGATTAGAAAAGATGGATATAAGTTGATTCACTATCCTAAGATTGATGTGACCAGACTGTTTGATATGCAAGCAGATCCTCATGAGATTAACGATCTCGCCGGTCAAGCCAAATACAAAGAAAAAGAAACCCAACTCATGACAGATCTTCTAGCACTACAGAAGTCGTTTGATGATCCTATAGATAGTGGTAGACCTTGGCGTACATGGCAGTAATGGTAATGGCTCTAAAACGGCGATAGCGTCCTAATGAAGGAGCTAGCAAATGTAGCTATCATCATTTGACTAAAGTAGCATCCTTGCTTTTTAAAATTGTAATCTTGAATGACTACAATTGAACGCTTGCCCTCTCATTTATAATCTTTATCTTACATAATATGAAACCAACATCCTATCTCTTTCTCTTCATCATCGGGATAACATGTATAAGTTGCTCTACGTCAAAAGCTTTGAAAAATCAAATTCCAATTGTTGAAGAACCAGAATGGAAATCTCTTTTCAATGGAACGGATTTGACAAACTGGACTACGAAGATCCATCATTATGCAGTAGGTGATAACCATGGACAGACATTTCGCGTAAACGATGACATGATCCAAGTGCGATATGATCAGTATGAAGGGGATTTTAATGATCGCTATGGGCACTTGTATTATGATGAGCCATATAGTTATTATCACCTATCGATGGAGTATCGCTTTGTAGGAGAGGTGCATCCCGGAGCGCCGGTCTTTGTGGTGAAGAATAGTGGTGTGATGTTTCATAGTCAAGATCCTCGTACGATGCCTGTGGAGCAAGACTGGCCAATATCTGTTGAGATGCAGTTTTTAGCTGGCGTCTCAGAGGGAGTTGATCGGCCGACAGGCAATATGTGCTCACCAGGTACCGACGTGGTTTATCAAGGACGAGTGGATCCAAGGCATTGTATCAACTCGTCATCGCAGACGTACTATGGCGACCAATGGGTAAAAGCAGAGATGATCGTGCTGGGCGACTCGTTAGTGACGCATATCATAAATGGAGCACCCGTCTTGTCCTATACGCAACCTCAGATGGGCGGTGGTGTTGCTAACAGATATGATCCAGAGATCAAGATCGATGGTCAGTTGCTAAGTGAAGGATTTATTGCCTTACAAAGTGAGGGGCAACCTATAGATTTTAAAAACATAAAAATTAAAAATTTGAAAGGATGCATGGATCCTAATGCATCAAATTATGGAGCGCACTTTATAAAATGTGATCCTGCAACATGTCGCTATAGTCGATGAGCAAACTTTTATTTTTGAAAGATTAGCGATTACTAAAAGACACAGCTTAGATCAAAATAGGGTCCAACAGTTTGCATTTCATTATCACATCAACGCTACAGCGACCTTTGTGCTCTATCATCTAACAGAGTTGAGGTATCTCTACTTAAGGGTTAACAAGCTTACTCCTTCTTTCTAACATGACATTGTCATGCCAGGTATCGCGGAGCTTACCTATCTTTTCTTTATATCCGATCACTCGAAATCCGCATCGCTCATGCATAGCTATACTCACTTTGTTTTCTGGAAAGACACCAGATTGTAGGGTCCAGATGTCGTACTGCTCACTAATCTCGATGAGTGATTGAAGTAAGAAAGTACCGACACCTATTCCTCTTGCGTTTTGACCAACATAGATGCTTACTTCTGCAACGCCTCTATATACATGACGATGAGAAGTAGGAGAGAGGGCTGCCCATCCGAGTACTTGATCATCACAAGAAGCGATGATCCGCCCATAGGGTAAGTGTGATAGATCCCAAACTTCCCATGTAGGTGCACTTGTCTCAAAAGTGGCTATGCCTGTAGCGATACCTTCTTGATATATCCTGACTACTTCTGGATAATGATCAATTGTGATAGGGTCTAGAGTCATAGCTAGTGCCATCCCTAATTATATCTGGGTTAACAGCAACCACCTCCAGGTGTGCAACTGCCTGCATCTGCCGCCATCATAGATAAGTCGATCTTCATCTTATCATCAGGTACGCCGCACTTATCCCTTGCTAAGCAGTCTGTTTGTTTTGTAGTGAGCATAAAGTGCTTGCCATTATAATCAAGGCCATACTTGCCGATGGTTGCTCCTTGGTATTCCACTTCTATATCAAGATCGCCGATACCCAGCTTGTCCTGAGATAGTTGGATGATGTCTACTAGCTTCTCTGGATGTAAACGATGATCGTAGTCATCTGCCTCCCACAACTGGAAGTTGGCAACTTCTTCATGTCTGATTGTACCTCCACAGTCTATAAAATCCTTTCTGATCTTTCCAACTTCAGTCACATGAAAGTGAGCAGGGACGAGACTCCCATCTGGTAATTGAAACCCTATGGTCTTGCTATCTTTCAATAATGATTTGATTTCTTCTAAGGTCATTTTTTATAATTTATAATCTAGCAAGCAGATATCTCTTGCTCAAATATGTTAGCGAATGTGTTTCTCATGTCTTTAAATACTGTAGGGTTGATACAATAGCACACCTTAGTACCGTCTACCTCACCTTTGATGAGTCCTATAGACTTCATCTCTCTAAGATGCTGCGATATGGTAGGTTGGGATAGTCCGATCTCTTCTACGATCTCACCACAGATACAGCTTTGTGCTTTTATTAGATGTTGTAGGATGGCGACGCGAGCAGGGTGTCCTAAGACTTTGGCGATCGAAGCGATTCGATTTTGCTCGTCAGTATAGATATCTGTCTTAGTTAAGCCCATTATATGTATTAATTGCAATATTACGATTAAAGAAGATGCTGCGCAAGTTTTATGGACATAAAACCTTCTGCTCTTCCAACAGTTCTTCGACTTCTGTCATGCGATTGTTGATGTGATTCTTAACCAAGAGTAGCGCCCGTAGCTTGACTTCTTCTTTTTTGATCTTACCTGCTTCAGCTATTAGATTAGAATGTATCCCCAATGTTTCTGAGGTCAGCATCCACTTAAACCGATCTATCAACCAGACGCAGCAGATCTCAAAGTGTACATACATGCCTCTATACGTGATCACACATCTTGAGGCAGTTCTTCTTTCTTTATTGACTGTGCGGGATTCGTGCCAGCCTTGTTTGGGTATCCTTATACTCATGTGGTTTGCTTGGTGTTATGCCAAACATATATTAGAATTAATTGACATCCAAGAGAATGACCAGAATGCTAATTTTATGAGCTTTTTGTAGCCAAGCCTTCTTTCCAGTGCTTTGCAAACAGATCAGGATACTCTGCAGCGGCCCAATGACCCGCATTCGGGATGCGATATATCTGATGTCCATTGGCAAAGCGTTCTGCAAATCTCATCTTTGGTGGTATGTAAGGATCATTGTCCGCCCATATGACGATGGTCGGCTTTTGTGTTGTCAGTGCCAGATACTCATCTTCCCAACCTTTAAAGACGACAGGGTCTGCAGCTCTATAGACATTGAGTACTGTAGTGACTGTTTTGGGATTAGCGATACCTAACTCATATCCTTCATCAAGATAAGTATCAGATAGCTTAGGACTCGTATTGCGCAGGTTCCACTTATAGAGCCATTTGCTGTTGATGTATTTTGTGATTTCACCAAGACCTTTGGTCCGCCATATCCGTCCCCATAAGTGCCACTTATAACTTGAAAAGAAGATAGAATTGTGCACACAGATGGAAAGCACTTGATCAGGATGCTTTATCGCCCACGGCAAACCGTAAAATCCGCCGATGTCATGCACTACAAGGTGTACAGGTGATTGTAGATTGATCTTTTCTAAAAACGATTGTATCCACAGATGTCCATATTCTAGACTGAACTGAAAACCCTCAGGCAGGTCTGATCTTCCAAATCCCGGAAGATCAGGACAGATACACCTGTAGTCATTGGACAAGTGAGCCACTACACCATCCCAATAATTAGCACTATCAGGATTGCCATGGATAAATAGAATAGGCTCTCCTGTTCCTTCATCTTTATAAAAGTACTCGTGATGATCTATGGTTACGGTCATAGTGAAGGTGAAATTAGAATTTAAAATAATCTTTCATATTCTAATCTAGCTTATCTCACCGCTTCCATCACTAACGTGAGCGCATTGTTCAGTGACGCTACGCCCAGCGATGATCCTTTGTAATGTCCAAGTCTAACGATGACTAAGTCATGAGAAGGTACCATGATGGTAAACTGCCCACCAGCACCCGCAAAGAAGATAGCATCCTTTGGTACATTAAATGTTTCATCACCATTGACCCAACAGAAGTTACCGCCATATTGTAATCGACCATCTGCTTTCCATGCGGGGGCGAGTTCCATGGCATGATCGAGATATCCTTCATATAAGATCCTTTCACCATCCCAGACGCCATCTTGCAATACCAGATTGCCCAGTCGCGCCCAGTCACGAGGAGTGGCAAACTCATATCCTTGCAATAAGAAGTTGCCATAAGGATCTGTCTCCATGACCATATCACGGACACCGATCTTATCAAATATTTCCCGCTGAGGGAAACTATGATAATCTGCCCCTAAAGATTCCACTCCGAGCTTCACCAGATAGTTAGTCAGTACAGGATCACAGTTACGATATCTGCCGATGGTATTGGGTTTCCACTGCTGACCCAGATTAGCTACATAGCTGTAGGTGTCCGACGCACTTGTATAGACATAGAGATGATCTGGGTAACCCACTTCAGGATCAAAATCAGGGTCTTGAGGTGCCCTAAATCTGATGCCACTGGACATGCGCATGATATCCATTATTCTAATCTCTTGGCGTGGGTCATCCTCTGATTCATACCACTCTGGGATAGGTGCAGGTTGATCTAATTTATAAACACCTTTGTTGATCAGTACACCCATCATCATCGCTGTCAGACTCTTGCCCATAGACCAGCTCTCAAGCGGCGTATGCATGTCTACTTCGTCCTTATATCTCTCTCCAATGATACGTCCTTTGTGTGTGATGACCAGTCCAGCCGTCAGACCACCAGCTGGATCAAATGCCGCATCTACTGCTTGCACGATCTTGTCCATATCTACACCTTCATGATGATTGCCCTTAGTCATTTGATCGCCTATTGGCCATGGAGTAGTCGCTGATGGCGGTAGATTTTTTCTAATTTCTTGTGGTTCAAATTGTAAACTACCGTTAGTGCCAAGACAGACACAACCTTGACCACCTGTATAAACTGCAGTGATCTCTCGACCGTCTTGTAAGGTGACTATGGCTCTATTATTTTCTTCATCGACAGTGCGTTTTAGTACTTTCTGGCGCTCTTCATAAGGACTGGAGAAGTATCCAATCGCCTCTGCTGCAAAGTCCATGTCCAGTCCAGAGATGAATACCGCAGAGCATAAGATCTTTGCATATCCGCAGGCATGATGCTCTTCGGCTTCTCCCGGCGGTGGGGTGTAGGGTGGCATGTCTAACTCATGTGACTTAGCGCGATCTATCAGCGCTTCTAATACTGGATCTTCTGCCTCGACTGACACGACAGTAGTAGTATGAGGAGCAGTACATGAGGAGATGACTAACGAGAAGATGAGCAGTATCCAGTATGTGTAGCGCATGAGATGATCTTTGCTTTAAGATAAGGATTTGTGCGCTGTCGCAAATGGTAGCTGTGATTATTATCAATATCTTAGAGCTTATGGTTTCATTTTCTAATTTCCATTGATGGCATTCAAGCAATTAAAGTTGTGGTTTGACAAAGATCTTGCGGTCTTCTTAGCTGATAAGATCACACTCGTATATCCGGATTTTCCAAAGAAAACTTTTGTCAAAGCAATTGATAAAGGTATTGGGGATTTAGAATTAAAGGATCGAGTAGCATTGATCGCTGAGCAATTAAATACCTCAGTGTCGCTTCCATTTGCAGAGCAAGCAAAGATCTGGACTGCCATATTGGGACCTGAGAATGAAGCCGAGACTGGCATGTTTAAGGAGTACTACTGGGTGATGCCCATCGCCAAGCATGTCGAAGTATATGGGGTCAATGATTTTGCTATAGCGATGAAGACGATTGAAGAGATCACTAAGCGCAACACTGGAGAATATACCATCCGCCCTTACATAGAAAAATATCCAACTAAGACCATAAAGCAAATGAACAAATGGTCCAAAAACAAAAACAAGCACGTACGCAGATTAGCATCAGAAGGAGGTAGGCCTCGGTTGCCATGGGCGCCTAAGTTGCAGCAGTTTATAGAAGACCCCAGTCCTCTGTTACCGATATTAGAGATACTAAGAGATGATCCATCAAAGTATGTACAAAAGTCTGTAGCTAATTGTATCAATGATATCATCAAAGACAATGAGCCAATGGCTAAGAAGCTACTGAAGTCATGGACTAGGGATAGTACTAAGGAAAGGAGATGGATCATCAAGCATGCCCTTAGGAACCTCCTCAAGAAGGAAGTGAAGTGGGCCCAGGATTGCATCGCCTGAGATAGTTTCGATATTTTATGGACTATTTGATGACCTTTTAGGCATGTATGCGATATACATGTATAGGATTTGTAAATGATTCTTTTAAGTGTCATTGAGTTCCTCTTACCTTCGATTGCGACAACTGCTCATGAAGGACGAAGCTTTATTTGATGGCATGAAAAAGAAAGACCCCAAGGTCTATCAATGGATATACAATCAGATGTTTAGTAGCATAGAAACCATGGTTAAAAAGAACTCTGGCACATCAGATGACGCCAGAGATTTATTTCAAGAGGGACTTGTCTCGCTATGGCTTAATATCCGATTGGACAAGTACAAACTGAAGTCAGGAGTCAAGCTCTCTACTTACTTCTATCAACTCTGCAAGAATAAGTGGATCAGCGAGCTAAGACGCAAGAAGATCGATACAACAGAATGGAATGAAGGACTCGAACAAGAAGAAATATCTTTAGATGTCCATGATGAAGAACGGATCACCAAGATCGAGCGTGCCCTGGAGCAGCTCGGAGGCTCGTGTCAGGAGTTATTGCAACGCTTCTATTATCGCAAGGAGTCTTTAAAAGTTATATCTATTCAGCTTGGGTATACAGAGAAAACTGCGAAGAACAACAAGTACAGGTGTATGCAGAAGTTGAAAACCATCCTTTCATCTCAATCTAATGCATTATGATCGAGCAGCTCGCACATAAGATAGATCAGTTTGTCAATGGTCAGATACAACGATCTGAGTTAATCAGTGGCTTGAGCGCTGATGAGTTATCAGAAGTAGAGGAGCAGCTACAGATAATCGAAGATATCCGAGTAGCTGAAGAGCTTAAAGAAGTTAGGTCACAAGTGAAAGAGCTGGGCATCGGCGAAAAAGCTTCGGACAAAGTGTTCAAACTCACTAGTCTTTACAAGTATATAGGAGTTGCTGCAGCCGTGATATTCTTATTAGTTACTTACAACATTTTCAAAGATCAAGGTCACCCTCTACTTGAAGAATATGCCAATATTAAAGAAGGCCTGCCCACTATGATGAGTGATGCACAGCATTATGACTTTGACAACGCAATGACTTTCTTTAAAGAAGGAAATTATAAAACTGCTTTAGAAAAGTTTGAGACGGTTGAAGCGAGCAAAGATATCGGCCAAGATGCATTGGATTATTTTATGGGTCTTTGTCATTTCCATCTAAGAGGATATAGCGAGGCTATAGATCTCCTTGATTCATTAGAACCTTCTAGTGCCTATAAGTCAAAGTCACTGTGGTATGTGTTGATGAGTTATGTCGCACAAGAAGATAGAACGCTCGTTGACGAACAACTAAAGTTGATACTCTCAGACCCTGGCCATCCGTATATAGATCGTGCCCGCTCTTTTCAATCTTCATGGGCTGACTATAAGAAGCTAAAGTTTGGAGAAGAATAGCTTACCTTCTCTTTGGCGATTATTTCTACCTTTAATATGCACTACTAATCACTGCACATTTGAACCTTAATATTCGATATTATAATTGCCTTATATTTTTTCTCTTTTTGACAGGCATGACATATGCCCAGTCAGACGTGCCTGCTTGGGAAGTTGGGGATGAGGACATGCGGTATGAGCGATATGACGAGGCTCGTGTTAAGTATATGTCAGGTATCGATGACACTGACGTAAATGTCTAATCCGCATATCTATCTGGTCTTATATTTTGGGAGCTATGGCATAATAATAATAATGAAACTGCTGATTCTCTTTTTATAATTGGAGATCTTCTTTATCCACAACTCACTGATGATCATATCATCAATAGATATCTGGATGTTAAATCAAGTCTTTACAATATCGAGCTAAGTACAATACCGCGCTTGAAAAGGCCTATGAATTAAAGAAGAGATTATCTGATCAGCCTATCACCAGAGCAACAGTTTCTAATTGTTTGAATATAGCCGTTCTATATGAAAAGTTAAGCCGACCCGACTCGCTTGAATTTTATACAGATCAGACGATGACTC
>CALDEM010000078.1 GCA_937942435.1 uncultured Saprospiraceae bacterium
TAGACGGTATATAACCGTCTATCAAAGATAATAGGTACGTTAAAGGTATCTGCCCCTTTCCCTCTACGATAGAGGGGCAGTTCCTTAACTTTACAGAGCGACCATGAAGTAGTACACTCTAATCGCCATAGTTAGCCAAAAGAATTTTATGAGATCTAATGCGAAAGCCTTAGGTCTTTTTTTTGGCATATGGAGCGCGAGTTTAAGAATGTTTAAAGTCTTTGTCTGAGCTTTCAAACAAATATGTCTATCTGATGAGACTAATATTAGCATATCACAAATGATATGAATTATTCAATGATTAGAAAGTATTTATGATTTATAAATTTTATAAGTGTATGAATATCAGAGTTTTGTATAATATTTAATATTTTTAATGTTGTTTAAATGATCTGTACTTATATGCGCTAACTGTCTGGTATTTACTTATAGAAGTACTTTAACTTTATATTATCAAATCAACCAAACGAGTTGTTACAAATTGTTGAATTGAAAGAGGATTCGAAAGAATAGGTACGTTAGGGGAGGCTGTTTTTTGATCTTATGATTAAAATATGGCCCCCTTTTTTGAAAAACTAAATACACCAATAATGTCAGTAACTACTACAAAAACTAAAGTTGCTAAAGAAAAGGTAGAAGCACTTAGAGATATCTCAGATGATTCTTCCGAGTATCAAGGTAAGCCGGTCTACTATTATAGATCCATGATCTCAGAGATGAGTTTATGTGGTTCAGATCTTATGTTAGATGCGCTTTAGGTGATTTTTTAAAGATTGTTTTCACGGAGGATTGGACATCCCAATCCAGGGGATAAAGGAGATTAGCATCAGCTGATCTCCTTACCTTTTTATAGACTTATGAGATTATCTTCACATCATGCATAAGATAGAAAATGATCTCCTAACTGTAGGTGTCAAAGAAGAAGGAGCAGAACTGGCGAGTGTCAGATCCAAAAAGAATGAGATAGAATATTTGTGGCAAGCAGATGGCAAACATTGGGGAAGGCACTCTTGTATACTTTTTCCAGTGATCGGTTGTGTCAAAAACGGTCATACCATAATAAAGGGCCAGACGCTACCTATGACCAAACATGGGTTGGTTAGAAATCGGACATGGAGGCTTACAAAGCATGAGCCGCAACAGATGACTTTCTCTTTATCAAGTGATATTGTAAGTCGCTCTCATTATCCATATGATTTTGAGATAAGAGCGATCTATACATTGGAAGACTTAAAGTGTCGTATCAGATACGAAGTAAAAACTCATGGAGACGAGCCGATGCCTTTTAATATCGGCGCTCACCCAGCTTTTAATTGTCCACTTAGCAAAGATCATCGGAGAAGTGACTATAAAATAATATTTCACGAAAGTGAGTATCAGAAAGCTCCTATCATCAATGAAGCTGGCTTGATTGGACCGCGTACTCAGCTCGTTTTAGATCGTCAGAAAGAGTTGCCAATCACTGATGCACTGTTTGATCATGATGCACTGATCTTAGAAGACCTTAACTCACAACAACTCTCTCTTGTTGACAAAGACGGCAAAAAGTATTGGACCTTTGACATAGGTGATTGTAGTCATCTGGGCATCTGGTCTGCTAATCAGGAGTCGCCATTTGTGTGTATAGAACCATGGTTTGGTATTGCTGATTATAACGATGCCTCAGGTATATATATAGATAAACCCGCGATACAATGGGTGGCACCAGATGAGATATGGTCTTATGAGCACTCGATCACTATAGAAGAATAAAGTCAATTAAGCCGGCTTGCTACGCCATCGATGACCTGTGGATAAAAATGATGCTCAAGCCTTAATACGCTGGCTCCAATATCACTGGGTGAAGCATCATCTTCAATCAAACATTGTGCTTGAAAAATCATCTGGCCTTCATCATACTCTTTGTTAACGAAGTGTATAGTCATCCCAGATTTAATATCACCCGCTTTGTGTACCGCTTCATGTACATGGTGGCCATACATACCCTTGCCACCATATTTTGGAAGTAAAGCTGGATGGATATTTAGTATGCTCTTTGGATACAAGTTTATGATGTTGCCGGGTACTAACCACAAGAAACCAGCGAGTACGACCATATCGATATAGTTCTCTTTTAGATAGTCGACTACTATATCTGATTTATAAAATGTGTCGCGACCGAAGTATCGAGCGGGGATCTTGTTGCTCTTGGCAAATGATAAAACACCAGCTTGTTCTTTGTTACTTATGATAGTGGCAACAGAGAAGTTACTGTCTTTCCTTAAAGAGTATTTATATATGGCTTGAGCATTGCTTCCTCTACCAGAAGCGAAAATTGCAATCCGTATTTTATTATTATTTGTTGGCATAGCACGAACATAAGTAATCTAAACTTTGCTTTAACATGATACCCTGATTTTTCTAAAGCAACCTTTTCTTGTAAAAGGCACTTACTCTTTTGATTTCTTAACTTCAGCTATAAAGATATCAGATAGATCATCTGACTCATGCTTCCCATTAATCTGATGAAGTATCGAAATAGAAGATTCTTTGAGCATAAAAGAATCTCTCGACATATATGATAAGTTAAATAAAGTATGAAAGTTCTTAAGCGCATCAAAGTGTTCGCTATATAGATCGGGTAATTCATATCGCTCTATGACCTCGGGAGCGTTATTACTCATTTGCGCAAGTACGATCTCATTTATTTTGTTTTCTATAAAAGGTCTGCGGGCATATCCTCGCATGATGATCTGATTTCTAATCCAAAACTTTTCATTTTGCTTCTGATAAAGCAGTTCAGAGCTTTCTTTATCATAGAGTTCATAACCTCCGACGATCTCAACATTGACTAATTTTTTAAATAGGGTAGAGTCATTGATGGATACATTTTTCTGATCGATGCATGTTTTAATCATATACTGGTCAGAAAAGAAGGTCAAGTTTTCACTATCTATAAAATCTATATTCTCTCTGTAGTCTGAGATCTTCTTAAGGTCTCGATCTAGTAGTCGTGTGTAATCAGGCTGAAAAGCGATTAGGCCGTCTTCATAATTGTTTTGAGATACGGACTCTCCTGTTGTAAAGATATCATCTGCTCTGGGGTGATAATCATAGTCAAGATCTGTCCACTTTAACTCATGACTCTTGATGTATAGATAACCGACATGAAGAATATTGAGATGTTCTAAAGTGACACAAGTGACAATTAGAATGGGTAAAACGTAGTGCAGATATTTTTTCATTGGCACCCTAATTTATCTGATATCTATGTGGTATCCCAACTTTAATGGTCTATTAAGATATCATTATCATCTGCGCGGATGATAATCGTACGTGATGTGGAGGCTTTAGATATGCTCATCATGTAGATTGATAATCCTTTTCCTACCTTACAAGTAGCAACCTTAACTCACTATGCTTTTTATTGCACTTGTATTAGCCCTTCTTTTTATTATCCTATCAGCAGTACTTTATAAACTACATCCATTTCTGAGCCTTTTGGGAGGTGCTATCATATTTGCTCTGTGTTCTGGGATGGAATTAAAGTTGTTGGTGGAGAGTATCAACCAAGGATTTGGCAGCCTCATGGGTAGCATTGGTTTGATCATTCTTTTTGGTGTCATGATTGGTACCTTTTTAGAACGGTCAGGAGGAGCACTTATCTTGGCCAATAAGATCCTTCATCGCATCGGAGATCGGTTTGTGACATTGGCGATGATGATAACGGGATACATTATATCTATTCCAGTATTTGCTGATAGCGGTTTTGTTATCATGAGTCCACTCAACAAAGCTCTATCTAAGAAGGCGAGTGTGCCGATCGCAGGTACAACAGCTGCATTGGCTATTGGTTTGTTGGCATCTCATGTGATGGTTCCTCCGACGCCTGGACCAGTCGCGGCTGCTGCGTTTTTAGAGGCTTCTCTTGGTCAAGTCATGATATGGGGATTGTTGGTCAGTAGTTTCACTTGTTTGCTATGCTATTTTATAATTATAAAGTTTGTTTCTAAGGTCAACATCGCTTCCGCAAATGACGTAAGACAAGAAAATACTAAAATTGAAAATTCTCACCAGTATTATAATGAGTCGCTCCATCCGGGTAAAGCATTTCTGCCTATACTCTTGCCGATTATCTTAATTGTCTTGGGGACAATAGCAGATATGGATGCTAAATATTTTGGAGAAGGCACTCTTTATAATTGGGTCAGGTTCATTGGGCAGCCAGTCATTGCTTTGTTGGTCGGTCTTTTAGTTTCATTTACTTTACCAAAGAACATAGACCGAGATCTTCTTTCAGGTACTGGTTGGATAGGTGATGCTTTTAAAGCAGCGGCACCGATCTTACTCATCACAGGTGCAGGTGGGATCTTCGGACAAGTATTAAAGAACTCCGAATTAGGAGATTTGATCAGTGGTTTGTTTGATGGAAGTTCTCTTGGATTACTGATTCCTTTTCTATTGGCTGCAGCATTAAAGACATGTCAAGGGTCGTCTACTGTTGCATTGTTAACTACAGCATCGATCATGTCCTCACTGATGGGTGATCTTGGTTTAGATTCAGAATGGATGACCACACTCACTGTACTATCTATTGCCGCTGGTTCAGCAGTAGTCTCTCATGTTAATGATAGCTTCTTTTGGGTCTTAACTCAGATGACTGGTTTCTCTGTAACGGAAGGATATAAGGTTCAGACTGTTATGACTGGAGTATTTGGATTGATTGCTATGACGTTGATTATGGTCTTGTCTGCTTTCGGCTAAGCTTAAATCAGATTGGGTAGCTCGTTCAGTACCGGGCAAAAAAAAGGCCTCCCGAAGGACGACCTGCATAAAACCCCAAAAAACCAATTGAAAACAATCACTAATAAGACGCCAGCAAAAAGGTAACCCACATTTTTACAGACTCCGATTCTATATTATTTTGACATATTTTGAATTGTAAGATGTAGTGAATTGATTATCAGGATATTTGTGTATTTTAATCATTTCTTGATAATTAAAATTGTGTGGTCGGGGATGATTTGTGCAGCAGGAAATAATCATATCATAGTTTTTTCAAAGTACCTATGTCTGAAATATCAATTGTCAGATTAGTATCTGATTGATCCATACGAAGCTGGGTTAGAACCTCTCTGTTTTTGGTTAAGTGCAACACGCCATTAGAGACCTTTACGATATAGCCTGTTTCGGTGGTGCCTTCAGATAGAGAGAAGAGGTATTTGAATTTGGCTCTACGTGGTCTTCTGAGTAAATCGGTTTGAAGCTTATCAAAGTCAAAAAGATGATTGTCCTTAGATTC
>CALDEM010000079.1 GCA_937942435.1 uncultured Saprospiraceae bacterium
GCATCACACTGATAGAACTCTTGATACCTTCCTTTCTGTGGACGATCTGCTCTCCACACGGGTTCTATAGCATAGCGCTTAAAAGGCAGTTGTATGTCATTCTGATGCATGACGACATACCGTGCAAATGGCACAGTCAGATCATATCTCAACCCCCGCTTGGATATACTCGATGTAAGCTTATTGGAATCTTTGTTGGCTAGTGCCTCCGGGTTTGCTTTAGAGAGGTAGTCTCCGTTATTTAACACTTTAAAAAGAAGTTTATCTCCTTCTTCGCCATACTTGCCAGTTAGTGTGGAGAGGTTTTCCATCACTGGCGTAGAGATACCTTTATAGCCATACTTTATGAAGGCCGACTTTATAACTTTAAATATGTAATCTCTCTTTGCTACCTGCTCGGGCAAAAAATCTCTAGTGCCCTTAGGGATACTCGGCTTGCTCATATCGTCAGATTCTAATTAAAATGCAGCTGTAAACTGACTTAAGAAGCGAGTGTCATTTTCAAAAAGCATCCTTATATCACTGATGTTGTACTTCTGCATAGCAGATCGCTCTATACCAATGCCAAATGCATAACCTGAATATTTTTTAGAATCTATACCACAGTTATCCAAGACATTAGGATCAACCATGCCACAGCCCAACACTTCTAACCAACCTGTACCTTTCGTCAACTTTCTCGTCGTCTCAGTCTCAGTACCTAACCATACATCCATCTCAGCACTGGGCTCAGTAAAAGGAAAGTAGCTCGGTCTCAATCGGATATCCGTCTCAGCACCATACATCTCCTTTGCAAAGTAGAGTAAGGTCTGCTTCATATCAGCAAAAGAAACACCTTCATCCACATACAATCCTTCTACTTGATGAAACTGACAGTGTGATCTCGCAGAGATAGTCTCATTCCTAAAAACACGTCCCGGTGCTATGATTCTAATCGGCGGTTCATGAGCCGTCATCATCCTCGCTTGCACAGAACTCGTGTGTGTCCTTAGCAACATCGATGTCGAATCCTTTAAATAGAAAGTATCCTGCATATCTCTTGCTGGGTGATGTTCTGGTGTGTTCATGGCCGTGAAGTTGTGCCAATCATCTTCGATCTCTCGATCTTCTGCCACTGAGAATCCTATCCTTGTAAATACGTCAATCATATGGTTGAGTACTAACGATACTGGATGTCTAGATCCTATATCAAGTGATCCAACAGGTACAGTCATGTCTATAGCAGGCCCGCTTGATTTTGAAGAAGGTCCTGCTAAACCATCTTTGAGTTGGGCAAACTTTGCCTCTGCGGTTTGCTTTAGCTCATTGAGTTTTTGCCCAAACTCTTTTTTCTGTTCATTAGGAATATTACGCATCTCAGCGAATAATGGCTTAATAGAGTTCTTGCTTCCCAGATATAAGATCCTGAATGCCTCCAACTCCTCTGGAGTAGCAGGCTGCGCTTCCTTAATCTGACTTAATACCTCTTTGACCTTTTCAAATATCTGTGCTGACATAACTTTTAATCACGATGAACGAAATACAAAGGTAAATAAATGAACGCATTGGGTGAGTCAATATGATCGCGACCTTCTCAACTTAAAATGATTGAGTGTCCACTGTCATCATTATAACAAGACAACTGTTAAGACTTCAGACAATGTCCATATTATGTACTACCTTAATATCAGATGCACTGTACCCTGAGATATTTACTTATAGCCTTCATAGCATTTGCGGTAAGCGAAAAGACTATGTCACAAGCACTTGCACCTGAGGATAAAACGATCAGCATATACTTTGGTGGAGGCAGTTATTATATAGATGAAGAGCAAGAGAGTGATCTTGTCAGATTTATCCAGGATGTTGATAATATCGCTCTTTATCAGATAGAAGTACATGGCCACACTGACAATATAGGGAGTCGTGAGTTCAACCAATATCTATCACACATGCGCTGTGAAGCAGTGATATATGAGCTGACTGAGATGTTGATCGAACCAGAGACCATCTTTCAATACGATCATGGAGAGTCAGACCCCGACTATAACAATGACACTTGGCAAGGCAAGCTACACAACAGACGAGTGGATGTAATCTTAAGAAAACTCGCCATCTAAAATAGGACAAGAAGCACCTATATTAGCGATATGAATATTAAGTCGAAGCTTCCAGATGTAGGGACCACCATATTTACGATCATGAGTAAGATGGCGGCCGATCATGGAGCTATCAATCTATCGCAAGGCTTTCCAAACTTTGAAGTTGACCCTATCCTCAAGGACTTAGTAGATCACTACATCAAGACCAATCATAATCAATATGCCCCGATGACGGGCATCCCCGAGTTGAGAAAAGCGATAGCCGATAAGAAGAAACTTCTCTATGGCAGAGACTTAGATGCAGATCAAGAAATCACAATCACTAATGGGGCAACAGAAGCTATATACTCTGCGATATCAGCACTGATCACTACTGGTGATGAGGTCATCATATTTGAGCCAGCCTATGATAGTTATGTCCCTGCTATCCAAGTCAATAATGGTATAGCAAAACCAATAAGGCTGAGTAGCCCAAGCTATAAGATAGACTGGACAGAAGTAAGGAGAACAGTAACTGATCGCACAAGGATGATCATCTTCAACACGCCACACAACCCAACTGGTTCGATATGGAGTAGTGATGACATCTCAGAACTCAGGGATATCACAAAAGGTACAGACATTTTTATTCTGTCTGATGAAGTTTATCAGCATCTCATTTACGATGGTGCACAGCATGAAAGTGTTTTGAGATATGATGATCTATACCAACGCAGTATAGTAGCTATGTCATTTGGCAAGACTTTTCACGCAACAGGATGGCGTATAGGATATGTCATAGCGCCAGCGGTCATCTCTACTGAGATTAGAAAGGTTCATCAGTTCAATACTTTTAGTATCAATCGTCCGCTGCAACATGCTTTGGCAGATTATCTGAGCGTACCAGATCGGTATCTCAATCTCAATGATTTTTTCCAATCTAAGAGGGACTTGTTTATCGACGCTATAAAGAAGAGTCGTTTTAAGCTACTACCGTGTCATGGCACCTATTTTATGTTGGCATCTTATCAAGACATATCTGACGAGGACGATCAATCATTCGCAAGATGGATGACTAAAGAGTGTGGTGTAGCCGTGATCCCTATATCTTCCTTTTACACAGATGATACAGATGAACACATCATCAGATTTTGTTTTGCCAAGACAGATGAGTTACTGCTACAAGCTGCAGCCTTGATCAGAGAAGTGTAAAACACTTTATAAAGTAAGTGATAGGCCCGAAGGTTTGTTACTTCTAAATTAACTAATGTTCAAACATTCATTTAGATTTGGGGTCAATCCGTGAATATCATGCAAGACCTTACTCTTACCTTAATTCAGTCGAACCTGTATTGGCAAGACAAATCAAAAAACCTCACTTCTTTTGAGCAAAAGATAGCTCAGATCGATGAGTCAACTGATCTCGTAATTCTACCCGAGATGTTTAGTACTGGGTTTACAATGAACTCCGTGGATCATGCAGAAGAGATGGATGGACCGACGATGCAGTGGATGGCAGAACAAGCCGATAAGGTGGCCGCTGTTATAATCGGCAGCATCATCATCAAAGAAGGCAAAGACTACTTCAATAGACTGATCTGGATGTTTCCAGGTGGGATGTTTCATACTTACGATAAGCGCCATTTATTTGCCATGGCGGGTGAGCATGAACACTATACGCAAGGAGAAGAAAAGCTCATCATAGAGCATAAAGGATGGAAGGTCTGCCCTCTGATATGTTATGATCTGCGTTTTCCAGTATGGGCACGTAATCAAGAATCATATGACCTCCTCATATACATCGCCAACTGGCCTAACAAACGATCCTATGACTGGCGCACACTGCTCAAGGCTAGAGCTATAGAAAATCAAGCATATGTAGTCGGTGTTAATAGAGTTGGACGAGATGATAACGGTCATGATTATAGTGGTGACAGCTGTGTTATCGATCCGGGATGGAAACAAGAACTATTTCATAGTGAAAAAGAAGAGATCGTACACACCATAACCCTATCGGCATCTCATCTACAAGATGTAAGAATGAAGCTTCCATTTTTAGTAGACAGTGATGATTATAAGTTGATTTAGCTTAGCGCGAAATACTTGTTTCAGGGATAAATTATAAAATACTCCTTGAGATTTTATGCATTCTATTAAGCATCTCAGTCTAAATGTTATAGATATTATAAGCATACGTTAATAACATCTATCGACGTTCTATGATGGTAAGTTATACTTAGCTTACTTCTATTATCAACTTTTTAAACCTACTGAGATGCCAAAAAAACTGCTGGCTATAGCTGCTGTCGTGATTGCATTAATTGCTTTATTCTACTTTACTCAAGGTAACACCGATACAGATGACACTCTTCTTACAGCCAAGCCGACTAAAGATTTGTTTGTTCAGGAGATCTTCGCTTCTGGTGAGTTGAAAGCTAAGAAGTCCCTTAAGATACGGGCTCCTGACGGCATGCGTGCAGCAGATATCTGGCAGACGAGTATAAAAGATCTGATCACTGAGGGCACTTTCGTAAATAAAGGCGACTACATAGGGAGTCTCGATAGAACAGAACTGGCAGGCAAACTCAGTGAGATCGGCTCTCAGATAGAGACCGAGCAAACAAAACTTGAGCAAACAAAAATAGATACTGCGATATCCATAAAAGCTATACGAGATCAGATCGCAGATGTCGAGTTTAATATGGTTAATGAAAAACTCGAAATGGAAAAGAATGCCTTTGAACCCGATATGGTGATAGAGCAATCTAAAATCAATCTGAAAAAATCAGAACGCTCACTTAGACAACTGAGTAATCAAAAAGAACTGATTCAGATCCAAAATATCGCAAAGGTCAAAGAGGTGGAAGGTGTCATCAAACAGCTTCAATCCAAGATGAGAATACTCAATGAGTTGAGCGGTAAGTTTTCAATTACAGCTCCTGAGTCAGGGATGCTTATCTATGCTAAAACATGGAATGGAAAGAAAAGTGTAGGTGCTCAGATAAGTAGTTGGGATCCCGTTGTAGCTGAACTCCCGGACCTTAGCAAAATGATATCTATTGCATATGTCAATGAAGTAGATATCAGTAAGATTACAAAAGGGCAAAAAGTTGAGGTCAAGGTTGATGCATTTCCTGACAAGGCCTTTACTGGCAATATCATCAAGGTGGCTAACATCGGTCAAGAACTGAAAAATCAAGACGCCAAGGTATTTGAGATAACAATTGAGATACACGAAGAAGATGAAGTCATGAAGCCTTCGATGAGCACTTCTAATCAAATCAAGATATACGAATATCCAGATGTAGTCTCTGTACCACTGGATGCATACTATAGTGATAGTATAGATTATGTAATCGTTAAGAATGGTAAAGACATCTATAAGCAAGAAGTAGTAAGTGGGCCATTTAGTGAAGATTATATTGTGATCGTTAGTGGTATCAGTATGGACGACAACGTACTTTTGTCAAGAGTGAGCGATGAGAATACACCTTTCAAATCTCTTAGTGAAGAAGCTAAAGAAGAGGCCAAGAGTATGCTCGAAGAATGGAAAAAATCAAAAAAAGCGTACGATGAAGCTAATGTAGAAGCCATCAAAGAACTGGCCGAACCTGCAAATAGAGATGTCGCATCATCAGGTATGATTATAATCGGTTAAATCCATAGGTATGTTACAGTGGATATTTACCAACCTAGATGTGGCACTTAATGCCATCAGTCAAAACAAACTGAGATCGTTACTCACAGCACTGGGTATCATCTTTGGTGTCGCTGCAGTGATCACTATGCTCTCCATCGGTAATGGTGCGAAGCAAGAGATCCTTGATCAATTAGAATTAATAGGAACGAACAATATTGTTATAGAAGCCATCAAACCATCCCTGCAAGATGACACACAGGATGAGGAAGACGAGACATCGAGTTCTTCAAAAGATAAAAAGGCATACACTCCTGGGCTTGGGTTAAATGATATCAGGTCCATCGCAGAAGTGCTCCCTGGCGTAAAACAGTTGAGTTATGAAGTAGAAAAATCCGTCAAGGTGATCTACAACAAGACGAATACTTCAGGTACTTGTCGCGGTGTTAACAACGACTTTTTTGTAATTAACAATTTAGAATTAGCAGAGGGGTCTTTTTTCAATCCTTTACAAACCAAGAATGGTGTAAATGTATGTGTCATCGGGTCTGACATGGCTAAGATCTTATTCTTAGGTAAGAGTCCACTGGGTCAATACATCAAAGCAAATGGCGTCGGATTAAAAATCATCGGTGTTCTCGAGAAGCGAGTCATCAGTAAAGAACATCAAGAAAGACTTTCTGTGAGTCCATTTGCACGAGATCTGTTTATACCTATTGAGACCTTCTTCCTCAGATATGAAGATCGCTCTTATGTTAGTGCTGAAGACATCAGTAGAAGAGAGCGTGATAAGAAAATATCAAACTACCATCAACTTGATAGAGCTATCATTAAGATTGATGATATCAATAAAATAGAAACATCTGCATCTTTAGTTGAACGACTCTTGCTTAGAAAGCATAATGACCAAGTAGATTTTAAGGTAAGCGTACCTGAGTTGTTAGTCAAACAACAACAGAGTACGCAAGAGACACTAAACCTCGTATTGGCGATCATCGCAGGTATCAGTTTATTAGTCGGAGGGATCGGAATCATGAACATTATGCTCTCCAGTGTACTTGAGCGTATCAAAGAGATAGGAGTGAGAAGATCACTTGGCGCAAAGAGAAAAGATATCATTTTACAATTCTTATTAGAGGCGGTGCTGATTAGTTTAGCAGGTGGGCTGCTGGGAATCATCTTAGGCATCCTTGGAGCAGAGATCATCGGTCAGTATGCTGATATCAATGCCATTGTATCTGGCGTGTCTGTTTTTGTATCGTTTGCTATATCATTTGCAGTAGGACTTGTTTTTGGCATCCTGCCTGCTCAAAAAGCCGCCAATCTTGATCCTATCACTGCTATCCGAAACTAATCATCAACATGAGAAAACATCATCCAACATTTATTCTGTATACAGTTCTATTGCTATTATGCATAGCACCTCTTTCTAAATTAGAAAGCCAACTAGTCATCAATGCAGATATCAACGAACTGATAGAAACAGCAAGGTCAGGATCGAGTGCATCTTTAGTGGCTAAAACGAGATTAGAAAATCAGTACTGGAGAAATGTGTCTTTTGATGCGGGATTCAAACCTCAATTAGCCCTCAACGCAACATTACCTGACCTCAATCGGGTGATCAGTTCTATACCATTGCCTACGGGAGAAGAAGCATTTGTCAACCGATCTTTCATGACTAATAGAATTGGGCTTTCAGTATTTCAACAGGTTGCACAAACAGGAGGCACATTTTTTGTTCGCACAGAGTTACAAAGATTGGATTTATTTGAAACCAGTACGCAGAACAAATCAACCTCATATCTCTCGACTCCCTTAAACATCGGTTTTAATCAACCACTTTTTCAATTTAACAGTATCAAGTGGAACCAAGAGTTAATGGAACTCCAATACAAGCAAGCAGAAAAAAGATATATTGAAGAATATGAAATGATTGCAGTAGAAGTAGTCAATCGATTTTTTGAACTCTATCAAACAGAACTAAACTTAGCAACAGCTTTAGATAATCAAAGCTATCTCGATAGCTTGGCAAGCACGGCTCGAAAAAGACATGAGCTGGGCAGAATAGGAGAAACTGAAATGCTTCAAGTAGGACTGAGTGCACTCAATGCGGATGCTCTAGTCTCAACCTTAAAGCAGGACAAACAAAACAAAACAGAAACGCTCAGAGATTACTTGGGGATAAAAGAAGAAGTACAATTTGATCTTAAAGATCCAGGAGAAATAGAAGCCTATATCATCGACACCGAAAGAGCTTTGTTATATGCAAATGAAAATCGCAGTGATATAACAGAATTTGCACTTCGGATTAAGAATGCACAATTAGAATTAGAGGAAGCGAAGCAAGCCAACAAACCCGATCTAAGGGTTAGTGGTTTCTTTGGATTAACTAATTCTGCGCAAAGATTTGGTGATGTTTTTAATGGACTCAATGATCAAGAGAGTCTACAATTAAGTATAAATATTCCAATTGCAGATTGGGGACGTACAAAAGCACAAAGAAAGATTGCTGAGTCTAGCATCGAGTTAGAAGAGTTGTTGATACAGGAAGAAAAAATTAGCTTTAGACGCGAGATCGAAGTAACCATAGAACAATTAGACTTAGTAAGAAATCGACTTACATTAGCTAAGACGGCCTTAGATATAGCAGGTAAAAGGCAAGACATAACAAAGAAAAGATATCAACTTGGAAAACAGGACGCGACCAATCTAAATATTGCCATCCAAGACTACGCTAGTGCGGAGCGAAGTTATTATCAAGCGCTATGGGAGATGTGGCAGACGCATTATAATATCAGATTTCTGACTCTGTATGATTTTCAAAACAACACGCCGATTGTAGCACCTGAGGTTGAAAAAGAATAAGCTATCTGCTCGGTTTATATTTGGATTGATCCAGTAATTTTTGTGCGTCTATCAAGTTGATTAAGTCTCTTACAGAGGTCTCAGGATGTCGACCCATATAAGCCTTGATAATTTGCCAGCCCATATAATTTCCAGTTTGACCTGGTGCTTCTTGAGGCATACCTGGACTAGTCGGAGACGGAGCGATGAGTTTATTAAACTTAGTAAGATTAGTCTCATAGAATAAGTCTTCTTCAAAAAAGTGGTTCCATATCTGTGGCTCATTTGCTCTACACCAAGCTAATTGATCTGAAGTATATTCCATAACTATAGTATCTGACTTGAAGTCTAACACTTGATCCATGAGGTATAACTTCTTGCCACCCCAAACCATCAAAGTTAGAAAATCACTTTTTGCTGGTGGTTGTAATTGATCTTCGACCAACACCTCAGCAATCTTTTTAACCATATGCTCCTTGTTGTAAGTACGCAACAAGTATTGAGAAAAGTTAGGATTTGCAGGATGAACGGTTGTATATGGAAACTGATCTCCCAAAAACATATCCAACCCGATACCTATCCCGTCCTTATCACCATCGTCAAACAAGAAAGCCTGATAGGAAAACCCCGAGACAAATGTGTAAACATCCGGTAAACTTTTGGATGGCAAGTCAAATATCTTCAAGTAGTTTTCGAGTAACTGATCAATCTCTGGTTTAACATCAGAGAGATCTCCGACGATCTTTTGAACATCATCATATAGAAGAACAAAAGAAGTGTCAGTATGATCTATCAAAAGTTCTTTAGTTAACTGCTCTGGCGTTTTTGCTTGAAGCAGGTCGTCGCGATAGAGTTTGGCGAACTGTGGATATCGATCTACTAATGACTGATATGAAGAAAGCAAGTCTTCATCCGGGAGTTGATGGACTAACTGATCGAACCTGATTATATCTGTTGATAATGATGGAGCAATCGTGGCGATGTGTTCCTTAATGCTAGCATCATCTGCGCAACTAAAACATAGGATTAGAGATGTACAAAGGATCACGAAGCCAATCAATCTGGATAGACTAAACTGCATCAATTAAAATTTAATATTTATCACTTCTGAGGATGAGTTCCTCTTATTTGATGAACTAACGTCTTAAATTACACCGCATTATAAAAGCAAGCATATTATGGCTACAAAACTTGATAAAAGGAAGCTTCAATCATTCATTAAGAAGGCGCTAGAGGAAGATGTAAAAGATGGAGATCATACAAGTCGTGCATGTATACCCAGTCGCCAAAAGAGTAGAGCCAAACTATTAGTCAAAGATAAGGGAGTGCTTGCAGGAGTGGCGATAGCAAAGGAGATCTTTACTTACTTGGATCCTAAGGCAAAAATAGAAGTAATAAAAGATGATGGCGCTGTCGCTAAATACGGTGATATATCCTTCTATCTAACTTGCAATAGCCAAGCTCTGCTCATGGGAGAACGTCTTGCACTCAATGTTATGCAACGCTTGAGCGGAGTAGCGACATTAAGCAGGAAGTTTCACAATGCCACAAAGAAGTATGATGTAACTATCCTTGATACGAGGAAGACTACGCCGTTACTGAGGTTTTTAGAAAAGTGGGCTGTTACGGTTGGTGGTTGTTCTAATTATAGAGATGGCCTATATGATCGGATCATGATCAAAGACAATCATGTAGAAGCAGCCGGCAGCATCACCAAGGCAGTTCAGAAGGCCACCAAATATCTAAAGAAATCAGGCCTCAATCTTGATATGACTGTAGAAGTTAGAAATCGTAAAGAACTGAAAGAAGTCTTAGCGTTAAAAGGTAATCCGAGGGTCATGTTAGACAACTTTGAGTTAAAAGATATGGAAAAGGCCGTGAAGTTGGTCGGCGACAGATTAGAAGTGGAAGCCTCAGGGGGCATTAAGCTGAATAATGTCAAAGCAGTAGCCGCTACAGGAGTTGATTTTATCTCCGTCGGCGCTCTAACACATTCAGCTCAAAGCCTGGACCTAAGTCTCAAGATTATAAAATAATCATTGAGGGTACGTTATTATTAAGAAAATGAGTAGTGCCCCGAAGAACGCCATGGCAAGCCAAAAGCGCAAGTCTTTGTGCATGGTTGGTTCGTCCTGCATCATAATAGAGTTTTGATCGGTCTTGTAAAAAATGCACCATAAGAATCTAAGTTTAAATCTTTTGGTCAATGTATCCGTCCATGCTCTTTAGCACGGCAGACTTTTAATGTTGGTTTCAAATGAATACTAATAATGATCTATGGTTATATCCCTATTATGGCACAAACGATGCCATGGCATTTTTAATTAATGTGTATCGTATACCCTAGCTCCTACTCTTTATTGAGCTGTTTTTACATGTAGATAATCATAACTTATAAGAGTCTCTTGATCAGGTCTCTTCATGTATAACATATAGTATATGTTAATGGTGTGTTGTAAGTTACCAATGAAAAAATACCACTTTTATTTAGATAACTATAAGAGTCTAAGTAGACCACTTTTGAGCTTTTCTACAGATAAATCTTCTTCAAGGATAGAAACATAGCTGTGATTAGAGTTGTGAATGGTCGCAAGATATTGTTGCTCTGGCTGGTTAGGAGTGGGTATTAGGATGGCCTTTTTCTTTAGAAGACTAAGGTCCATGATGGTACTATAGCCAGATCGAGCGATGGCCACCTTAGATTGAGAAATGATCTCTTTTAGTTCTTTTGAACCGAGTATGTTATGATATCTGATGTTACTTACATTCTTTTTTACCGAGCGTGTCGATCCTTGCACACACACGACTTGCAAGCTATTCATTTGCAAAAGCAGAGTTGTGAGTTTCTCTTCAAGTATGCTTCTTGCTGGTTCAAGGCCTGATAATATTACGACAATATCATAGGTAGTAACGGACTTATGGTGGTCAGCGCTGGCAATATGTGAGAGTGGACCTATAAAGTGCTTGTCTATCTTGAGGCTAGGCTCAGACAAAGCACCAGACAAGCGGTATTCAACCTCTCTATAATCAGGTACCCAGCACTCATTAAATTGGTTCATATAATATCGCTGAACATGGGAGGTCAGCGCAGCAATGAAGCTGTTCTGATGTGGTATCTTAAGCTGATGAGCTATGATGACACTTTCGATACTACTTTGTCTGACACCTAATCTATGATCAGATATAATCAGATCTATATCTTCATTCTCAACTATTATGGATGTCTGCGTATGTTCTTCTGAAATCGCCCTTCTGATCCTTGGTCCATACTTTAATAGATTGACCCAAGCGTTAGGTTGATCATACTTAACATCATAGGAAGGAAGTGCATAGTAATGAAACCTGTCGCCTAACTCTTTTTTGAGCCATGACAAGGCCATACCGTCTGAAGCGATATATATGTGATTATGCTCGGAAAGTCTCCTTATGAGGGGTATACACCTGGTTGCATGACCTAAACCCCAATTAAGTGGCGCTATAAGAATCCTGCGATTTTTATATCGATCTAATATGTGCTTATCTTCTAGCATCTTTACTCAAGGCCTTAAGATAAGGCCTGTCGCTGATTAAGCAACAATAGATACGTTAGGGCTCAAGGTAACTTCTAATCGAGCCTTATCTCATCATTCTTATGATCGAAAAACTTATAATTATTCAACGCCAAGTTGGGGTCATCTTTAACAGTGATCCATTTGCTATAGCGCATATACCATCTCATCCTTTGACTTGGAAATCCAGCCGTAACATGAGATTTCACATATGGATGAACCATCATAGTGACCTTTGATTTTGGCCTTGAACTAAACACCATATCAAGACTACGTTCGATATCATCAGTTACCAAGAGACTTGGTGTGACATTACCAGTTCCTTTACAGCTCGGACACACTTCTGCGGTCTTGATGTTGAGTTCAGGACGAGTTCTCTGTCTTGTTATCTGCATCAAGCCAAACTTCGTCAGAGGAAGAATGGTATGCTGCGCCCTATCAGTAGCCATAGCTTTTCTAAAAGCCTTGACAAGCTTTGACTTATTTTCAGGATTGCGCATATCGATAAAATCGATAATGATGATACCTCCGAGATCACGAAGTTTCATCTGTCTTGCGATCTCATCGGCTGCTTCAAGATTAACTGATAAGGCGGCACTTTCTTGATCCAAGTTTTTCATCTTAGGACCACTGTTGACGTCCACCACGTGCATGGCTTCTGTATGCTCGATGATCAAGTAGGCGCCACTCTTCATCGTCAGTGACTTACCAAACGATGATTTGATTTGTTTGGTGATCCCATATGATTCGAAGATCGGTCTCTTACCATTGTACTGATTCAGCAGCTTGACTTGATCTTTAGCTATAGTACCGAGATAATCTTTTAGACTATTGTATGTTTTCTTGTCATTGACAACGATACGATTAAAAGAATCATTGAGGATATCTCTTAATATCGTCTCGGTCTTATCTAGTTCTTTAAGAAGTAGTTGATATCTCTTGGCATCCTTTAATTGCTCGAATATCTGATCCCACTTTTCTGTAAGCACCATGATATCTTCATGGATATCCATAACCTTTTTACCTTCTGCAGCTGTTCTTACAATGACACCAAAGTTCTTCGGTTTGATGCTTTCAACAAGTGTTTTAAGGCGTGATCTCTCTTTCTCCGTTGGTATTTTTTTAGATACTGCTATGATATTTTTAAAAGGACTAATGACTACATACCTACCTGGGATTGTGATCTCACAGCTTAGTCTTGGACCTTTGGTAGATATAGGCTCTTTGAGAACCTGCACTAGTATCGGATCTCCTTTTCTAAGAACCTGTTCTATACTTCCTCTTTTGTCTATATCAGCGGGTATCTTGAAGCTATCAAGCTTTGAGGTATTGATATGCTTTTTGGTGACGCCTGATGTATACTTCGTAATCGAAGACAGTTTAGGTCCACAGTCAGTGTAGTGTAAGAATGCATCCTTTGTATGGCCTATCTCAACAAATGCGGCATTAAGCCCTGGCATTGTTTTTTTGATAGTCCCTAGATAGATATCACCTACATTAAAGTCGTTACCTAATTTTTCTCGGTGTAGCTCTACAAGTTTACGATCTTGGAGAATGGCTATATCCACTTCTCCACCTGTAGAGTCAATAATTAACTCTTTATCCATTACATGATTTGTGCACGCACTTAGGTGGCGTGATTCAGCAGAAACTGGTGCAAATCAGAAGAGTGTTTATTTGAGAGCAACACAAGCATTTGAGAACTTGTGTTGTAAGCGGATGGATGATGCTAAAGTTTAGATATCTGCTGATATTCAATAAAAAGAAGAGAGAAGTAATCTCTCGATTACTTCTTCTTCTTATGTCTGTTTTTTCTTAATCTTTTCTTTCTCTTGTGAGTAGAAATCTTGTGTCTTTTTCTTTTTTTACCGCACGGCATAAGCTATTTCTTTATGTTTTCAAGCCCTAAGGCTATCTTATTGACATTTTGCTTGATAAATGGAAGCTTTGTCGTTTTCTCCTTTAGCGCTATATAATTGCGCCAGCAGACAATGTGACATCACGTTTGCTGGATCTAACTCTATAGCTCCCAACAATCTTTGCTCAGCTTTATCAAGCTGATTAGTTTGGATTGCAAATTTCGCTATATTATTGATCACAGGCACGTTTTTGGGAAAGTTTTTATTTAGATCTAGCAAGAGCTTTACACCTTGCATTGGGTTATTAGCAGGGGGATTCTCGGCTAAAATGACTGCTCTGTTGATCTGATAACTCAATTCTTCTGGATCAAGTGAGATGGCAGCTTCAAGTGCCTCAATTGCCTTAGCAAGACATAATGTCCTCTCTTTATCCTTTTTAGATCGCTTTACACAAAGTGCATACGTTGTGCCTGCTATACCCCATGAGTTGGCATCTTGATTTTTAGATGCAACTTCCTCAGCGTAGTGTCCAGCGATACCAATCTCACCAGCATCATACCATACGGATGAAAGGTCTTTATATATCTCTTCTATCGAGTCATCATCAGCTTTTGATATCTCAGACTCTAAAATCTGTATACGTGCTTTGTTGTTATCGCTGAGGGTTGCAACCGCTTCTTGCTTTAAGATGTTGACGTCAGTTGATTGAAGATTGAGCGAGCGATCCTTCTCTTTCTCCAATAATTCTTGAGGTTTTGTCCTCATCGCCATCAGTAACAAGATCAGAACTCCAAAACCCAACAATGTGTAAATCTGAGATTTAGTCATTGCCATATATCAATATTAAGACTCGTCCTTAGGTAAAGAACTTACTGAATCTTTGACTTGATCGACAAATATCTTGGCTGGCTTAAAAGCAGGGATATAATGCTCAGGTATCTCAAGAGAGACATTCTTCTTGATATGTCTACCAATCTTTTTTGCTCTTTTCTTAATGATAAATGATCCAAAACCGCGGATATATACGTTTTCGCCACCAGCGAGTGTATCCTTTATTTCATTAAAGAAAGTCTCCATCGATACTAAAACATCAACCTTTGGAACACCGGTCTTTTCAGATATCAAATTAACAAGTTCAGCTTTGCGCATGGGTAGTTTAAATAGTTGGTTCTTAATTAGTTACACAGCTTAGTCGAAGACCGTGATCGCGACAAATTTCGGAAAATTATTTAGTTATCATAACTTTTGTACGTTTTATTGAGGACTTTACATATAAGTCATAAATGCAATATGTTACATTTGCCACTTTATTTAATCACAATTTAAAAGCAGATCTATGCTATTATCAATGACAGGTTATGGTAAAGCTACCGAAACTTATGAGGGAAAGTCTTACACCATAGATGTTAAAACATTGAATGGCAAGGTCTCTGATCTCCGTCTTAAATCACCAACTTATCTAAGATCAAAAGAGATCGAACTTCGAAAAATCATACTCGGTCAAGTCAAAAGAGGCAAGATCGATTGTAACATATCAGCCCAAGGTACAGATAGTGATGGCGACTATCGGCTCAATATGCCATTGATAGAATCATACCTCAGTCAATTATCTGAGCTATCAGAAAAGCACAATCTAAATCATCAAGACCTTATACAGACGATCATAAGGATACCCAATGTTGTACAACCCAATGACGAAGAGGTTAGTGATGGCGAGTGGGCATTTATCTTACAACTATTAGATCAAGCTATCATACAACTGAACAGCTTCAGAAAGAAAGAAGGTGACTCGTTATTAGATGATCTAACACAACGCGTAAAATCCATAGAGACAGAGCTTTCTAAGGTTGAGGAACATGAAGCAAAGCGAAAAGAAGAACTTGTAGCAAGGATTAAAAAGTCCATCCAAGATAATCTTCAAAATGAAGCCTTAGATGAAAATCGCTTGGAACAGGAGATAGTTTACTATCTCGAAAAGCTTGATGTACACGAAGAAAAAGTGCGGCTTGCGCAACATTGCAAATACTTCATTGATACTGTTAATAACAAAGAAAGCAGTAAGGGCAAGAAACTTAACTTTATCTCTCAAGAGATGGGAAGGGAGATCAACACGCTTGGATCTAAGGCTCAGTACAGTCCACTACAACAGATTGTAGTTCAGATGAAAGTTGAGTTAGATCAGATAAAAGAGCAACTGGCTAACGTGCTTTAAGCCTTTATCTAGATTCTAGCAAAACCATTTCAAACAAAATCCATCTCTCATATATCCCAATATGATAGTGATTACTATATTGGATCAAAATCCAAAACCATCGCATGCCAGCATGTATAACCAATGGGATTAAAATAAGCGTCAGGTCTCGTTATGAGCCACAACACAGCAGTATAGCGGAAAGTAGATATGTGTTCAGTTATAAGATAACGATCATCAATGAAAGCGACTACACTGTACAGCTGCTAAGAAGGCATTGGTACATCTACGATTCTAATACGAACCACAGAGAGGTCCAAGGTGATGGTGTTGTTGGTGAGCAACCTATCCTTGCTCCTGGAGCATCCCACGAATATGTCTCATGGTGCCCTTTTCATTCTGAAATAGGTATGATGAAAGGATTCTTCACTATGCAAAGGGATCTCGATGATCAGCTTATGGAGATAATTGTTCCACAGTTTACGATGGTTGCTGGAGCCAGATTAAATTAGAATATTTTCTAATTTATAAATCGAATCTCAATCGCCTCGTTTGTTTTTAGGTCTTTTCTAATGGAGACATTGTTTTCAGTAACTTTCCCTTTATAGCTTATACCAATTGTGTTGGGAGTACTCCATCCTTCATTATCAGCTCGGATGATGATGTAATTAGCAGTACCACTATTGATGGCCAATTCAATTTTAGTTGTTTTCTTTTCGAGAGATATCCGTTCGTGGACCCATTGACCATTGACATTGATGGATACCCTATCCCCGTCCTTTCTTAGGTGATCAAACAAACTTATCTCAAAGAATGCGCTATCCACCCTAATCGTTTCTTTAGCTATGATATTGACTGGCCGTGGTACATCTTTCTTTGCTGCTTCAATAACTTTCTCTTCAACTTTCTCTGCCTTAGGGGCATCCTCTGCTGTATCCACTACTATTTTCTCTAATTGTGGCAATTGATCAGCTATTAGCTCACGTATGTTTTCATCTGGATCTATACCATCTCCAGCCATCATTTCGATTGGGATTCGCTCTGGGTAAACTACCTTAAGATAATGAGGTTCTTCTAATAAGTTAACAACAGGCCAATCGTACTTTTTGAAAAACTCTTCTAGTTTCCAGACGTACCCAGAGCCATATTGATTTATCTTGGGAAGAAGTTCATAATTGTGGTAATAGTATCCTCGTCCAAATGGTTCATATCCACTGGGCACTGGTTTGTTTTCAAGATAATTATTGATTTCTGCGATAAGTTTTTCTATAGATACCACTACAGAGTTCAGCTCAGATTGCTGTTGTGTAGATTCTAATTTTGCTACACATGCTCTTAGCCAGCCTATCTCTTTTTCTAATTTATCAACGCTTACAGCGACACCGCTTCTACTATCTGCACGCAGCTGTCTTACTAGTTTTTTGACATCATAATGTAGTTCTAGAATTGCTGTGTACACTTGCTTCTTATCAGGTGTTATCTCTTGTGCGTGATAAGTGTTGAGATGAAGCTTCTCAAATATTTTTATCGTAGACCTCAACTTGTCATAATACTCCAATGCCTTTTCTATCTCTCCATAGATCATCTGTATATTAGAAAACTTCTCAAGGTCTTCATTATCGATGATATTATCCATCTTCTTACGATCCTTGTTGAGAAAATCGATAACCCCTTTGGCCTCTTGGATTAAGGACCAATTATTGACTGGCATCTGATCTTTCATAGGATCGGCGCTCAGCTCTTCATACAACTCTAGAGGAGAGTCACCTCTTCTGACGAGGTTATTATCTGCAAATAAATTTTCAGGAAGATGTGTAGAAGTGTTTTTTATACCATCATTAGTAGGCAGGTCGACATGCTTAGTGATCTCACTGTTATAGTTCTCATAAACTTGAAAGACGATGACCATACGATGTATGGACTCATTAAGAAACCTGATCTCCTTATTGAGAAAATCTCGCTGATCACTTGTTAGGGCTTGGGCATTAAGGCCTGTAGTCATCCCTAACAATAAAACTATGTGTATCCACACATTCATATTCCTAATAACGACTTTATTCACCAAAGAAATCCTAAAAGACGAATTTATAAAAATACTTTAACGTCCTATATGTACTAATAAGACGGAGATATCTGAAGGAGACACACCACTGATGCGACTTGCTTGCCCTAATGTCCTAGGTCTTATCTCGTGGAGCTTCTCTCTTGCTTCGATAGACAGAGAAGAAATCCCCTTATAGTTAAAGTCATCTTTGAGGATGAGCTCTTCTAGGCGATTCATCTTTTCGACCATTTCTCGTTCTTTATTAAGGTAGCCCTCGTACTTGAGATTGACCTCTGCAGAATCAATATGATCAGGAGCAAACTGATCCAAAAACTCATTCAGTGTTGGCAATACTTTTCTTATCTCTTCCATATTGACCTGCGGACGGGAGATAACAGTCCTTAACTTAACCGACTGCTTCAATGGAGAAGAATTGTTCTCAGATAGCCACCCATTGACTTGATCTGGCGTCACTGAAGTCTGAGCGATGTACCGCTCTATCGCATGCATCGACTTTTTCTTCTTCTCTACCCGCTCTACTCTATCTCCCAGGTTTTGCATCCCCAAGGCTTCAACCATAGGTGTCAATCTCAGATCCGCGTTGTCTTGACGGATCAATATGCGGTACTCTGCTCGAGAGGTAAACATGCGGTAAGGCTCCTTGGTGCCCTTATTAACTAAGTCATCGACTAATACTCCTATGTAAGCATCTGACCTTTTCAAGACGAATGGATCCTCTTCATTTATCGTAAGATGAGCGTTAAGACCTGCCATCAAACCTTGACACGCTGCTTCTTCATACCCCGTGGTTCCATTGATCTGACCCGCAAAAAATAGGTGATGAACTAACTTGGTCTCAAGGTTGATTTTTAACTGTGTTGGCGGAAAGAAGTCATACTCAATCGCATAACCGGGCCTAAACATCTTCATCTCTTCAAAGCCCGGCACTTTCTTCAATGCCTTGTACTGCACATCTTCTGGCAGTGATGAAGAAAATCCATTGACATAAATCTCACATGTATCCCAACCCTCCGGCTCTACAAATAATTGATGTCGCTCTCTCTCAGCAAATCGGTCAATCTTATCTTCTATGGAGGGACAATATCGAGGCCCAAGTCCTCTTATACGACCATTAAACATAGGAGACTTATCAAATCCCTTGCGCAGCTCATCATGTACATCTATGCTCGTGTAAGTGACATGACATGGCAGTTGCTTCTCTATCTTTTTGTCATTGATAAATGAAAAATTCTGAGGGTTATCATCCCCTGGTTGAACTTCCATCTTAGCATAATCAAGACTTCTCCCATCGATCCTAGGAGGCGTCCCCGTTTTCATCCTTCCTGACTCAAAGCCAAGGTCGATCAACTGCTCAGTGATACCTGTCGAAGCTCGTTCTCCAGCTCTTCCACCTCCAAATTGTTTTTCACCTATATGGATCAGACCGTTGAGAAAGGTACCATTAGTAAGAACAACAGCTTTGGACCTGATCTCAATCCCGATACCAGTCATAACTCCTCTACAGATGTCCCCATCCACGATTATACCAGTGATCATCTCTTGCCAGAAGTCTATATTAGTGTGTGCTTCTAACATAGACCGCCACTTACCTGCAAAGAGCATACGGTCATTTTGTGCACGCGGACTCCACATGGCAGGTCCTTTGGACTTGTTGAGCATCCTGAACTGTACAGTACTCGCATCTGTCACTTGACCAGAATATCCATTGAGTGCATCTATCTCTCTTACGATCTGCCCCTTAGCCACACCACCCATAGCTGGATTGCAAGACATCTGACCGATCGTCTGCATGTTCATGGTAGCCAGTAGGACCTTCGAGCCCATATTGGCTGCAGCGACAGCTGCCTCACATCCCGCGTGACCAGCACCCACTACAATTACATCATATGTTGGAAACATCCTGCAAAACTAAGTCATTGGCAGATGAAATAACACCATATGTCAAAGAGGTTCTAATGCTTGGCTTGTCTAACGTATATTTGAACAATGAAGAATCTACTTATAGTGGCTCAGATCCTACTTTTAGTAGCGGCTGCTTTTTTTGCTAAAACCCTTTACTCTAAGGTTCACGATCGTAAGGAGAAGATGGAGGACTATGCAGAGATCAATATGGTCAACTATGAGCTCTTCAATATGCAATTGTGGAAAGAGAAAGCACTGGATATCATAAAAGAAGAGATTAAGGATTTCAACTTTACCGAAGAGACTTACGCAGCCTTAGATGATCAGATAAAGGGATATCTCCGGGCGATGCATAAGATTTACTTCGAGCAAGGAGAACTATCCGCTGTTATCCTTAAGGAGGTAAAACGCAGTGGTAAGCTCAATCCTTTTATCCTTAAAATGGTCGAAAGTCAAGTCCCTGACCTTATCAAGAACCTTGATCTAAAGCCACAGATACCTATCCTATCAGACCAGATAGTCGCAGAGATAAAATCCAACGAACCGCTCATCAAGCAATATTTACAAGCAGAACTACTTAGGCTGGTTATCGATGATGAGACAGCGGTATATAGGGATAGAAGAGAGGCGATCTACGCCAAGTATGACAAACAAAATCTCTTAACAACAGATCAATATCTTCATCAAGAAGTAGCCAACCTAGACGAAGTGATCAATCATCAGATACTTCTTCTATGTCTGGTGATGTTAGGCGTGATCATTGGAGCCATCATATTGGGTAAGGTGGCTGGGTTTAAATGGATGGTTGGAGCACTGACGATAGGGTCTATATTCTTATTGATATTAGGTGTATCGATGCCGATGATCGATATTGACGCGAGGCTCAACTCATTTGTATTTAACCTACTTGGGCAACCGATTGAGTTTGAAGAACAAGTGATTTATTACCAGAGCAAATCCATCGTAGAAGTAACTAAAACTTTGTGGCAAGGAGGTAGTTGGGACTTAAAATTGGTTGGCGCTTTAGTCCTACTGTTTAGTATCGTCTTCCCGTTTTTTAAGTTGATACTCTCTGGGCTTTATATCATTACAGATAAGATACGTAAAAGCTCATTAGCAAAAGGAGTCATATTTCACTTAGGTAAATGGAGCATGGCTGATGTTTTTGTGGTCGCCATCTTTATGGCATACATTGGTTTTTATGGTATCATCTCAGCTCAACTCAATAGTATTTCTCAAAATGATGGAGCATTTGCGGTTGAAACAATCAACTACTCCAGACTAGCGCCTGGGGCGTTTTTCTTTACAGCATATACCATATTATCTATCTGCATTAGTATCCTAATCAATCGAGAAGATAAGCGTCTGTCGGAGGCTAAGAGCCTGTCTGCTTAGGTCTTGGGCTTTTAAACACATATAAGTTTAATCGCTATGCAATAATTGTTGTTAAACTACTATTGCTCTCGCTATTGATTGGGCGATTATCAAGTATATTTGCAGCCACGATGTTTTACAAATCCATCATCCAAGGCAGGCTAGCATTCGGCACTCAAAAGAGCTACGATAAAGTAGTAAAGATGTTTGAGTATAGAACAGAGACTTACTACAAGAGTGACATTATGCTGACTTTGGAAGATGTCTTCAATCCTGAAGAACTCTGCTTATATGTTCCAAGATTTGTTGGAAACGCTTCTGACAAAAACTTTAAAAACACGGTTGATCTCTTGAGTTACTGTGCACAGTTTGCAGTTGCGGGATCAATGCAAGCATGGATGATAGAAGAAGGTAAGGTTTTAAATCATGCCAACATCTCTCCTAACAGTGATAGGACGGTTGTGACTCAATTCAATAAGGGTGACAAGTTATTTAAAGAGAAAGGCAAAGAGTCCGAAGCAATTGAAGCGTTTAGTAAGACCATCGAGTCCTTTGACAAGCATGCGCAAGCCTATGAAAGAAGAGGCTGGATTAATCTTAGGTTGAAAAATTATAGCGATGCGTTGTACGATTTCAACAAGGCGATCAAACTGGATGACTCTATAGCATATGCCTATTATGGCAAGGGTATCATATCTGCTAATGAGGGAAACAACCAAGAAGCGACAGAGTGCTTCACTCAGACCGTTAAAAAGTCAGTAGCCTTAGAGTCTCTTCATTGGAGGGGAAGGTTGCGAAAAGCAGAATGCTTAATAGAATCTGAAGATTGGGAAAAAGCAGTGTTTGAACTCAAGTTTTTTACCAAGCGGAAGTTTCCAGAAACATCTTCTAATTATAGAAGAAGACCTAAAGCGTTTGCATTGTATGGTAAGGTCCTCACCGAAATAGGAGAACACAAAGAAGCCATCGAAGCCCTTGATGAAGCTATCAACCTTCACTCAGATGAGATGAAAACCATGAATGTACCTGAAGCGTACTTTGATAGAGGTCGAGCGAAGAAAGAAATAGGTGTTAAGGACTTTAAAGCTGATCTAAAAAAAGCAGCTGAGCTCGGGTCTAAAAAAGCTACTACTCTACTTGCTGAAAAGTAAGCACTGCCCCACTCTTTTTTGCGTTATACTTTCTCAGCACTATGACTATGAAGGGTTTACATCTTTGCTTTCTGATATACATCATGATTTTAACAGGCAGTTGTGCATCGACGTCGCCAAAAGAGACTCAATCTCGACTGCCAAAGACCAAGCAACAAGTACCCGATTATGAGACTGATGAAGACCTTAAAAGAAAAATAGTCAAGTTAGAAAAAGACCTTGCCAAAAATAATAGTGATACAGGCGTACTTATGCAGCTCGCATCACTCCATCAAGAGATTAACGAACAGGATAAAGCGCTTGTCTATATGGAGCGACTTAAGGATATGGATTTTAGAGATGATCCAAGGCTCTACGGATCACTTGCAAGCATATATAAAAAACGAGAAAACTACGCTCAGGCAATTGAAAGTTATAAAACCTTCAAATCATTAGCTCCTCCAGGATCTTCTGTCATACCAAAGATTGACAAAGAGATTGAACAACTAAACTTTGTCATTACATCTTTAGCTGAGCAAAGCAATATCAACTTGCGACGCTTTGGAGATGTGATTAATACCGAAAACTCTGAGTACCTACCTCAGTTTACTCTTGATGATAAGACATTCATCTTTACGAGAAGATTTTTTAATCAGGAAGATCTTTTTATTGCAACTAAGACAGAAGTAGGATACGAGACAGAAGCAATTGAAGAAGTGAACACACTTCTCAATGAAGGTGCACATACTCTTTCTGCAGATGGTAGTTTGTTGATCTTCACGCATTGTAATAAGAAGACGGGCTTTGGAGGTTGCGACCTCTATCGCAGTACAAGAAAGGCAGATGGCACATGGTCCAAACCGGCCAATATGGGCAAGAACATCAATACAAGGCATTGGGATGCGCAACCATCACTAAGTGCAGATGGAAGAACTTTATACTTTGCAAGTAGTAGGCCGGGGGGACAAGGTGGTACAGATATATGGGCCAGCAGACTTAGTAAGGAGGGCAGATGGTCACGTCCTGTCAACTTAGGAACCAATATAAATACTACAGCGCCAGACGAATCACCATTCATTCATGCAGATGGTCAAACACTGTACTACCGATCAAGAGGGCAGCTTGGCATGGGGGGCTTTGATTTGTACAGATCAAAATTAGAAAACAACGCATGGTCCCAACCGATGCACTTGGGCAGTCCGATCAACACAACTGGTGAAGATGGAGCTCTTGTCGTGTCGCTTGATGGTACAAGAGGTTACTATGCAACTGACAATTATAAAGGTGTAAAGCAAAATCATCTGGATCTTTTTGAATTTGATCTACCTATGGCTTATCGACCAGCACCCATGACTTTTGTAAAAGGAAGAATCACAGATGCTACAACTAAGATGCCAATACGAGGCAGCATACAAGTCTCATACCTTGATGATTCTAATTACTCCACGACTTATAATGCTAATGCTAATGGAGAGTTTTTAGCAGCGCTACCAATAGGTAAACCAACACTGCTCAATATCAACAAAGAAGGATATGTATTTTTCTCCGATCATGTCAATTATAAAGATGTGAAGTACAGCATCGACCCTTACGTACTCAACATAGAACTATCTACGATAGAAGAAATAACAGCTGCTCCAGAGGAGTCTAAGCCGATCATATTGAAAAATATATTTTTCAATTCTGGAAGTGCTGAGCTATTATCGTCTTCAACAGCAGAGGTGGATATCTTATATCAATTACTTCAAGACAAGCCAGCAGTCACTATAGAGATAAGTGGTCATACAGATGATGTTGGTGCTGATGGAGACAATCTTAGACTCTCTCAAAGTAGAGCAGAAGCTGTAAGAGATGCGCTCATCAACAAAGGCATAAGCAGTAGCAGGATAACGGCTGTCGGCAGAGGTGAGACTGAACCTATAGACACTAATGATACTGAAGAAGGACGTGCAAACAATCGAAGAACAGAGTTTATAATAAAGAGTTAGGTGGCAAGAAGAAAGAGAATCATAGAAGACATAGAGGTTATAGATATAGCTGATCGAGGACATGCGATCGGCAGGATGCCAACAGGCGAGATCGTAATCATCATGGGAGAAGCAGTCCCAGGTGATGTGGTAGACATGGTTTATACTAAGAAGAAGAAGGGTCTAAAACATGGATTTGTATCTGGTTATAAATCAAAATCAAGCCATAGAGTTGAGCCACGGTGCCAGCACTTCGGTACTTGTGGTGGTTGCAAATGGCAACACTTAGATTATAATCAGCAAGCAACTCATAAGGAGAATGCGGTCAAGCAAGCTATAAAGAGATTAGCCAAAGACGATGACAGTAAAGTGAATCCTATCAAGGCTGCAAGGAAGATTTATAATTATAGAAACAAATTAGAATATTCGTTTTCAACTAAGCGATGGTTGACTCAAGAAGAAGTGGACTCTAAAGAAGAGTTTTCGCAAAGACCCGGACTGGGCTTTCATATATCAGGAGCGTTTGATAAAGTACTCAACGTTGATCAATGCCATCTCCAAGATGAATTCACTAATAAAATTAGAAATACTTATCGGGCGCTTGCTATTGAGAATGATTGGTCGTTCTATGACATCAGAAACAATCACGGCTTGATGCGTAACATCATCGTCCGCAACACTACGTTGGGGCAGTGGATGTTAACTTTCATATTTGGTGCCAACGATGAAAAAGCTATAAAATCAGTATTAGAAAAGATGCAAGCCAGTCTGCCGGAGATCACAAGTTGGCATTATATCATCAATACAAAAGCCAACTCTTCATTTAATGATCTACCAAGTCATCATGTTGCAGGAACCACACACATAGAAGAAAAACTTGGTGAAATCACTTATCGCATAAGCCCAAAATCTTTTTTTCAAACAAATAGTTATCAAGCTAAAACCTTATACGATGTAGCGCTAGCGATGGCTGATCTTCAACCGACCGATACAGTATACGATTTGTATACAGGCACTGGCAGTATCGCTCTCTACATGGCACATCAATGTCAAAAAGTAGTAGGCATAGAAGTCATCGCCGAAGCCATCGAAGATGCCAAGATCAACGCTGAAATTAATAACATAGACAATGCTACCTTCCTGGTAGGAGATGTAAAAGATCTGCTTGACCCAACATTTGCCGAAAGGCATGGTGCTCCTGATATAATCATGACCGATCCACCAAGGGCTGGCATGCATGAAGATGTAGTAACTACACTACTTAAGCTCGCTCCCAAAAAGATCGTCTACATCAGTTGCAATCCATCTACCCAAGCCAGAGATATACAACTACTCAAGGGTAAATATGTGCTTGATCAGGTAACTCCTGTAGATATGTTTCCACATACTAGTCACATCGAATCAGTTGCCTTGCTTACCTTAGGTGCGTAAATAAGTTAGAGACATGAGAACACTGATTGTAGTAGTTATGGTGCTATTATCCATGCATGAGGCGATTGGGCAGAGAGATACGGCTAAGTTTGACCCATTGCTCCTGAAGGAGGTGGTGATATCGGACTATACCGCAGATATAAAACTCAAGGTCCCGATGTCTCTTTCTTCGATCGATAGACCTGCAGATCTGCAACTGCAAGGTGTTGCTTCGGCACTTGCACAGATACCCGGAGTATTCTCAGATGCATCGACTGGTGAAGTATTCACACGCGTATATGCTCGCGGTATATCGCTAAGCGCAGAAGACGATATAGGTTGGTATTATATGTCTCTACAAGAAGATGGCATGCCCATAACAGCCGTGCAATACAATCAGTTTTCGCCTGACTTTTTCCTACGACCTGACGTATCTCACAAGCGCATGGAAGTCATCAAAGGGGGTAAGTCGAGCATACTTGCGCCTTCTGGACCAGGAGGCATAGTCAACTTTATATCAGAGCCTACGCCTTTCGGCAAATATCAAACTCACGACCGTCTTACAGCAGGAGTGTATGCTAATGGTAGACCCTATCTAAGACTAGAAGGCTTTTCTGGCGGGCAGATTGGATCATCTGATTGGTCATATGACTTTGGATATATGTATAGACATGATAGAGGACCGCGGCAACTTGATTACGCAACTAATAATGGTGGACAATTAAAAGCCAGCTTAAGAAAGAATATAAAGAAGGGCATCATCACATTGAAAATAAAATCGCTCAACGACCGAGTCAATAGATACACGGGTGTCGCAGCTACCAACTGGGAAGACCCAACACCCGCATTCGGTCAGAGCTTTCAAAATACTACTTTGCTTCCACCAGGTATCGAGGGAGGAACACTGGCAGATCCGAGAACTTATGATGGTTCGTCTATCGGCACATATGATTATGATCCTTCAAGAGGCATCAATGCAAAAGAGAACTCTGCGATGTTAGCACTCGATCTCCAACTTGGAGAATGGCGCCTCACTGATAAACTCAAATATTCTAATAAGAGTCTCAACTGGCAAACAGTGATCGGTGGGCAACCACTACCTCTGGATGACTTCATTACTTACTTTGTGAGTGGAGATCCATTTCCGATTGGCAATGTTACATTCAGAGATGTAGCAAGTGGCCAACCATTAGCTTCAGTTAATAATGAAGGTGCTTTTGGTGTGTTTCAAGGGTTCCCTCCTTCGTTTCAATATACAGAGGGCTCACTCCCTAATGATGCTATCTTAGGTAGTGGGACGTGGTATAAAGATGATCAAATCAACGAGTGGATGAATCAACTTTTATTGCAAAGGTCATTTGAAAATGTTGATTTGAATCTTGGTTTGTTTTTATCAAGAAGTGCGGTTGATATTCTAACAACTGCAAGCTTCCTATATGCTACTTATGAGCCACAACCCCGTCTCCTATCTGCACAAATAACTGGACCAGATGGAGTAACGAGGTCGCTCAGCGATGCTAATGGATTGAGCAATCCTGGAGGGCTCTTCTATGAGGCTGCAGATATCAATGCCAGTCAAGTTGGCTTGTTTGGTGATGCGGATATCAAGCTGGCAGAAGATCTATCGCTCAATGTAGGATTGAGGTATGAGCGTATCGGTCATAGTGGAACAAAAGATAGATCTGCACCTGGAGATAATATCGGTACACTTGTTAAATCAGGAGAGGATGATATCGATGCTAATTATAGTTATCTCAATTATTCGCTGGCATTAGACTATAATATCAGTGAACAAGTGTCGACATTCGTCAGGTACTCTCTCGGTCATAAGGCACCAGAGCTCAATTATTACATCAATAACTTCACAAATCAAGAGATCCCCCCGGAGGCCCCTCCTGCACAGTCCATTGGACAATTAGAAATAGGTATTAAGCAAAGTGCGGCTTTTACAAGTCTTACGGCTACTGCGTTTTTAAGCAATCTCTCTGATGTGGCGTATTCTAATTTTGTCTTTGATGATATGACCAATCAGATATTTTATACCCCTACTCAGTTTAATAGTAGTCGTACCATTGGTATAGAGTTAGAATGGGGTGCTGTCTTAACTGACGATCTAACTTTCAATATATCTGCGACTTGGCAAAGCCCTAAGTTAACTGAGTTCACTCTGTATAATGCTAATGAGTCTATAGACACTGCAGATGATGATACCGCAGACTTTAGTGATAACGCCATACCGCACAATCCAAAACTCATGGGGCGTGCTCAATTAAATTACAATAAGAATGATTGGTTCGCTGGCATAGGACTAAACTACATCGGCAGTAGATATGGCAATATAGAAAACGCCTTTACACTTCCAGCCTACAGTACCATAGACGCTGATCTTGGATATGCGATCAATGACAAGTATGCTATTGGCTTACGTGCAAAAAATCTACTCAACACAGCGGGATTGGCTAACTTTTTTGGACCTAATAGCTTCGGTAGCAATAGTGACGCTGCATCGACATCCTTTATCCAGAATAATCCCGAAGCAAGTTTTGTTGTTTTTCCGATTATGCCAAGAGCGATATACTTATCGGTGGATTATACTTTCTAAAAAAATCAAGAGGTCCTTGGTCTAATTAGCCCGTCGTTGTGATCTCTGTCAAATAATCGAAAACATCATCATGGTTATTTGATCCTGCTAGATCTAAAGGTGATTGGCGTTCTTTATTTAGGGTATGTAGATCTGCTCCTTTTTGCAAAAGTAATATAACTAACTCTAGATCGCCTTTTCTTGAAGCCCAGTGAAGAGAAGTATATCCATCATACTGACTTTGATAATTGACATCTGCACCTTTCTCATTTAAGATCTTTACATTTTCGTAATTATGCATATAGACTTCGTACATCAAAGGGGTACACTCTTCGTATCCGATAAGATTAACATCAGCATCTTTAGATATTAAGTACTTAGTTACTTCGATTGAGGCATTGTGTATGGCTAAAACGTTACCATCGCCATACTCATTGGGGTCAGCACCATTTTCAATCAATAACTTTGTTGCTTCGAGAGAACTATTGACCATGTTCAAAGGAAGTGTTTGGTAAGTTGTTCCATCTCCCCGATAATGAATAATTCCTTGGTTTATGAGTTTAGGGGACTCTTCTATTAAGGAGGAGATAGCATCCAGATCTAAGTCTGTGATCGCCTTATCCCACTTTAGATATAGAGGGCCCTACCTTTTTCGCTCATATTTTCTCTTTCAATTAATGAAGTTTGAAAAGAAGTTACCATTTTATAGCAAGCTTACCCATCGTCTTTCTCATCTCTAAATCACTGTGGGCTTTTGCAAACTCTTCGAGAGGATATAAGCCTCCTTCTTTAGGCTGGATCACTCCTTCTTCATATAATCTCACTGCTCCCTTGAGCACACGATTGATAATCTCAGGTTTGTCATCCGCGATACGGAGCATGTTGACAGCTATCATTGATTTAGAAGGATCTAGTAAAGCCACTGGATGAAAGATACCAAAGCCCAGCCCAACACCTAATTTGGAAAATACATTTTTAGCACTCGTCATAGCAGATGCACCAAAAAGTATGATGCGGCCACCAGAGTTTAAAAGTTTAAGTCCTTTTCTTACAGAACTACCTCCGATGGCATCAAATACAATATCAAGACCTTTCACTTCTCTCTTCTGGAGTATAGCACTTATCTCTTTTTCAAATTTGTTTGCTCTATAGTTAATGGGATAATCAACACCGATGGATTTTAGATATTCTAACTTCTCAGATGATCCAGCTGTACCGTAGACGATGGCTCCTTTTGCTTTAGCCATCTGACAAAGTAGACTGCCAACTCCACCAGCAGCAGCATGGACTAAAATATGATCACCTTCAAAGATATTGACCAACTCATGAGCCATATAGAAAGCTGTACCTCCCTGAGTCGCTAGCGCTGTAGCAGTGACTGGTGACATGTCTTCATTGATCTTAACCACCCCTCGATAATCTGTAGAAACATACTCGCCATATCCACCAAACCTTGTCAGCGCAATCACCCTATCTCCTTCTTCTAAATCTGTGGTTACATCACTATTGATGGCATCCACTCTTCCGACAACATCGTATCCTAAGATGGCTGGCTTTTTAGGAGCGTCAGGGTAAAGTCCCAACCTCGCCATCACATCTGCAAAATTCAAACCGAAGGCTTCACTTTTTATTCTGATCTCAGATGGCCCCACTTCTGGGATGTCAGTCTCTTTTAATGTTAGTGCCCTTTCTGCCTTTCCGTTCTTAACCAAGTATAATGCTTGCATTTTGCAAAGCTAAAAACTATCCCTTGACTAGGAGGATCTAACTAATTATCATATGTGCAGGCAACACTCTTCAAAGGCCTTTCTTATTAGTCCAGCCGTATTGCGTGCACTCATCTTAAGAAGTAAGTTTTTACGATGTGTGATGATTGTATGGTCACTGAGATAAAGATTAGAAGCAATCTCCTTTGTAGTTAAACCATAAGAAATCTGATCCAATACTTCTCTTTCTCTTACTGAGAGGTAAACAATGCTATGGCTTGTAATGGCTTGATTCATCATGATTTGTTGATTTTGGCTGTTGTGATTGGAGGTGATTGAGTATGTCCTTATCTATATCTTTTAGTGTATTGAGCAGATTCTCTACCAAAGGTCTATCGCTTCTTTATTCGTCATCTTGAGCAGGTATTTTTACAATTTTTGCCATTGGCATATGATTATGTCACTAAGATCTGTCAGTATATGGATCGAATCCCCATACTAAAGTATGGCTCTTGACTCCTTGACAAGTTATCTCAGCAATTCGTCTATTGTGTAGAGCTTATATTTGTTTGCAGGCAGGCCTTATGATAAGATTCACTCGATTATACCAAGAGCTCGATAGCAGTACTAAGACAAGTGCAAAGCTTGAGGCTCTAACCTCATATCTCACTACAGCACCTGATAAAGATAAACTATGGGCTATCGCCTTATTTACGCATAGAAGGCCTCGTAGGACGATCCAAACCAGCTTTCTAAGGTCTTGGGCAGCTGAAGTAAGTGGTGTTCCGGATTGGTTGTTTGAGGAGAGTTATCATATTGTAGGCGACTTGGCAGAGTCTATTAGCTTGATCCTTCCTCAACCTAAAAAGAAAGAAGAGAAAAGCCTTAGCGAATGGATCCTAAAGATCATAGATCAAAAAGAAAAGTCAGAAACTCAAAAGAAGGAGTTCGTTCTTAATGCTTGGTCAGGATTAAACCAAGATGAACGATTTATCTTCAATAAGTTAATTACTGGTGGGTTTCGTATCGGGGTGTCACAAAAGATGATCAACAAGGCTTTGTCGAAAGTCTTAAATGAAGATGAAAACAAGATCGCTCACAGACTGATGGGAGACTGGTCACCTCAGACCACAACCTACAGCGAGCTACTGCTCCATGCTGACTGGAAGAGTGATGCTTCAAAGCCCTACCCTTTCTACTTAGCATATGCCATAGACAATGATATCGAAGAACTCGGCACTCCTGAAGAATGGCAAGCAGAATGGAAGTGGGATGGTATCAGGTCTCAGTTTATAAAAAGAAAAGGGGAGTTGTTTTTATGGTCTCGGGGTGAAGAGCTGGTGACAGATAAGTATCCAGAGTTTCAACCTTTGAGTGATATTGCCTTAGACAACTTTGTTATTGATGGAGAACTCCTGGTGTATAAAGATGATACGATCAGACCATTTAATGAACTTCAAAAAAGAATAGGGAGGAAAGTAGTTGGTAAGAAGATTTTGAAAGATTATCCATGTGTGATATTCGCCTATGATCTCTTAGAATATGAAGGCCAAGACCTTAGAGAGCTATCACTTGAAGAAAGACAAGCATTGTTAGATAAGATGGTTGCCAAAATCAATACGGAGCACTCTGGTCTTATCTATCTTTCAGCACCCATAAATTATAATACTTGGTCACAGTTGGCTGATATCAGAAGTGACGCACGTCAGATGAAAGCTGAAGGTCTTATGCTCAAGCTCAAAAGCTCTACCTATAAAAGTGGACGTAAAAAAGGAGAATGGTGGAAGTGGAAGTTGGATCCCTATACCATAGATGCAGTGATGCTCTATGCTCAGCGAGGTCATGGTCGTCGTTCTAATTTATTTAGTGATTTTACTTTTGCAGTTTGGAAAGATGATGATACTCTTGTACCCTTTGCAAAAGCATATAGTGGTTTAACGGATAAGGAGTTCGCTGAAATAACACAGTTTGTTAAAAAGAATACCATTGAAAAGTTTGGTCCAGTACGATCAGTGAAGCCAGAGCTTGTTTTTGAGATTGCGTTTGAAGGGATCAATATATCTAAGCGTCATAAATC
>CALDEM010000080.1 GCA_937942435.1 uncultured Saprospiraceae bacterium
AATTATTCTAATTATGGCAGCTTACGATTTTAGATTCTATCATTGGGAGAAAACGACTCCAGACAAACCATTCTTAAGACAACCATTTGGTGATCAATGGGAGATCTATACATGGGCTGAAGCAGGAGACATGGCAAGGAGATTAGCAACCGGTCTCTTATCACTTGGGCTACCACCAAAGAGTCATATAGGGCTGGTCTCGAAGAACTGTAGAGAATGGATCATTGCAGATATCGCTATCACTATGGCGGGATATGTATCTGTCCCCTTCTACCCTACGCTAAAGGCTGATTCTGTCGAGCAACTGATAGAGATCGGTGACGTCGCAGCATTATTTGCTGGAAAGATAGAAGACTGGGAAGGCATGAAAGATGGTGTAAAAGCAGATTTACCTATAATCACCTTCCCTCATTATGAAGGAAATTCTAAAATAGAAAGAGGACACCAGTGGCATGATTTTATCAATAGTCATGAACCGTTACAAGGAGATCCAATGCCTGATCTCGAAGATATTTGGACGATAGTATTTACATCAGGAACTACTGGTACACCTAAAGGAGTGGTACTACCCTATTATATCTCTGAAGCCACGAAACAAGTCACCGAGCAAAATAATCACCTGAAGGTTTCTCTTGAAGGAGATAATCACTTCTTCTCTTTTCTTCCACTCAATCATATAGCTGAGCGAGTGGTAGTCGAAGGGAACTGTCTCATGTATGGTGGTATGATCTCTTTCTCCGAGTCATTAGCTGTCTTTGCAAAGAATCTTCAAGAGTCTCAACCAACTTTGTTCTTTGCAGTACCACGTATATGGACCAAGTTTCAGCTGGGTGTATTAGCAAAGATGCCACAAGCTCATCTTGATGCTGCCTTAGCAAGTCCCGATGCAGAAGGCATAAAAAAGAAACTACGCTTATCACTTGGCATGGACAACATCAGAGGATGCATCACCGGAGCGGCGTCAATCCCTGAAGCGACTAAAGATTGGTTCAAGAAGTTAGACATTCCAATCGCCGAAGGATATGGCATGACAGAAAATTGCGCTATATGCTCGTCTTTAGAAGCAGTGGATAGCAAGCCAGGCTCGGTTGGAAAGGCAGCACCAGGAGCAGAAATCAAGATCGATCCCGAGACTCAGGAGATCATGATGCGCGCTCCATACATCATGAAAGGATATTATAAAGATCCAGAGAAGACGGCGGAGGTCATACAGGATGGTTGGTTGAAGACAGGAGATCAAGGGAGACTAGATGAAGAAGGATATCTCTATATCACTGGTCGCGTCAAGGATACCTTCAAGACTGGTAAGGGGCAATTTATCGTTCCTGCCAAAATAGAAAACTTGTTTACCGACAATGAAAATATAGAGCAGATTTGCTTGGTCGGATTAGGATGTCCACAACCGATTGCGCTTGTGATGGCTTCTGAGGTCGGTCAAGCCAAATCTCACGATGATCTAATGAAAAGTCTGAGGGCGACTTTAGCTAAAGCAAATGAAGAGCTGCCTACTTATCAAAAAGTCTCAACACTGGTTGTGACCAAAGATCCTTGGACTATAGAATCCGGACTCATCACACCTACCCTTAAAGTGAAACGGAATATGATGCACCAACGCTATCAAGACTTGATCATGGGATGGCATGAGCATGAAGATGCAGTGTTGATGGAGTAAATTCTAAATAAGAGAATTCAGGATCGGCAATTAAATAAGGAAGTAACAACAACAATTGAGTCTACATTATAATTAGAATAGAACGATGACTCAAATATCCCCAGCTGCAACAACACTGATCATCAGAGAAGTGCAGGAGAACATAGAAGTCCTCCTCCTAAAAAGAAGCTCTAAGCTTGCCTTTGCACCTGACTTCTGGGTATTTCCTGGTGGACGGATCGATACTGAAGATGGATCTCTTGAGCCAGATGAGATATTGAATACTGCTAAAGTTGCCGCTGCGAGAGAAACAATGGAAGAGGCCAATATAAAAGTAAGCCCTGATGATATGCATCACTACTGTCACTGGACCACTCCTTCTGGTGGTAATCGAAGATTTGCAACCTGGTTCTTTCATTGTAAGGCTCCATCAGAGGATGCAATCAAAGTTGATGATAGTGAGATTGTCGACCACCTCTGGATAAAACCACAAGATGCTTTGAATGAAATGTCTAAAGGGAAGCTTGGCCTTTTACCACCTACGTTTATATCTCTTGAGAGAATCAAGCAAAAGCGAACTTATAAGGAAGTAAAGTCAGAATACGATAGAACAGGAGTCGTCACCGCCACCCCCAACACAACAATAATCGATGGTGTCTTCTACTGCCTTTATGAAGGAGATGCTGGCTATGCAACTACAGATGTAGAAAAAACGGAATGCAAGCATAGGCTCATCGTAGATCAAAAGAATGGTCAGTATCACTTTGAGTATCAAGATTGTGAGCTACCACCTGTTAACGGTGGTGCTTTTTAACATCATGCATTCTCTTTTATCACTTGATTTTTCTATTTTTCTACCAGTTAAAACTGATAGATATTGCACGCAGCTTTCCAAGATATCAATACCTACTTAGATCGACCACTTACCCTATTGGATAAGCGACGAGATAAAGTTGCTTTGGTCGTTTTATCAGCTTTAATCTCAACTATATTCATAATCATATACAATCCACTTAGTGTCAACGATATGGTTATTCAATCATGGCTGGGATTCACCTTACCAATAAGTCTATGTGGTATCCTTGGAGCACTGACACTCTTACTTTCTCAGTTCGTCCTGAAGCCGATGATCAGGCTGCCTAACATGAAGGCTAAGCAGTTCATATTATGGGCATGTTTTGAGTTATTCTTGATCTCTTTAGTCATCCTCTTTTTCTATGGTGAGTCTGGCCCTCCTTTGCTTACAGAATACTTGATCACCGCAAGATTTGCTCTTATCATAACGATTGTACCCTATATGCTCTCTTGTCTACTCATAGCATTATTTAAAAAACAAAATAAAGACATACGTCAGACGGCGGATTCATCTCAAGGAAAAATCATAGGATTTGCTAATCTCTCAGATAGTAGTGGCAAGAGCCAGCTTATTGTGCAGCATCAGGACCTCATTTGCCTTAAGGCTCAAGATAATTATGTGCAAGTCACCTATCGACTCAATGGCAGTACAGACAAGATGCTTATCAGGTCAAGTATGAAGTCGCTCGAACAAAAGCTCCCAACCGAGCAATTCTTACGGATACATAGATCCCATCTTATCAATAAAGATTACATCAGAAGTGTCGTGAGACAAAACAACAAGATGGCGGTTATCATGAACCACACAGATGACACACCTATGCCAGTCTCTTCGACTTATCAGGCTGCTTTGGATCGACAGTTCAAAAGGCAAATCTCAATGGCTTAACCAACCATAGCTCTGATTCGCCACAAATAGATAGTTTTCGCCCCATTTCACCCATAACCCTTGGTGAATGGTGAATATCAAGCTAAGTTCAGTTATGAAATAACTGAATATGAAAAAGCTTTACTACTCTATCTTATTACTCGCTTTCGCAAATGTATTAATCGGACAAAACACCATCACAGGCACTATATCTGGCACTGATGATGGCGAACCATTAATCGGAGCTAATGTATTAGTAGCAGGTACATCTGACGGTGCCATTGCTGACTTTGATGGAACATTTACCTTGAGTACTAACAAATCCTTCCCTCTTGATATCGTCGTTTCCTTCGTAGGGTATAAGACCAAGACAATCACTGTCTCCAATGGTAATGCGATCGACATCAATCTTGACTCAGGGACTTTGCTTACCGATGAGGTAGTGATCTCCGCATCGCGAAGAGCAGAGAAGCTGCAAGAAGCACCTGCTGCTGTATCTGTCATCAGCGCCAAAGATGTATCGGCTTCTGGAGGTTCTGTGGCACCAGTGAGGGCTTTGATCAACACACCTGGAGTCGAACTAGCACCAGACAGGTCAAAGAATCAACTTAGCCTTGAGAGGTAGTAGTGGGATATTCTCGACAGACGTATTTCCGATGTTGGATTATAGATCATTGATCACACCGGGATTAGAATTATTTGATTCTCAAAACTCTCCAATTAATAACATAGATCTTGAAAGAATCGAAGTTGTATTAGGACCTGGTTCTGCCTTATATGGCCCAGATGTAACATCAGGAGTGGTACACTTCATCTCTAAAGATCCGTTTAGACATCCGGGTGGTACTGTAGAGTTAATCTATGGAGAGCTCAATACTTTTAAAATAGCAGGTAGATATGCTGGACATAATGAGAGTGGCACCTTTGGTTATAAGATCAACGCGCGATACGGTAGCGGTACTGACTTCGCTCTAGATCCTGAAGATGAAGATGACCAAAGAGTCTTGGCTAACTTTCAAGAAACTGTGAGCAGAGGTTTTGTAACCAGCGGTGGATTTGTAGATCCCCAGCAGGATGGACCACTATTACTTACACCAGGTAGAATACAAACACCTGAGTACTGGGCATCGGCTATAAACGGTCAGCTACACTTCAGGCCTGATGAGCACACGCAGATCGTAGGTTCAGGAGGATGGAATGCAGGTAGCTCCATTTTTTACAATGACTTAGGAGAAGGATTCACTCACTCCAATGAGACATGGGGTCAGGTAAGATTGAACCACAAAGGATTATTCGCCCAGACTTATTTTATAAAAAATGACGGTGGCAATGACAACAACCCAGTCTATCTAAATAGAACGGGACTAATCGTTCCATTAGAGAGAACACACTTTGAAGCGCAAGTCCAATATAACTTTGAGACGCCATCATTCTTCAATGCTGAGTGGACTACAGGTATGGATTTTAGAAACGCTATGGCAAATACTGAAAATCATGTCTACGGAAGAAATGAAGACAATGATGATTATAGAATCTTTGGCGGTTACATACAATCAAAATTAAAATTTGGTAGCAAGTTAGACTTGTTCTTAGCGGGTCGATATGATGGATATAACTTTACAGATGAAAAGACATTTAGCCCAAGAGCAGCTTTAGTCTACAAGCCTAATCAGTTTCATTCTATAAGATTGAGTTACAATAGAGCTGCTAACCCAATCCCTGCTTCAGATATCTACTTTGATCTTCCCGTTCAAACAACGCCAGTATTCAATGTTTGGAATCTCGGTGGCATAAGGCCTCAGACGTTTAATAACCCTGAGATCACTTGGTTAGTCCCAGGTGTACCTGCTACGCCCTTTGACGCAGGATTTCCATTGGCCGCTGCGTATGCTGCAGTTAACAATGATGTGATAGCAGGTGTAGAAGCACTGGGTTCTCAAGATCCTAACCTAGCTCCATTGGTTCCTATATTGGTTAACATCTTACAGAACGGAACAGTAGATGGATTCTCTTCCGCCATAGCAAGTACAGATCTTAACGGTGAGCCACTGTTACCAGAGACTAATCCTACTAAGTTGATCTCACAATTATCTGCTTTTGAATTAGGATATAAAGGCTTGTTTTGGGAAAAGTTTGCTGCCGGATTTGATGTCTATTACTTCAGAAGAACACGAGCCGGTGGCTTCTCGCAAGTTAGCCCTATTATCACATTGCTTAACTTACCTCAAGACTTGGGTAATGCAGTACAAAGCACATATCAACCCTTGGTACAAGGAGCGTTGCAGCAAAATGGGTTTGATGCTCAGACGGCAGCGGCTATCGCAGGACAGGTTGGTGAGTTGCTCAATGGAGCATATGCACAAGGCGGACAAGGGTTTATCGATGCATTAGCCGGAGCTGGACTACCTTTCCATGGGATTGTACAGACAGATCAAGTACCAGATACAGGTCTACCTAACTTAGCATTTGGTTATCCGACTAGGGATCCAGACAGCATCAGCGATGATTGGGGATTGGAAGTACATACTAAGTACTACTTCTCTGATAAGCTAACGACATTTGCCAATTATACTTGGTTCAACCGTCCGACAGGCGTGCCAGGAGATCTTAACTTCCCTCAAAATAAAGTTAGAGTGGGTATGAGCTACGGTGCAGAGCTAGGATTTAAGGGAAGTGCTGCTTACCAATGGGATCAAGCATATACTTCTAACAATTCTACTTTCCCTGGAAAGATAGATGCAAGATCCCTGCTCGATGTAACGTTAGGTTATGGATGGGACAACGGTCTATCTTTTGAAGGGTCAGCTACTAACTTGTTCAACAATGAGTTTAGATCTCTTCCTGGATTTCCAAAGATCGGAAGACGTATAACAGGAAGACTACTATTCAATTTTTAATTATCCTGTATAGCAAAAATAAAATTTTATAAAATGAAAATATATCATCTGATCACTCTTCTAATGATCGCAGGCGTGCTTTCTTTTCAATCATGTAAAGAAGCGAGTACTGCACTTACTGCAGAGAACATAACACAAGAGTTACAGAAAAAATTGATCACCGCTCAGGCAGGAGACAAGATCATGCTACCTGCTGGGACTTTTGAGTTTAAAAGAAGCATATCTCTTAACGATACACCAGACATATCTATCATCGGTGCTGGAAAAGGAAAGACAACTCTCTCCTTCAAGAATCAGATAGAAGGAGCAGAAGGTCTTCTAATTAAAAATGTTAACGGGCTAACATTGGAAGGATTTACAGTAGTGGACTCAAAAGGAGATGCCATCAAAATCCAAGGATGTACTAATGTTATCATGAGAGACCTAGAGACAACTTGGTCCACTGGTAAGCTATCTACTAATGGAGCCTATGGTCTATATCCAGTTAGCAGTACCAACGTTCTTATGGAAGAATGTGAAGCTTCCTTTGCTATGGATGCAGGTATCTACGTAGGCCAATCAACTAATGTAGTAGTTCGTAACAATTACGTACACGACAATGTAGCCGGCCTTGAAATAGAGAACACTATCAATGGCGAAGTTTATAAAAATGTCGCGAAGAACAATACTGGTGGTATGATGATATTTGATATGCCAGACCTCCCTCAAGCCAATGGAGATCGCATCAAGTTTTATGATAACCTAATGGAAAATAACAATGGAGAAAACTTCGCTCCTAAGGGCATGGTTGTCAGTACAATTCCTCCGGGTACTGGCATGTTTGTGATGTCTCATTCTAATATCGACATCCACGACAATATTATCAAAGGACACAATAGTGTGAGTATCGCAGTTAATAGCTGGTTATTCACAGGCATACCATTTAAGTCTGAAGAGTTTGACCCTTATTCAACAAATGTGCATATCCATGACAATGAAATAATCACGGGTACAGGACCTGTTGACAATTCTACTGATTTTGGAAAGTTGATGACAGGGGTACTTGGCAAGCCTTATGACATAATTGTTGACGGTATCTTCAAACCAGGTTCAGAACAAGCTAACGGCAAACCAACCTCATACTGTATCACAGACAATGGAGATGTCTCCTTCGTTAATCTTAACGCAGGTAAGAGCACTGACCCAGCAGAGATGGTGAAGAATTTAGAATATGATATATCCATCTTCGATTGCAGTTTGCCAATCTTTGATACAAAAGAGCATGACGCCTGGATAGCGAGCAATTAGAATTAGAAAGTACGAGGACATAAAATCATATGTATGAATAAGATAATTGTTTTTGCAGGGTTGTGTTTGATTATACTTTTAGCACAATGCTCAATAGGAAACAAAGGAATTACAATTCCTTCAGAACCGTACGAACAATTATCTGAATACAACTTTTTCACTGGAAAGCTATCGGATCTTACACCGGCAGAGGGAGTACTACCTTATGAGCTAATCACACCTTTGTTTTCTGATTATGCTCATAAGGCGAGATTCGTTTGGATGCCAGAAGGTACCAGCGCCACTTATGATACAGACCATGTCCTTGACTTCCCAAAAGGTGCTGTACTGATTAAAAACTTCTATTATAATCATGACGAGAGAGATCTATCAAAAGATAGACGCATCATGGAGACAAGACTTCTTATCAATCGTGGTGAAGAATGGGATGCTTACGGATACATCTGGAACGATGAACAAACAGAAGCTACTTTTGAATTAGTCGGAGATATCAAAGATGTAGTATGGATCAATGAAGAAGGAGAAGAGCAAGAAGTATCGTACATCATCCCTAACAAAAACCAATGCAAAAGCTGCCATGCTTATAAAAACAAGCAAATGCCTATCGGCCCTAAGGCAAGAAATCTGAATAAGGATTTTGCATTCGCCGATGGAACGATGAATCAATTAGAAAAATGGCAACAAGTAGGTTATCTAAAGGGGCTGAGTAGTTCTTTGGAAGCCCCAAGCGTAGCTGACTGGACTGATAGTGAACGCTACAATATACACGATCGCTCTCTCGCCTATCTTGATGTCAACTGCGGACATTGCCATAATCCAGATGGAGCGGCTAATACTTCTGGGCTTACACTTCTAGCTCATTCTGATACTGATCTTAAGCTTGGTATCTATAAACCAACAGTATCTGCTGGTGCAGGCACAGGTGGATTTACATATTCTATTATTCCAGGTAATCCCGATGAGTCAATCATGATCTACCGAATGAGCTCTGATAATCCTGGTGCTATGATGCCAGAAGTAGGTCGCAGACTAGTCCATGACGAAGGTGTCGAGCTCATCGCTGATTGGATCGCAGCTATGGATCCTGATGATTTTGAGACACCACTTGACGATAGTGCAAACTAATCGCTAGTAGACAAAAGGTTAGCAATCTTTGCCTTATCAATTAGAGAGTCTGCTGATATGACAATTATTAACAGTGCCCATAATTGATAAAGCCGCTTTAGCCCTTTATATTCCATTCTATATATAATCTAGAACAGGCTCTATGAAAAAAGCATCATATATCATCGTCGCTTTTATCATTATCTCAACGATATCAGTATTTGCGATTGGACCACAAAAGATCATGATATGGTTTGTCAAACCCAGCCAAAGCTTTGGCGAAGACAATAGAGTAGCGCCTCCAGATTATAATCAGATGGCTATGTGGGCAGCCCATCCTGATATAGAAGATCCTTCTGATCTAATACCAGAAGGAGTCAGTTCAGATACAACATTAAAGAGTGTCAATGTCTTCTTCATACATCCCACAGGATATCTAAGAGGGGCTCATTGGAACTCGCCTATGGATCCGAACTCTGCAACCGAAGAAAACACAAAACATATGTTGGCTAATCAAGCCAGTGCTTTTAATGATTGCACGGTATATGCTCCGCGGTATAGAGAAGCATCTATCTTTTCATTCTTAGATACTGATGGTACGGATGGCGAAGCTGCATTGGACTTAGCATATCAAGATGTTGCATCAGCATTTGATTACTTCATCAATAATTATAATAACAATAAGCCCTTCATATTAGCCAGTCACAGTCAAGGAACCTATCATGCTATCAGATTACTCAAAGAAAGGATCGACCCTACTCCACTTGCCGACCAGATGATTGTCGCCTACATCATAGGTATGTCTACAATTACAGAAGAGGCAGTTGCAGCACTACAAAATATCCCTGTATGTGATGAACCAAATAAAACGAACTGCCTTATACATTGGTCAACTTTCTCGGAGCTCTATCCTGATCAAGAAGGTTGGAATACAGCTATGATCTGCGTCAACCCACTGACGTGGAAAACTGATGGAAAGAAGGCTGCAAGAGAACTTAACAAAGGAGCTGTCCCTTTTACAGGAAATTATAATCTCACTGTAATGGGTGATGATGTTGCTGCAGGTGAAGTATTTGAATCTTTAGCCAAGCCTGAGCCTGCCCACACTTATGCTACTTGCGTAAATGGAAAACTGTTGATAGAAGATCAAGTAGATGCTTCAGATGGCATGGGCAAAGGAAACTATCATGGATTGGACTATCGGTTGTTTCACATGGACATTAGAGAGAATGTGAAGACTCGGGTTGCAGCTTATGATGTTAATAATAGCGTAGTAGAGTTATAAGAATTGTAATTCCTTTATTTTCTCTATCACCTCTTTTCCAATAGTTCTGGTGTTTTTCAGGTTGCCGGAGTCATTCTTAAGGGAAATATTTAGTCCCATATCGGTATTTATTATTCTTAGTTTGGCTTTAACAGTGCCTTGTATAATCTCATTGTTTTGATTAAGAAACCTTATGCTTTGATTTTTATATCGTGCTAACATCTCAACTTTGCCATTAACTTCTACCTCCACTGAATCAATAAGCTCTACACCATTAATTGAAACTTGGGTATTCCTTTTAGATCGAGGATATAATTCGGACCATATAAAATCATTAAAATTCTTTAATGCACTTTGAGATTCCAAATTTATCGGGGGAATACTTCCTATTTGCTCCAGAGCGAGTAACTCTTGAATAAGATTGAAAATTGTTTTTTGAGAAGAAACGTTTGACACCCACATTAGCCAAACAGAATGATGATTAACCGTCTTTACTTTATCTAATGAAGATTGAAAAGACTTGTCCTCATTGGTTATAAGTAGATTTATAACCGGGATCGAATTATCATAATCCTCATTCTCTCTAAAAGCAACAAACTGATTATAACACTGACCCAGGTTCTTAGCTCCACTATTGATCTTATTTTCGATCAGGATGTATAAAATATCTGATTCCTTATTAGAAATAGAAAGAATGGAGTCTATTACTTGAGTTCCCGTTGAGCTACTTATTCTCACTTCGGGATCACAGCTTATAAAATATTTTCTTTCTAGCTGTTCGATAATCTCTCTAGAAGAGAGACCTTCTAACTTCAAATATCCGAATAGCCAATCATCTAGTCTTTTGTTAAGTTCTCCTAACAATAAGGTTGAAAAAGATAAGCCTAATTCCGATGTTTGATTTAGCAGATAACTTAAAAAGGAAGTAATATTCGTTTCAGATATTTTACCATGCCCATTAGACAAAGCCTTGAACAAGTTCATATTCAGTAGTGGTTAGAGTCTTTAATAAGGGACCTGAGCTCAACTAACGACTATGCACTCAACAAACTGGTAAACCTATCTTTATAAGCATATACAAGAGCAAGACTCAACACAAGTCCGAGCGCTGCACCTCCGATCCCTGCTATATCATGTAAAGCATGAAAAACAGCAGCATTGAACATAATGGCCACTGCAAAAGTTATGGCGAGCGGAACGTACTTACCTGCAAGTAACGCAATACCAATAAGAATCTCCAAGACACCGATCAGAGTCATGAAGCCTGATGTAGTATAAATACCCATTAATGTGCCTCCGTCACCGGGTATAGCTGGCATGGGCAAGAAACCAGCAAACTTGTTGATACCGAAGATCAGCATAAATAGACCGAATAAGATCCGTAGACCCATTGTTACTTTAGGACTCATATCTAGTTAGTTTAGAAGTTTTGATAATTGTGATAAGACAAGTTAATCAACTGTGGTCACAATCACAAAATACCATAGATATATGAAATCAACTAGTCAACATGAAGACTCAAGAGAATGGATGTAAAGCCGCATATAAAAAAGAAGTAGGCCATATATCGACCTACTTCTTTATTTATTTAGTCTGGGCATCCAGTCGTATAAACTTCTAATTTAGAACTTACACCCACTTCAAAGCCACTGTTCATCTCAACGCCTTGCTTGCCATCAAGAGTTAATTTTGATCCTTGCATAGTTCTATTGCTCGCCATGATTTCTTGATCGGTGATATACTTCAGATCCTCGCCTGTTACAAAATCGTCATTAGGAGATGTGAGTACTACTACATTGTCACAGTCAGTATTGACAATAGTATCTGAAGAACCCAGTGGGCAAGTGGCACCTGCTTCAACTCTAACTGATACAATATTGGACTCTCCAAAATCACAGCATGAGAAGTTTCTTGCGCATCTTACATAGTAGGTATCTTCGCTGATGGTACCTGGATCATAAGTTGGATCATTAGCTCCTTCTATAAGTTGCCAAGTCGTCCCAATATTGAAGTTAGTTGGTGTGAATGGTTGACCATTAGCATCTTCTTCCGTTGAAACCAACCACATGTATTCTACATATCCACATACCCCTTGCTCATCGCTGATCACCGTGATCGTTGGTATATCGCAATCTGGTGATACTGCTAAACTTCCTAGTCCATCGATACCCACTACACCAAAACTGCTCAATACTTGACAATCATCAAAGTTATAGGTAATCACTTGTGGACAAAGATCACTCTCATTACCACACTGATCAGTAAATGTATATGTTCTAATGACTTGACGTTGGCTAAAATAATAGCCTCCATCACAATTAGAAACTGGTGCAATCTCATCACTATATGTAAATGAGAGATCATCAGACTGAGTACAATTATCAACTACTGTCTCTCCACTCTTCTCCGTCAAATCTGCCATACTCTGATAAGCTTCTACTTTGCAAACGTTATCACTCGGAGATACAACCACATCCCAATCGGCCGGGCATATCGGTGCTATCATATCTGAGTCAACTGTAAAGGTACTTGTACAAGTACGTACTACGCTCATAGTTGAAGAGTCTAAGAGATTCCACGTAAGTGAGATCGACCCACCACATGCATCAATATCCGATGCTGGCGCTTCAGTGAAGAAACCTCCATGTCCACAACCTGTACCTCTAAAACCACTTAACCATTGTGCATAGCTTGCATCTATCTCTGCTTTTGTTCTACAACTAGGCTCCTGTACAGACAAAGGACACTCAAATAAAATAGCACACAAAGATTCTGGATCGAAGTCATCATTTCCAGAAATGTCAGCTATATCATTGTCATCGTTATCTGGATCATCACCTCCTTGATCTCCAACAACACTATCATCATCGCTTCTCGGGCCGTCAATATCATTAGCACCACTAATCTCAGCATTGTTTATAATCTGTCCACCGTTGTAAGAATTATCAATTGTAAAAGTAATCTGAACTGTATCTAGTTCACCTGCACCAATATAGCCTAGCGGTGTAATCAACTTAGCGGTATCAGCATCCATGTACCAACTTGGATCATTTAACACAAGTAAAGAAGGCACATAATCATTGACATCAACTTGATAAGCATCAAGTGTACCTTGGTTAAATACTACAAGATTGTATGTAACGTCATCTCCTACAAAGATTGGTAAAGCGGTAGATGGATCTAAATATTTTATAAGTGCTAAGTCAAATCTCTGACCTATCATTATAACTTCTGGATCATAATCATCATCGCCATTAGTCTCTGTGATATCATCGTCTTGTTGATCTTGATCATTACCATCTTGGTCACCAGCAGTACTATCATCATCATCTCTGGGGCCATCCAAATCCTCTTGACTTTCTATCTCCGCATTATTGGTGATACTGGATCCCATAAAATCAAGATCTACTGTAAAGGCTATCTTAACAGTGATGCTTTCATGTGCATCTAACTTTATAATCGGTTGATCTAATCTCGCTGTGTCTCCAACCATCGACCAACTGTTGCCAGGTTCTAAGGTCAGGCCTTCTGGTACATAATCACTCAATTGGATATTGTATGCATCAAGTGTACCCTGATTATAAACTGTTAAGTCATAGATGACAGTGCTACCCGGCACAATCGGGAAGGCAGTGTTATCGCTCAATTTTTTATCTAATGCTAAATCAAAAGTTTGATCCACTGTGATCACTTCTGGGTCTAAATCATCAATATCATTAGGATCATCTTGCGTTCCTGGGGTATTATGACCATCATCATCAATATTATCATCAGTATCAACTTCATCATTGCCATCAACAGAACCATCAACAGAAGTCAAAGGACTATCCTCATCGTCATACCCTAATTGATTATGTGCAGATAAAATCTCAGCGTTGTTAACAGTTGTCGTACCCATAAAATCTGGAGATATCAATAGATCAATATCAACAGAAGCCATCGTTCCTGCAGTAACTGTACCCAGATTATAAATATCACCTAACCAATCTGGATCAACATTAACCATACCTGTTGGCACATAATCTCTTACAATCACGTCAGAAGCATCTAACGTACCTTGATTATAAACTGCAATAGCGTAAGTCACAGTGTCTCCAGGGACAAATGGTCCAGATTCTGCTAACACTTTAGTCAGTGCTAAATCAAATGTCTGATCGATTATAATCACTTCTGGATCATAATCATCTTCGCCATCTGTCTCATCTATATCATCGTCGTTGTCATCTGGGGCATCACCTTCGTTGTCGCCAGCTGTGCTATCATCATCATCACGTGGACCGTTGATGTCTTCTTGACTT
>CALDEM010000081.1 GCA_937942435.1 uncultured Saprospiraceae bacterium
TTGCATTATGTCTTCAAGTACTCACCACATACAGTCCGTCAGATATAATCGAAGTCTTCAGGTTACACCTAAGAGTCGTGTTTCTTCAACATTTAAAGCAATTGAGAAGGCCCTTAAAAAAAGATCAAGTTATGGAGCTGAGGTCATTGATCACAAGTCATCAGTAGAGCGCGCGTCTATCCGTGAAAAGATGAACAAGGCAAGGACTCTTGATATCGTTCGATCACTCTTATCTGTACTTGTGTTCTCTGCCATCATTCTTGGTTTCCTATACACATTTGGTCTTCTATAGCCGTAGTATATTTACCTTATGGCAAATGATTACAAAGAACTCCCAGCACCGCCTGAAAGCGTTTCTGCAAGTACTGTTCTTCAGAGACTCATAGACGCACTAGGTTTTAGATATCGAGTGGCTACCGAAGCGTTAAATTCTGATGATATCACATATCGTCCGGTACCCAGCTCCATGAGTATTGAAGAAGTGAATATGCATATCTTTCATCTCGTAAGATTGTCCAATAAATCCATACAGAATGAAAGTGAAGACATTTATAAGACTCAGACATTTGCTGATACCAGAGCGTCTATACTTAGCATCCTTCAAGATCTTTCAGATCACTTATCCAAGCTTTCGGATGATGACCTTCAAGAAAAAATGGTCTACTTAAAGAGATTAGATCAATCGTTTTCTTTTTGGTACCTGATCAATGGATATATATCAGATGCACTCACTCATGTGGGCCAGATCAACAGCTGGCGAAGGATGAGCGGCAACCCAGTCCCTAAAATAAGCCCATTCACGGGAGTGCCATTTTAGATGGTTACTAACTTTGGATCAACTACCTTCGTACCATGAATTCTACAGAAGAGCTTACGAGTTTATTGAGCTTAGAAAAGATTGAGGAGAATATATTTAGAGGCCAGAATTACATGGCACCTTGGAAGCGAGTATTTGGAGGTCAAGTACTAGCCCAGTCCATACATGCAGCCCACCAGACAGTACCCGAAGATCGAGTGCTCCATAGCATGCATGCATACTTCTTACTGACAGGTGATATCAGTGTGCCTATTGTCTATGATGTCGATAGAAGTAGGGATGGGGGATCATTCACGACGCGCAGAGTAGTGGCTATACAGAAGGGCAAGCCGATCTTCATCACGGCAGCTTCTTTTCAGAAGAAGTCAGATGGCTTCGACCATCAGATCGATCCACCTGATGTGCCTGCTCCAGAAGATCTTAAGACAGACAGAGAGCTGATCCAACATCTTAAAGACAAAGCACCAGAGTTATATCAGCGATTTAATCATGAGCGTCCGATAGAGTTCCGACCTGTTGAAGTTCATGATCCACTCAATCCTAAAAAGAGTGAACCTTTCAGACATGTCTGGCTTAGAGCCAAAGGTAAGTTAGGAGATGATCTAAGAGTGCACCAAGAGGTGTTAACATATGCATCTGATTATAATTTGTTAGGCACTGCTATTTTGCCACATAGAGACAAATTAGAAAACAAAGAGATGTTCTTTGCCAGCCTGGATCATGCACTATGGTTTCACAGACCATTTAGAGCTGATGAATGGTTATTATACAAGTTAGACAGTCCTAGTGCATCCAATGCTAGAGGATTTACAAGAGGTAGCATCTTTAATCGAGAAGGTGTGTTAGTAGCATCTGTTGTCCAAGAAGGACTGATGGCAATGAGAAGATGACTATGTTAAATTATTGTAAAAGGACTTGATTTTTTCTAAATCAGAAATTATAATTGTGATCAGAAAAAATGTTTTAATAATTAGAAATTGACAAGAGATGAAGACTACGATTTTATTTTTATTTCTAATCACAAGCATCATTCAACCAGCACAAGAAGAGGTATATATCGAAGGAGAACGTAAGGCCAAGATCAGCACAGAGTTTGGCGATATGGTCATACGACTTTATGATGACACACCACTTCACAAAGCTAACTTTATCCGCAACGTTGAGTCTGGCTTATACAACAACACACTCTTCCATAGAGTCATACCATACTTTATGATGCAAGGTGGAGATCCTAGCTCTATAGGTGCACCTATGACAAAAGGTTTGGGTCAAGATAGTTGTCCACAGGTTCCAGCTGAGATCAAGCCAGGTCGCTTTCATAAGAAAGGAGCGCTTGCAGCTGCAAGACTACCTGATAACATGAACCCTAATCGCGCATCGAGCGGTTGTCAGTTTTTTGTAGTGCAAGGCTTCAAGCATAATGATAGCCAGTTGTTAAATTCAGGAAAGAACCTAACTCCTATGCAGAAGGCATGGTACAAGGTGAGAGGTGGTTATCCGTTTCTTGATAACGACTATACGATATTTGGAGAGGTGATCGAAGGTCTTGAGGTGATCGATCTCATAGGCTCCATGGAGACGCATCAAGTAGGAATTAATAAGGATAGACCTCTTGAAGACATCAAGATGACTGTCACTATGCTTAACTGATCTTATGATTAAAAAGACAATATAAAAAGGAGTGTTCTTAGAATACTCCTTTTTTGTTTCACTTTGATTTCCTTAAGTCTTGGGTTGATTAAGTATCGGTTGCAATCAGCACTTTGTTATCTTACATTTGTGCACCTTTGTCATCAGATACTTGAGCTATGATTAATATCAATATTTATGTTCTCATTGGACTTACTATAGTCCTTTTATTGGGAGGTACGATATTAGCCTTCACTGTCAACTTTTGGTACGCCTTCCCTCTCTTGTTGATCGGTTTGATCATGTTGGTAGTGTACATTCTCTTTGGGAGTGTTAACTCTGCAGCAAAGCATATACAGACAGGTGACTTTGAGAAAGCAGAAAAGATGCTCGGCTTGACGCTTAAGCCAGAATGGCTATATGTGACTCAGAAGGCTTTCTATTATATCATGAAGGGCTCTATCGCCATGAATAATAAGGATATGGTGGAAGCAGAACAATTATTTGATACGGCACTTCACTTGGATCTCCCGTCTGACAATGAGAAGGCCATGGTGCTACTACAGCTATCTAATATCAATGCCGCTAAAAGCAAATGGAAGGCAGCTAAAAACTACTTCCGAGAAGTCAAGAAGCTTAAGGTTACTGAATCTCAGATTAAGGAACAGATATCTGAGTTTGAGAAAGGCTTAGCCAATGCAGGTCAGATCAAGGCCGCAAGGTCTATGGGCAAGCAAGGGATGAATATGATGCAATCTGGAGGAAAAAGTAAGCGTCGACGTCCTAAGATGAGATAGAGAACTCTTTTTAAAGTCCCAATGCCATCCTATCACTCAAATCATAAGTGAACTTATTTTTCAGTTATAGATATAAAAAAAGCCATCCATTAGGACGGCTCTTTTTGTTTGCTGTGAGAGAAGGATTCGAACCTTCACGAGGCACTTAGCCATTGAACAAAAGAAAAATTTGTGGTCAACCCTTATTCAGCGTTTATCGTGTTATCCCCATCCTCGAGACAAGAGGACATGGCTACCTTTTCATCACCTCACAGTATAAATCTTTAAGTACTGTTTATTTGACTTTCCAGTCGCCACCCCGCTTTCGCGGTGCCTTCTCTTGAAGCACTGTCGTACTTCACTGCAATTTTTGCAGATCGATCAGTTATCCTCGAGACAAGAGGACATGGCTACCTTTTCATCACCTCACAGTATTAATGTACACTTTGAACTTTCTATCATCGTGTAAGCCTTTACTTCTAAAGACAATACAAATATAGGGTGGACTTCCCTTATTTTGCAAATATTTTAATCAATTGAGTAAAATTTCGAACAAAACATTTTTAATTCATCATCACCATATTTATTCTAATTCTGAGCTTTTCAGAAAGCCAAAAATTGAATATTTTCTAGAATTAATAAGCGCTCATATTTATGAAATTATATCGGTTTCAAGCAATGGGGGATAAAATGAGTGCGATGAGACGATTTTTCTATCCTCTTACTATCAACGGAGTTGGATCTGGACAATTGTCGCTATAGAAAGTCAGATCTGACAGACTGCAAACACCTGGATAATCACCACGCTTCCCTTGCATATCTTGGATCACTTGAAAATGAAGATGAGGAAGCCATCCACCATTTTCTGTTTTAGCGCCAAATGTTCCTATTGGGTCTCCCGCCTTGATGACAGCGCCTTCTCTCCAACTATTAAAATATTTCCTGCCAAGGTGACCATATAGAGTATAGAACTCATACATACCTATCTCATGCTTTAAGATCAGAGTGTATCCGTAATCAAGAGGAAGACCGTTGTAAGCAAAGCTGTGTATCTCTCCATCAATCGGTGCATGGATGAGGCTGCCTTGATCACCCCATATATCTATACCTAAGTGTATCTCTCTTATAGACGATGGGTCGCTGGCAAATAAATCACTCTTGTACAGATCTCTTCGCTCCATATATCCACCGATCAGCCATGTGCTCTTGGATTGATCTCTGATCTTCTGGTGATATGCCTTATGATCTTCTTCAGAGGTAATGTTTTGGGCTTGAAGATGATCTTTGTCTAGATTCAGAGCAGCAAAGTCCTTATCTGCATATTTAGATCCCATGATAGGGCATACAATAGTCAGATCAAGTGTTGACAAATCTATCTGTTGGCTACTCAATTTATTTGAACCTTTTGGTTAAAATTACTCAGATTGTAAAGATCATCGTGATTTAAAATTCTTTTCTTTATGCTCGTTTAGAATCACGATGAAGATCATCACATTAATTACGGATTTTGGTGTTGAGGACTATTATGTAGCCCTTCTAAAAGGCCATCTTTTGACTGCTGTCAATAATGCCAACATCATAGATGTCACCCACCAGGTTAGTGCGCATGATATTATGGAAGGTGCTTTCTTCTTGAAGAGTACTTATCGAAGATTTCCAAAAGGAACGATCCATGTAGTGGGTGTCAATACGTATTACGATGCCAACAGTAGAATGGTCGTATTTGAGCACGAAGGATATATTTTTATAGGTCCTAACAACGGTCTTTTCTCATTAGTTATGTCAGACATTGATGCTAGTCAAGTTTATGAGATAGCAGACCAAGACATACTTGATTTGTACGATATCATCTCCAACGCTGTCCAAGGAATAACTGTAGGTAGCCCTTTTAAACTACTGGGACAACCCGTTAAAGAGTTCGAACGAAAGTTAAGCCTACAACCTGTTGTCAATAATGAACAGATCAGAGCGACGATCATGCATGTGGATCACTTTGGTAATGTAATCGTCAATCTTTCAAAAGAAACATTTGAAAGAATAAGGAAAGGAAGAAACTTTGCTCTATACTACAAGAGTCAAGAACCCATCGTAAAGTTGAGTAGAAGATACAATGACGTGCAACTTGGCGATGTGTGTGCCTTTTTTAATTCTATCAATATGTTAGAAATTGCTGTACACATGGGTAATGCTCATGAGCTACTTAGTCTCAATAAAAATGAGACAATCCAGATTGATTTCTTTTAAAAGACGATTTTATAATTAGGATATATGATCAAGCGAATTGTAAAAATGTCTTTTCACCCAGATAAAATAGACGAATTTCTAATCCTCTTTGAATCAGTAAAAAATAAAATTAGAAACTCAGAAGGGTGCCAACATCTTGAGTTATTGCAAGATCAAAAAAACCCTTCCATTATTTTTACATATAGTTATTGGTTAGAAGAACGATACTTAGATCAATATCGATATTCTGATTTGTTTGAGTCGACTTGGGCTAAAACAAAGAAATTATTTTGTGACAAACCAGAGGCATGGTCTACCAAATTGATTTCTTCAATCAATGAAAATGATCTTAATGAATAAGAAAATAGCACTTGCAGATTATAATATTGATTTTGGCCCGATAACATCTTCGCTTAAGTCTTATTTGACAACTAAGTCTTATACGAAGATTGTCTTACTCGTTGACGAAAATTCGCGAAAGCACTGTTTGCCTTTGATCTCGGATTGTATAACAGACGATACACTGCTACTTGAGATTAAGTCGGGAGAAAAGTTCAAATGCCTCCCTACTTGCGAATCCATCTGGGCAGCTATGGCCTCTGCACAATTTGACAGACATAGCTTGATGATTAACTTAGGAGGAGGAGTGATCGGAGATATGGGTGGCTTCATCGCATCATGCTATATGAGAGGTATTGACTTTATACAGATACCCACGACACTACTATCACAAGTCGATGCATCTGTGGGAGGTAAGTTGGCTATAGATTTTAAGGGGTTTAAAAACTTTATAGGCCTATTTAAGGATCCTAAAGCTGTACTTATAGATACTCAGTTTTTAAAAACACTCCCCGATGAAGAGTTGCGCAGTGGGTATGCAGAGATGATCAAGCATGGATTGATCAGATCAAAAGATATCTGGAAAGACTTAAAAGGGATCAATAACCCTGCAACACAGGTGTGGGATGATGAAGTTTTTCATTCGGTATCGATAAAGAAAGAAGTTGTAACAGAAGATCCTACAGAGCAAGGCCTTCGTAAGATTCTCAACTTTGGTCATACCATCGGTCATGCCATCGAGTCATTGTCATTGACTACAGATAAACCATTGTTACATGGAGAAGCCATAGGACTTGGTATGATAGCAGAGAGCTTCTTGTCAGAACAGGTTAACAATCTGTCCTCTGAAGAGACTTCTTCTATTGTTGATTACCTATATACCATCTATAAAGGAGTACATAGTGATATCTTAAGTAAAGAAAATAAACTTATCGATTTGATGAAGTCCGATAAGAAAAATAAGGGAGGAAAAACTTTATTCGTCTTGTTGGATCAGATTGGTAAAGCAACATTCGATCATGAAGCAGATGGCGAAGAAATTAAAAAAGCCATGAGGCGCACATTAGAATTACTTCAATCATAGATCGTATCCTTATTTGATTAGCTTTAATCTTAGAGCAAAGCTTCTTATATGCATTATCGAAATATTTATGTTGCGGCCAGTAGTCAACATGTAGGTAAGACTACAAGTACTTTAGGACTGGTCTCCAACTATCTACATAAGAATATCAATGTTGGCTACTGTAAGCCTGTAGGTCAGAAGTTTTTGAGAGACACTTTAGTTGATAAGGATACCCTTCTATTTGCTGATCTGATCAACTTTGATATCAAGCCTGAGCTCCATAGCCCAGTGGTTTTACCAAGTAGTACAGTTACTGACTTGATTAAGCATCCTGATGATAATGACTTTGAACAACGCATCGTCAATGCAAATAAGCATCTAAATAATACCCATGATCTAACGATATATGAAGGGACTGGTCATCCAGGTGTAGGTAGCGTCGCTGGATTGTCTAATGCCAAAGTGGCCAAGTTGTTAGATGCAGGAGTGATCATGATTATAGAAGGAGGTATCGGTAGTACTATCGATATGCTACACATGTGCACCTCATTGTTCAGAGAAGAAAATGTTCCGCTTATCGGTGTCATCATCAATAAGGTCCGCATGGATAAGATAGATAAGGTGCGAGAATATTTGACTATCTGGTTAGAGCGACAAGGGATTCCACTTTTAGGTATTATGCCTTATGATGAGCGATTAGCTTATCCATTGATGAGTACTGTGGCTGCTTCCATCAAAGCAACTGTAGAGCTACATGATCATAAGCTTGACAATCGAGTTGAAAATATGCTCGCTGGTTCACTTGTAGATGTTAAGGAGTTGAAGACCTTTCAGAATCTTCTTCTTATCGCTAGCATTAGAACAATCAACCGTGCGATTAAAAAAGTACGATCGTTTTCAGAGCTAAAAGGAGTGAAGGATTGCCCATTATCGGGTGTGATAGTGACAGGTCTCGGTGATTTGGATGAAGAGAGTTTAGATTACATACAAGAGAATCAGCTTCCATTACTACGGACTAATCTTGACACCTATGGAGCTGTATTAAAAATCAGTAGGATAGAGGTGAAGATCAACAGGCATACACCTTGGAAGGTCAATCGAGCAATAGAGCTGATCAAGTCTAATATTGACTTAGATCAAGTCCTAAAAAGCAGTAAGCTGTAGCCTAACTTAACAGACTACAGCTTACGATTGTATGATTCTTTATTTCTGGTTATTGTACTGAAGATAGTCTCTTCAAGTTAGAAACCATCTTGACGAACTGTGTAGGTTCATCTCCCAGATCCCTTTTATACTTGATGATGATATCGCCATCATTAACACCATAAGATGCTAATAGATCCTTCATCTTCGAGATGTTATATTCTAATTTTTCTGCGTTTGACTGGTTTCTGGCAGCTGTGATTTCGATTTGATTGGCATAAGTCTGTTGGTAGTGAGTAGCCAGGTCAGCGATGTTATTGATCATGAACTCGTCCAGATCCCATCCCTCATCAGCTAACGCTATAAACCGTATCTGGTCCATCTGAGCTTTAGATAATCGAGTATAGCTTTCTTTTGCTTCTATGACCTTGGTATCGTGGTCCTTAGTACTTTTGAAGTATTCTGGCACTTCCATGTATGTAGTTACAATCTGGCCAGTCTCATCTATATCGACTAACAAAGCTTTGCCATCTACGACTACGATTGTTGTGGATGGGTCGGCATTGTGATTAAAACTACAGAGGATTGCTAATAAGAAGACTGCAGACGCAGTCTTAGTTAGATTAATGAGTATCATAATAATTGGATTAAGTTATTACACTTAGTCCAATTATTATGCCAGAGCCATCTGTTAAGAAGTTATCCTATTTGATGTTCTATTGTACGTCAGGACCAGCTGCGATAGAAAGTGTAAAATAATCACGATCGTGATCCTCGGCATCTTTCTTAACTACAAGATGATCTTTCTCTACACCTAACTTAGTGAGTAAAGTGACAAGGTCAGTAATCTCACTACTTTCTTCGTCATTGTTTGTAAGATAGGTCGTAATCGTAACTACACTCTTCTGCGATGTCCTGTATACATTGTATGTATAGTCAGCTAGCGATGATAGTTGACTGTTGAGGTCTTCATCAATGTTTACGATTATGATTTCTTTCTTTGTCTCTTTGTTATCTCCATTAGGATAGAGCGTTGCATTTGCGCTTGACGCAAATAAGCATACTAAGATGCACAGCAATAGAGACCTACTATTGGCAATGTTCATGGGTAATAAGTTTTTCGAAACTCAATTAAACAAGCTGGGGACCTGAGTAATCTCGCTTCGGATATATGTTCGAGTATAAAATTACGTCATTATGACGTCCCATGCCCAAAAAGACACATATATGCCCAAAAACTAGTGTATTCCATTAGTGATATGACAAACCATCCTAGCAAAAACCCTCGTTAAACCTGATCGCGTTGCTGAAAATCTTATTCTTTTAAGCATATAATTAGGCAGATGATGGGCTCATTTTCTTTGGAAATCCGCATAATGGCTAGGATAATCTTAGATGTTAAAGTCTTTACGAGACCTTAACATTAGCACATTTCAATAAAGCTTAAAAGCTTCCTTTGATAGAAAAGACGAAGTTCCTGCCGGGAGCACTTACGCCGGAAGCAAACTGTCTATAATGCTTGTCGAGCAGGTTTTCTGCAGCGAGAGATAACTCTATTTTGTCAGTGACTTGATACTGCCCATATAGATTGATTGTGGACCATGCCAAAGTGCCAATCGGAGTAGCCAAGTCAGGATTGTCCGCAGAGCCTCCATATTCTTCGATTGGCTTACTTCCATTATATCGATAGACGCCTTTTAGAGACCATCGATCTGATGTATAGTCTAAGCCAATCTTGCCATAAGCAGGTGCTATACTAGTTAACGGCAGGTCTTCTTGCCCACGGTTTTTTTCTCTTCCTGAGGTTATATTATAAGAAGCATTCCAGTTTAGACTTTTGCTGATATGACCAGTTAGGTTAATGCTTAGTCCTTGGATGACGCCGTCTTGTATGTTTTGATTGCTTACTACATTAAGTGTCTCGCCCTGTGAGATCCATGTACTATTGCCATCGGGAGCTACAAAAGCTCTTCTTATGATGGCATTAGAGAGACGAGTATAAAAACCCGTTGCACTTATATTGAGTCCACCGCTGATGGCATAAGACAAAGTTAACTCTGCATTAGAAGAGCGCTCTGGTTTAAGATCGAGATTTGGAAAAGTTATCTCTTCTCCGTTGACCCTGACCTTAGCTAGATCATCTATGTTAGGAGATCTAAAAGCAGTTGATATCATACCGCGTAATTGCAACGGCTTAGATATTCTATATGTGCCTCCGACAGACCATGTGATTGCTTGGTTGTTTCCATTGATACCATCGTAGAAGTTAGAAGGCCATTGGATCGGATCTTCACGGTCATAACTCAACTTATAACTTGATGCAGAATATCTCAAGCCAGTACTTAAATTGAGAGCCTCATCCTTTGTTGATCCTTTGACATGTAAGTAACCACCGATATTAGTTAGGATATTGACGTCACTTGCATAGCGCGTTAGTCCTCTTATTTGAGCATTTGTATTTATATCTGTTTCAGTCGCTGTGCTGATGACATCATTGTGTTGTATATCTACTCCATATTCTAATTCTAAATTAGAAGAAGCATTAAGATATTTTGAAGCATCGATCGTCAAGCTATAGACAGACACATCTTCATCTTGTCGTTCTCTGTTGGGATTACCAAACCTTCTAGATATTCTATCTTCATCGATGCGTTGATAGGCGCCGATGATGATCAGCTGATCGTAGAGAGAGGTCGATGCGATATGTCTATAGTCAAGCGCAGATAACAATCTAGTTTGTGGGCCATAGCTCCATTCTGCCCACCGCAACTGCCCACCGACTACTTCATTTAGATTGTCATAACGAGGGACATCAGAACTGGTAGAGTATTGCAGATTGACTGCAAAGCGATGTTCTTGCGAAGGCGTAAATAGAAATTTTTGTAACACATCTACTTGATTATACCCAGTCCCTACTTGTAGATTAGGGTTTTTGTTTTCTACAGCGATATCATTGCCATTATTATCTCTCCCTTGTAATAAGAGTCTCTTTCCAAAATCAGGAAATCGCTCATCTCTATTATTACCAGTTCTTAGATCATCATAATCACTAAAGGTTATACTGGTTAAGCTGCCCCACTTATTTTTTCCATAATTGAAATCAAGGTGTGCAGATTTTTCTTCATTAGCAGATGCGTATCTTACATAATATTGTCCCGCTGTCCGCGTCTGATTTGGGCCATTTGACAATTTAGGATTGCGTGTTTTAAAATTAACGACACCTCCAAGTGCATCACTGCCATACATCAATGAGTTAGGCCCAAATATGATCTCCAACCTATCGAGCATGGCTTGATCAACAGTGATGGCATTCTGTAGATGCCCACTTCTGTATATGGCGTTGTTCAATCTGATATCATCTACAACAAGCAGAACTCTATTTGCTTCAAATCCTCTGATGATTGGACTACCTCCTCCTAGCTGACTCTTTTGAACAAAAACACCTCCATGATGAGCAAGAGCATCCGCTGAGGTTTGCGCATTGGTTGCTTTTATATCTTTTACATCGATCGTTTTAACTTGAAATGGAATTTTTGACTGAGAAACCGTCTTACGTCCTAAAACGACCACCTCATCCATCAGCTCTTCTCTAATCTTGAGAGTGATTACATAGTTGGTAAGTGCTATATCTGCAAGCTTAGCATTAACGTCTTCGTAACCAAGATATCTAAATATGATAATTACGTCTGATGCGACATTTTGAATATCCACAGTCCCATCAAGATCAGTGATCAAACCAAGAGAAAGGTCTTTTGTGAATACTTCAACACCAGGAAGAGATAGTCCATCTTCGTCTACCACTGTTATAGTTTGACCGAAGATTGTACCAGATATAAAAAGTAAAATTATAATCCTAAGCACGTGGTAGTTGAATTGTGAATGTTGTCCCCTCATCAGGTTTTGAGCTCTTGACAAATATTTTGCCTTTGTGATATTCCTGGATGATTCTTTTTGCCAATGACAGACCCAGGCCCCATCCTCTTTTTTTAGTTGAAAATCCTGGTTTAAACACCTCCTTGTGTTTAGAACTTGGTATGCCCTTGCCTGTATCTGAAATGTCTATGATGATAGAACGATCATCTTCATGTATATGTGCTGATATAGTTCCTTGTCCGTCTAGTGCATCTAGAGAATTGCGAATGAGATTTTCTAATACCCAACTAAAGAGATGTTGGTTGATCATGACGTCTTTGATCTGACTGGGATCTGGAAAATCAAAGGTTACCTTTCGTGGAGATCTTCGCTTCATGTATGCTTCAATGTCGCCCAGAAGTTGATAGACATTGGATCTCTCTAACTCTGGAGCTGCTCCAATTTTAGAAAAGCGGTCGGCTATTAACTCAAGTCGTTCTACATCACTTCTGAGCTCCCCGATGACTTCAAGTTGGTCAGGACGTTCTTCATTAGATTCTTTTAAAAACTCTATCCATGCGATGATGGCACTGATAGGTGTCCCGAGTTGATGAGCTGTTTCTTTAGCCATTCCCGCCCAAACGCGATTCTGTTCTCCTCTCCTTGCTGCGTTAAACAAATAATAGCCTAAGGCTATAAAGAATCCTAAGAGGATAAATTGGACTGCTGGGAAAAATCTTATTTGTTTAGATAGATCTGATTCAAACGGAAATATTAGATAACCTTCGGCAGGCCCCGCCCCGCGTATTTTTGGGAAATTTGCTGTATCAATCTGAGCAATTTTGTTTTCAAGAAAGACTTGTGAAGTGTCTTTGCTCTCGCCCCAACCTCTTCCTCCAAAAGTACCATTTGGATCGATGAATATTACTGGGATATCAAAGTACTCGATAATCTGGCTTGGGATTAGCATATCTGCATCGAGGCTTTCTGTTTGGGCTATCTTGGCTTGTGACATGCTAAAAAGCTCAGCCATCTTTTCTTCTTGTTCAGACAGCTGCTGAGCAAGATAGTTAGCATAGAAGACAGTTGTCGTCAGAACGATGAGTCCTGCTATGAGCAGTACGATGTTCCAGCGAGACTGTTGTTTATATATCTCCATGTGAGGTTATCGATGTCTATAACGGACGAACCGACCTGCAATTTTAATTAAAACCATTAACTATCATATTTATAACGATTTTTGTCCGATGGATCAGAGTCCTCCAAAGCAAGATATACGCAAACTAAGCAGCGAAGACATCACTACCTACATCACTTCTATAGGTGAACCTAAGTTTAGAGCCAAGCAGATAGATCAGTGGTTATGGCAGAAAGGGGCTTCTTCGCTGGAGGAGATGACCAACCTCAGTAAGTCGCTTCGCGAACGACTTAGTGAAGATTTTGAGATAAAAGCTATTAAAGAAGACTTGGTTCAGAGAAGTATAGATGGAACAATTAAGACTCGATTTAAGCTTCATGATGGGGTACATATCGAGGCTGTTTTGATACCTGTTCCTCTAGATAAACGATTTACCGTATGTGTGTCTTCTCAGGTAGGTTGTAGTCTGAGTTGCAAGTTCTGTGCAACAGGACAGATGAAGCGTATGCGTAACCTTGATCCTGGAGAGATAGTTGATCAAGTTCGGATGGTCAATGACCAATGTCTTGAAGCTTATGGTCTCCCTTTGACTAATATTGTCTACATGGGTATGGGAGAGCCGCTGCTCAATTACCATAATGTCAACGAGAGTATACTTAAGATCACGTCACCAGAAGGCTTGGGCTTTTCTCCAAGAAGGATTACGATCAGTACTGCAGGTATCGCTAAGATGATTATGAGGTTGGCGGATGAACACAGCAAGGTTAACTTGGCCCTTTCTCTTCATGCAGCCACTGATCCTAAGCGAGATGAGATTATGCCGATCAACGAGCAGAATAATCTAAAAGCCCTCATCGAAGCCCTCAAGTACTACTATGTCAATACACGCAACAAGGTGAGCTTCGAGTACATCACTTTCAATGGATTTAACGATACAGAAGAGGATGCGAAACGCTTGATCAGCTTATGCAAGCACTTCCCTGTGCTGGTAAATATCATAGAGTACAATCCAATTGACGGAGTGACTTATGAGAAAAGCGATCCATTGACTATTGATCAATTTGCCGCAAGGCTAAGGCAATCTGGTATAATGGTTACTGTGAGAAAGAGTAGGGGACA
>CALDEM010000082.1 GCA_937942435.1 uncultured Saprospiraceae bacterium
TGGGATCATTTAGAATAGATAATCGTTTTTAATATTGGATAGCATCGTGTGCCTATTGGGATTGGACAAAGGAAGAATGGCACGAAGCCGTATTGTCAAAGTCACATTATTTACCAAGCAAAACAATCATCATCTTGACTCAACATATAATCCGCCAAAACCTGTAAGCCCTTGTAGTGATCAAACATCGCTGGATCAGGCTTGATATAATTAAAGTTCTGATGTCTCCAGAAGGTCATCGATGCACCCGCGTAGATTGTAAAGGCTCGTAGAGCGCTAAGCTCTTCACCACTCAACTCTTCTTCAGACTGATAGCCTGACAGTAAGTGCTTTGCTTTTTCAAGATTGACAATTTCACCTTCTGCACAAGTGCCGATAATCGTCATACCTATATCAAATATTCTATAATAGTAAGCTGCTTCTTCAAAATCCATAATCACAATCTCACTCCGATCTTTTTTTACAATCACATTGTCCCAAAACAAGTCACCATGGATCAGTGCTTTAGGCAGATCCATCTTGAGATAAGGTGATATGTAGCCTGACACCGTGTTGATCCACTTCTCAAAGTCCGAATCAGCAGCATACGACCTTACTTTTACAAATTGTTCGATGCCATAATTTAATTGGTCAGGAACATATGTTGGCGACTCCACCTTATGCAACTTTGCTAACTCCCTACCGATCATCTTCAATAAATCACCTGATAGATCTTCGATGATATCTCCTCTGATAAACTCTTTGATCATCGCTGGCTTATCACCCCAAAGGATAATCGACTTATCAGTTTTGCTCAAGACGACTTTGGAAGAATTGAAGTCATGAATTTCTAAGTGAGCCAACAAGTCCGTTAACTCTTTGGCTTGAGCAGTTGACTTTTGTTCGCAAATAGAGAGAACAAACTTTGCTCTATGTGTAACTATCAGGTAATTGGTATTCTCTGATCCTCCGCTCAACAACTGATGAGACAGAAGAGAACCAACGTTATATTGATCCAATATATTTGCAATCTGGTTGTCGTCCAACACACTGTACTCAGGCATCCTTTTGACTTTGCTCCCACTGGTAAGACATAGCATCTAATAGGCCTTCTTCCAAGTATTCATGATCTATTGTGAAGCCTTTCTGGCATTTGCGTTTTGCTGTTTCTATAGATGGATGTGTCGCCTCTATGGGCAAATAATCTCTACCAAGCGCTTGTTGCATCACATTAGGAAACTTAGAAGGATGTGCCGTCGCCAGACAAATGACTTTATGATTACCGATCTGCGATCTCATCTTATTCAATACTGCTACTGCAACGGCAGTATGTGGATCTAAGAGATATGATTCAGACTCGTAGATTTCTTTTATGATACCCAGTGTAGCCTCATCAGTTACGCTATTTGATAAGAATCCTTGCTTGTAAGAATTGAAAGTCTCCTCATCAAACTCAACCTTACCCGTAGATTCAAATTGTTCAGTCCACATTTTAATCTTACTGGCATCCTTTTCTACGCAGAAGTACAGGAACCGCCAGAAGTTCATCGGGATCAAGATGTCTATGGCAGAAGAAACCGTCTCGTGGATGGGCTCTTTTGAAAAGACCCCTTCGCTGAATATACGATGCAAACACTCATTCTTATTGTTGGCTATGATATAATACTTCACAGGCAAGCCCATCTTTCTGGCTATCCCTCCTGCACACAAGTTGCCAAATGCGCCAGAAGGCACACACATGCTCACCTCCTCTCTTACTCGATCAGCCACTTGCAGATAGCCATAGAAGTAGTGCACCGTCTGGATCATGATACGCCCCCAGTTGATAGAGTTCACACTGGAGAGATTTACACGCTCTTTAAATTCTAAATTGGCATAAAGGCTACTAATGACCAAGTCCAAGTCATCGCCTCCATCTTCACAATTATAAACACCGACAGGATGAACATTGCCATGATGCAAAGTTGTCATTTGTCGTTCTTGCTCTTCAGTGATTAACCCTTTAGGATATAAAACCCAAGCATCTAAGGTAGACTTCCCCGCGATATAGCTTGCGGCAGCGGGGCCAGTATCACCAGTTGTCGCAACGATTATAGAAAGTCGCTCTTTCTTTCGAGCCAAAAAGAAGTCCACCAGATTACACAAGAATGAAAGGCCAACGTCCTTAAACGAAAGAGTTGACCCATAGAACAACTCCATGACATAAGTGTCATCCCTCGACTGCAACTTAGGTATCGGGATCACTTCCTCTTTTTCAAAAGTATCATAAGCTTTATCTATGATGGTTCTTAAATCATCAGCAGATACAATACTTCTATCTATATACAAGCTTAAGATCTCAAAGGCTAACCCTTTGTATGAGAGCCCTCTCCATTTTTCTAACTGATCGGACGTTACTTGTGGTAACTCCTCTGGCACATATAATCCTCCATCAGGTGCATAACCCGCTAAGATGGCCGTCTCTATATCGACAGGGCTTCCTCCTCCTTTATTACTTACAAACTTCAACATCGTCTACTGAGCTTTATAATTAGAATAGACGGCAGATGCGATCATAATATCTTGAACAGCTACGCCTGTAAGATCTACTATCGATATCTGATCATCACTCAGACCATAAAGCGACTGGTCTTGAAGTGCGATTCCTAATTCTACGATTTTGTCTTCCGATATCGCTCCATCACTTACAGCTCTAAATATCTCTCCTCTACTCTTACTTTGAGATAGACTATCAGCGATCACCATATCAGCCTTAGCCAAAATCTCACTGTCTAACTCCTGCTTGGTATGTGTATCTGAGCCAATGGCTACTATTAGTGTTCCTTTTTTAATATCATTAGATTGAAGAAGCGGAAACTCAGAAGGAGTGGTTGTGATGATGACATTACAATGTTGTGCTACCTCAGCACAAGTATCTGCAACATACACTTCAGATGTATCGCCTAATTCTAATTTCAATTGATTAGCCTTTGCTTTATCTCTACCCCATAGCCAAAAAGACTGACAAACGCCCTGTTGTTGAAGTTGCTGGATCTGTAGTTTTGCTATTGTACCTGTACCGATGATACCAACGCTGATTATACTTTTCGGCCCAAAGGATATTGTTGCCAAAGTACCTGCGCTTACAGTCCTTAGATTAGTCAGATGACCCTCATCTAAAAGAACTGCTGCCAACTCTCCAGTCTGTTGCTTAAACAATAACATCAGGCCCTGCCCTGACGGTATACCCAACTTGGCATTATCATAAAATCCAGAGGCGATCTTGATAACGAAGTATTCTTGATTCTTAATATAACCATACTTGATATGGACGTCTCCAGGCGGGTTGTCAAAAAGCAACTCGCCAACAGGAGGTACTACGCAGTTGTCTTTGCTATACTGGATGAATCCTTCTTTCATCGCAGCGACTACATCAACTGTTGATATGATTGACTTTATCACATCTAATTTTATAATTGCCTTCATTTCAACCATTAAGAAACTTCGATATTCTTAGCTCTATATATGCTAAGACTAAAACTATCAAGATTTCTATGATAAAGTAAGACATTCCCAAAAAAGTAAGACTCTCTTTATGATTCACCAGCATGACCAAGGAAAAGAGACAGTATACAATATTTGCGAAAGCGATATATCTCAAAAACTGACCATGATCTGCGCTTAACTTAGTGTAGCATATGAAATCATAAATGGCAAACAAAATGGGTATCGAAGCAAGGATATACAAGGTCCGCACCGGCATACCAACGATCTCTTGAAGTTGAACCAAAACATAACCTAACAAAAAGACAGAAAGCAAGGCACCCAGTCCATCAATCAGAAACAATCTGTGTGGATCCTTTGCCAATTTGGCCATCAACAAATCAAACATCACGTCTAGTTATGGTTAGTTAAAACACACGTTGCTATTCATACAAGAGTAAGACATTTTATCCACCTTCAAATTGATACTGGTCAATTAATCGATTGATCAGATTCTTTATACCTTAAGCAATTGAAAAGAGCAGCCATGACCAGATACCTTCCCCTACTTTGGATCTTAGTACTCAGTCTGATCACCATCAAGATGACTGATCCAATTGATGTGCGCCCAGCCGATACAGAAGGCTTCTCTGCTGTCAATGCCATGAATCACTTGAACATCATGGCAAGCGAGATCCACCATATGGGAACCGAGGAAAATCGAAAGGTCAAAAGATATATCCTTGATCAATTTGAGCAACTCGATATCCCAACTGAAATGTTTATCGGTCATGCACAACAATCATGGGGAAAGCGTTACACACGGATCGGTAGGACCGAAAACATCATCGCTACCATCAAAGGCAAGTCGTCCAACAAGGCAGTTATGGTCGTCGGTCACTATGATAGCGTCTTGGGCTCACCCGGGGCAGCGGATGATGTGCACTCAGTAGCATGCATACTCGAGGTGGCTAAACTCTTAAAGCAAGAGGAGCATGACAACGACATCATCTTCCTTATCACCGATGGAGAAGAACGAGGCCTTTTTGGCGCTAAAGCTTTCTCGGAGCAGGAAGATGTTTCGCATATCGGTGTGTTGTTAAACTATGAAGCCAGAGGCAATAGTGGCGCATCGATATCATTCGAATGGTCAGAGGGCAACGCATGGTTAGTGAAGCAATTAAAAAAAGTTGCGACAAGACCTGTTGCCAACTCCATGTCATTTGAGATCTATAAAAACTTGCCAAATGATACTGACTTTACTTACTTCAAAAAAGCGGGCATCAATGGTATCAATCATGCGTTTATAGATGGGTTTAGTTATTATCACAATCCTGCAGACACTCCTGAAAACATAAGCCAAGCCAGCGTCCAACATACAGGCACCAATATGTTGGCGTTGACAAGACACTTTGCTAACACTGACTTGTCAAAAACGAAAACAGAAAACGCTACTTTCTTCAACCTTCTTGGTTTTCTAATTGTCTATCCTTCGTCATGGGATATTTTCATTTTGATATTGGCCATAATTTTTACAATCTATCTGTTATTCAGAACTTTCAAGACTGATGTGATTAACATCAAATCCTTCGGACTTTCCTTTTTGATGATTCTTTTAACTGTTGTTATCAGCGTGGCTTTGAGCTTTGGGTTGAGCAAACTATTGTTTGCACTTTATCCACAATACGAAGTGTTTTATGCTGGACAGTTTTATAATCACAAATGGTACTTACTAACTTGCATCGGCATAACCTTAGTCATCTCTGCACTTTGTATCAAAGGCCCTGTACTGCGTCACAACCCCAATAGTTTTAAAGCAGCGATGCTGCTTTTCTTAAGCTTCCTTTGTGTTGCATCATATCTCTATATCCCTACTGCAACATACTTCATGCTTTACCCAACGATTGCATTGTCTATTTACTATTTTCTGACAGTCGGTCATTCTAAAAAAGAAGATTATTTCATAACGCCGTATCTCGCGAGTCTTATTCCATTGGCGATTTGGCTACCTACCATAACTCTATTTTTTCTGGCATTTAGTTTAGTTGGGTTGCCACTTCCCACGATACATGTATCTATCATCGCTCTGTCGTCTATGGTTTTATTTAGAAAACTATGGACAGAGTCAGCCCTTATGACATATGTCGGTGGAGGGCTGATACTTGGCAGTCTTCTGATAGGCCATCTCACTTCTCAACCAACAGAGCGCGAACCACTACCGTCCAATGTATTTTATAATTATGATGTCAAAACAGGTCAAGCCAAATGGGCAACGGAAGACAATCGGATCAACATAGGAAATGAGTCATATCTTGAAGGCGCTGAGCGATCAGAGTTTGCAGTTCCATACTTGGAGCCATTTATCAACAAAGACACAGATGTACAACCGCATGTATCTATCCCAGAGATTATAATCGACACAACTGACTCCAATATATTTAGAATCATCGCCAAAGAAGAAATCTTCAATACCAGACTTCAGATCAATGGAACTTCTAATATCAAGTCTCTATATATCAATGATCAAGAGATCTTTGTAGACAGAGATACAGATGAGCGAATGGTGATAGAAGCATTTGCCATGAGGGCTGATACGATGACGATCCGAGTGGTCAAAAAAGACAATTCTAAAAAACAGGCCATTGGGATCAATAGTAACTTTCATTCGTTACCAGTGATTGATCAACTACCAGCTAATGCTCTACGCACTGATGGATATACTGGGATAGTGCAGGAGGTGGAGATATAAGAGGTAGAAGATCATACAAGTAACGATAAGAAATCTCATTATCAGCATTTCAACTAATATGCACATTAACTCATTAGCAAATTATCCAGGCTCATCATAAAAAAACTGCTCTTTCACCACTTTTCCTTCCTTCACCTCATATACGCAAATCTCTTCAAAGTTAATAGCCGCTGGAGCTCCCTTAAACTTAACATTCATACTCATCGGTAATGAGAAGTAGTTGCCAGAGACAATAGGTTCGCCAACAGTTGATCCAAGGAATTCTTCAATGCCTGCATTCCACTCTTTTCCTTTCTGAGCGATACCATCAAATCCAGTCACTGAAGAGCCATCATTCTCTATACTGACGATAGCTGGATTGTATAACTCTTGGTAGCAAGTCTCATACTCTCCATTCCGGCAAAGCTCTACTAAGCGATTTGCGATTTCTTGTGTAGTCATATTTATATTTTCTTTTAAAGATATTGTATTGTATGATTTGATGATTGGTTTGAGTGTTCTGATTTGGCACAAGTTATGGTTTTAACGTTTTGGCGCCAGCCTGGCGCTTTATAAACCTAATTGAAAAGCCATTTAACTTTTTAATTCTCTTTCAATTAGAAAGCTGTTTAGAACCTTATTATAAATATTTTAGACCTTTTAAAAGGGCTCAACAAAATTGTCTGATTTAAAACATTGAAAAAAGTGGTGTACTATTGAACCATTATGAAGAATATTCTCTGACTCTTATACACAACTCACCACTATATCATATAAGTGTAGCCCTAGGCACATCGAGATATTCATATAAATGAATATCTTTCGTCCGATCTATTGTTATTGTACATGGACCGCTTTAGCAGGAACCTAAAAGAGAGATGAACGAAATCACCAACTTTGAGCAATTTGAACAAATGAATGAGGAGCAGCTACCGGTTCCAAAGCATAAGCTACATGACTGGACTCACTTTGCGGGACTCTATGCTGCAGAGCATGTAGCAGCAACAGAGTTTGTCATCGGTGCCACATTTGTAGCGCTTGGTGCTAAGACCATGGATATCATCGTCGGCCTTCTTATCGGCAATATTTTAGCAGTACTCAGTTGGACACTCATCACATCTCCGATCGCTGTTGATACGCGACTTAGCCTCTATACCTACCTAAACAAGATCGCTGGCGACTCGATGTCCAAGCTTTACAATTGGGCTAACATCTTGATATTCACTGTGATCTCTGCGGCTATGGTTACGGTCTCTTCGACTGCCGTGCGTTTTGCGTTTGACATACCTGCTCAGTTAGATTGGTATCCCACTAATGTTTGGTTTATTTTAATCGTACTCTTAGTAGGCACTTTCGTTGTTTTTGTGGCGATTTATGGATTCAATGCAGTTTCGGAGTTCTCAGGCATTTGCGCACCGTGGTTATTTACGATGTTTGCCAGTGGTGCCATCGTGTTGATGCCGGCGCTGACCTTAGATGTACTTGGTAAGACTTTACCTGAAAGTTGGGCAGATTTTGTCAATATCGGCAATCAATCCATATGGACGGGCGTCAATAGCGATGGCGAACCCGGTATAGGTTTACTCGAAGTGATTGGGTTTGGTTGGGCAGCCAACTCTATCACTCACTTCGGCTTAATCGATATGGCCCTCTTGCGATTTGCAAAAAAGAAATCATACGGGTTGGCTACCAGTACGGGGATGCTTTTTGGACATTATATCGCTTGGATCGCAGCAGGTATCATGGGTGCAGGTACTGCTGTTATACTGGGCAAATCAATTGTACAGTTGGACCCCGGTGATGTAGCCTATTATGCCTTGGGTTGGTCAGGATTTGTCATCGTGATCGTCGCTGGCTGGACGACAGCCATCACCAATCTATATCGAGCAGGACTCGCAGCTCAAGCAGTTTATAGTAGTCGATCAAGAAGAACAACTACACTCATTGTGGGTGGAGCTATGGTTATTATAGCATGTTTTCCTTTTGTATTTTCACAAATACTTCCGCTCTTGACCTACGCGGGCTTACTGGTCGTTCCAGTAGGCGCCATTGTTTTTGCAGAACATCAATTGTTTCCAAAAATGGGCTACACTCGGTACTGGTCTCAATATCAAGACTACGCGCATAGCAAACCTGCAGTTGCATCATGGATATTAGGGCTCATCTTTGGCTTTGGATTAGACTACTTGGATGTCATGTCATTCTACTATCTATTTATACCAACTTGGTTTTTTACAATTATAGTTTATACGATTTTAGCAGGCCGATATGGAGCTAAAAAGAGTTATGCAGAAGGTGAGTTACAAGAAGAGGAGTTTAACGAAGCAGTAGAACAATTTCAATTAAAACAAGCCGCTGAAGAAAAGGAAATTATAAAAGATGCATCTATCCTTTCTAAAGGATTGAAGATCTTAGCATATGGTGCGCTTATAGTGACTTTAGTTTTAGCTGGCAAGACATTATTAGGCAGTCCTGACGAAGGCATCTATATATCAAACAGAGATACATTTTACAAAGTTGGTTTTGTGTGTACTGTCATTTATTTTGTCGCGGCCTACTGGGCGATGCGCAGAGGCAAGTCCTTAAACATTTAAGCAGATAAGCATGAAGGCTATAGAATTGTCTCAACAAAACCTTGGTGTGCTTGGGGCTAAGCTTCCTTGTCCCTCCTATGACAGAAGCGCGATCAAGCATGGCATCGTACATATAGGAGTAGGTGGATTTCATCGTTCGCATCAAGCTTACTATATGCATCTTTTACTTGAGCAATATCAAGCATATAACTGGGGCATATGTGGTATAGGCCTCAGAGAAGCCGATCGCAATATAAGCAATGTACTCACTAAGCAAGGCGGCATGTATACGCTGATCACTCAACATCCTGACGGCATAGATAATTGTGAAGTCATTGGGTCCATAACAGACTTTATCTTAGCCGTAGACGACCCTAAAAAAGCCATTGACAAGATGGCGCATCCAGACACTAAGATAGTATCACTGACCATCACAGAAGGTGGCTACAACTTTAGTGCAAGTACCGGAGCTTTTGATTTTGATAATCCCGATATTGTATATGAACTTAAATATCCTGATCAGCCCAAAACTGTCTTCGGATTTTTAACGGCAGCATTAAAAAAACGAAGAGAAAACGGTTTGCCTGCTTTTACAATCCTCTCTTGCGACAATATACAGCACAATGGAGATGTAGCTAAAAAGATGGTATCAGCTTTTGCAAAAAAGCAAAACGCAGACATGGCAGATTGGATAGAACATGAAGTGTCCTTCCCTAATACGATGGTGGATAGAATCACGCCTGTCACGACACCTTCAGCCATGGAGCTTCTTGAAAAAAATTATAATCTAAAAGATGAATGGCCCGTCGTCTGCGAGCCATATATACAATGGGTGATCGAAGACAACTTTTCTAATGGCCGACCGCCGCTTGAGCAGCTAGGCGTCCAGTTTGTCCCAGACGTTACACCATATGAAAAGATGAAGATCCGACTCTTAAATGCTGGTCATTCTGTATTGGGTATCCCGGGAGCTATACATGGCCACCCGACGATCAACTCATGCATGGAGGATAAAGTTTTTTCTACTTTTATGAGGCAGTTTATGGATGAGGAGGCTACACCTATATTAGGTGAGATCCAAGGCATCAACCTCGAAGATTACAAAGACAGCTTAGAAGAACGCTTTGCTAATCCTAATATAAAAGATAGCGTAAGTAGGATCTGCTCAGAGAGCTCTGCCAAGTTGCCCAAGTTTCTGATCCCAACTATTATAGAAAATCTTAAAGTAGGAGGTAGCATAAAGTATGGCACTTTTGTTCTTGCCAGCTGGTGCTACTACAGTGACAAAGGAGTAGATCTAAAAAACAATCCTCTTGAAATCATGGATGCAAGAAAGGATGAGTTGCATGAGGAAGCAAAGAAGTACTCGCTAGATAAACTTAGCTTCTTAAAAATCTCAGATATTTTTGGTGGCCTATTAAGCAACCAACGGTTTGTCAAAGAATACATCAAAATGCTCGATGCCATATATCTCAATCGTGATGTACGCGATCTCATGAAGGCTATGAGTTAAGTCAACTTTATCAACACCTTCTTATAAAATAGCAAAATCATCTTGTCTATCTGATTCTGCTGTAGCATCTCCACCAAAGTAATTCTTATATTGAAGAGGATTAAAACATTGATATGTATACCAAGCGAAGAGATTTTGTCAAAGCACTACCTTTTACAGCATTTGGCGCAAAGCAAATCATGGATGCTGTTTTCGAAGATGGCAACAAAGCTATCTACGCAAAGATCGACGAGGTCTATGACAAAGCTATAGTTTTTGATGGTATCATCATCGTCCGTAATTGGAATCAAAAATCCTATGACGCCTTAGAGAAGACGGGTTATACGGGATTTAATGCTTCCTTGGATTCGGGCAGCTTTGCCAGATCACTAAAGAGTCTATCAGAGTGGAACAAGAGGATCAACAATGAGGCCAATGGATTGATATGTTTAAAGAGTGCTGATGATCTCATCAGGGCAAAAGCTGAGAACAAAACAGCTGTGATGTTGGGATTTCAGAACACCACTATGATTGAAAAGTCGATCGACAACATCGACATCATGTATCAAGCCGGTGCGCGCTGGATGCAACTCACCTACAACGAGCGCAACCTCATCGGAGATGGATGTACAGAAAGAACCAATGTTGGACTTTCAGATTTTGGCGTTGAAGCCGTAGAGCGGATGAATGAGTCAGGCATCATAGTCGACTTATCGCACTGCGGCCGCCAAACAACAGACGACGGTATACACTTTAGCAAAACAGGTGTATCCATCAATCACTCTATGTGCGAGGCCTTACACAAGAATCATCCTCGTGCTAAAACCGATGAACAGATCAAAGCTATGGCCAATAAAGGAGGCGTCCTCGGCATCATATGCTTAGGATATATGATCGGCCCTAATCTTGGTACAGAAACTACTTTAGAGACCTATGTAGATCATATCGACCACGCAGTCAAGGTAGGAGGCATCGATCATGTTGGACTAGCGGCAGATTATGCCGTGCAGGGGCTCGAAGCCACCGGTGCAACACGCGAAAACTGGTATGTACCAAGGCTAACCCGCTTCAAACCTTCTTATAAAGTACAATGGCCACCTTGGATCCCCGAGCTCGACACAACAGATAGATATCGCCATGTCGCTCGACTACTTGATAAACGAGGATATAGCACAGGCGATATTGAAAAAATATTGGGTAGAAACTGGCTTCGATTTTATAAAGAGACTTTAAAGTCATAAATCAAAGTATTTATAAAATAGCTTTAGAATCTATATTCTCAATCATCTACAACATGAGATACGTAATCATCTTTTTTATATCTGTAGCCATAACTCTAACAAGTTGCGATCCATCGTCAAAATTAGAAATTGACGAGAGAGGTAAGACTATCTATGATGTAGTATTTCGAGACAACGTAGCAGGCTCTTACGAGAAATCATATGACGGCGTATCAAGTTATAATTATAATTACACCTACAACGATAGAGGTCGTGGGCCTAAAATATCCGAGCAGATAACACTCAATGATCAAGGTTTTATAAAAGACTTAAAGATCGAAGGGCATAATTACAGAAGTGCATCCGTAAGCGAAAGCTTTTCAAGTGATGGCACAACTGCTAAGTGGAGCAATATCATGGACACTAGTGAAGCGCTATTTGATGGCTCTTCCTTATACTTTAGACATACAGGATCTCCAGCGATATTTGAGATACTCGCGCAACAACTGATAAAATCTGAAGATGGATCTATCTCTTTGTATCCAGAGGGCAAAGTAGAACTAGTGAAGACACTTCCTTTTGAACTATCCAACGGCCTGAAGACAGATCTGCTGATGATACGGGGTCTAGATGTAGATCCTATCTATGTATGGATGACTAGCGAGGGTATGATCTGTAAGATCACTAAAAACCTTCATGTGGTTAGAAAAGATCTGGCAGATCTGAGACCAGAAATGAAAAAGATCCAAGATGAAGTTGAGGATAAAAACTTAGCTGAATTAGCCACTGAGCTCAGCCATGCGACCAGCAACATGGTGATCACAGGTGTTGATGTGTTTCAAAAAGATGGAAGCATCTTGCGCAAACAAGATGTAGTGGTCGATGGGCAAACTATAAAAAGCATACAACCCAGTGGCAATGCTAACATTGATAAAGATGTACTTCAGATGCCTGGGCAAGGCAAAACTCTATTGCCAGGTTTATTTGATATGCATACGCACAATGACAAGTTTAGAGGCATCCTTCATCTGGCTGGTGGAGTGACATCTGTAAGAGATCTTGCTAACAATAAGCAGTTAAAAGACTTGGCGGAGCAGTTTAATACTAATGAATTACTTGGTCCACGTATTGTAACATTCTGTGGTATCATAGACGGCCCTGGCAAATATGCCAACCAAAGAAATGTCGTCAACAACTTAGAAGAAGGCATAGAAGAAATTATAGATTATAATCGCTTGGGTTATGAACAAATCAAACTATACAGCTCTATAAAACCCGAGTGGGTTCAAGACATGACTACTAAAGCTCATGAGCTAGGCATGCGTGTCAGCGGACACATCCCGGCATACATGACTGCTACACAAGCGATTAATCAAGGTTATAATGAGATACAGCATATCAATATGTTGTTCTTGAACTTCCTTTCGGATACTATTGATACTCGAACGCCACTACGATTTACCATGCCAGCGCAACATGGTGCAGATCTCGACCTGCAATCTGAAGAGTACTTAACATTTGTAGAACTACTCCGTACTAAAGACATACTGGTTGATCCAACTGCGGCGATATTTGAAAACATGCTTATATCTGAAAAAGGTCAGCCAAGTCCTACATACGAAACAATCATAGAGCGCTTCCCGCTGATGGGGCAAAGAGGTTTCTACGCAGGCGGCTTACCAAAAGATGATGAAAAGAGAAAGCGCTATCGGGCCAGCTTTGATAAGATGTTAGCTGTTATAGCTGACTTATACAACAAAGGTGTAGATATAGTCCCAGGCACAGATGGTCTGCCTGGTTTTCTATACCACAGAGAATTAGAACTCTATGTAAGTGCAGGCATTCCGGCTAAGGAAGTTTTAAGACTGGCAACTATAAAGTCTGCAGAGATCACTGGCGTAGATGATGATTTTGGATCAATAGAAGTTGGAAAGCAAGCAGACTTGATATTAGTAGATGGTGATCCTACCAACGATATCAGCGATATCAGAAGAGTCGAATGGACGCTCAAAGGGTGCAACCTATATTATGCCAAAGAACTTTATAACGCTGTTGGCATCAGCCACTTCAAGTGACAAAAGAAAATAGAACATCAAAATAGATACACTGAATAACAAATAGACAAAATGAAAAATAATTACCTCTCACTTTTTATAATCATCACAATCGTCTTCTCTATATCAAGCTGTAAAACACTTGAAAAACCTGAAGCAAGTTATAACCCAGAAGCGAGACTCAAAGCACTCAACATCACCCTACCCAGCCCTCCACAACCAGTGGCCAACTATGTCAACGGTGTACGAACTGGCAACCTAATCTTCCTCGCAGGTAAAGGACCACGCTATGCTGATGGTACTGAGATCACAGGTAAGCTTGGCCAAGATGTAACGATCAAAAAAGGATACGAAGGCGCAAGGCTAACTGCGATTAATCAACTCTCAGTTCTAAAAACTATGCTCGGCGACTTAAGCAAGGTCAAAAGAATTGTAAAAGTATTAGGACTTGTTAATTCTGATCCAAGCTTTGTAGATCAACCAAAGGTCATCAATGGATTTTCAGATCTGATGGTAGAAGTATTTGGAGAAAGAGGTAAGCATGCCCGCGCTGCCATAGGTGTTGCTACCCTACCTCGAGGCCAGGCAGTGGAGATAGAGTTGGTGGTTGAAGTGTATGAGTAAGATGAGAATGATTCTATAATCATTAAAAGGTTAGCTGGCATATTCAAAGCCTAGAGAGGCTTAAATATAGTTTCTGGGTTTTCTGATGTTAGCCGACCATAAAATTCAATAGCATATTTATTTGTCATTCCTGCAATAAAATCGCAGATGATTCTTTTTTTATGAGAATCACCTACACGCAAATAAATTTCTTGATAATC
>CALDEM010000083.1 GCA_937942435.1 uncultured Saprospiraceae bacterium
GTCAGGTCTGGTAAGAGGACGCTTTCATCCTAAGGATGGTCAAATGTATGCTTGTGCGATGACTGCTTGGGCGACCAGCCAAGTGTTACAAGCAGGAGGGTTGTATCGCATCCGATATACAGGTAAAGATCTTAATCTACCGATCAATTTAGAATCTAACAAAGAAGGCATAGAGCTAACTTTCGCCAACGCCTTAGATGAATCTGCAGCTGAGAATATAGATAATTATAAGATTCATACTTGGCAGCTAAAACGTGCTAAAAATTATGGTTCCAAGAGATATGGCGAAAATGAGCTCACTATCTCCGATGCACGATTAGAAAATGAAAAGGTCATACTGACGATTCCTGATCTTGAACCGACTTGGGTGATTGAGATTAAGTATGATTTGAAAGATAAAAAGGGTAAGGCTTTTGACGGGGCGATACAGGGGACTATTTATGAGTTGGATGGGGTTGAGATATAACTTGATAAAGAAGGTATTATTTATTTGTAGCTGCAAGCTACAAATAGCAATTTTGTGTAAAAAAAGCTGTGTATAGGTTTAACCTACGCACAGCTTTTTTTAAAAGTCAATCATATCGACATTCAATAGAACATCCGCTTCGCCAGCATAATTTCCAGCACTACTATAATAATAGTCTTGGGCATTTCTTACGATTCCTGCTTTCACAGGATTGTTATGGATGTAATTTATCTTCTGATTCGTGAATTTAGGATGAATGCAATGCATAGGATGGTTGTCTTGTATCCAGATTTGATAAGTCTTGTTTCGTAAGTTGTTCTTTCCATGATGCTTGAATAGAATGTCCATCCATTCTCTTCTACTTTCGTTTTTGCTTTCTGTTATCCATTGAATTAGTTGCTTAGCTGTATGTGTCTTAAAGTCTCTGATGATGGCTGACAAACCATTGCTATCTTCTTGTGCTGTGACAAGGAGATGAATGTGGTTAGTCATGATGACATATGCGTGAACACTAAGTCCTTTTTGCTCAGAACAATACTTCAATGAATCGATGATTATATCTCGACATTCTAAACGGCTGAATATATCTACCCAACCTACGATTGTAAATGTTACAAAGTAGGTAGCATATTGGTCATCTATGTTGTAGCCTCCCCTGGTGGACATTGTTGTTACATTAAATGTATCGATGTGCGTAGACTCAACCTACGCACTGCACTTTTGACTTGTGCTATTCAAATCACGCTAACATGCTATTCGTAGCTTGTAGCTACGAATCAGCTTAAACGAATTAATAAAAACTATGGCCTCTTGGCCACCTTCTTCTTCTTCAACATTTTCAACGCACCAATCCCAGACTCCCACATTTGCGCATTAATCATTGGCACATCTTTGTTTACAATTTCTTCGCCTCTTGATTTTAGCGTTTTCCACTGCGTCTTCAATTCTGAATATCGATCCTTAGAAGCATTGTTTACTTTTGGGATGGCGCTATCTGTTGCGTTGATGAGGAAGAGGTATTCTGCAGTGAACTTGTTTCGAAAGTTCTCTACATCATCATAGGCTTTGGCCTTTCTTTGGATCATATCGCCGTCCCAGTCTTTCATCTTTTTGATGAGCGCTTCTCCATCTTTTTTGATTTGTGCATAGTCATCATCTCCTTCAAGATCTTCTAATATCCCTTCTAAAGAAGCCCTCATGTCTGCCATAGAGTTAATCATGTCGTGCATCTCAATCACTTCGCCCTCAGCCTTGCTCATAAACTCATCATACTCTTTATAATCTTCGGGAGTAGCTCCATAAGAAGGATTGGGTAGGATAGTGGCTTCGCTGGTTAAAGACTTGTCTCCATACTTCATCACTACTGAGTAAGTGCCCGGTATCGCCTTATGTCCAGTGAAGTTGGCCTCAATGTAAGTGTCTTTGACGCCGTTCATCCCCGTATGCTTCATGTCCCAGACAAATCGATTGAGCCCTTTCTTTTTAGAAAGTATAGGTTCTGCAGAAGGGCCTCCAGCCCATGAGGAAAACTTAGGATCCTTTTTAGAGCTTATACTTCTGACTAATTTGCCTTGAGCGTCTATGATATCGATGGTTACGTCTTGGTTTTTATCTACTTCTGGTAGATTATAAAATAGTACAACTCCATTAGCAGGATTGATACCTGTTAATGGATTTGTGCCCTTAAAGGATGCTGAGGTGTTATTCATCGGACTTCTATGATTGCTCAACGTAGCATCAACTGGCTTGTATAGTTGCAACTCATCGGTCCTGTTGTTTCTCTGTCTCAGCACATTCAAGTCATCTAAGATCCAAAAGGAACGCCCAGAAGTTGCTACGACCAAGTTATCATGTTTTATAATTAGATCTGTAATAGGACAGATCGGCATATTGAGTTGAAGTGACTCCCAGTTGGTGCCGCCATTCCAAGAAGCGAAGATGCCCAGTTCTGTTCCAGTGATGAGCAGGTCTTTATGTTTGTCATCCTCTCGTACGACTCTTGTAAAAGCGTTACTTGGTAGGTCACCGCTAATGTTGGTCCATGTTTTTCCGTAATTGGTAGTTTTATAAAGTCCTGGTGTGTGATCGTTGAATTTGTAACGAGTCGTGGCTATGTAAGCCGTTGCAGGATCATGCGGAGATATGTCGATGGCATTGATCAAACATTCTTTTAATCCCTTGGGTGTAACATTGGTCCAAGTAGCGCCATTGTCTTTAGTGATTTGTACATAGCCATCATCTGACCCCGTATAGATCACTCCTGCTTCGTGTTTTGATTCTATGACATATGCCAGTGTCCCATAGTTCTCAGCACCTACCGCTTCATTGGTAAATGGACCACCGCCATTACCTTGCTTGCTATCATCGTTGCGCGTTAGGTCTGGCGATACTTCTTCCCATGTGACACCATTGTCTCTTGTACGGAGTAAGAGTTGAGCACCATGATAAAAAGTGTTGGGTTCGTGTTGTGATTTTATAATTGGAGCATTCCAATTATAAAGGTATTTCATGTCACGGGCTTCTCTTCCTAGATATTGGATAGGAGAGGGCATGACCTTTGTGCTCGCTCTTGACTCTATGTCCAGCAAGTTGATAGTTCCTAGATAACTGCCGCCCATCACATATCTTGGATTGTCTGGATCAAATGCTAAAAAGGCACTCTCGCCACCTGCAGAAGGACTCCAACTTTCAGGACCTATAGACCGACCGCCGACAGAGCGACTAGCAATCTTTATAGAAGAGTTATCTTGCTGTCCTGCATAGATATTGTAAGGAGTTAAGTTGTCAACCGTCACTCTGTAAAATTGTGCAGTCGGCATGTTGTCTTGACGAGACCATGTCTTACCATAATTAAAACTGATGGCTGCGCCACCGTCATTGGCGATGCAAAGATTTTTTGGATTGTCGGGATGTATCCACAGATCGTGAAAGTCTCCATGCGTTCCAGTGAGTCGCTTCCATGATTTACCACCATCGATAGATCTAAGTGCTGGTGCACTTAGCACATAGACTGTTTCTTCATCATTAGGGTCGGCAAATACCTCAATATAATACCATGCGCGCTGTGTCAGTCTATTATCTCCGCTGACCATTTTCCAATTTGCGCCAGCGTCATTACTTACGAACAAACCACCTTTGTCTAAATTAGTATCACTTTCTATAAGTGCATATACTTTATTAGAATTAGCACGACTGACATCGATGGCCATCTTGCCCATCTCTTCTGGTAGACCTTCTTCTATCTTATGCCAAGTTTCACCGCTGTCAGTTGATTTATAAACGCCACTGCCAGGTCCACCACTTTTGACCATCCAAGGAAATCGTTGATGCTCCCACATCGTAGCATATAAGATGTGTGGATTATTCATATCCATCGATAGTTCTGCGCAGCCTGTTTTGTTATCTACAAAGAGTACGTTGGTCCATGTCTTCCCACCATCGGTTGACTTATAGATCCCTCGCTCTGGATTAGGTCCATATAGATTGCCTTGAGCAGCAACGAAGACTATGTCTGGATTAGTGGGATGGATCTCTATCCTTGAGATGTGCTGCGTCTTGGTGAGGCCGATATGCGTCCAAGTCTTACCCGCATCGATAGACTTGTAGACACCATCGCCATGATGAGTCATTACACCTCGCGGTGCATGCTCTCCCATGCCACAGTAGAGGATATTGGGATCGCTTTCTGAGACAGAGATAGCACCTACAGAACCTGTCTTAAAGTAGCCATCTGATATGTTGTGCCATAGCTGCCCCGCATCTTCGGTCTTCCAGAGACCTCCGCCTGTAGTGCCCATGTAGTAGGTGAGCGGATCATCGATGACTCCTGAAGCCGTTACAGACCGGCCACCTCTGAAAGGGCCAATGTTGCGATATTTTAAAGGACTGAAGTAAGTGTCATCTTGCTTCATCTTTTGAGCAGAAGTAGGTATGCTAAAGGATAAGATTAAGAATAAAGGCAGTATATATTTCATCATTATAAGTTGTCTGTTGTAAATATAGTAATCTGAGTAAGATAGTCCGTAGGGGAGATGAAGCTCTCTCTGATCAAAGTGGTATCTTGCATAGATGAGGAGGAAGGTGAGATTTGATGTATATACGAGTTTATACACATCGAGTCATTGTTATTTAAAAGGTCGATTGCTTTATGGTCAACGGAGCAGAAGAGAGTTCGTTGGGGGCTACTTCCTGTCTGTATACTATACGCTAAAAAGAGCGTTGAGTTGGGAGATCAAAAGACAAGACATGGAGTTGAGGATAGGGGAGGATGTGTATCCTCTTAAGACAGATCATGAAGGATATTTTGAGTTTATAAAACCTATTGATCCATCTATTTTAGAAAGTACAGTGATAGAACTTTCGTCAAATATTTCAAACCACAGATACACTCAAACAGTACAACTAGATGCCTACAATGATGATGTGCCCTTAGGCATCATCTCAGATATAGATGACACCATCCTCAGGACAAAAGTGAAGTCTTTATTTAGACTTAAGATGCTTTTTTATACAATCTTTGTCAATCCCTTCAGGCGTAAGCCTATTGAAAATGCAGCTTTGTTTTATCATAAAAGATTAGCATCCTTGAAAGGCTATGGCCCGATCATCTATCTGTCCAATAGTCCTTGGAATATGTATCACTACCTAAAGGTATTTTTAGAATATAATCACTTTCCAAAGGGAGAATTGCAATTGCGAGATTTTGGTCGACAGATGTTAAAGAAAAAACCGCCACTTACCCAACAAAACAAATATGTAGAAATTGAAAAACTGCTTCACGTTTTTTCATTGACTAAGTTTATACTGGTTGGAGATACTGCTGAGAAAGATTTTGATATATACACAACTATAATAAGTAAATATCCAGACCGTATAGAAGATATCTTTCTTTTGAAAACAGGCAATGTTAAAAATGAAGAACGAATCAAGAGTCATATAAAGATTGAGGGGATTGTGGGGGTTACGTTGGTGGATGAGTTTGGTGAGCTTCTGCCATAAACTCTGATTTGTGAGATCTTTTTTAAACATGCTTTGCCAACTCGATTATTCAACCTTCTTTTGTGTTACAATAAACTAATATGAGTCACCCGTCCGAGATAGAAATCAGTGGATATAAGCACGTCATCTATACTGGCGACCAATATCCAGAGCAAGAGCTTGTCCCTAGGAGTCAAGCATACTATGATTGGTTGGACAAAAGACGTTCAGTTAGAGAGTTTACTGATCAGCCCATTCCTAAAGAGGTGATTGATAACCTTATCCTATCTGCCGGCACGGCTCCGTCAGGAGCGCACAAGCAGCCATGGACCTTTTGTGCCATCTCTAATCCCCAACTGAAAAGTAAGATCAGAGTTGCTGCAGAAATCGAAGAAAAGGAAAGCTACGAATCACGCATGAGTGAGCGCTGGAAGGAAGACCTCAAGCCTATGGGCACTGATATGAACAAGCCATTCTTAGAGATTGCACCTTGGCTGATCATTGTTTTTAAGAAAGTCTATGAGCTGGACGAGGATGGTAAAAAACACAACAACTACTATGTCAACGAATCAGTAGGTATCGCTTGCGGCATGTTGATATCTGCCATACACAATGCTGGATTAGTTACGCTGACACATACTCCTAGCCCGATGAACTTCCTCGCCAAGATCTTAGACCGTCCCGTTAATGAAAGAGCTTATCTCTTGCTTCCAGTTGGCTATCCGGAGGTGCCGGCTTATGTACCGGACATCGAGCGCAAGGGACTTGATGAGGTTGGGGTTTATTATCAGTGAGCCTTAGATCTTATTTAATAGGATTGTAGCGGTCAAAAAAAGGTTTTGACACCTAATCATAGTACTGGAGGTATTCGTTTGGAAGAGACTCTATCGGTCTTATTTCTATGTCTTTGTAGAAGACCTCGGCCGCCTCGGATTGTATTTGGATTTTTCCCTTGTTCATAGCCGTTTTTATTCCTTCTTCAGAATATCTCGAGTTTTTTAAAATCATCACCACATGGTCATTGACAATATGGAGGCTCTTATTTTCAAAGCATATCAGTTCTACAGTATTCCATTCGCCCATGGGTTTTTCAAAATTGGCGCTTCTCATACAATACCCAAACAGTTTTTCGTCTTGGCCGAAAGAAAGAAAAGGTTGTGATTCGTCTGCCACTGGACTCATAGCAGACTCTTTAGGATATGCTTTAATGTCAATGGCGGAATTGGCCTGAGCCCAGAAATCCCCAAAATGTCCTTCCATTATTTGAAATTCTTGTGATAACATCCAGGATCTCCAATATTCCGCTCCGTCGGGGCCGATAGAATGATATAAAATCCCTGAATCTTTTAATTTTGTCTTTCTAGGATCATATACTTTATCTCCCCATTTTACTTTTAGTCTTAAGTGATAATTTTCATATTCCTTTTTGGTTGAGACACACCCATATAGTTCGCCACTAATTCTTAGTATTTGCTCATCGTTTTCTTCCACTACAGTAAATACTCCATATGTATCATTGTTTGCCCCTACCGGTTCGATCAAATTGCCCTGATTATCCTTCGGTTGATCTCCATTATAACTCTCCGTTAGCCGATAGCTTAGATAGTTGTTCCATTGGGACAAGTCATTGTCAAGTAAGTTGGTCCATTCATTCTTCGATTCAGTACATGAAAAAAGTATGGTTGATATACATATTAGAATGGAAAAACGCATGTAAGTTAAATTTTTGTTGACAAGCATATTACTGATGATAAGGTTAGGTACATGTATATTGTTCGAAGAAAGAAAATGGGCGGATTACTATTTATAAAACAACAACAAGGAGTTGTTTTTTAATTTAGTATTGTACTTTCTCGTTGGTCTATCTATGACTATATATTATTTAAAAATTTACTGGAGATTAAGTTTATTGCCAATGAATTATATTTCTCGCATTACAACTTTAGGTAAAAGTTGTAATACATAAATGATCAATATACTTTCTATTAACTACTATTATTTTAGCTTTGCACAAACTAAGAATACTTTAAATAATAAACTCAATGATTATAAATACAAATCTTAGAATTGACATAAATATTGCTTCTGTCTATGTTTTGTACAGATGTTTATTTGTAATATTTTTTGTTTTAAACGTAACGTCCAACATGGACGCGCAAAGTGAAAGTGCCTTATCAGTAGAGAATAAAGAAGAAAGTTCAGAAGCAAGAGTCACAGGATTGAGGTATATCAGTATCCATGTGTTAGAGCTAGAGAAAACGTTGGAATTATATCGTGAGATTCTTGGTTTTAAACTGTCAGACGCTGAAGTGCTTCATGGTCCAGGTCTTGAAGGCATGTTAGTCATGAAGCTAAGAGCGGATGATTTAGAGATTGGACTCTCAGTCACTGCGCCAGAATTTCTTCATACGATTGGACCCATAGGCAATACAAATCATAACCATATCATGTTTAGGGTCAATGATATCGGAACGATCGGTGATAAGTTAAAAGCAGCAGGTTATGAATTGGAAAATGAGCATTACGTTAGAGACAATTATACATTTTTCGTTGGCCCTAATGGGGAGATTATCGGCCTCTCTTCTTGGTAGCATATAGTACCTCATCTCGATGCTCATTGACTTTTAGATAAAACTCAGCGTCAGTGTGATTTTTGAGTAGATTGATTTTCTTGCTTGATAAGCGGTTCTATTACGTTTACCACCATACTTTCTTTAAAATATAGTCTTTGGTGTATTGATAAGTGGTATTAATCTAAATTCTTAGGCGGTCTATCAGTTCAAAGTTAATTTGCCTTTGTTATTAGCATTCTTCACTTTCGTTACTCTATAACTTGTATTATGCACTGTTCCAACTTATCCTACAAGACAATATTGATCCTCTTCTTCTTATCCACATGCGCCTTCGTTTATGGACAAACCATCCAAAAAGATGTAGACCGTTTTCTTAGCGGTCACTACCTAACCAATGGCCCGGGTGCAACAGCTATTATAACAAAGGGAGGTGAGACCATCTATCGCAATGCCTTTGGTAAAGCCAATTTAGAGCTTGATGTGGATATGAGACCAGAGCATGTTTTTGAGATCGGGTCGATTACTAAACAATTTACGGCAGTGGCGATCTTGATGTTAGTGGAGCAAGGGAAGTTATCACTTACAGATGAGATCACCAAGTTCTTACCGGACTATCCAACACATGGCCATACGATAACCATACACCACTTGTTAAATCATACTTCTGGAATAAAGAGCTATACATCTATCCCAAGTTTTTTTGACAATGCAAGAACAGATATGACGCCTAAAGAGTTGATCGATATATTTAAGGATGAACCGATTGATTTCGCTCCAGGTGAGAAGTATGAGTACAACAACTCGGCCTATATCATACTGGGATATATAATCGAGGAGGTTACAGGTGAAACTTATGAAGACTATGTTGAAGAAAAACTTTTCAAGCCTGCTGGTATGACCCAATCAAGGTATGGCCACAAAAGTGAAATTATAAAAAACAGAGCGACTGGATATCAACCAACTGCAGATGGATATGAGATTGCGGAGTACATAAGTATGACCTTACCTTATGCTGCAGGATCTCTCATGTCAACAGTGGATGATCTTTCTAAATGGCAGATTGCGATGAACAAAAACATGTTTATCACAGAATCATCCAAGCAATTGGCATGGGATGATTATACACTTAACGATGGATCAAAGATTGGCTATGGATATGGCTGGGGCCCGGGAAAGATCAATGGCACAACAAGTGTAGAACATGGGGGTGGCATCTTCGGATATGAAACAATGGGTATCTACGTCCCTGAAGAAGATATATATGTTGCGTTACTCACTAATAGTAATGATGGAGACCCAACTGATAAGGCCATCAAGATAGCGGCGATCGCTCTCGGCAAGGCTTATCCTGAGATATCTAAAAGTGTTTCTCTTTCATCTAAACAATTAGAAAAGTGGATAGGCGCTTATGAGTTTGATGATGGAGCGATAAGATTTATAACTTTAGACGGAGGTCAATTGAAAAGTAAAAAGAAAGGGTCAGAGACATTTAGGATCTATCCTTCTGGTCCTAATTCTTTCTTTTTTGAAGATGGGATGATCTCTTATGACTTTAGTGAAGATGCTCATGGCCAATATGTCACTATGAACACAAGGATGACAACCACTAAGGGGAAGTTAACTGATATGGATCTGCCTGAGCCAAGGAAGGAGATAACTTTGTCTGCAGGCAAATTGGAAGAATATGTTGGCAAGTATCAGTTAGCACCAGGTTTTATAATCGATGTGACTACTAAAGATGGAAAGCTGTTCTGCCAGCCCACGGGTCAACCACCTGCGGAGTTATTTGCAGAAGCAGAAGATCACTTTTTTCTAAAAGTCGTAGAGGCAACTACCACTTTTTCAAGGGGTGACGATGGGGAGGTGACCAGTATGACGCTTTTCCAAAATGGCAGAGAGATGCCCGGGAAGAAGATGGATGTAGATCATGACAAGCTCACCGATGAGGACGATAATGGGCTAAAAAAAGAAATCACTCTATCTATTGATAAGCTCAAAGAGTATGTCGGCAAATATGAGTTGGCACCTGGTTTTATAATAGATATCACTACTGCAGGTGAACGGATCTATCTCCAGGCAACAGGCCAAGGACAGTTAGAAATATTTGCAGAATCAGAAGATGCCTTTTTTCTAAAAGCAGTGGAAGCCAAAACTGTATTTACAAGAGGGGAGGACGGTTCGGTAAAGAGCATGACTCTTTTTCAAAATGGAAGAGAGCTGCCCGGAAAAAAGATAGAATAGTATATTACTTATAGATGAACCATAAAAAGCTCTTTTTAATCACACTTATCGTTGCCCTGAGTATCAGTGCTTTGATTGGGATATTTGTTTTCTTGTTCGGTGAGCTAGGTGACTTAGAGGCTAAGTTACTAGTTACAACTGCTGCCATAGGTGGTTTTAGTCTGACTGGGCTATGTTGCGCTGTAGATCCAGATCTTAAGCTCGGTGGTATAAAAATACCACAATTAGGGATGATAGCGTCAGTGCTTGGATTTCTAATTGCTTTTGTTACGATATGGGAGATTATAGATCCTGATGATACTTGGCAGCTGCTGATCGCTATGATTGTGATAGCAGTAACAATGGCTCATATGTCACTCATCTCTCTATTAAGACCAAAAGCAAGTTATATCGAGACCATTAGAAAAGTGACCATTATTTTCATTTTGCTCACTTCTTTGTGCATTCTATTTTTTGTAGTGATAGAGTTTGAAGGGGCAAGCTTTTTATATCGCGTTCTTGGGATCTTTGCTATCCTCAACGTCTTAGGAACCATATCGCTCCCTATTCTAAATATGGTGGCCAGAGATGACCATACGCGTTCTTGACTATAACTTTAAATCACCTCCTCCATAGCCACTACACCCAACTCAGCAAGATTTTGATTGCGTGCTTTTTCTAATCTCTTAAATCTTTTTTGAAACTGCCCCATCGCATAAGCGTTAAACTCATCCAGGTTCAATCCGAATGGCAGCACGTCATACAAGTCGTATGATTCTTGGATCAATCGCATCGATGGCTCCATCATCAGATTCATCTGATCTTGTACGGCATCCCAGACTTCGTCACCATTTTCTGCGACAAGACGTGAGATGAGGTAGATGCCATATGCGATATGACGAGATTCATCTTGCTTGAGCTTCCCTACAAATTTTAATAGGCCAGGCATGATGTTATTGGCTTCGATCATTTTATAAAGTGAGTAGTAGCCGGTCTCTGCCAGAACGCCTTCTACAATCATATTGTATGTTACTGATGCTCTAACCATGTTGACTGGATTAGGATCTGTCTTTAACTTATTAAGTGCTTCTGGCAGATGCTTGTAGAATATCTCTTGATACGCCGGTAGTAACCAGTGATGGAGATCTTCCCTTGATGATCCTAGTACTGCATCAATATATCGATTGAAGCCATCTACATGCTTTGCTTCTTCCCATAAGAAGGTCGTCAAAAACATCTCTTCTTCAAGCCGGCCTTCTTGAGCGATGGCCATAATCAGTGGTAGGAGATCCAGCGTAACTGCCTCTTCACCCGCTTGAAACTGAGACACGGTGCGGATCATATACTCCTTTTCTAAATCATTGAGCGACTGCCAGTCTTTTGCATCCTGACTGAAGTCTATCTCTGCGGGATTCCAGATACCATATTTCTTGGCTTTCTCCCATAGCTTCATAGGAAATGAATCTCGATCTAATCGTCTCTCGCTTGTTGTCTGAAAAGAAGTGCGCATATCATCTGTTTTCTTATCCATTAAGGTACAAGAATTATTGAGTTGTACTTTTTGATTAATTGGCCGCTTTCGCAAAATGTTTTAATCGTACAAAAGTCAAAGAGATATGGGCATTACAAAGTGATCATGCTCCTGTTTTTACTCCTTCCCAGCTTAACTTGTACACCGAGCATCGCGTAGCGAGCACGTGTGTTATATCGCGTGTCATATAGAGCATTGAGCCCGCCAAACCTTTCTATACCTCTGTTTTGATTGAGTATGTCGTTGATCGATAGTGTGATGGCCACTTTTCCTTCATTAAATGACTTTCTGATATAAGCACTCCAAAGAGAAAAGCTCTGAGACTCAGAGAAGAAAGCATTGCTATATGAACGATAGTCAAACTTGCTAGATAAAGAGAAGCTCTCATCAATGTAAAAGATACCATCTATGAAAAGTGAATAATTAGAAAAGCTCTGATCAAAGTCGCTATTGATGTCATACTTTCTTTTGTTCAAGTTTAGATCAAGACCAGTAGCTATATCAACTATGTCCGTTTTTTTGTTGCTCACTTGTAGATTTATATTGACATTGCTCTCATTGACCTGGCTGATCTGATTATTGAGAGAGGAGTTATACTTTGACCATGTGAGACTTGACCTTACGTTATATTTTAATTTCAATGGCCTGATCTGAGCAGAGTAAGAGGCATAACCTCTGAGACTTGAGAATAGGTCCGTATTGATAGGTTTTATTGTTTTTATAAAGTTATCATCAATCGCTATCGTGTTAATAACTCGATCATTGGTCCTATTATAGGAGATATTTGCAAAGAAGTTCTTGAAGTTAAACTGATCAATAGCTCTATAATTTAATCTTATGCCATGGGTATAAGACGGTGACAAGCTAGGATTGCCTACTATTAAGATGTTTGGGTTAGAGTTGTCAGGCAGAGGTGCGAGTTGGCTAAGGGTGGGCAGTGTGATGCTGGTCCAATAATTAACTTCTATGTTGGCATCTCGCGGTAAGTCATAATCATAACTAAAGCTCGGTAGAAAGAAGAAGGATTGGTTTCGCAACTCCTCCACTTGTGTTGTAGATTCATCTTTTATACTTCCTTTTATAATTGAAGATTGAAGACCTAAGCCGACATTGAGTTTAGATTTTTTTGTATTCTTTTTTAGATTCAATCTCCCTGTTTGTACAAAGTTTCTTTTGTTGTAAGCGCTGCTGAGATCGGTGTTTAAGATGTTCTCTTCATTTTGGATATCAAAGAAAGTCTTAATAGGCGATTCTGTTTCATAGTTATATTTATAATTACCACTGACATATAGTGCTTTGCCCAACGGTTCAGTATATGCACTTTCATAACTCAAGTTGTCCCTTTGGTAATCGTAAGCTTGTAGTTGGTTGACCATAGAGGCTATCAGGTCGTTTTGTTGCTGATTGAAGACGTTGTTGGATTGATCTAAGACGCCATATTGATACTTAGCAGTGTTGATCCAGTTGCGACCCTTCTTCTTGTACTTTTTTCTAAATGTCAGACTGCCATCATATCCCCTTTGATTATCACTTGAGTTGTAGTCTGAAGAGGTGATGCCAGATATCGCATTCATTTCACTAAAAATCGTTTCACTCAAGGAGCTATCATTGTTGACGACTGTTGATAAAGTGTTCTTCCATATGATTTGATTATAAGGATTTGGTTTATAGTCTAACTTGATATTGAGCCGATGATTTTGGTTTGTTAGATTAGAGGAGGTCGTATCCAAGGTAGTGAAGTTGCCACGCTCTGTAAATTGATTACTCGACGTGCGTTGCCTTAGGTCTTGATCAGTATTGATATAGAAGTAGTGGCTGTTCAGTTTCAATTTGCTCGATAAATCATAGTTGAAGTTAAGGCCAGTTGAGATATTATCTGTGATACCTTGTGGGGTAGATCCTCCGCCAAATTCTCCGAAATTCATATTACTATTAGAACCTGAGATAGCATTGCCCAGGCCGCCCATGAAGCTGATATATTCGTTAAATGAAAAAGCCTGTTTGTTAACGTTGTTTGCACCCAGTATAACTGCAGCTTGCATCTTAGGAGAGAATCGATTGTAGTTGATCTTCCCTTCATAAGTGGACTCCGTGCCGCCAGCAAGGTTAGCATTGCCAAATCCTCCTTTCTTATATTCCTCCTTCAGTTTTAGGTTGATGGTCTTTTCTTCATTGCCATCATCTATACCTGTGAACTCAGCTATCTCTGATTTCTTGTCAAATACTTGCACCTTGTCGACAGCCTCCGCCTCAAGATTTTTTGTGGCAATCTTTGGATCATTGCCAAAGAACTCTTTTCCATCAACAAGGACATTTTCGACATCTTCGCCCATCGCTTTTATCGAACCATCTCTTTGAACTTCTACGCCTGGAAGTTTTTTAAGTAGATCTTCGACAGTGGCCCCTGGTCTAACCTTGAACGCTGCAGCATTATAGCTTATCGTATCGCCTAAGATGCCCATGGGGATATGCTCTGCTTTGACTGTTACTTCTTGTAAGATCTCAGATGTTGGTTCCAGATGGTAAGCGCCGATATTTACTTTTTTAATTTCTCCGTTTATCTTGACAGGAGCATACATTGTTTTATATGATACAAAGCTGACTTGAAGTACATAATCACCAGCTTCAACATCTTCCATCGTAAAGATGCCATCGTTATCTGAGATACCAAATGACATCATAGAAGAGTCAACTGGCTCAAGAAGGACTACAGTTGCTCCTACTAGCTCTGTTTTATTCTCATCAAGTATGGTTCCTTGTACGAGTATTTGCGCAGATAGGCTAAAGTGAAAAAGTACGAATGAGAAGACCTGTATTGATTTATTCATGACAATGATATTAGAAAAGTGTGAAAAGATTGTCTGCTTACTTTTTAGGGCATGGCAGACAATCTCAAAAGGCTTTCACTACTTCTTGAAGTTCGATTAATGAAACAGTTAAGGAGACGGTTATAAATTATTGGGGCGCTGAGTTTTTAACCTCTGATCATGATGGCGCCCTCTCTTCCTCCATACATGTCTGCCATCTCTTTCATTTTCTCAGCGACTATTTTTTCATACTCCTCACTGGTTACTTTCTTTCCTTTTGTGGGCTTTTGAAGAGCATCATCACTTGGTTTTTCAAATGAGACTTCTGTGGCTTTGATCTCAGTCTTACCTTCGTCTATGGAAACCATGAGCACCGCCCCTGGTAGTTGATTAAAGCTTCTTGGCCCTATAGGTGCGGGTATTTCAGATGTAAACCATACTACTATCGATCGCTCAGTTGGATCGCCCTCGGTGCCTGGTGTCGGGTCGACAGTTTGCATGGCTGTAGCTTTTTGACATACGTATCCAAGGTACTTGATTTTCTCATTGGTTAGTTTCCACTTGAGTGTTTCTAATTTCTCCTCTATGAGAAACTCTTTACTCATAAAGGCTGTCTGGTTGATTGTAGTTTTGGCTTTTAAATCAGTGTAGAGAATCTCTTCTGTATCACTTTCTTCTATGACCATCTTAAAAGAACCATCGTCAGATTCCATTTCTATATCTTCAGTTACGTTGTCAGCTGCATCTTTGTAAACAGTGATCTTCTTATCGAAGAATAGTTCTTTTTTAGTGTCAATGGATGAAGGCATCATATCACCAAAGTCCATTCCTTCTATACCTTTTATTTCGATTTTTGTGGTTTCTGCATATTTGATAGATCCGGATTGTTGTGCTAAAAGGCCTGAGGCTAAGGTGAGGGAGAGCAAAAGTGAAATGAAAGTCTTCATAATAAGTTTGTTTTATTGAATGATGACTCAAATGTAAATTCAAATGAAGAGCAACTGAGTTAATCAACCTTTATCTAAGGTTAATTAAGGTTAATCGGACCGGATGCCAGCGTATTAGCGCATATATTTGTGCGGACATGATGATTAACCATCCTAAATTTCTAAATCTATTAGCAGGAACAAGTATCCTGATGCTTTTGTCATTTTTGATATTCTGGAATGTTCAGAATTACAACCGAACAAAAGCAGAACTGCAGCAAGATCTGATCGATCAGATGGATTTAGCTTCTGCCGAATATCAAGATTCAGTCATCCAGGAGATATTTCAAATAATAGAGATTGATTCTTTTAATCTCCCTATTCATGATCTTAAGTCATCATTTGAGGTGTCAGTTGAAATGGATAATTCAACAAATCATGTAGACTCAGGTGACCACAGAACAGGGGAGTTTGCTTTAGATAGCTCAAATACTAATTCAGATACTTCACTAACAGTGATGTATGATCGAGAAAGTGATCGAAAAGTGGTTGTTTGGAATACTGATATGCTGACAGGTGAGATGAAGATAAATTACAGTTCTGAGCCGGTCAAAGGTATAGATATCAAAGATCATATGGCAATAGATACCGTCATTGTGCATACTACATTGGAAACGATGGAAATAGAAAATCTGCCTCGCTTATATGTAAAGATCGATTCTATCTATACCAACCGATTAAAGAAGGCCCAATTGGATATCCAGCACGAATTGAAAGTATTTAATCGTACGGATGACTCGATAAGAGTGCCTGAACTCGCTGTTGCTTTTAAATATGGTAACTTCTTAGATGCTGGACGACCTTTTGCTATTTTCTCTAATTATAAAGAGTATGTTCTCAAAAAGATATGGCCATCGATATTGTTAAGCCTCGTACTATTTTCAATTGTAGCACTTTCGTTTATACTCATACTAAGAAGCTGGCTGGCACAGATGAGATTGACAAAGGTAAAGAACGAGTTTATCTCTAACATGACTCATGAGTTAAAAACACCTATCTCAACAGTAGGTGTTGCCTTAGAGGCCTTGGAGTCTTACGGAGCTATAGATGACCCCAAAAAGAGAAAAGAGTATCTTGATATATCTAAACACGAGTTAGATAGACTAAAGATATTAGTTGATAAGGTCCTGAAGATGTCTACCTTAGAACAAGGTGTAGAAGCCTTAAATATTGCTGATGTTGATGTAAGTGAGCTGACAGCACAGATGATGCACTCGATGAGCTTACATTTTGAAAAACATGATGCTCAGGTTGATTACAAGGAGGAAGGAGACAACTTTATTGTAAAAGGTGACAAAGTGCATCTTCTCAACGTGCTTTATAATCTCATAGACAACGCTATTAAATATTCTGGTGATCAACCTCAAGTACAATTGCAACTTTCATCTACTTATGATAGAGTTAATATAACTGTGAGTGATAATGGTCCTGGTATACCGAAAGAATACATCTCTAAAATCTTCGATCGACTCTTTAGAGTACCCACCGACGATCTGCATAATGTAAAAGGACATGGACTGGGACTGCACTATGTAAAAACAGTGGTAGAGCGACATGGGGGAACAGTAAAGGTGAATAGTAAGAATGGAACAGGGACTTCATTTGTCATAACAATACCAAAGGAGTATGCTTAGTATATACTACGTAGAAGACGAGCCCTTTTTAGCTAAGATTGTAAAGGAGACTCTTGAGACCAAAGGTTATCAAGTCACCCTTGTATCAGATGGAGCCGAAGCAGAAGAGATATACTTATCTGACACATACCATGTGTGTATCTTAGACATCATGCTGCCTAATAAGAGCGGATATGAGATAGCACAGTATATACGCAAGAGGCACTCGACCATACCTATTCTTTTTCTCACAGCTAAGGATCAAACAACGGACTTGCTCAAGGGCTTTGAAGTAGGTGGCAATGATTACATCCGTAAGCCCTTTAGTATGGAGGAGCTCATGGTTCGGATTCAGAACTTAGTTAAGATGGTAGACTTGCATCCGTCCGCTTCACACAGTGATGAGATAAGGATTGGTAAAGAGTTTATTTTTTATCCAAGTCGACTTTCCTTAGATCATAATGACATGTCTAAAACTCTTTCGCATCGTGAGAGTCAGATCTTACAACTCATGTGCACCAATATCAATCAAGTCACAGAGCGCAAAAATATCTTGATGGAAGTATGGGGTGATGATAGTTTTTATAACTCTCGTAATCTTGATGTCTATATCACTAAGTTGCGCGGTTACTTTAAGGTTGACCCCAATATCAAAATCACAACACTAAAGGGAGTTGGCTATCAGTTCGTCATAAGTACTTAAGAGGGTGGCTTTGTTTTATGTACCTTCGCTTTCACAAATGTGTATGTGCCAGACGATAATCTTAGAGTAGCGGTCATAGGAGGCGGAGCAGCAGGTTTTTTCGCAGCACTAAGTGTAAAAGAACACCATCCATCCTATCAGGTCACGCTGTACGAGAAGACAAGTAAGGTGCTTTCAAAAGTAAAAGTATCAGGTGGCGGCCGATGCAATGTAACCAATGGGTCAGCATCGATCTCTGAAGTCTCTAAAGCATATCCTCGAGGCTCAAAGCTGATGAAAAAGGGACTGAAGGTTTTCAATACTTCTGACACCCAAGCTTGGTTTGAAGGCAGAGGCGTCAAACTTAAAACAGAAGCAGATGGCAGGGTGTTTCCCGTCGCTGATGATTCGCAAGTGATCATAGATTGTCTTTTTAAAGAAGTGAAGCGAATGGGTGTGGTACTGAAGATGAGTGCTGGTGTATCAGCCGTTGATGTGTCAGATGAAGTGATCCATCTTCGATTAAAAGATCAAAAGGTAGAGTGCGATAGACTCATTATAGCAACTGGAGGCGGACCCAAGTTGAACCAATTTGATTGGCTAAAAGATCTTGGTCAAGAGATAATTGCCCCGATCCCATCGCTATTTACATTCAATATGCCAGATGAGCCAATTATAAAACTGATGGGCGTCGTAGCTCCTGATGCTCAAGTGAGTATACAAGGAAGTAAATTAAAATCATCAGGCCCTCTACTTATCACTCACTGGGGGATGAGTGGGCCGGCTATTTTGAAGTTGTCAGCATTTGGCGCACGTACTCTGCATGATAAAAATTACAATTTCAACATACAGGTTAATTGGGCTAATGTGGTAAGCAATGAAGAGGTGCTCTTGCACCTTAAAGAGCTCATCGCTACTCATCCTAAAAAGAAGGTTTCTAATCTCAGGCCTTTTGAATTGCCAGATCGATTGTGGCGTTTTCTCTTAGATAAAGCAACTATAGATCATGATAAGCCGTGGCAAGAGATCGGTAAGAAGTTACTTAATAAGTTGACAACATTGCTAACCAATGACGTCTATACTGTAAGGGGTAAGACGACTTTTAAAGAAGAGTTTGTGACTTGCGGTGGGGTTAGTCTATCTGGTATATATCAAAGTACGATGCAAAGTAAGATCCACTCTAATATCTACTTTGCCGGAGAGATCTTAGATGTTGATGGTATAACAGGTGGTTATAATTTTCAGGCGGCCTGGTGCACAGGATACATAGCAGGGCAGCTCAAGGAGACAAACGATTAATCAAAGACTCATGAACATAGATCAACAAAGCATCTTGAAAAAGATGAATATCCAATCGCTCAATCCGATGCAGGTAGAGGCGATAGAAACCATCCATAATAATGATGAAGTTGTTCTTATCTCAGATACTGGGACGGGTAAGACTTTGGCTTTTATGCTTCCCTTGGTTGGATCTGTTGATAAAGAGGCTGAAGGTGTCCAATCTGTGATCATAACGCCAACAAGGGAGTTAGCCATCCAGATAGGGCAAGTGGCGAGAGACATGGGTACAGGTTGTAAGATCGAAGTAGTCTATGGTGGTCGATCTATCAAAAAAGACAAGGAGGAGTTGCTACATGCTCCATCTATCCTCATCGCGACGCCGGGTAGACTGGCTGATCATCTACGCCGTGAGACATTTGACACGAGTGCAATTCATACTTTGGTCTTGGACGAATATGACAAATCTCTTGAGATCGGATTTGAAGAGGATGTTACTGAGATATTAGAATATTTGACGAAAGTCAAAAAGAAGATTCTCACATCAGCAACTACACTGGAGCATATACCAAAATTTTTGCAATTGCAAAGTTTGGTCACAGTGGACTATTCTAAAAGTACAGAGTTAGGTCTTAATTACAAAGTTGTCAATTGTGATGGTAAGGATAAATTAGAATCTCTGTACAAACTACTTTGTACAATAGGGCTGGAGAAGGTGATCGTTTTTATAAATTATAAAGACGCGATCACGAGGATCAGCAACTATCTCAAGAAGCAAGATGTACATCATGGTATATTTCACGGAAGTTTAGAACAAAGAGATCGAGAACGCACCCTGATCCAGTTTAGAAATGGCTCAACTAACATCATGCTTGCCACAGACTTAGCTGCAAGGGGCATCGATATCAGCGACATAGCCTCTATCATCCATTATCACTTCCCACATAGAGAAGAAGAGTATATACATCGTAATGGGCGGACAGCCCGTATGCAGTCTGCAGGTGATGTCTATCTGCTTAGGGGGAAGGGAGAGGATCTGCCTCATTATGTTGATGAGAGCAGTCTGGTCGAGAGAGTCCTTGAAGATAGAGATGGGCAAAGCGCACCAACTCCTCCTAGATGGTCTACACTGTATGTATCTGCAGGTCGCAAGGACAAGATCTCTAAGGGCGATCTTGCAGGTATGTTCTTTAAGCAAGGAGGTCTTGATAAGGATGAGTTAGGTCTTATAGAACTGAAGAGAGAATGCGCATTTGTCGCTGTGCCGCTCAGCAAGTCAAGAGAGCTAATTACAATGCTTGATAAAACCAAAGTTAAAAAGAGAAAGGTGCGTGTGAGGATTATATGAAATATGTCTCAGTATCCACTTATTGGCCACTGGAAACTTTTGAAGCCTTCATATCGTTAGGTTTGTATATGTAATCCGCTCAAGTTCAACTGAATCGAGATATTTTCAATATCTTCGTTAGCCTTTGGTAGAACCCAAAAGGAAAAGATCGATCTGGTGGATCGTGATTGCCTATAATTTTTTTAACCAACCGTATAATATGGCCAAGTCTCAAGAGACATTTAGTAAAAAAGAGAAAGAAAAAAAACGCAGAAAAAAGAAGCAAGACAAGAAGGAGCGTCGTGAGCAGCGTAAGATGGAGAAAGCAGAAAGAGGAAAGTTGAGCTTTGAAGACCAAATCAGATATGTAGATGATTTTGGTAACTTTTCAACGACGCCACCTGATCCAACCAAGAGGATTAAAGTTAAGGCTGAGGATATTATGTTAGGTGTTCCACCACGAGACAATACACCTATAGATCCGATCAGAACGGGAGTTGTGAAGTTCTTCAATAACGAAAAAGGTTATGGTTTTATCAATGATATCGAGACAAAAGAGAGCGTATTTGTCCATATCAATAATGTGGCAGAGCCAATCGCAGAGGGCAATAGAGTGATATTTGAGGTAGAGATGGGGCCTAAAGGGGCCAATGCAGTCAATGTGATGATGGCACCTAAAGAAAAGCCAAAACCTAAAGTTGAGCCTAAAAAAGAAGAGCCTACTGCCGAGGGAGATAAGACTCCAGATGCTGAGGCAAATAAGGAGCCAGAAGCTAAAGAGCCCGAAGCATAAAGCATAGAGACTTAAGATATCTGAGCATATGTCTTGAGATAGGCATACCTTCGCCGCTAATACAATAATAAAGAACATGACAGGAGTAGTTAAATTCTTCAACGAAACCAAAGGATTCGGATTCATTAGTGAAGAAGGCTCGGCCAAAGATCACTTTGTTCACTCAACAGGTCTTATCGATGAGATAAGAGAAGGAGATAAAGTTGAGTTTGAACTTGCAGAAGGTAAAAAAGGAATGAATGCAGTAAACGTTAAAGTCGTTTGATCAGCAACATTTAAGATATTTATCAAGGTCCATCATTTGATGGGCCTTTTTTTATGCCCATACATCAGTTCTTAAAGAGAGCCTTCTTCATCGTTACCCATAGATTCTTGCGCATGGCCGTCATGCCACTCAGATGAGGATCTGGACCTTTCCCTTCTCCGATGCGTTTGATCTGTAGTGCATACCAGATCACATCCAGTCCGCCAACATCATCTATCGCTTTGATACCCGTGAGGGGTGTTGGTGTTTTGATCCTTTCAAGTCCATTGTGAAATATGTCATTTGCTATATGCGGATATAAGCAGAATGGCCGACCCAATCCTATGATGTCTAGGTGATCTTCTGCGAGTGCTTCTTCCATCAGTGAGACCGTTCTAAATCCTCCAGTTAACATAAGCGGTTTACTGGTGTGCTTTCTCGCTTTTTTGATATAGTCCATGAAGTATACTTCGCGATCGATAGTGCTTTGCTTCTTGTTGTGTCCCATCATAGCAGGGTTCTCATATGATCCTCCTGATATCTCTAAGAGATCCATGCCTTCTTGGTCCAAGAACTGTAGCACTTCCAGAGATTCCTCTTCCGTAAATCCTCCTCGCTGAAAGTCAGCGCTATTGATTTTTATGCCAACTGGATAATCTGGTCCTACCTTCTTTCTAATATTGCGGTATACCTCTATAACAAATCGAGTTCTATTTTCTAAACTACCGCCCCATTGATCCGTTCGCTGATTACTGATGGGTGATAAGAATTGACTCACAAGATAGCCATGAGCACCATGTATCTGTACACCAGTAAATCCCGCCTGTTTCATTATCTGAGCCGTGTTTCCATATCGATTGATAATATCAAATATCTCTTCCTCCCTCAGGGCACGAGGCGTTGAGAATAATGCCTTGACTCCTTCCACTTGAAGCGGGATAGCAGAAGGCGCTACTACTTCTTTGTTGATCTTGCCAATGGCCTGTCTGCCTGGGTGGTTGATCTGGGGCCAAAGTTCTACGCCTGTCTCTTTTACAGTGCTGGCCCACTCTTTGAGCAGTGTCATATCACGATCATCTTCTACCACTACATTGCGTGCTTCTCCGATAGCTTTGTAATCTATCATGACATTGCCAGTGATGAGTAGACCCGGAGATCCTTGCGCCCATTGGCTATAGACATTGATGAGCTCTTTAGATGGAGCATGCTTCTTTGTGCCCATGTTCTCACTCAGTGCTGACTTCGCGATGCGATTGCTGAGGATAGTGCCGTTGGGAAGGGTAAATGGGCTGTTGAGTATTTTCAT
>CALDEM010000084.1 GCA_937942435.1 uncultured Saprospiraceae bacterium
ATAGCGATGTAGCAAGCTTGAAAAGATTGCGCCTTTGCAGGATTGATCCTCACTATTCTTTCTATAGCCATCTTGCAGGCCTTCTGCGGAGACTTCCCTTGTCGCATAAACTCTGATACTAAGTGGCAACCACTAGTTCTGATGATCTCTTCGCCTTGCCCAGTGGCCACGACCGCTCCAGCTTGTGGATCTATGTACAGACCAGATCCTATGATTGGAGAATCTCCAACGCGTCCTCTCATCTTAAATCCCATACCTGAAGTCGTGCAAGCGCCAGCGAGTCGACCCAGATCATCCAAAGCGATCAAGCCCATAGTGTCATGATTGAAAGCACCATTTTCTAAAAGCTGAGGTGCTGATGGGCCATTGCCTCCGCTGCCCATTTTCATTTTTTTGCCTTTGAGCTGTGATTGCTCTATGTTGATGATGGGTTTATAATCTTCTTTTTTTAACCAATTAGTATAAGCATCTTTTGCAGTTTCGGATAGTTCACCAGACTCCAGAGGAAATCCATTTTCCAATGCAAACTGTTGCGCTCCTGCACCTACAAACATCACATGCGGTGTGTCCTCCATCACCCTTCTGGCAACGGAGATAGGATTTTTGATTCTTTCTAATCCAGCTACTGCTCCACAGTTAAATTTGTGATCCATGATACATGCATCAAGTGTGACGATGCCGTCACGATCAGGATTGCCACCAAGGCCGACACAGCAGCTTATTTCATTTTCTATAGATGTGGCTCCTGCTTCGACTGCATCGAGTGCGCTACCATTTTTATTTTTGAGTATCTCCCATGCTTCAGCAGCTACAGGTACGCCACTGTCCCAAGTGGCTACAACAATCGGCTTTTTTCCTTTCTTTTTGCGCCACATATTTGCGGAAGCGATCATCGGTAGACCTAAGGATGATAGTTGTAAAAAGTTACGTCTCGACTGCATGGTTTTATTTTTTGATTATCTCCGCTACAATATAACAAGTGAGATCGAAAGCGATTCTAAAGTAGTTGTTTCAATATGTTAATGTCAATGTTGCCGCCACATATGACGAGTACAACAGTTCTGTTTTTATAACGCTCCTTCTCTTTTAATAAGGCAGCGATCGTAACAGCAGCCGAGCCCTCGACTATCTTGCCATGCTCTGTTACCATCATCTTGATGCCTGCTGCTATAGCGTCTTCTTCTACAAGAACACAGTGATCTACAACCTGTTGGCAGATCGAAAATGTAATCGCACCTGGCTCGATACCACCAGCAGATCCATCCGATAAGGTGTCTTGAGCATCAGGTGCATCGACGATTTTTCCAGCTTTCAAACTAAGCGTCATCTCGGGACTATGGCGAGGCTCGCAACCGATGATAGACGTGTCCGGACTATGTGTTTTTATATAGGCGCCGATACCTGAGATCAGTCCACCGCCACCCATAGTGATCAGTATGTCATCTACATGATCGAGTTGTTGGAGTATCTCCTTGCCGATGGTGCCTTGCCCTGCGAGCACCTCAAGGTCATTGTAAGGCGACACCCAGATAGCGTTGTGCTCTGCTGCATAAGCTTTGGCATGAAGCTCAGTGGTCAGTGGGTCATCTCCGTGGTACATGATCTTAGCAGAGTGGCGACTGATTTTTTTGACTTTTGCTTTGGCAGCATTATGTGGTAAGAAGACTGTCCCCGACAAGCCCGTTAGGTCAACCGCTCTCGCAAAGCCTAAACCATGATTGCCAGTCGAAGCAGTGACTACTTCTTGATCTGACTGGTCTATAGACATCAACTTGTTGAGACTGCCGCGCGCTTTGAAAGAACCTGTGTACTGTTCGTTTTCTAATTTTAAAAAGACATCACCACCGATCATATCGCTTAAAGCAAATGATTTAATCAAAGGGGTCTTTAAGATGTGATCACTTATGCGATTGTGTGCTTTCTCTATAGTTAATGATATATCCGTTAATGTCATCCTGGTATCAAGTGTTAATTGTATGAAGATAGATTTGTTGGTCTAAAATCCAATGTTAAGGTATGTCGATGAAAAGGAATATTTATATCTTTCTTTTTATGAGCACGATCAAAAAACTTCTATCGGTATCATGGACTACAGCGATATCTGGCCTATCCACCTTTGTGGTGCGGTTTGCTTTGATTTGTCTGTTTGGTTTTTTGTTGGTGGTTATATATCGAGGACTCAATGAGGATGGTTATAAGATGCAACCGCTGCAAGTGCCACTGGAGCTTGAGAAGGCAGGTTATAACGGACAGGTCTTAACAGTGATGATCCAAGACAGGGTAGAGGAACTTAAGACAATTGCCAATAGTAGAAGAGTTGATAGCTTGGAGCTAAATGTTGACTTGCGCCCTGACCTTAATCTTGATGTGATGGGCGTAGGATTGTCTGCGTCTTCCATGACATATTATCTAAGAGAACTATTGGGCCGAACCAATAATGTCATCGGAGGCAGCCTAACAGATCTTGAAGGTGTTATGACGCTCAACATGAGGATGACCGGTTACAGGTCAAGTACTATCGATGTCCCTTATGATATCGATGAGTCAAGGATCGGTATCAGAGATATCATCGATGAAGGCGCGAAGTATATACTCAGCAATACTGATCCATATAGATTGGCAATCTGCCTAGATCGATTGGGTGATACTGACAAGGCAGAAGAGTGGATTCGCTATATCATAAAAAATAGACCGCAAGATCGCAAGTGGGCTTACCATCTTTGGGGTGGATTAAAAAATAGACAAGGCGATAAAGAAACGGCTCATATGTATTATCGAAAAGCGATAGAACAAGATGAAGATTTTGTTTTACCATATAGGGCACTGGCTTGGGGGATTTATGAAGCAAGGGATTATGAAGGAGCGCTTCCCTTGTTTTTAAAAGCCTTAGAGATTAATCCTAACGAGAAGTATATGGATACAGGCGCTGCGCTTTGTTACCGCGAGATTGGAATGTTAGAAGAGGCAGGAGATCACTATAGAAAGTATTTAGAAAAATATCCAGATGATCTTTATGGTTATGGAAATTATAGTGACTTCTTGATGCGGTTTGAAAACGATACTATTGGCGCTACCAAAGTATGGCAAGATGCTAGTCAGGCCATAGAAGAAAGTGGTGATTACTATCTCGCCCTTGGAGCGTATCAGTTGTCAAAAGGAGATAGCATGGCAGCGCTACAATCTGGTATGCAAGCACTTGACTTAGATCCCAACGATGTATCAGTGCTTATTGAGATGTCAAAAGTGTTTGCAGATGTCTTAAAGGATTATAAAGAGTCCATAAAGTTGTCTAAGAGGTTAATTGTAGCGCTTGATGAGGGCCAATATGATAGTTGGATGCGTATGAATGCTTACAATAGATTAGCCATGGCAGAATATGAGATAGGAGCATATGATGATGCCATCACTCATGCCAACAAGGCAATTGAAGTATTGCCAGAAAATGCTTTTCCATGGTCGACACTTGCAGAAGCATATCTTTTAAAAGGTGATGTTGAAGAGTTTTATAAAGCAATCGAAAAATCTATAAGCTTAGGTTTTGAAATAGAAAGATATCTTGATACCAATCCTTACAATAAAATCAAAAACAAGAGCCGCCTGATGGCTCTGCGCGGACGGTATAGTCAGGAGTATGCACTGAAGGGGTAAGTGCAGCTTCCTTTTTTAAACAGAATTACGATTTGCGAAAATGACTCTCTAATCCATAGTAGATTGAATCATAGGGTGAGATCTAAGTTTTAGTGTCTTTTTATTAGACCAAAATGAACTTGAAACAGATGTAGATCAACCAATGAAAGAACGAAGCCTACCGTAAATCGAATAAGATGAACGGCTTAGCTGAAAGATGTTCAATTTCGGCTTTTTTTGAAATTTTGACGAGCGTATAGAATCGTGGCGATCAGCATGAGACGTTAATGATTTAGACGATAACAGATAATATATATAAATATTCTTAATTTGACGGAAGTTACCTAATTAGAAGCTTCAATAAATTGATTGTTATGAAAGGAATAGTATTCACTGAGTTTTTGGATATGGTTGAGGAAAAGTTTGGATATGCTATGGTGGATGACCTGATAGAAAACTCAGACCTAAGCTCTAAGGGCATCTATACTGCAGTAGGAACGTATCATCATAGCGAGATTGTAACTCTACTAACTAATCTTTCAGATAAGTCCAAGATAGATGCGGAGACTTTACTTAAGAGTTTTGGCGAATACTTGTTTGAGACATTCTTGAAGCAGTATCCACAGTTTTTTGCTGCTCATGATGATGCTTTTTCATTTTTAGAATCTATAGATTCTCACATACATGTAGAAGTGCAAAAGTTGTATCCAGAAGCCACACTGCCTAAGTTTGTCACACACATAAGCGAAGATAAGGTGATGAGTATGATCTATCAGAGTGAGCGTAAGATGGCTTCTCTAGCAGAAGGTCTCATCCATAAGTCTTTACTGCATTATAACGATAATTGTAAGATTGAAAAGACACTTATCAATGAAGATGGAAGTGAAGTGAAGTTTACGATAAGCAGATTAGCTAAGTAGTGGAGTTAGAATTACTAAAGAAGCGATTAGAGAGAGAGCGAGCTGCTCGTAAGCAAGCAGAATCTATCCTTGAGCAAAAAGCAGCAGAGCTTTATGAGGCTAATAGTCAGCTTGTTGCCCTCAATGAAAACCTTGAAGAAGAGATTAAGCTACGTTCTAAAGAACTATCCGATAGCGAACTTAGATATCGCCGTCTTGTAGAGCAAGCAAGTGACATATTCTTCAATATTGATGATACTGGAAGATTTACTTATATGAACGCTACGGGTGTTCATAGATTTGGATATGATAATGAAGAGATTGTCGGACACTACTTTTCTGAGTTTGTACCTGACTCCCATAAGAAGGATTTGATCTTACACTATGCTCTCTTCATGTCCAGTGATCGCATTGCTGATTATAAAGAGTTTCCAATTAAAAGTAAGACTGGAGAGGTCTTCTGGATGGGGCAAAATGTTAATCGTCTGAACGATGATTCTTCTAAGCCCTACTTTTCTGCTGTTGCAAGGGATATCTCCAAGCAGAAAATACTCAAAGATGAATTAGAACTGGCGAGACAAGCGGCCGTCAAAGCGCAAAAAGCAGAGAAGCAATTTTTGGCCAACATGAGTCACGAGATCAGGACTCCGCTCAATGCCATCATCGGGATGAGCCATCTGATTAATGACACTCCGTTAAGCGAAGAACAAGGAGAGTATGTTGATATTCTAATTAGCTCTACGGGTATTCTTAAAAATCTAATCTCGGATATACTCGATATGTCTAAGATCGATGCAGGTACACTTGTGTTGCAAGAGAAGGAGTTTAGTATAGAAAAGGATATAAAGTCTTTGGTCCGCAGCTTTCTACACAAATCCAAGGATAAGGCCGTGACATATAGATATGAGGTCGATCCGAAAATCAAAAATGAAATCATAACTGATCAGCAATTACTAAATCAAGTCTTGCTTAATCTATATAGTAATGGTGATAAGTTTACAGAAAGTGGCAGTGTATCACTTACTGTAAATATTGTTAGTGAAACTGTGACAAACTTAAATCTCTTGTTTAGTGTTGAGGATACGGGTATTGGTATAGATAAGAAAGAGGTGACGACGGTTTTTGATGAATTTAAACAAGCCAATAAAGAAATCAGGAGCAAGTACGGAGGGACAGGGCTTGGCTTGTCCATATCAAAGAAGCTGCTCAACTTGATGGGCTCAGATATCAAATTAGAATCAATACCAGGCGAGGGTAGTAACTTTTACTTTGAGTTGTCTGTCAAAAAAGGTAGACTGCTTGAAGATGCAAAAGCAGTTGATAAAGAGGCTGATTTAACTGGATATCAAGGTCAATCAAGAATGATCTTAGTCGTAGAGGATAACAAGTTAAATGTAAAATACCTTACTCGTTTATTAGAAAAGTGGAGTATTGATTTTGTTGTAAAATCAAATGGTCGAGAGGCAGTTGATTTTTGCGAGGACAACTTCCCTGATCTTATTTTGATGGATCTGCAGATGCCAGTGATGGATGGATTTGAGGCAACTCAGATCATAAGAAAGATGGACAATGCCAATGCGTATATACCTATCATCGCACTGACAGCTTCAACCTTTTTATCCAAAAAGCAAATGGCTGAGCAAGTAGGTATGACAGACTTTTTGTCAAAACCTTTCACACCAGATCAGTTGAATACAAAGCTTAGAATATATCTTGAGAATAGCCCTTCTGAAGTTGTTCAGCTGAACAATTCTAGATTTAGCGACAAGCTCGATACCGGATATCTGCAGTCGGCATATGGAGATGATGCAGCATATTCTTTGGAGATATTTGAGACGTATATGGAGATCATCGATGATGAGATCAGTACCCTCAAACAAGTGCTCATGGAAAGTGACGATGGACTTAAAAATCACTTACATAAGATCAAACCGATCTTTACAATGGTTGGATTGTCACATATCTCAGAGATAGTGAAGCATGCAGAACAAAGCTATTCTGATAAGGATAATGAGTCCGTGACCAGTCAGTGTCACAAGGTTATAGAAGAAACATCTGCATCTCTTCCAATCATTCTTGCTGAGATAAAGCGTTTAAAAACTATAGTTTAGGTTATGAATGATGTGTTGACATGTGTTATCGTTGAAGATGAAGTAATGGCGATGAAGTCGTTACAACACCTTTGTGAGAGAACAGAAGTACTCAAGTTGGTAGGCACGTTCTCTACAGGGGAAGAAGCGCAGTCGTTCTTAGAAGATACTTCTGTTGATCTTATCTTCTTAGATATCGAGATGCCAGGGATGTCTGGCCTAGACCTTTTGGATCGTCTTTCTTACTTACCACAGATCATCTTTACAACGAGCAATCAAGAGTATGCCTATGAGGCATTTGAGTATGATGTTACTGATTTTCTAAAAAAACCCATCTTGCCTGGCAGATTAATCAGATCCATAGAGAAGGCAGTAGAAAGAAATAAGAGATTAAACAACATCGCAATAGCCAGCTCATCAGCTGAGCTATATGTTAAGTCTGATAAGAAGTACATAAGAGTCCCTTATGAGGACATACATTATTTTGAAAATGCGGGGGACTATGTCAAGATCATAACCGATACGATCACCCATGTCATACATGGCAGTCTAAAATCCATTAATAGTAGATTAGATCACCCTCGCTTCTTTAAAGTTCATCGATCCTTCATCGTCAACCTCGGGCGTATCAAAGATATAGAGGAAGGTTCGCTGATCATCGGGTCTAAAGTCATACCCATAAGCAGGGCACATCGTCCATTATTAATGAAGAGTATTAATATATTATAAGTCCAATAGCCGCGATAAACTCAACATATCAAGCTCTTTACCTAATATCTAACGCACATATGTTGAATAAATAGTTATGTCGTAAATACCACCAAAAAAGGAAGAAGAACTACCAAAAACCGAAAATCACCCAAATAGGCCGTCCTCCTGATACATCTTGCGGTTAAATCGTACAAGATGAAGATACTGGTAGTAGAAGATCAACCCTTAGTGTTAAAGTCGCTATGCTATACTCTTAAGAAGCAAGGGTATGACTACATCGCTGCTGTTGATGGCATGCAAGCAAGAGAGTTCTACCTTAAAGAACGACCAGAGCTTGTTATCGCAGACCTACTCCTTCCGTTTGTAACAGGGCAAGAACTCATAGAGTACATCAGATCTATCGAAGACAACTATACCAAGATCATAGTACTGTCATCGATGTATATGCCCGATACAATAGAACACTTATTTGAGTTGGGTATAGATGACTTTATACGCAAACCATTTATGCCAATGGAGTTGCTACATCGCATCCAAAGATTATCAAAGTATAAACTTAATTAGACTATAAACTAACCCTAAAAATTTAAAAATTATGTGCGGAATAATAGCATATGCAGGCGCCAATGAGGCCTATCCAATACTCATCGATGGATTAAGAAAATTAGAATATCGTGGTTATGATTCTGCGGGTATCGGGACTGTAAACGGAGCTGTACACTTGCATAAAAGAACTGGAAAGGTAAATGATCTGGTTTCATATTGTGAAGATAAAAACACGTCAGGCAATATGGGTCTTGGGCATACCCGATGGGCTACACATGGATCGGCTACGAATCTAAATGCACATCCACACCAATCTCAATCTAAAAGATTGACGATGGTACACAATGGTATTATAGAGAACCATCAATCACTTAAGGAGATGCTTGAGTTTCATGGATTCGAATTTGAAACTGAAACAGACTCAGAGGTGCTCGTGCAACTTGTAGAATGGTATCAGATCAGATATAAGTTAAGTACAAGAGAAGCACTCGGGCGAGCACTCCAAGATGTGCAAGGAAGCTTTGCGGTGGTATTGCATGATACAACAGCAAAGCACCAGTTGTTAGCGGTACGTAGACAAAGCCCACTGGTTGTTGGAGTCGGAGATGCAGAGTACTTCATCTCATCGGACAGTATGACATTTGATCGATCTTCAGAGTCTATCATTTATTTAGAAGAAGATGTCATCGCTCAATTATGTTATAATGAAGCTCCTGTCTTTTATAGTTTAGAAGACCAAGTCGTTGATCAAGACCTCCTTCCTTTTGATTATAAAAAGGTAGCTGTGAGTAAGGGTGATTTTGAATCATTTACCCTTAAGGAAATATTTGAACAGAATCTAAGCATATCAAGAACCTTGGATGGTTTTGAGAATAGCGATGTTGATGAGATTACTAAAATGTTGCAAAGTACTGATCGGATTATAATTACGGCTTGTGGTACTTCTTGGCACAGTGGCATAGTCGCAGAATACTTAATTGAAAAATATGCTCACCTCAATGTTGAGGTTGAGTATGCATCTGAGATGAGGTACAAGAGTCATACTTTAGGTGATAGAGATCTTGTGATTGGTATCTCACAGAGTGGAGAAACGGCTGATACGAAGATGGCGCTTGAGATTGCAAAGTCAAAAGGTGTAAAAACAATAGCCATCGTCAATGGTGTCGACTCATCGATAGCAAGAATCGCTGATCGTGTAATTTATCTAAAAGCAGGTATAGAGATCGGAGTGGCATCTACAAAGGCATTTACGTCTCAACTATCTGCCATACTGATGTTGACTCTCTTGATCGCTAGGACTAAAAAGTCTTTGACAATAGCACAGGTTGATGAGATGATGGCTGAGTTGAATAAGCTCCCAGGTTACGTCTCCGAGACCCTCAGTAGCTCAAAGCAGATGGCAAGACGTATCGCTTATCACATCTCTGACGCCAGAAGTGCCCTATATCTTGGGAGAGGAATCTCTTTCCCAATTGCCATCGAAGGCGCTTTAAAACTAAAAGAGATATCATACATACATGCAGAAGGATATCCATCAGGTGAAATGAAACATGGACCCATCGCTCTAATTGAAGAAGATCTTCCAGTTGTTGCAGTTGTAAACAATGATGATTCTGCAGCTAAAATCATAAGTAATATCCAAGAGGTGAAAGCGCGTAAGGCAATGGTCGTCGTGATTAAAAACAAAAATGTAGAATTACCTAAAGGATTAGCGGATCACGTCATCAATGTGCCAGATGTGCCATCATATCTCAACCCTATCATCCAAAGTATACCACTGCAATTGTTAGCCTACTATACTGCGAAGCTAAAGGGTTGCAATATTGATCAGCCAAGGAATCTTGCAAAATCAGTAACTGTTGAATAACTGTAGGATGCCTAAGTCATTTGCAGTTATATCATTTTTGTTATTCAGTATGATAAGTCATGCGCAAGTAGATTCTATATGGGATGTATCTATCACCATCTATCATACGAGTGATGCAGATATAGTTAGAATTGCAGCATTGGATTACACAACAGGTGTTGTGCAGTTGTCCAAAGGAGCCCACACCATCGTCCCATCCATAGAGAGAAAATCAAATGATGAGTTGACTGGTTTTCAATATGGTGTGGGCTATTATAAAAAAATGACTAAAGGGTATTGGCATACTGATATCAAAGGCAGCTCAGCTATATTTTATCCTTCTCTATCAGTGGCTTTTGATATTTATAAAAGTGTAACACATGATATAGAAGTAAGTATCGGTCACAGATACCTGACCTATCAATCTAGTCAGAAGTTACACCTGACAAGACTAAGGGCCAACTTGTATAAAGGAAAGTGGATGTTTGGGTATAGAGCGACGATCCAGAACCTTGATAAGGTGTATCATTCTCTCATAACTCGACTATGGATACGTGAGAATGATTTTTACATAGAGGCTAATGTTTCTAATTCTGGAGAGACAATCATAGAGACTTCTTTTGAGGAGTTGGAATTTTCAAGTATATCGTATGGAGTAAAGTTAGGCGTTCCAATCAGTTCTGCCATAAGTGGGTTTGCTTCCTACAATCTTACAAAGGTCTTAGATGAGCGATCTAAACGTACTCTTCATACTTGGGCTGCAGGGATTAAGATCAACATCTAAAAAATTATAAAACTAACATGCTTCTTTTAACCAGTACAAGTGATGCCTTAGTCGAGAGTGGATCAGTTTCTGGTTTTCTGAGTGTAGTACACTTTTTATCTAGTGTGTTCGCTGTATGCACAAGTGCTATGATCATGTTTCTTTTGACGAGAGCGATCAGTACTAAGCGTATGAAGGATCGAGAGCAAGGACTTAGAGATCGCTATCAAGAGTACCTGGCGGACTTTATCTCTATACCGATTAAAGACCAATTGTCAAGTATGGGTGTTAGTCAGACGATATCAGGTTTAACCAAATCAGATATCACTAAGTCAAGCAACCGATTGATTCTATTAGATGAGTTGTATAATCTGCATCAACAATTAGGGGGATATCAGGCCGAGATGTTGAAGCAGTTATTCTGGGGGTGGGGCATGCAAGAAGAGACCATTTCTAATTTGAAAAGCAGGTCTGATGTATTGAAAATTAAATCCTTAGATATAATCATGGGGTTAGACATGAAGGATCAGTTGACTAGTGTTGCTCAATTGATTGATTCTAATCATAAAGATGTTAGGTCGCAAGCGATGGCTTGCTTTGTTGCTTTGTCTGATGGCAGTTTTGAGTTTTTAAAGGAGATCCCAGACCCATTGACTAACTGGGAGAGACATAAGATATTGGATGCAATGGCAAAGCTTAAAGAGCGCGGGCAGATTGACTTTGACCATTGGGCGTTTCAACTGCCGCAACATACTTTGTTTATACAGGAACTTAGAGAAAACCTGCAACCTCAGCTTGCTCACTATACGGCATGGCTCGAAGAAACTATTAAGATATGATGGATACGATTATTGACTCACTCATTAACTTCTTTGAGTATGGCATATTTTTTTACTGTATGCTTATCTTGTCATCATACCTTATCATCAGTATTGTCTCTTCTCTCATCGTGGTACGATATACTAATAGACGCAAAGTACTTAATCCTCAGACTATAATATCCTCGCCATATCAACCAGGTATTTCTATCATAGCTCCTGCATACAATGAAGAAGTTACCATCGTCGATAACATAAGATCTCTGCTGTCACTTCATTATAACAATCTCTCGATCATCATAGTCAATGACGGTAGTAAGGACAATACGTTGCAGGAGGCCATCGATAACTATGACTTATACTTATGTGATGATGTGGTGACATATAAGGTGGATACAAAAGAAGTCAGAGGGATCTATAGATCAAGAAAGAAGGCATTTAGAAAGCTATTAGTTGTAGATAAACACAATGGAGGAAAAGCTGATGCCATCAACGTTGGCATCAATGTGAGCAAGACAGATTACTTCGCTTGTATCGATGTTGATTGTATCATAGATCAAGATGCTTTTTTGAGATTGGTAGAACCTATTTTAAAAGCAGGAGATAAGACGATAGGAGCAGTAGGAGGTATAGTCTGGCTTACCAATGACGCGGATATCAAAAGCGGGAAAGTTGTAAAACTGCGTGCTCCAAAGTCATACATCGGTAGGATCCAAGTTATAGAATACTTCAGAGCCTTTTTACTTGGTAGACCGGCATGGGCAAGTTTTAATGGTATGTTATTGATATCTGGAGCGTTTGGGATATTTCATAGAGAGACTGTTTTAAAGGTAGGCGGTTACAATCACAATACGGTTGGAGAGGATATGGAGTTAGTGATGAGGATGCATAGATATTATAGGGAGAACGATATCAATTATGCGATTGAGTACCTACCTGATCCGCTTTGTTGGACAGAAGCTCCGTCAGACTATGAGATACTGGGTCGGCAGCGCAATAGATGGACGAGAGGGACAATCGAGTGCCTTCAATATCATAAAAAGATGTGCTCTAATTCTAATTATGGCGCATTGGGTATGATCAGTTATCCTTATTGGTTGATAGCAGAATGGTTGGCGCCATTTGCAGAAGCAGGAGGTATATTGTTTGTAATTATCTTAGGCTTTTTGGGTCTTGCTAATTGGCCCTTATTTTTCTCTTTGCTCTTGCTGGTTTATTTGTTTGCGATAACCATTAGCATATTCTCGATTCTGATACAGAGTGTTACTTATAACAAGTATGAAAGTATCCATGACATCTGGATGTTGATTTTGACAGCGCTTCAAGAGCCTTTTCTATATCATCCCAGAACAGTCAAGTGGTCCTTGAAGGGCAACTATGATAAGTTTACAGGTCAAAATAAAGGGTGGGGTGAGATGACAAGAAAAGGATTTGCTAAGAAGTAGAAGTCTTAATACCTCTTTTTGATCCAATAACCTTGAAAAATAGATTGCATAAGAGGTGCTTATGCCAAATACTGCCCCATCTTTTCTACAAATGTTTTCATCTCATTAGGTGTCTGTATGCTGATTCTGATATGATGGGTCATGTTTGACCATTTTGTAATTAGGATGTGATCGCCTCTTAACTTACTAACGACGTCAGCGTCAAATCTCTTTGACTCTGCATAGATGAAGTTGGTAGAGGAGTCAGCATAGTCAACATCCCATCTATCAAAAGCATCAAAAACAGTATCTCGACCTTTTTGATTTTGGGTGCGACAATGGTTTATAAAATCATTGTCGTCTAAAACAGCTAAGGCTGCGCTGATGCTAAGACTACTAATTGAAAAGTCCAAACCAGTATGCTTTGATTGAAGCATCTCAATGTTCTTTGCGTTGGAGATGGCATATCCCAACCTTAAACCAGCCAGCCCAAATGCTTTAGAAAAAGTCCTGACAACCACGATATTGTCTTGAGTTTTCACCAAGTCTACAAGACTTCCTTTTTCTCCATCTTTAGAAAAGTGGATATAGGCTTCATCTAAACATATCAATATGTCAGAAGATACAGACTGGCAGAATGACTTTAGTTCTGCTCTATCGACTTCTGTAGAGGTTGGATTGTTAGGATTGCATATGGAGATCACCTTGGTCTGAGGTGTGATGCCATCTTTAAGTTGGTTTAAGTCTATTTTATAGTCTTTTGTTAAGTCAACCTTTTTACTACCTGCTCCCCATCTTGCACCATACATAAGTATCGTTGGAAAAGATGGCCAAGGTGTAAGTATCTCACCATCATTGAGTCCCGCATACATACCCATCAAGCAAAGCACTTCTGTTGATCCACATGTAATTAGAAAGTTGGAAGTCTCTAAATCGTACTTCGCAGCCAAGTTCTCCTTAAGTTGGTGTATCAGAGCGTCAGGGTAGTGGTTGGATGATCCAGCTGCCTTGGCGATCGCTTCTTGAGCAAGGATGGGTGGGCCATATGGGTTTTCGTTCCAGTTGAGTCGCATGTACTGATCATCTCTATAGTCGATGTTGGGATCTTCCCATCTACAAGCATTCAACTTATAATGAAAGGGTATAGCTGCCGATGCTGCACCTATTAATGATGTTTGTAACCATCGTCTTCTATTGAATTGTGTCATGTCTGAAGTATTTGATTGTTGTTGATGCGATATTTGATTTATTTTCCAAATTTTTCAGTGTCCAATTGTATGCTCATCTCGTGTGCTTTGTATATCGGAGCCACTAATTGTTTGATATCCTTTGTATAGTACCATTGTGCAGTTGCGCCAGTGGTTGATATATCTAAGATGACATAGCCGTGGTCTCTGCCATTGACAAATTTTAAATGTGGATTGCTCATCTTAAGTGCACCTTCTGCCAACTTTACTTGGTCGTCGGTTGTGTTGCCATCATTCCAATTGCCAGAAGTGATACTTGGCGTTCCGATCTCAATTGCGCAGGTTTTACCATTATCTTTATAATCAGTGTCTAACGCTGGCACTTCAAACGCCCAAGAAGAATGAGTGTCACCTGTTACGAATATGGTGTTGGATATACCAGCTGATTTTAAAAATGATCTGATGTCATCTCGCTCATATGAGTAGCCATCCCAAGCGTCAAGGTTCATGGCATCATCTGGACGCACAAGACTAAGATCACAAGGAGAGAAGATGACTTGATTACCGATTACCTTCCAAGTTGCATTTGTTGATTGTAGTTGTTCTTTGAACCATGTCAATTGTTCTGCTCCCAACATCGTACGCTCTACAGCAGCTTCATCAATAGATGCAGGTGGCTCATGTCTTCCAGTATATCTTTCGTCTAACATGATCAACTCTAAGAGATCACCAAATGCAAAAGATCTATACAGCTCATCATTGCTGCTTTCTCTTATAGGTTGCCATTCGTAATATGCTTTTTTAGCGATCTGCTTCCTGATATTAAAATCTCCTTCATCTTCTTGGTGGTTCTGAGCGCCATCTTTGTAAGCGTTGTTAGCGATCTCGTGATCGTCCCATATCATGATAAATGGATGACTGGCATGAGCATTTTTAAGTCCTTTATCTTCTCGGTACTGAGCATAGCGAGTTCTATAATCTTGCAGTGTTGTAATCTCCTTAGCTGGTAGATGTTTTCTTGAAAAGCTCTTATCTCCATACTTGTCAGGCCCATACTCATAGATATAGTCACCTAGATGAAGTATCGCATCGAGATCCGCAGCTGCCATGCCATTGTACGCATTGAAGTATCCAAACTCATAATTACTACAGCTGACGACGCCGAGTTTTACATGATCAGTTTTTCCAACTGCTAGCGTTTTAGTCTTACCGGTTGGAGAGCTCTTTCCTTCTGTTATAAATCTATAATAGTATACAGTATTGGCCTTGAGCGACATCACATCTACCTTAACTGTGTAGTCTACACTTTGGTCTGTTGACTTCAGGCCTGATAGGACTAGCGAGCCGAAATCTGGAGATTCACTCATCTCCCATTTTACAGTGGCTGTCTTTTGATCAGTAGATAAGCGCGTCCATATTATGACGGCATCTGACATCGGATCGCCAGACGCGACACCATGCTTAAATAGTACTTCGTCGACGGGGATGTTCTTCTTGAGGTTTTTACTCGTGGATTGGGTAGCTGTCGAGCAAGCAAATGTAAGTAGGGTAGCGACACTCCAAATGATCAGTCTCATTAAATAGATTTTTAGATTACTCTGTAATATCGCATTTATAATCCACATCTTCACTTGAAGTAAATGGATTAGCTTACAATCTCGATATCACTATAGCCTTGTGGATTTTTGTTAAGTACGATCTGTACATTGATCCGCTCCTTGAGTGCAGTGACATGAGATATAACACCGACTGTCTTTTGGCTTTCTGATTGCAATTTTTCTAAAGTGTTGATGGCGATCTCTAGTGTCTCTTGATCCAGTGTGCCAAACCCTTCATCGATAAACAAGCTGTCAAGAGATACAGTCTTAGAGGCCATGTCCGAAAGGCTTAAAGCAAGAGCCAGACTGATTAAGAAGGACTCTCCGCCCGATAGAGTTGATACCGCTCTTCTGATATTGCCTTGGTATTGGTCGATGACATTGAGCGTATCTTCTTGACTTGTTTTATCTAAGAGATAGCGATCTGATAGATTTTTCAATCTACGATTTGCATAGACCAAGAGATTTTGCAAAGTGAGCCCCTGTGCAAAGTTGGCAAAGTTGTTGCCATTGGCATCGCCAATGAGCTTTTTCATCATGGCCCATTTGTCATATGCCTTGGTGAGTTCTTTTATTTCATTTTCTTTTTCGTTTATTCTCTTTCGGTCGTCATGATCTCTTTTGAGTTTTGTGCCGATCTCGCCTATTCTTTCAATTAATTGATCTCGCTCTTTTTCCAGTTTCGACACTTCTAAGTTGATCTGGTCAAGTGTACTATCAGGATTAGTATCTTTTTCTGATAGGGCCTTTACATTTTTTTGAAGAGTAGATATTTCAGTTTGGTTGGAAGTGAGCAGTTTTGCAAGCTCTTCTTTGTTGGACCGTATCTTTTCTACTTCTACATGTGAAAGGATATGGCTACTGACTTGCTCCAGGTTACTAAACCCTAAGATGGCCAATTGTGGTGTGAGCTCTTTGTTGATGCCGCTAACCAGATCCTCTGCACGTTTGAGATCTTTGGTTTCTTTTTCTATAGATACTTTTAGTCTTTCTATCGAAGTTTTGCTCGCTTCAAATTGATCTTGTAGTTGATTGCAATGAGTCGTGATGTCCTCTCCTTGATACTTCTCCTGTCGGAGTTTGTGTTTTGATTTGTAGGTATCCATGAGCTTAGCTAAAGAGGCATACAACTCTTGAAGTTCGGTATTAGCTTTTTGCTCTTCGATGGCTCCGATGCCTTTTTCAAGATTGGTTTCTTTGATCTGTGCTTGCTTTACAACTTCATGTAAGTTGTCGATGTCTATCTCAGGATCGCCTTTGTATTGGGTGATTTGCTTCTCAATATTTTTAGAAAGCTCAGACTGTTGCGTGTCAAGTGACTTAAGTTGTTCTGTAGTTAGTTTTATAACAGTGTTTGTCTCAGCTACTTGCTTTTCTAATTCAAGTATTGACTTGTTTTTAGATGACAGCTCTTCTTCTGCTGACGTGATCTCTTTATCTATGTCTGACGTTCCTTTGGTAGGTAAGTGAGCACTATAAGGATGATCCAATGAGCCGCATAAAGGGCATTCTTTACCATCTTCGAGTTGCGCTCTTATATCTTCTAATCTCTCGATGCGCTCAGCGTCACTCTTTTGCTTTATAAGTAATTGTACTTTGTCTTTGAGTAGTTGGCCTACTTCTTTCTCACTGATGAGCTTAGGTGCTAACTCTTTAGCCTTAACTGCGTGATCACTTTGGTGTTGTTTGACTTCTTTGACTTTGGCTTTGACTCCAGCAAGTACATCGTTTTCGCGATATATGCTTTGTAAAGTAAGAACGTTTTCTCGGTGTTGACGAAGATGCTCTTTGAGTTGCCCAATGTCAGTTTTGGTAGTTATCTGTGATTGAGATAGAATGCCATTGAGCTCTTTCTCTTTTCTTTTTAGTTGCCCTATTGCTTCTGCAGGTACCGTGCTGATGGCATCGGGATAAGTCTTGATCTTGTGATTGACTCTGTTTCTTTCTTCAGTACCTCTACTCTTGAGTTCTTGCAAGTCGCGGTCGTAGTCATTGATCTCTTTTTCAAAAGAAGACATGACTTTCTTAAAGTTCGATTGATCTACTTTTGTTTTAGTGAGTGCAGTCATCTCGGCTATCACCTTTTCTAATTTGACAAGAGACGCTTCGTAAGATGCCTTGTAGGAGCTTAGATTTTCGTTGGTGATTCTTTTGTTGGCGATCGCGTCGTTGTAGATGGCTATTTTTCCTTGGACAGGACTGAGCTTTTCATGTACTTGTAATCGCTCTATGTATGGCATAAGCAGTTGTTCTTTTTCTTTAAGATCAACAGCCGTCTCTTGTTTGACGATCAGCTCCTTGTTTCCTTTTGCTATGCCTTGCTTTGTTTTTTGAACTTCTATGAGTTGCTTAAGACTTATGTCAAATTTTTCTTTTTCCTTTTTAGAACTGGCAGACAATGATGACAGTTCTTTAACCTTTTCGTCAGGAAGCACTTCTATCACTCCTATTATTTCTCTTGCTTTGTCTATGGCCTCTCGAGCATTTTTCTCTTTGTGAAAAGCGGCAATGCCTATTTTTCTATATATGGCTGTGCCGGTTATGTTTTCTAACAGCTTGCCTCTTTCGTTTTTATCGGCTTTTAGAAACTTAGAAAACTCTCCTTGAGATAGTATGATAGATTTGACAAATTGCCCATAACTCAATCCGATCAGTTCTTCATTCTTAGTAGGCACCTCGCTCTTCTTAAGATCAAGCGGTTTGTCATTGGCATCATAGATGAACATCTCATAGTCCTTCAGGTTGCCAGTACGGGCTTTAGAAAGTGTCCACTCTGAGGTATATGATTGTCCGTTTATTTCATATTTGATGGCAGCATATGACTCGTCTGTATGTAGGGTCATGATAGAGCCGTGCTCTTGGATTTGTTTTTTTGAGATGATAACTTCTTTGTTGGAAGCATTTTTAAATCTTGGTATCTTATTGAATAATGCTAAGGTGATAACATCAAGGATAGTTGACTTACCAGAACCCGTAGGCCCAGTGATTGCAAATATCCCTGCAGCAGAAAGTGGCAGTGCATCAAAGTTGATCTCATGATGCCCTTTCAGATTGTTGATATTTTTAAATGTCAGCTTGAGTATCTTCACAGCCCTTCTTGTTCGTGAACATATTCTAATAACTCGCTGAATGCTTCTTTGAGCGTCGCTTGCTCTTCGGTTGTTATACTTTCAGCATCTAACTTTCTTTGAAACACTTCTTGTGGACTAAGGTCTTCCACATTGGTGCCCGATGTAAAGAGATCAGCCGTGTCCTTGCTCCCATGCTCAAAGTTGACCTTTGATTTTAAAATTATAAATCGATCATCAGCCTTATGCAGAGCGATGAGATTTTCCACTTGCGCCAAGACTTGTGTACTGAAGTTGGCTTCGTTTACTTCTATCTCTATAAAAGTAGGCAGTGTAGCGTCATTTTTATATACCTCCAACTGTTCGGTTACTTTTTCTAATGAACCTGATACTTTCTTTAGTGCTCTAAACTTTGGTACAGAAACAACATTTGGCGAAAGCACCTTACCATCTTCTATAGAGACGATGAGAACAATCTTATCATCCGAGCGCTCAGAAAAACTCAAAGCAATCGGAGAACCAGAGTATCGGATGTACTCATTTTTGTCGATGACTTGAGGTCGATGTATGTGCCCCAGTGCCAGATAGGCATAAGTGTCAGAGAAGTGCTTGGCTTCTACGGCCGCAGTGTTACCGATCTGTATCTCTCTTTCACTTTCGCTGGTGATGGATCCCTTGGTATAGAGATGCCCCATACCGATCAACGGCACGTTGGGATATAAGTCTTTAGAAAGATCAGAAAGGGTGTCATAGTGCTTTTTGATACCAGCTCTGATGGCCTCCACTCTGGTAGATTGTTTGTGGGTGGCATCGTTCTGACGTAAGTCGCGATCTCTAAGGTAGGGCACAGCCGCAACAACAACTTGTAACTGATCTGCTTCATCCTTGATCTCAATGAGCTCATCTCTTGGATGTTCAGTTGCACCGCCTATGACATGGATGTTAAGTCGAGTCAGTACTTCGCTTGGGGCATTGAGTACGCCGATAGAGTCGTGATTGCCACCAGTGATGATGACAGAAGTGTTAGTCCCGATCAGTTGACTGAGGAAGTTGTAGTACAGCCCACGGTCCTTAGCGGCAGGATTGGCTAGGTCAAAGATATCTCCCGATATGAGCAGTAGATCAATCTCTTTTTCTTTTATGGTCTTAAGCAACCAGTCAAAGAAAAGCTCATGCTCTTCTTGTAGGGATTGCTTGTGTAGCACCTTTCCTATATGCCAGTCCGCTGTATGGAGGATTTTCATCGGGTGCTAAAATAAGACAATAGATGTCTATGGGGGCTATGGGTGGGGTTAATGTTGAGGTGGTTGATCCAATATTTATTTCTAAGAAGTCCTAATGTATGAACTCGAGGTTAATTTGGTTTATCTTTATGATAAGCTAGGCAAAAAGGGACATTTTGACTGGATATTTGCGAGTTATGCACAAGCGAGGATAGAGAACTAAATTTGCACAAAAGGAAAGAAATTCTTGAAGGTTAAACACAACATAGAAAGATTAAAATACCTGCTGAAACTCTATAAAATGGAGCTTTCAGACTTTCTTATGCACATAAGTGAAGGCCTTGTAAATCCGATAAAAGAGGAAGATATATTCGCCGATGAAATAAAAGTCACTCATCTAAAGCGAATTGACAAGTTATTTGACAAAGGCATTCATTATTACCTTGATCCTAAGGTTCCTACTGTATCTAAAAGTTCAAGTATTTTTTTCAGAAAAGATGTATTTGGTTCTGAACTAAATATTGGAGCGAAAAAAATTGTGCGAAAATTCGAAGAATTGAAACATTCGCTGTCAGGCATAGCCAAACTTGCTGAATTAGACTTAAGCAGAACTATTCCAATTTATAAGACATCAAATTCTCCTATAGCAGTAGCGAGTGAAATTCGAAATTTGCTTTATCCTAATGAATACAAACCTTATTTGAGAGACTTTCTAAAATCACTAATTCACACGTTTGCTGTTAATAATATTTTAGTATTTGAATTTGTAGAAACATGGAACAAAAAGGAAAAGGCAAATATTAATGGATTTTACTTATCACCTAATGTTATTGTCTTAAAAAGACAGCAAGAGTTTTTCAGAAGAGAAATTTTCACTTTAGCTCACGAACTAGGACATTATCTCTTAGACAAGGAAGAGATAGAAGAAGTCAAATACAATATTACCTCATTTGATAATTTAACCTCAATTGAAAGATGGTGTAATGAATTTGCTTATTATTTCTTAGCTGGGCGATATGCAGAGGTACTTGATAAATTAGAGAAGGCTAACGCATCAAATGATTATCACACAGATATAATTGAAAAAATATCCTCCAAAACTCATTTGAGTACTCTTTCACTTTATACTAAGTTATTAATAGACAAAAGGCTGTCCTATTCAAATTATAAACTTATCAAGGATGAGCAAGAACTAAATTACAAGCAAAGAAAAGAAGAACAAGAAAGACAAAAATTGCTTGATAAAGAAATGGGTAAAAAGAGTAATGGTAGAGCTCCAAAACCTATCAATTCACCATTATTGATTTCTACAATTCAAACCGCATATACTGAAGGAATACTTAACGAATATGAAGTTTGTAAGAGACTAAATATAGATTCCTATAAATTTGATTCTCTTATCGAATGACTGTAGCTATAGATACAAATTCATTGATATATCTGATTCGCTACTATTTAAAGTTTGATAGCACAGGCAAACTCTTTTCTCTATTTAAAGATAAGATTGAATCTGGGGAGATTGTTATAATTGATGAAGTCTTTGAAGAATGCAAATACACCTCGAAAAAGATAGTGATAAAAACTTTTGACTTTCTAGATGATAAAGATTGGAAAAAGAAACACAAAGTAATTGCAAAAACAGATTTATTAATTCCGCCGAGTCTCAAAAAATTTCACAATATCATTGACAATCAAATGATGAACGCTAGGGCTAAAAGAGATTTCAATGATGATGAATATGATGTAGCGAAAGAACAATATTTGAAGTCAGCAGATGCAAGATTAGTACTTTTCGGAATAGATTTTAACTCAAAAAATAAGGATGAAGAATTTTATGTAGTCACTGAAGAATCGGATGTTCAAAACGACAATAAAGCCTTTAAGAAAATCCCAACATTTGGGTCTTTCGTAGGAGTTGAAGTGATTTCTATTGCTGATTTATTGGATAAGTATCCAGAAGTAAATATTCAATTCTAAAGAAAAAATGCCTGTGCATAACAATAGATATGATCGCATATCTGTTCGTTCCTCACAGAGACGACGACATATCATTATTCGTTATCCTGGATTAGATCATAGCCGAAAATATAGATGTAATCACCAAAAGTCATTTCTATCTAATGGGATTTTCATTATTGAATTTCGAATTGAAAACTGTTATTGAAATAAGTCTGAACTATAGATTAGCCTATTTAATAGTCATTAATCCCACATTTTCGATATAAGAACTCGATATCCAAGTTCGTTTACTTGATTATTGTTGGTAAAGGAAGACTTTGTATCTAAACAGTTCAGTGTACTGTAGTAATTAAAAATTAAAGTAGTATGAAAGTAGCATCAATTCTAATACTTACATCTCTATTGGTTTTAAATGCTCAAGGTCAGAATTTGATTCTGAATGGAGACTTTGAAGAACTAAAAAGAGACAGTGTTATTAACTGGGAGTCCACGGCTGGTACTCCAGATATCATAAACCTAAATAATCTAACTAAGGACTTTGTATGGGAAACCAATAAGAAGTTCTTTAAAGGAATCAAGAGTAGAGGTTTTGTTGGGTTTGCCTTTGATGATAAAAGTGGCGAAGTCCTTGGCACAAAAATGTCAGCCCCTCTATCAAGAGATTCAGTATACAATATTAGGATTAAGTTTTTAACCGGCTATAGTTGCACTGTTGGATTGGAGAAAATCACTATAGGACTTGCTAATGATAGATTGATTAAGTCCAAAGTGCCGAAGTATTATGAGATAAATAGTGCAGATATATACTCAGATAAAGAACAAATACAAGGCGGTCAATGGAGCCAACTTGAAGTTGATTATAGGGCAAAAGGCGGAGAACGATACTTATACATAGGTAATTTTAATGGAGCGAATGAAAGATATACCCAAAAGGGCAGTGAGATTCTTGTAGGAGGGGGAGAAAGACCAAAATCATGTAGTTATTTGATCATTGATAAGATCGAGTTGGTAAAAGATGAATTGAAAACAAAATCAGAATTACCCTTTGTAACAATTGAAGATATTGCATTTGAGTTTGGCAAATGGGAACTGAAGCCGAGTCACTTCGCAGTCCTTAATGATATTATTGAAATTCTTAAATCTAAGAGCGGAAGGTTTATTATTAGTGGATATACAGACAATATCGGATCGAGTGAATCTAACTTGATACTTTCAAAAAATAGAGCCAATGCAGTGAAATCATATTTTGTAGAAAACGGTTTGGCTGAGGATAGATTTGTGGTGATTGGTAAAGGTGATTCTTTTCCCAAAAACAGTAATTTGACGGAGGAAGATAGGCGTAAAAATAGACGAGTTGAAATCAGAATGGAATAGATAACTACTCAGCAAGAACTGCAACAATTTTGCGCAGATATCAAAGACGATCATAACAAAACCAAAGCCTCGATCAAAATGCCCCAGCGCCAACTTCTATTACAAATCCACTATAGCTAAATGGATTGAAACCAAGGTTTTTCCATCCAAATCGGACGCCCCAGTAGTCAGTACCTAAGAGTTTCAAAAACTTCAACGGGGTCTTAGTAATGTTAACGCGAAACTTCATGCCTATCTCAGTTACTAAGAAAGGGTCGTGCTCAGTGATGTTAGCTTCTTCGTTTACATCTATAAACTCGTAACCTACGCCTATATAACTATCTATCCATCTTGAAGCTGAGTTGGTATGTTGGATCTGATGTCCAAAAGATCTGGCGACTTGATTAGGCGTGCTGTCATTATTGCCAAGATACAGTTTGTGATAGAACCAACCTCCTGTTGCAGGAGCTTCTACATGCTTTACCAAAAGCAAGGGTAGAGAAAAACTAACACTGTTGTCTTCATCAAACCTGTAGGAGACTCCGATTTTATTTCTAAGCTTATTTTCTTTTGAGAGTCTAACTATGCTTTGATTGGCTTGAACTGAGGTTGCTAGTATGGGCCAGTTTTCAGGTTTTTTACTTTTGACTATTTTTTTCAGATTCTTATCTCCATAGTTTTCAGGTAATTTTGGGAAAGGCTTTATGATGTACTCATTGTCTATGCTGATGTTAGGATATCTTGCCTGTATCTTTTGGCATGATGCAGAACCTCTGGCATTAGGAGGCAGTAAGAGTGATTTGGGACTGCGCTCTTTGGCCATCCATGCCTGGAAGCGACCAGAAAATAACTTGCCAGTACTTATGATATCTCTTACGCCCCAAGCATCGTTTACTTTTTCCGTAACATCAAATCCGGGGTTATAAACACCATCGGCATTTTTATCTGTGCAGTTAGCGTGCTTTCCTTCTTCTACCAATATTGAAATTGGAAATGAGGTTTGTGCATCAACATTAAGGGCATTTTCAAACCAGTACAATCCATGTGCTCTTGCGATGATGCGTTTTGCTACCAGTGCATACTTTTTATCTGGGCAGTCTGGAGTAGCAACTATTTGTATCTGTACTTGGGTGGATTCGAGATCATGTGGATGACCACCGAGTCCGTTCTCTTCTTTATAATAAAAGTAATACTCGATCTCGAGAGCCGCCATTTTAGATAGATCATAATTCTCACTTCTATTGCTTATGCTTGCTCCACTGAGCAGCCTTATTCTCTTATGTACCGTATATACTTTTCTAATTTTATAATAGACAACTGGCTGATTGATATTTTGATCGTATGGTAGTGCTTCTGGCAGTTGTATTTTTCCGTCTGCATCATATAGTCTGGATTCATCTGGTGAGAACCACAACATTGGCGCTGCTAACT
>CALDEM010000085.1 GCA_937942435.1 uncultured Saprospiraceae bacterium
ATAATACGATGATAACAGCTTTAAAGCATTAACACTTTTGGTTAATGATAGCTTGGATGAAAATCTTAGTGTATCTGCAACATGCATCTTGGGCTAATGTAGTAAGAAGCAAGTTTATACAGCGTTAAGACTTAGCAAAAGGTGGTTTTAGCACTGGTGGAGATACTCATGCCTTGAAGGGTCCCGAAGCAAAAGAATACAACATCTTAGGCAAATCAGTATAACTAAGCTTAATTCGATAGTTTAAAAAACAAGAGCACTGTTCTTCATATCACTAACTATACTTGTACTTGGAGTGCCCTTGTTCTGATTTTTAATATCACACTATTTGCATCTGTCTATGAAGCTTTGAGACTCAGCATCTTCTTACCGACTACATGCTCACTGGCTTTACGCATACTTTTTATAAAACCATCTACTTTTTGCGCACTATATACAGGTCGTTCATGAAGAAACATATGATCAGACTTGGGCACGAGATGAAGGTCACATGAGTCAAATTGCGCTGCCACTTTCTGGCATTCTTTAGCTGAAGTAAACTCGTCATATTTACCAGATAAGACCATCGATCTCAAACCAGCGATCTCCTTTAGATTAGGCTCTGGAAAGTTCATGATTCGATTCGTGTTTTCTAAAAACTTGCCTAACTCATTGGGATTACATCTCGATATCATCTTCTGAAACCTTTCGAACAGCGTACTAAAATGCTCAATCTTGCCTTTAGCTCCAGCTTTACAATTGATCAAACCTATCTTACACAAGAACCTTGAAAGTTCCTCCGAGTTCTGAACCTCGATGATATTTTTCATTTCTGGATATTGCTTCCTCAGTGATTTCTTAATTTTCAAAATTGGACTACAGAGGATGAGACTATCTATAAGACTAGGATGGCTCTTGGCAAAGCGAGTGGCGATCAGCGTACCAAAAGAGCAAGACAGAAGGTTAATTCTATCTATGCTCTCCTCCAAAAGAATCTCACGGATAAACTCATTGTACATATCAAAGTCATAGATACTCGGGAGCAGATCAGAATCGCCCCAGCCTGGCAGATCTGCAACTATGATAGAGTATTGATCTTTCAAAACAGCGATGATGTGCTTCCAAGACTTCATGCTTTGAAAAGCACCATTTACTATAAAAATAGGACTAAAGGTTGATGTCTCATTTTTTATAAAGTCATACGAATACGTGAATCCTGAAGTTGATAAATTTTTGGTTGCCATAGTTGTATTTGTTTGATCCAAATGTAAAGCAGTCCATCACCTCCAGTTTATATGAATTCATGGAGAGAGTAAAAATCTATGAATTCATGGATGACAATACATCAATCATAATAAACTGACATCTGTGCGTTTTATTAATCTGTATCATTGTGTACAGAAAAAACAACTCAGCTTATCAAAGACTCACAATTATGGGATGACCTTAGAGCAGGTAATAAAAGTGCCCTAAAAACAATCTACGATCAAGAGTTTCAATACCTATTTAATTATGGGCGCAAGATATTTCAGCGTACTGAGTTGGTAGAAGATAGCATCCATGATTTATTCGTAGAGATCTGGCAGCGTCATGAGACGGTGGGTCCAACTGACTCAATAAGAAGATATCTAGCTACTTCTCTCAGAAGAAAGATTGTATCCACTCTCAAGAAAGAAAGCAGGTCTCAGTCTGTTGATTCTTTTGATATGATTCCATTTGATGTTGAGTTAGCGATCGATGAGGTGATCATCGCACAAGAGCTAAGTGAAGAACAAGCCATGCAACTAAAGAAAGCTTTTGACAAACTCACTGCCAAACAAAAGGAGATCTTATATCTACGATTCTACCAAGGTCTTGATTATGAACAGATCGCTGAAGTCTTGGGGATGAAGTACCAATCTCTGCGAAATGCTGTAAGTCGAGCGATTAAAAATCTAAGAGGAGATATGGTCATCATACTATTGGCCTTGAGCCATCATGTAGCTCTTACTTATGATATCCTCTGATCAGACGATAGGATTATATAGATTACATTTTACTCAAGTGGACTCCACAAATATAGAAGCAAAGCGACTTCTGGATAAGGGTGAAGCTAAAGAAGGACTTGTGATCACTGCAGATCTTCAGACACAGGGAAGAGGTCAATATGGTCGAGTGTGGGAAAGTGAAATCGGACTCAACATAATGATGTCTGTTGTTTTGTCGCCATTATTTATAAAAGTAGCGGATCAGTTTGCCTTGAATATTTTAACAAGCCTAGCAGTCGCAGATGTCGTCAACGACTATAGTGAATCAACTAAGGTAAAGTGGCCTAACGATGTCTATGTCAAGAACAAAAAAATAGCCGGCATCTTAATCCAAAATTATATCCAAGGAAATAGCATCAGACATTCTATCATAGGCATCGGACTTAATGTAAACCAAAGTACTTGGCCCGATGACGTCCCCAATGCAACATCTCTTTATTTAGAATCTGACAAACAATTAGAAAAAGAGATTATAATAAGAGCTTTGTGTCAAAAGCTCGACGAAAGATATAAGCGACTACCCATTGATTCAAAATCTATGTTTAGCGAATATCAGAAAAAGTTATTTCGCAGAGATGAGCTTTCAATATTTGAAAAAGAAGAAACTCAGCTTGAAGGGACAATCAAAGGTATCGATGACTCAGGTAGACTACTTGTGGACCACAGTTCAACGATCCACGCATACAACCATGGAGAGATATCTCAAGTGATCTAATTACAATTAGAAAGTAGAAAATATGAATGCAGCAATATTGACAATAGGCGATGAACTTCTCAATGGACAAACTATAGATACTAATGCGGCTTGGATGGGTCAAGAACTCAACTTGATAGGTGTATCTATAACAAGCAAGTTGTCTGTAGGTGACGACGAGCAGGCTATAAGAGATGGGCTTGATTATTCTTTTAAGCAGGCATCTCTGGTCATCGTCACTGGTGGGCTTGGTCCTACAAAAGATGATATCACTAAGCAATGTCTCGCTCAGTACTTTGATGACGAGCTTACTTTCCATCAAGGCTCTTATGACCGTATAGAAGCATACTTCAGTCGTACTAATCGCCAACCAACAGAAGCTCATAGACAACAATGTTATATGCCTTCTAAAGCTGAACTTATAGAAAACCAAAGAGGCACTGCACCAGGTATGTGGTTCGCAGAAGACGGGAAGTTTCTGTTAAGTATGCCAGGCGTCCCTTCTGAAATGAAAGGACTCATGAAGAACGGTGGCTTAAGTAAGATCGACGCCGTCAACACACAGCAAAATATCTATCACTACATCATCCAGACAGCAGGTATGGGCGAGACTTATATCGCTGAACAGATAGAGGAGATAGTTGCGTCTTTCCCAGAGTTCTTATCCATCGCTTATCTACCAGGTTTGGCTTCTGTTAAGCTTAGGCTGACCGCTATTGGGTCAGACGCTGTACTTATCAAAAACGAAACAGAAGCCCTTGGAGCTAAGGTTGTCAGTATACTTGGTGATGCTGTATATGCTCTGGGCAATTCTACTTTAGAAGAAGTCATCGGGCAGATAGCTAAAGAGAAAGACCTCACACTTGGCACTGCAGAGAGCTGCACAGGAGGCAATATATCTCGACTACTCACATCGATACCCGGATCATCAGCGTATTACAAAGGATCTATCGTCGCTTATGCCAACGAGGTTAAGAAGGAAGAGCTAAATGTATCTGAAGAGACTCTTAAAAACCATGGAGCAGTCAGTGAAGAAACTGTAACTGAGATGGTCAATGGTTTAATCGAGCGCCTAAAAGTTGATGTTGCGGTTGCAGTATCTGGTATCGCAGGACCGTCGGGAGGAACGCCTGAAAAACCAGTAGGTACGATATGGCTTGCTATAGGAAGTAAAGATCGCTTGGTTACAAAAAAACTACAACTAGTTAAAAACCGCGATCTCAATATTAAATATACATCGGTCATAGCCCTCAATGAGCTAAGAAGATTTCTTAACGGTATATAATGAAATTGTAGGACATTCAGTCCATTGATCTTTGGTTCATTCTTTTCTACATTTGCAGTCTTAACTGACCAAGAGCATCACAATATGGCTGAAGTAGAAATGATAATGCCAAAGATGGGCGAAAGCATTATTGAAGCTACTATCATAACTTGGCTTAAAAATGTTGGTGATCAGGTCCAAGAAGATGAGACTATACTAGAGATTGCTACTGATAAGGTTGACTCTGAAGTCCCATCACCCGTCTCCGGAGTCATAACAAAGATATTATGTCAAGTCGATGAAGTAGTCGCTATTGGTCAAGCCGTGGCCATCATCTCCACAGCACAATCTGACAGTGAGCCTGCAGCTCCTAAGAAAAAAGAAGAGGCAAAAGAAGCAGAACCTACAGAAAGTAAAGTAGTTACTGCCCCAACAAAAAAACCGGAACCACTGACAACGACTACAGCTGCTTCTAGTAAGACGGCGATGCAGCTGTCTCGCAAAAGTCTAACAGATCAAATCCCAAGTAGTGTCGGAGGCAGATTTTATAGCCCCCTCGTACGCAACATAGCTAGAGCAGAAGGCATCAGCATAGATGAGCTCCATCAACTCAAGGGCAGCGGTGTGGATGGCCGAATCACGAAGTTTGACTTGCTTAACTATTTAGATCTCAAGAAGCTTGAGTCCACCTCATCCATAAAAAGAGCAGCTACGACGATCGGTGAGCATGACGTGCAAAAGGCTGCAACCTCTAAGCAAACGAGCCCATCTGCAACCACAAACGATGGTAAACCGAACACAGAATCTGTTAAGACAGAAGCGGGTGATGAGGTCATCAAGGTGAGTAGGATGCGTAAAGTAATCGCAGCTCATATGATGAACTCGCTTGAGACTTCTGCCCATGTCACAACATTTATTGAAGCAGATACAACACGCATTGTTAAGTGGCGTAATCAAGTTAAGGGCGAATACCAAAAGAGATTTGGCGAAAAGCTATCTCTATCTCCATTATTTGCGGAAGCGGTCATCAAAGCCCTAAGGGACTTCCCTGAGATCAACGCATCTTTTGATGGCGACAACCTAATCATCAAGCAAGCGGTCAATCTCGGTATAGCAACGGCGATGGACAATGGCAATCTTATCGTACCGGTCATACAAGATGCAGGTGAGCTCAATCTTCATGGATTGGCTAAAAAACTCAACGATCTCACAAGTCGTGCTCGGATGAACAAGCTAAAGCCGGATGAGATAACTGGGGGCACATTTACGATCAGTAATATTGGGACTTTTGGCAATATTATGGGCACTCCTATCATCAGTCAGCCTCAGTTGGCTATACTCGCATTAGGTGCTATAAAGAAAAAACCAGTGATCCAAGAGACACAAGAAGGAGATATAATAGCTATTCGTCATATGATGTTTTTATCTTTATCGTTTGATCATAGAGTCATCGATGGATACAAAGGTGGCGTCTTCTTAAATCGAATAGCGCATTATATTGAGACATTTGATAATAACCGACCGCTCTAAGACTTGTTTTGCAGGGCTTTGGCTCGCCATATTCCTACTTTTTTCTTCGCAGATCTATGGTCAGAAAGATCCACTCAAAGAAGGTAATAAGGCTTTTGAGAAAGATCACTTTCGTGAAGCCCTCATCTACTATAATCAGATAGAAAAGATCAGTAGCAGTGCTCCCATCTTATTTAAACGTGGGGTCTGCTATTATGAGATCAACCAGTTAGATAACGCCCTCGAAGATTTCAGACGTGCTTGGGAGTATGGATATACCAATCCAGAAGTTGACTACTACACGGGGTTAATCCAACATCATAGAGGCAACTTTGCTATAGCCGCAACATACTATAAAAACTATCTCAAGGAGATTGATGAGGATGACATCATAAGGCCGTCTGTCAGAAAGTTGATCAAGCAGTGTGGACGCGCGATCGATCTATACTATAAAAATCCCTTGGCCATAGTTGAAAAACTCCCAGGTGGTGTCAACACAGCATATGATGAGATAGGACTTGTAGAGAGCCCTAGCACTCAAGGTAAATACTACTATACTTCTAATAAGCCCAATCTAACTTCGACCCTCGAAGCAAGTGATTTTGATGTCTATTGGGTAACAAAGACTGAAGGAGAATGGTCAGAGCCTAAGCGTATGCCCTACATCATCAACAAAAGTGACAACGATATCCTACTTGGATTTACACCGGTTGCTGACGGAGTTTACTTTTATAGAGGCAAGGATCATCAAGGTGACATAATGCTCAATAAAGGTATCGGTAAAGGGACTCGATCTAAACCAGTAGGCATACCTGCTACTACATCTTTGATCAATAGTGATGTTTTCTTTTTTGATGACAAGGTAATGTTGTTTTCAAGCAAAGAGAGTCAAGGTTATGGTGGCTATGACCTTTATGCCTCCATTAATCAGGATGGCTTTTGGTCTTCACCGATTAATCTTGGGCCAGAGATCAACGGCCCATATGACGAGGTCAGCCCTTATCTCAGTTATGATGGATCAGAGCTATACTTTAGCTCTAATCGCGATGAGAGTATCGGCAACCTAGATGTCTTTGTCAGCAAATATCTATACGAGGCGGACAAGTGGCAGCAGCCCCAGAATATGGGTATGCCGATCAACTCTCCTGGCGATGACTCTCACTATAGCTTATCTTATGATGGCCTGACAGCTATGATTACCTCTGATCGAAAGAATTCATTTGGCGGTAAGGATAACTACATCATAAGATTTAAAGATCCACAAGGATCGCAAGGATATGGAGTTGAGGAGTTAGCATTCTTACAATATAAAATCACCGATAGAGACGATATCGAGATCGCTGAAGGATTAGAAAAAGACCTTGCAGCGAGTTCTATTGCCGATACGTCATCTGTAGAACCAGCCAAAGAATCAGTAGTCACTAACGAAGCTACGGTAGAACCAATAGCTACAGCTAATGAAAAGTCCCAACCAGCAGTGACTCCTGTCATAGAAAAGGATATCACAACGAGAGATGGATCCCAACAGAATGAAGGAACTGATATAGCAAAAGCATCTGAGTCAATGGAAGTCACAAAAGATGACACTCCGATAGCAATTGCAACACCAACAAAAGTAATAAAAGAAGAACCCGAGACATTTGATACTGTTGCTGAAGAAGTGGTTAGGCAACCTATCCCTCCAGGGGAAAGAGCTACAACTATTAGTGAAGATATGATCACTGTCAAAGGGAGCTATGAGCCTATTTACTACTCTTCGGGTCTTGATCTAATCAATGATAAAAACATAGATAACATAGAATCGCTCGTCGACCTGATGATCGAGTATCCAGACTTAGAAGCGGAGTTCAACGGTCACTCTACGGAAGAAGGTATATTGGAATATAAACTCTTCTCTTCTTTAAAAATTGCAGAGCGTTTACAACAGCATTTTAAAAGTAAAGGCATCTCTGAAGAGAGGATACATATCAAAGGTGTAGCGGATAATTATCCAATTGCAAAAAGCGAGTCCGATGGTGGAGATCCTAAATATGCAGGACTATACAATTCTAGGGTAGAAGTTAAGTTTTTCAACTACGATAAAGTAGCTTCACAATTAGAAAGAAGAACGCCTGCAGTACCCGACTATTCTAAAGACATCAGCTATGATCTTTATAGCACTTTAGTAGAAGATGCGGTGATTTATAAAATACAAATAGCAGTAGTGAGTCAGATGTATAGAGGCAAGGCTTTGGATTTATTCAATGATACAAGTGTTGAAGAGAATGAGCAAACAGGCCTCTATGCTTATACGATAGGTCTTTACGATAACTTTGCTGATGCCTTACAAGTCAAGCGAGATATAGATAGGCTAGGGTTTACAGATGCAAAGGTGGTAGCTTACTACAATGGTCGCAGATTGACTGATGATCAATATGTCTATTATGTCAACAACTTTCCAGACTTGAGGGGCCTGATGAATTATAAAGGTTAATTTATAACTTATTAAAAAAGCTATTGAGATCAAGAGCTACGCTTAGGTGATTAACGCCACCCGCAAGATGGTATCGCCCTACCCCATAATCGAAGCGTAGCTTCTTTACTTTAAATCCAAATCCAAAGCTAAATCCACTTAAACTTCTGAATCCTTCTACCGCAAGTTCTTTGTTGCGGAGATGATTGTATCCAAATCTAAGTTTGAAGACTTCAGATTTACCCAGCAATAACTCTCCTCCAAAAGCAAGGTGTCTAAAAAAGTTGTCCACAGTTCTTGAAAGCCCAGAAGCCGATTGAGGATTTTGACCTATAAATGACGTCGTAATCAACTCATCAATTGGAGATCTAAGATTCCATTGTTGCAACTTATGAGCAGTAACCATAAATCGAAATGGCAAGTGCTCTAACCTCTTCGCATATCCTAATTGTATGTCAATAGGAAAGGCCTCTCTTTCTAAATCAAAAGAAGAAAACTGCCCTCCAGCGTTTTTAATGACAAAGGCCCAATTAGAATTTTTATCAGGATTGTTATAATGGAGTCCAATATCCACGCCCAATCCTGAAGAACCAAAGGTGTCAAAGTTGGAATTGGCATACTTAAGATTAACACCCAGACTCAATCTCTCATCCATCTGTCTGCTCATACCAATCGTCACAGCGTTCTCCGAAGCAGCAAACTGTCCATTGCGATTACCAAAGAGATCACTTCGATCGAAGTCACCATAACTGATGTAGTTAGCTCCTATCATAAAAGACAACTTCTTATCCGGCATAGCTAATCCATAAGAGATAAAACCGTGTGAGATATCTGCAAAGTGGAAGTTGTGATTGATAGAGAGATGATGAGACATCTTCTCGTTGATCAGTGCCGGATTAGCATAGCCTTGTGCTATGTCGTCATCTGCTATCGCAATCGGGAAACCTCCGAGCGCCGTTGATCGAGCTGATGAGGTTAGATTAAGAAAGTCAAAAGTATACAGTCCTCCTATCTGACCATCAGCGGCGAGATACCCTAACATCAACAATGCCATGGCCCAAGACCTTAGACTAATACCTTTCTTACTATAATGTAGCACTTAGATTATTCTGATCCCTAAAGATCGCCTTTTTCTAACGTCCAGAATGTCGAGCAAACGGCATTGCTATCACACATCATCTTTCGGATCAGAGTGCCTTCTTCATTGTACGCCAACAGCTCCCCAAATTCGCTATCGCCATTCAAGAAATTACCTTTCCATTTAGGCTTTCCATTGGGGTGATATTCTGTAAAGGGGCCATTCTCCATATTATTTATGAAAGTGGCCTCTTCCTTCAAGACACCAGTCTCATAGTAGGATAACACCATACCTGACAGGACTCCATTCACATAGCTCGACTTGCGCTTTATCTGCCCCGATGGATAATAGACACTCAATGTATCGTTCAGTACATCCTCATTATAATGCTCTTCAATCTCAGCTACCCCATTGTCATAATATAAAGTTCGCTTGCCATGAAGTTTTCCATCTACATAAGAAGCCTCTTCAAAGATTTGGCTCTTTTCGCCATCATAATAGACGACGTATTTACCTTGTATCAATGAGTCTTTATCTACTTGATAAGTTCGATAAACTGAGCCATCGTCGTTGTAGTCTTTGACAGTTGAGAGGTCACTACAGCTGATAGCTGTCAGAGATAATAAGGTGCCGACAATTATCCAGAACTTCATAAGCATGATTTGTTTGACTAAAACAGAGAAAAGAGGGGTAATATTTGGTAATAGCTTAACCTTTATAGATTTCATAGCATGGTTTTACGAAGAAAGGCATAGTCGACATGCCATTCTCTATTAAGAATGATATTCGATATCGCTTTATTTTTTTATTCTTTCAACTTTTTAGAAAAGTTGAGCAAAAGCGGAGAATCTATTTTCACTGTCAGTATGAAGTGGATTGCAATTACAGAAACTTTACGTTTACTCATTCATCCTATAGTGTGCATATGGGACTGCTGACTATCTTCAAAATGAGCATGTCCAGCTTGACCGCCGCTTCATATTCTCCATAGCAACCCTTTGAAGAATATTGCACAAATTATTTCTTGAGAGCCATAAAACGGAGGACAGACATTTTAGAATTAGATCGCCATTGTTTCCTTCCATTGAGCGGGAAAGCCGCCTTACCTATGGTAAAGATGAAGGAAGGGATGAAAACAAAAAGAGGGAATGATTTTTACATCATCCCCTCTCTTAATATCTTTAAAAGCTTTTAAGATTAATAGAACACACTTCTATTATCCTTCACTTCGTGATGACCCTTTAGCGCTTCTAACAATCCAAATTGTAATGCTGACTTCTTACCGCCTGCCATCGTCTTCTTGATAAAGCTAAGACCCGTGATCTCTCCTGCGGCAGCTTTATTTAAAGTCTTCACAACAAATACTCCACTGTTACCTAATACTGGTGCTGATACAGAACCATTCTCTTGACCAAATGCTGCCCCCAGTACACCAGGCTCATTTCCAAGCGCTGGTATAAAGTTGTTTAACATACTGACGCTTCTAATTGTATCAACCGTTGCGCTATATTGTCTTGCGATGGCTCCTAAGTCAGTTCCTGATATTTCGCTAACTGCTTTTTTTCCTTTCAACTCATTAAGTATGGCAAACTCTACTTGACTTCTCACATCAGCAACACTCATCATCCCTGGAGCATTGACCTTTTCTAATCCTGCGATTACATATTTCTCTGGGTAGAATGATATTGGGTTTGTGTATTCATATACGGTCTGAGAGACATCGTTTACTTCTGTATTGTTATTAAACATCCACTTTACAACTTCTCTAGAAGTGTTACTTCCTTGAAGATCACCTAATTGATGGCCATTGATGCCAATGTTATCAGAAGTACTAACAGACACTCTTGGATTAGAAGCTGCAGCCGTCTTAAGATCTGAGAGGTACGGATAAGTACTGATCAACTCTAACATCTGATCATAACCTTCTGTCTGAGTCTCATCACCTGGTAGGATCGGAGTACTTACATAAGCCAATTGGTAGCCTGGCTCTCTGTCTAAGTACTTTTGATCTTCTATATATATAAGGTGTACACCGATATTAGTTTGTACTTTATAAAGGTTGCCTTCTGTTCCATCTAAGAAGCATACATCATTAAACGGCTTCACCATTCTTCCTTGCGGGAAATATCCTAAGTCTCCACCTTCAGCACTACTACCTGGATCTTGGCTAAACTCCTCTGCCAAGTCGGCAAACTTTGATTTATTGCTTGTTAGTACTGTCTGTAGACTATCTATAAGCGCATTAGCAGCGTCGAGTTGAGTTACGTTACCTGGAGCAACATTTCTAAGTATGTGTCTTGCTTTTACTGAATCAGGTAAAACTCTCTTATCGATCAACTTAACCGCCTGATAGCTTGGGCCAACGATATAAGGGCCATAAACTTGGCCGATCTCAAAAGCACCTACCTTATCAGTGTAGAACTCATCTAACTGAGCTGCCTTACCATAACCTGTGCTATAAAAACCATTGTTAGCAAGAGAAAAGATAGAATCATTCTCGGTCGTTTTGAAGCCTTCGATCGTTTCATTCATACGGACCAATAAATCAGCACTATCTTTTGCACTCGGTACTAAGTTGTAAGTCAGATAGCTAGCTTGACGCATCTCTTCTTTCAACTCATAGGTATCCTTGTTCTTAGCCATATAGTTGCTGACATCGGCATCACTCACAGCCAAGTCTCCAGCAGGGAGATTATCAAATGGTATCTTAACTACGGCCATATCGACACTTCCATTCTCTTCGTTATAGCCGCTTTCTGCCAACCAGTTAGGCGTGTAGATTGCTTTTGATGCTAAGCTGCTGATCTTAGATTGTAATTGTTCTTTCTTGATCTGCTTTTCCTGCTCTCCCCAGAACATGGCACGTTGAGGATCGATCTGATCTCCACTTTCCAGGATGTTTTTGAATTGCTGTAATGTGTTTACATCAAGCTGACCCGTGCGAGTCGCAAAGTTGCTTCTGACCACTGGGCTCATGTTAGCACCAAACTGGAGATCCATCAACTCATCTCTACCGACTGCCATACCAAGTGCTTCTGCCTCTTGGTTGACGACGCCACTCTCGACGTAGTAGTTCCAGAGTACATCTCTCTTCGCATTTGGGTCTTGCACATTACCAAACAAGAACTCATTGGAGCGATTAAAGTCTGCTTGACTTACTTTTTGACCACCTACGATACCGATTGGTGTTCCCGCGTTTGCACCTCCCATGCCGCCGCCGCCAGGGCCCATCGCATCCATGAGAATAAATGATGCTGTAGCCAGTGCTATGATGATAAACACCAACCACATGTTATTTCTTATCTTTCCTATTAAGGCCATAGTTCTTTACGTTATGATTTTATTGGGTCTTTTCCTCTCGAAAAAGATGCGCAAAGGTACATCTTTCGCCGCTTTTATCAAATGGCGTTGTGTCGGGTATATATCTACCCATAAATGAGGTTTGGCTTACACCAAATATTGATAATCATGTAGGTAGGAGCCACTCAAATTTAGGCTCAAATTCTTCATTTTTTCATTCTATAAATAGCCTAATAAAACACGACACTTTCCATCTAATGAGGAACATTTGCGGGAGTAATCGCAAATATTATACTATTTTTACGGTTCAATCCGCACGTTTAGGTTATGATAACTAGAGCCATTGAAACCCTTTTTCATGAAAAAATGCAAGATCACAAGGTCGTCATCCTTACAGGACCTCGTCAAGTAGGCAAAACAACCTTCTTAAAAAACTACTTCGACACCAAGAATGCAAGCTGGTTCAATGCTGATGAAGCCGACATCAGGGAGATATTAAGTAATCACAATACGACTTATATAAAGCAGATAATCGGTAACAATAAGATCATGATTATTGATGAAGCACAGCGCGTAGAAAACATCGGTATACTGCTAAAAATTATTCATGACCAACTTACTGATGTCAAGGTCGTCGTCACTGGATCTTCTTCTTTCGAGATGGCCAATACTATCAATGAGCCATTGACTGGTAGAAAATGGGAGCTCAACATGTATCCGATCAGTGCAGTTGAGCTCATAAGGCATAATGGACTCATAGATGAAAAACGACTTTTAGCGCATCGATTAATCTATGGCTCCTATCCAGATGTTGTGAACAATCCAGGAGCTGAACGCGAAATACTCCAAGAGCTTTCAGAAAGTTATTTATACCGAGATATGCTCACCTGGCATGATATAAAAAAGCCGCAAGTGTTAGAAAAACTTGTCCAGGCACTAGCATTTCAAATAGGAAATGAAATATCATATCATGAACTGGGCCAATTGACTGGACTCAATCATGAGACTGTACAACGATATATGGACCTGCTTCAGAAGGCATTTATACTTTTTCAACTACCATCATTCAATAGGAACCTCCGCAATGAATTAAAAAAGAGCAAAAAAGTTTATTTCTATGATTTAGGCATACGCAATTCAGTAATAAAAAACTTCAACCCAATCAATCTGAGAAATGACAAAGGTGCCTTATGGGAGAACTATCTCATCATCGAGCGTATGAAACAAAAATCATATCACCGACTCTTTTCAAATGATTACTTCTGGCGTACTCATGCTCAACAAGAAATAGACTACATAGAAGAGTACAACGGTATACTTCATGCCTATGAATTCAAATGGAACAAGCACAAAAAAATAAAATTTAGCAAGTCATTTCAAAATGCATATCCCGACAGTGAAAGGAAAGGAATCACGTTAGATAACTATTTAGACTTTCTGAACAAAGATACTTTAAGCACTACTCAAGAAGAAGAATGAGGTAAAGAAGATGGCCTTTCTATTCTCTTATGATATTAAAACTTGTTGTTCTAACCTACTTATCAAAATAAACCTCATAAAGCGCCTCCAACTGCTCATAAAACTCCTCACCATATTTGCGAATCAGCGCATCCTTAGCAAATCTGAAAACTGGCATCTTCATCTCTTCGCCTAAGCTACAGGCCGCTTTGCAGATCTCCCACTCGTCATAGTTGAGTGCTTCAAACTTACTGCTCGCGTTTTCACTTACTCGGACAGGATAGAGATGGCATGAGATAGGTTTCTTAAAGTCAGTTAATCCTTCCTCCCAAGCTTGTTCAAATACGCATCTTGCAATACCCTTATCATCTTTAGCAAGATATACGCATGAACCATCCTTATGTAAGGGCGTGACATCACTGCTGCAGTACTGCTCATATTTGGACTGGCCTTGATCGGCTATGATTGCTCTTGATTCTGCTGACAGTCGTGGAAGGATGATATCCTTGATAGAATCCATGGCCTCTATCTCTTCTTCAGTAACTGGCGCACCAAAGTCTCCTTCCCAGCAACATGCACCCTTGCACTTATCAAGGTTGCACATGAATTGGGTGGTGAACAGTTCTGAGCTGACGATTTTGCCTTCGACGATATACATCTTTACTTCTAATCCTTATGGGTAGCTAAATTATGTAACTCTTGTTAAAGTG
>CALDEM010000086.1 GCA_937942435.1 uncultured Saprospiraceae bacterium
AACAGAATCTCCAAAAGAGTTGAGACTAACCGAATCTACTATAAAGAACCTTCACAATGTATTACTAAAAATCAGTGATAAAGACGATTGGCATCGAGGTCAGTACAAACAACATTCAAATGCAGTTCAAGCAACTTTTCCAGATGGCTCAACTCAAATAATATTTAAAACTACAGAGCCAGGTTTCGCCACAGATGAAGAGATGAAAAGCTTAGTAAACTGGATGGAAACTAAGGATGATATAAACCCTATTATTAAAACTGCAGCATTTGTATACGAATTTCTAAGTATTCATCCTTTTCAAGATGGAAACGGAAGATTAAGTAGGCTTTTAACAACATTATTATTACTCCAAAATGGGTACGATTGGGTTGAATACATAAGCTTTGAACACGAAATCGAGAAAAGGAAAAAGAAATATTATCAAGCTCTCAGAAATTGTCAGGCAAAACGACCAAATGAAAATATTACCGAATGGATTGAATTCTTTTTAGACTCACTCAAAAATTTAATACATAAGCTAAACAAAAAATTAGAAATTAGTGAATCTGACTTGAGTCCGAAACAGAAAAATGTCTATATATTTATTTGTAATAACCCAGAAGCAAAAATTAGTAAAATTAGTGAAGACTCTCAAGTACCAAGAGCAACACTAAAAAGAATAATAAATACCCTTCTTGAAAAAGAATTGATTGAAAAAAATGGTAAAGGAGCAGGAACGAACTACAGAATGAAATCCGGAACATAACAACATATATCACAGCATATCTGTTGAGACTGTTTCAGAAAGTGTGTCAGTGATTTGTTAACTTAAACTATCATGGGCGGACAGCCCTTCTGCATTACAGCGGCGCGTATATTGGTATTATCAGGCTCGACTAAGGTGGATGGGGAAAACAGATCAAACAAACACAGAGTCCCCGTTAGATACTATTGAGCAAAATCTCCTGAAAGAAGTCCCTGAGGTACAATGGGCCATGAACTTTTCCGCTGGACAGATCGGTAAGTGGCAAGAAGTATATCGAGACAGATGCATCGCTATCGGAGAAACAACCGGTCTGTATAAAGAAGAAGCAGTAGCTAAGAACTGCACACCAAGTTATCTACCAGAATTTATAAGGATTGAGGTTGAGAAGTTAGGAGCAACAACCAAGAAAAACTGAAAAATACATTGAAAAGATGCCTCTCACAAAGTTGGAAGTATCAAAAAAACCTAAAAAGAAAGCTATTGTAAACTCAGCAGCTCTATTCTAAGTTACATTCAACGAACGGCTTCTAACACCTATTAATGCAAAAATTGCCATCAATAGTGACAATACGATCACCGACCACTCTGAAAGAGTCGGAACAGCTGAAACTGCTGCATCAGATAACACAAAGTCAATCGTGTATGACGTTGGCGTAGAACCCGTCTCTTGAGACCAAAAAGTATAGGTGCCAGATGGAAGGGGTATATCAAAGCCCATAGCTCCTGTAGATGTAGATGCAGCGAGCACAGGAAGTTTATCTTCCAAAGGTAACTCGAGATGGTCCCAGCCCAAAAAATCAGTTATACCAGGGTTTGAAGAAAAGGTTGAACCTTCTACAAATGAAATAAAACCCACATTAGCAGAAGTAAATTCTGTAAGATTTAGTGCATCCAATGTTGCCCCAACTGGAACCGTGATGGTAAAATAGTCCTTATCACTATCAACTGACGACAAAGAAACCACGTTAGAGCCATTAACTAATGCTATGACTGTTGGATTTAATTCGTCTCCAGATATATCTCCATCTACTGATTCATCATAGTCCGCATATAGAGCAAAAGAGGCCAACAGAGAGAATAATAGAATTGATGATATTTTCATAGTGATAATTTTTAAAGCACAAAAGTAAAAAGAGTTATTACAACTCTTGTATGCCATATGTCTTAAAGGTATCGATGATATAGAGGTTTATATACAGATCTAACATGTTAATATCTTTAGAAGCCGATTAGATGTCGCGAAAGATTCAATATGTTACAAAAATGACCTTGTTGCTAACCATTACGTCTATATATGGGTTATCTTATGAACAGAGTTAATCTTCACCCAAATATTAGCAAGTGAATCTTAATCGCCACCAACATGTCTACAGATGCATACAACAAGCACTTGTTGTTACCTTCTTGACGGTCAGCGGAGCTATTATGGGTCAATCATTAGACATAAAGAACGGTGTCAATATACAAGCCTCTTATTATAACAATGGTCGAGTTAATATGGGCTGGGAGCTCATGCAAGCACACCCTGAGATAGAGGCTGTACGTATCGAGATCGAGCCCAATCGAGCTAACCAAGCCAGAACTTGGATCAGAGAAGCACATCAGTATGGCTATCAAGTCATAGCAACCTACCACGATGCTCAAAAACTGGGTACAGATAGCAGAACTGAGCTGATGAAAGCTGCTATGTGGTGGAAAAACAACTATGCAAGCCTATCCAGTACAGGCCATGTCATCATCAACATAATGAATGAATGGGGCAGCCACGACATCAGCCCAAAAGATTATGCCGACGCCTATAACGAAGCTATAGAAAGTATCAGACCGTTTTATTCAGATCCACTGATCGTTGATGTACCTGGGTTTGGGCAGGCAACCAAGATTGCTGCAGATGCCTATGACTTGTTTAAAGATCAAAACATCATCTACTCTATTCATGTTTATACGAGCGCCTTCAATATCGAACAAAAAAGATGGCTCTCGCATGAAGACCTTTCTTACTTGGACGCTACAGGAGCTGATTGTATGGTTGGCGAGTTTTGTGACAATGCGACAGGAGGCGCCGACTGGTGCTCTATAATTGATGAATGTTATGTCAATGGCTGGCCTCTTTTTGGTTGGGCATGGAATGGGGATGGCAACAATATGAACATGATAGAACCTCACTGGCGAGATCAGCCCTTGGCTCCATCTTTTAGAGCAACTGAGTTTTTAAAAGTGATAACAGATAAGTTAGCAGGAGTACCCTGTTATACAAGAGCAGATGCAGACTGCAATAACACACTCATAGGAGAATTTTGTGACGATGGAAATCAATACACCATCAACGATCGTTATAATGCATACTGTCATTGTATCGGCACATTCACATCAGAGTTGCAGTCCAACACTTCAGATATTGACCTGATTATATACCCAAACCCAATCAGCAACAATCAACCACTATCTATCGAGTTATTTAAGATCCACGTGAGCGGAGAGATGAAAATCATCAACAGTATGGGCAACACCCAGATGACTCAATCTGTCAAAAGCGATCAGCGCAGAGTATTTATAGAAACAGAGCAATTGGAGAGTGGCGTTTACTGGGCCAGTTTTCAAGATGATAACAGAGTATATATTTCTAAGGCTTTTATCATTCACTAGAGATATCTGACAAGCCTGCTCCTTACACTTTCGTAAATGTTGGCCCCTTTTACTTATTCATTATACTATTCTATGAGCATCCTTTTAATCAATCACATTGGTTTCAAACTGTCAGTTGTATCTTAACATTAACAATGGCAACCTTTTCAATCAATGTAGATACAAGCCTTACAACAATTTCACCTAGTGGAGTTTGCAAAGGAGTGGTCTAATAGATTTGTACCGATACCAGCAAGAGTTAGTCTTAATGATTTGATCCTATCCCATCTTGATGCCAGTAAGAATCGACCACTTCATGTTTTAGGATTAGACATAGATCCAGGTTATCTGGCTGAACATATCTTAATGAGAAATGAAAATGCAATCTACTGAGTGTTGGATATCTCGAGACCCATAATATATATCGCTTCACAGAGACTTGAAGCCTTTCAAAAGCGTATTTCATTTACACAAGCCGATCTGACAAAAGCATCTTGGACCAAGAGAGTCAGTCCTAGTACCAATATCATAATTACGACTAAGACTGCATGATTTATTGAGCAAGGAAAACATCTTCAACTTGTACAAAAGTACATGTCAACTGTTACCAAAGAATGGTAAGTTTATCAACGGAAATTTTATAACACCTGAGACTTCAACTTTCGGCTATGAAGAGGGACGCGTCAAACTAAGTGAGTGTTTGGACCTCTGCTTAATAAAAGTGGATTCTCATCTTTCCGATGCGTTCAGTTATTTGAAGAAAACATAGAGTAACCCACTACGGCTAATAACTATGCTTGTTTTGTTGCTACCCAATAGTGTCAATTCTAATCTTCTATTGTCCTGTACTCACACCATAGATCTTCACTGAACAATTAGTCATTCTTAATTCATCAGAGAACATCATGATACCAAAGATATCGCCTTGATCTTTTGCCAAAGAATTTGTGCTACTTCTGTAGGCTAAATGATGATTCAAAAATATATCATAAAAGCCACCCTTCTTTCTTAATGTTATAGATGCTGTCAAATTAGAAATTTGGTCAGTATTAAATAATCTTGGAACGATATTCTTTATTCTCTCACCATGACCATGAAGCAATTGTACTTCCATTGTTCTTTCCGCTACATCTATATCTATAGAAAAAGTTGCCCATCGCAAGTTGATGTAGGTGACCAAGCTGTCTTGATTAAAAGAATCAATGGTTATCTGATAGTCCTGCCTAATTAAGCCCTTGGGTATCCTACTATTAAAATTATTGATTATAGTCGTATCCATCACAACGTCTTCTAAATCATTATCGGATACTACCCCATCTCCATTGTACCACTTAGGAACTCTATCTCGCACTCCAAACAGCTCATCTAAATAATACTCTTTCCAATCATTTGAATAAAAATCATAATAACAAGTCGAGTCTGATGCATTTCCAACCATCAAACTAACGCACTCACCGCGTGGCAAAGCACTGTCGACATGATCTCGACCTAAGACACAATGTGCCAGCTCATGAAATACCAAAGCCTTACGTTGTATGCTATCCATCAAGTACCAAAGATCAGGATTGATCGTAACCAAGCGCTTTAACTTCTTACATGATCCAGCCTTACCTTTGGGGAGTTCGCCAAACTGAATGACAATTTCCGTATTGATTCTATCAAAGTCAGCAAGACGCTTTTGTCCTTCCAAGAAAAACTCTTTTGCATAAGGAGAGAGTTCTTCATTACTATGGCCAGACTTATTTGAGATGATACTACAACTTGTAAAAAATAGACAAAGTAACGTTGACTTCAAGGCCAAGTTGGATGCAAACGTTCTAAGGTTATATGATTGATGATATAGCACAGTTATTTCCATTTAACTGGAAATTAGTACACATTAAGCAGCTCTGATCCTATTAGATTAAGCTTAAGTTAACTTTAAGTAATTCACACATCTATTTTGGTAATCACCTCTAAATTACAGCAGCGTAACTCTCAACAATAACCAATATAATTAACGCTTACTCTACATTTAGATAATATATTAGCCCTAATCGGCAAATACAGCTGAAACAAACTTCCGTCAGATATACTCAAATCAAGAGCTCAAAAAGTCATCATACTACAAAAGGAGTCAAACTTAACTCTGTTAGCACTCGCAGAACAATCATATGTTTCTTATGGAAGCATAAAGAGATTCAAACGATTTGGAAAGGTACCCTTTGAATCTCTACTTAAAACAGTAGAGGCTCTCAATAGGCTGGATGATTTTGATACCATTCTTCTTTCCAAGAGCAATAAACGTCTTCAAGCACTTTTCAATTCTAAGCCGAAGAATAGAAAGCTACCTATAACCTCAAGGATCGCATAAGAAAGTTGTCCAATAGGAGATTTAGTCTCTATCCTACTCTTCTTCCCTAACTAATATCAAAAGACCGCCAAACAACTTTATAAAAAGATCATTATAAAAATCAAAGTCTTCAAAGAGATGATCTGCCGCTGATGCAAAATCAGAAGGAAACCTTGTCCGCTTATCCATCCTCATCAAGATATCCTCTAAACCCTCTTTAGAATTATAAGCCCGTAGATATCTATAATCCAGCAAGGCTTGTACATGTCTACTCGCTTTAGGAGGCAATCTTTCTAATTGTCCTTCTAACTGATCATAGGCATAGTCATGAAAGACCTGTTCTGGCTCATCAAAGAATAACGACCAGTTATGAGATAACAAATGATCATTGAGTATGTCGATGACAACTGGTGCATACTTCCTGTGATGAGGTCGAAGCTTCTCTACGGCTTTATAAAACGAATCATGTTGATCTGTAAACGCATCAATCTTCCTGTGCAAGACAATACCTTGCATGATATCTTCAGGCACTTCCTTCTCTTCGATACGCGGTATGTTATCGGCTATGAAGTTACCTGTCATGATCGCTGGATCACGATTAGAAAGAGAGAGATGCGCTAAGTAGTTCAATCGATGATCTACTGCTTATCCCAGCCTGAAGGCCGCTTCGATCTGATCGGAGCGGCCGGCTCTGGTTTCATCTCAAACGGGTCAGCCTGCAACAATCTCAATGCTTCCATAACAGCTGCTTCTAACTGAGGATCTTTCCCCTGCAAGACTTCTACGGGGTCCATGATCACTTCTATATCAGGAGCGATGCCTTCGCCTTCTACTGCCCAGTTACCATCTACATCGTAGAACCCTCCTCTCGGCGCAACCATTCTTCCGCCATCTATAAATGGTGGCGTATCCCAAGTACCAACCAGTCCGCCCCAAGTTCTGGTGCCTACAAGGGGGCCTATATTCTTCGCTTTAAACATGTATGGCAGCAAGTCTCCTCCTGAACCTGCACGCTCGTTGATGATCATGACTTTTGGGCCCCAGATACCTGCGATAGGTGTTGTCCACGGACGGTTGTCCCCAGCCTTACTATTGAAGTAACCGACCAGTTCTCGGCCCATGATATCTATCATATAGTCGGCTGCAGATCCACCTCCATTGTTGCGCTCATCAATGATAACTCCCTTCTTATCTTGCTGTGAGAAGTAATATCGATTGAAGTTTGTAAATCCTGCTCCAGAAGTATTGGGCACATAGACATATGCCAATTGACCATTAGAAAGTTCATCAACTTTTCTTCTATTAGCTTCCATCCAATCTACCGTACGAAGTGATCGCTCACTTCGAGTTGGCTCTATGACAACATGTCTTTCTTCTGCCGTCATTGATGACTTTAGGGTAAGCTTAACTTGCTTACCTGCTGTCTCTTCAAAAAACTCATATATGTTATCCTGAGCAGTTACACTTTTTCCATTTACGGCAGTGATATAATCACCCACTGACACATCCAATCCTGGTTGAGACAATGGAGCGACCGTCTGCGGATTCCAATTTTCTCCGTTGTATATTTTGTCTATTTTATAAAGTCCATTTTCTAATTTATAATCAGCACCTAGGAGGCCCACTCCTACTCTATCCTTATCTGGGAAGTCACCACCACTCACATAAGAGTGCCCGATCGCTACCTCACCACTCATGATATCTATCACGTAGTTGAGATCAGTACGATGACGGACATGATCGATCCATGGCGAGTACCACTCCCATACCTTATCCCAAGGTGCGCCATGGACATTATCTACATATAGAAAGTCTCTCATATAGCGCCAACCTTCTTTGAAGATCTGCTTGTATTCTGCTTGTGGATCTACCTTCAGTTTGATATTCATCTTAAGTCCATCATCTGTAGGATTAGGCTTGCCAGCTGCACCAGAGATACTCCAACGATCGCCAGACCTTAGTAACACTTTAGAACCATCTGCTGATGTTCTGATGGCATTAACTCCACTACTATACAACGTAAGTTCTTGATCCTCAAAAGAATAACGCGATAAGTCAGCACCACCTTCTCCTATCTCCCATACAAAGACATGACCTTCTGGCCCTCGTTCTAGTCCTTCATACGCTCCAGAGACATCACGGACTGCAACCACACGAGATTGGATGCCATCAAAATCTATCTGGACTTTTTCTTCTTCATCTTCAGCAGTTTCTTCATCATCTTCGTCTGAGTTTTTACGATCATTTTCATCACCTTCTTCCTCATCACTATCTGTTACTTTTTCATCATCACTTTCTAATAACAAGGGTGACTTGCCATCTTTCTGAAGTACAGTTACATAAAGCGTACGCGATACTGAAGGGTCATATGAGCTCATATCTAACCATCCCGATGCCAATCCATAATCTGTACTGGCGAGATAATATAAGTACTCACCGCTCTGGTCAAATACTGGCGTCACAACATCCGCCAGACCATCTACAACGTGATGCTTTTGCTTCGTCTCGGTGTCATATATAAAGACAGACTTAAAGTGACTATCCTGTTGCTTTGGATAGACGATATATCTTGAGTCCGGTGACCACTTTGGATTCATAGTCCGATTAGGATGCGCATATCTGTCCGTGTCCACTTTCGTAAATATGCCCGTCCCGAGATCGATGTACCAGATGTTATAGTGTGTATCACTGAAGGCTATCTTGCTACCATCAGCAGACCAGTCGGGTACAAAGTAAAATGTGTTACCCGGACCACTGTACTCTTTTTCTACTTTGCCATATTGATCAGCTATAATCAGTTTGTACTCTCCACTAGCGTCGCTGAACCAGGCTATCTTATCTCCTTTCGGGCTCCATATAGGTGTTCTATCTGCAACATCAGAAGAACTGGTTATATGACGAACACTTCCCTTCTTAGCCGGAACTGTAAAGATCTCCCCTCTATGTTCAAATATCGCTCGCTTCCCGTTAGGTGATAGGTTAGCACCGTTCAGTTGGTAAGCTTGGACCTGCTCCCAGCGCTCCATCGCAAAGTTCATATCACCTTTTACATCAAATCTCAACTGAGTTGCTGGCCCCGACGCACCGGTCAACATATGTAGATATCCACCTTGCTCGTACACGATATCACTGCCATGAGCATCTAAACTCTTGATGTCAAATACTTTATGAAAAGTGATCTGCTCCTCAGTATCTGTCGCCATATCATAGGACCATATATTGCTGACATAGTCGCGTTCTGATAGATAGTAGATCTTAGATCCTATCCATACGGGATCAAGATGCCTTTCTTTATCTTTTTGTGGCGTTGTCTTTAAAGCACCTGACTGCAAATCTTGGATCCATATAGGCATCGCTTGTCCTCCTCGGTAGTTCCGCCATTCGGGATCCCATGAGGTGATCGGCGTATAGGCCAGATATTTACCATCAGGCGATACTTCTCCATATGCAGCACGTGTCACATGCAATGGCTCTGGAAAAGCACGCTGCGGATCTATCTCATAAAGCGAGTTGGTCTCTGTCGGATGTCCCATCCTACCTGATCTAAATACAACAGTACCCTCGGGTGTCCAACCTTGTACAGCATCATAACCAGGATGCCACGTAAGCCTATCAGGATGTCCCCCGTCTGAAGAGACAACATAGACGTCCATGTTACCACCATATTCGGCGGAGAAGGCGATCCACTTTCCATCTTGCGAGAAGTGAGGGGATATCTCTGAGCCTTCATTGGATGTAAGTCTTACTGCATCTCCGCCTGCTCTATCAGCGATCCATAGATCGTCAGCATAAGCAAAGACTACTTTGTCCGCTGATATAGTTGGCTGTCTAAGCAACTGCGTGCCTTGCGCAAAGAGGCTCTGACCAAAAATGATTGAGATGACAAGTACCGAGTAAAAGCGATAGTTATGCATATGTATTTGTTTTTATCCTAGTGGTTATGATGATCTTGAAGCAATATAGGGAGACAATACCTCTTCTTAGCATCAAAGAATGTCTTAACATTTAGTTCTATTTTTTTTATTTCGTACTTTTTAAAAAAGCCCTACAAAAACGAATGATTTAGAGCGCAGCATAAAAGTTACGAACAGACAATCCTATCATAGTTTTGTCTATGTACCTGCTGGTGAGGAAGCGCTTTTTCTATCAACTTTTTAAGCATATCCAAGCATGGCCGCAACACAAATCATACTATCCACTCTTTTCTCAAAAACTAACAAAACGACTTATGAGACAATCAAGAAGCGTAGCAACGGAGGATATAGAGCCGCGACCAGACTCGCACTGACCTAAAAGAAAGACATTCTATAGACTCACATCCTCACTATACTAAGAGCGAGGAGAGGTCCAACCTTCTGAATAAGCAGACTACTTACTTTTAATTGACAAAATAGATCCGACGATTTTGCTCAACTTTTCTAAAAAGTTGTGAAATAAAATTGAAGTATTAGCTAATTACTGAGACTCAATGAATCATCGAAAAGGCAATTGACTATATCAAAACGAAGATATTTTTTGAGACAGAAAAGAACCCTACCTTTGCGCCGTTTTTAAAATAACAATTCATGGCTCTTAAGTGTGGTATCGTAGGTCTCCCAAATGTAGGTAAGTCTACTCTTTTTAATGCGCTCACAAACGCTAAGGCGTTGGCGGCTAACTATCCATTTGCAACGAAGGAGCCTAACCTGGGCGTAATCACTGTACCAGATGATCGACTCCAAGCACTTTCTGATATTGTTAACCCACAGAAGATACAACCGACAACGGTAGATATCCTTGATATTGCTGGATTGATCAAAGGGGCCAGTAAAGGGGAAGGGCTGGGCAATCAGTTCTTAGCCAACATCCGAGAAGTGGATGCGATTGTACACGTCGTCAGATGCTTTGTAGATGACAACGTCATCCATGTAGATGGCAATGTTGATCCCGTTAGGGATAAGGATGTTATCGATACAGAGTTGATATTTAAGGATATAGAAACTGTTGAAAAGCGGGTAGAGAAGTTAGCCAAGCAAGCAAAAGCTGGAGCCCCAGCTGACAAAGCTAATCTCGCATGGGGACAGAAGTTACAAGCACACCTTGAGACAGGTGCACCGGCAAGATCATTTCCCGTAGAGGACGCTTACAAGGCGTTATATAAAGAACTATACTTACTGACATCTAAGCCGATCTTATATGTCTGCAACGTAGATGAGAATAGTGCTAAAGATGGCAACGAGCATTCTAAAAAGTTGGCGGCACATGTTAGCCAAGAAAATGCCGAGGTTATCTTAATCTCTGCGTCTATAGAGTCAGAGATCATCCAGCTTGAAGAGGACGAAGAGAAGATGATGTTCTTAGAAGAGATGAATCTAACTGAGCCTGGAGTCAATCGTCTGATTAGATCTTGTTACGCTCTCCTTAACTTAATCACATACTTTACTGCTGGTGAAAAAGAAGTAAGGGCTTGGACCGTAAAAAAAGGTTCTACTGCTCCGCAAGCAGCAGGTGTCATCCACACTGATTTTGAAAAAGGTTTTATACGAGCAGAAGTAATGAAGTATGATGACTTCGTAACCTTAGGTTCTGAAGCTGCTGTCAAAGAGGCAGGCAAGATGGGTGTGGAGGGCAAAGAGTACATCGTCGAGGATGGTGACGTGATGCACTTTAGATTTAACGTGTAGTTATCCTATCCTTTTAAATCTTACAGTGATTTCAGATTCTTAATTGTGCGTTCCTTGGCAATTTCTAATTGCTATTGACATATCTTTTTATAATTAGGATTCTTTTATAATTAAAAAAGCGGCTACTTGGTTAGAGTAGCCGCCGATCTATTATCATTTCCAGAAGTAAGACTACACGACATATCATTGTCGAGTAGTACTTCTCCTTGGGTTTGGGTAGTTAGGTTAGAACTACCGCAGTAATTAATCTATAAGAATCATTTTCTTTGTTGCAGTCTGAGTAGAAGTTTTCAATTGATAATAAAGCACTCCTCTTGACTGAAGTTGCTCTTGTGACAATACTACTTGATGGTATCCTGCAGTATAATAATCTTGCTGGCTATATATCACTCTTCCTGAGATATCAATCACTGAAAGTGTGGCATCAGTGCCTTCCGGCAAATTAAAGCCGATGGTAGTATTAACTGCAAATGGGTTAGGCTCGTTTTGCATTAATCCGAAAGTCGACCTTAGAGCGATCTCTGACTTATCATAAGTAAGAGATAACGTTGATGGCTCTAAGTCCATATCGTATACCTCTGATGTTGTGATGTTATCAGTTATAGAAAGCATCTCACTTAAAGAGCCATCTCTTGTTGCTGTTATATCAAGTGCAAACAGTGCTCCTCCCACCTCTACTCCTTCTTGGTCAAACCAAGCTAAGGTCAACTCCCTATCTGAGTGGATCGCTATATTATTGCTATTGACGTCAAGCCCCAAGCGTTCTATGCCGTTGATCTGGGCACCGTTCAGTTCTAAAGTAAACTGTAACGCTACAAGCCCATGAAGTTCGGCTAATGACACAGGGATGGTGACCCTTTGTCCTTTCTTCAACTGTTGCTCAGTTAGCAAGAGTTGTGTTTCATTATAGTTTCTATTTCCTGCAAATAGACTGTTTGTTTCTGCATTACCATTAACATCACCGATCTTTATACCTAATAGGTCTTGATTAGCTGCGTCTCCCAGGAGGTCTAAAATTACAATCTCCTCTATGAATGGCCATGGTGAGGTAGGACTATCAAAGTCTTGAGCCGGATCAACAAATATCCAACTATCATTATTCTGGAAGTTATCCAATTGTCCTAAGATCAATCTTCTCAACTCTACGAGATCCAACGCACTGACTCTACCATCACTATTGACATCACCTGCGATTGTTTTACTCGCCATATCAAACTGCTCAAGCGCCAAGATGTGTCGCTGTATCAGTACAAGGTCAAGCGTACTCACTCCATTGAGAGGACGGTCTGTGAGTGTCCCTTCTATTTTATAAGATGACGCCATTGGTACATTTTCAAAAGCATAAAGACCAGACTCATCAGTTGTTGTTACATCTCTACCATTGAGGGAGATGCGTGCGCCTTCTATAAAATCACCAAATGCAGTACTTACTTGACCGGTTATAGTTGCCATCCCAACGATAGAATCTGTACACACATCGTTGTTATCATCGATTCTAATTGAAACGTTGCATATGGACTCATTGCCAGCATCATCTGCTACTATTAATTCTAATTGCAAAATAGTCGACACCCCATTAGGTATATCTTCACAAGAGAAAGTCAAACTTGGAGATACTATACCGTCCTCATCTCTGAAGAAGGTCTTGACCTCACTACAGTTATCAAAACTGCCTATGTCATAATCGCTTGCCCATATCGCTACCGTACCATCACTTGTATTAATGCTTGATGTACTCAAGTCAGTGATACAAACTGGTACAGGAGCAAGTATGTCTGTAAAGAGCACAGTCGTCTCGGCAGAAGCAGAATTATTACATCCATCTACAATCTCCCACGTTATAATTTGTTCCGTATTAGCTACTCCTGTCAATGTGATAGAGACGCTATCTCCAAATGCATCAACTTGACGGATCACCTCACCATCATCATCTCTAACAGTGATATCCCATACTGCATCGCTTGTACTTAACAGAACATCTCCACATAGATCGATAGCAAGTGCAGATACTACTACTGTGCCTACACAATCATCAAAATCATCGTCCTTGAAACTCGCACCATCACTAATCTCTACTACCACTTCTTCTGGCGCATCTACTACTGGTGGAGTGTTGTCTATCACATTGATCACCTGATCAAAAGTATAGAATCCGTCTGCGTCAACATCTGTATATCTAAAGAATATGTCAGCAGTACTTCCATTACTTGGTTTATCGCATGATGCACATATATCGCCATCCACAAGATCACCTCTTGCATCAGGTACATCTAAGTCCACATCGCTAACTGCTTCAAAGGTGTCATTGTCAAAGTCCTCTTCCGTGTTGGGCACATATGTACACCAATCTATAATGGTCCACCTTCTTATCACTTTCTTACATGCTTCTCCAGCTTCTACATCAAGATCTTCAAAACTCATAAACAGATTGCTACATGCTGCTTCACACCAGATAGGTGCATCTATAGCTTCATTGCCACATACGAAGGCATCACCCATAGCTATATCTCCAATCTCTTCTCGGATCGTATCAGCCACACATGTTCTAAGGATACCTGATATCGTGCGATCATCATAGTGTTGTGGCCACTTGATACTTTTGGGATCAAAAGAATCATCACCCCTAACAGTGATCACTTGGACACATGTAGAGTCTCCATCTATAGACCATGTACGATTTATAAACCCAGATCCGCAATCACTTACAAATGAATCATCTTCAAATGTCAGTGTTCCTGTATTACAAAATCCTTCAGATACGATAGGAAATCCGATTAGTTCTGGATCCACGTTATCTCCACAATCGACCGTCGCTGGTTGGCAATTGACAATTGGAAAACTCTTATCTTCTACAGTTACGGTTGTCCAACTTATACCTGGAGCGGAGGATTGTGAAAAGTCATTGACGATCAGTGCTACTCTCTGCTCCCCTACTAAGTCACAACAGAACTTGACTGCTTCTCTACAGAAGACATATGGTATACCATTATAAACACCATCTACATCGCATTGTACAGCTTGATAGATGGGTTTTCCTGTTATACTATCAGTGACATGTACTCCTGATGCATCAAGTATAGGATTGTTTAATTCTTCTTCTAAAAGTGCACACAGTACAACTGGGCCACAATTAGAATCGTGACTTCCTGCATCTATAGATTCAGCAGTTACTAATGCCACGCCTCGATCACCTACTGGATCATATGTAATAGTAGTATTTAACTGATCCTTTGCCAATGCTACTGGGGCTAAGTTATCAATAACATTGATGATCATGACAGCAACACTATCGTTACCACATCCATCTACTGCTTGCAATGTAACACGTACAGGACTATCACTTGCCATTATGCCAGTAAGGACATTGTCCTCATCTATAACTCCTGCAGAAGATGCCCAATTGAGGTTTCTAATTTCGCTGCAAGCGTCGCTTACTTCCGCCGTAAGAGCATATGAAGCAGTACAATCATCAAGTATTATATCTACGCTTACCGTATCTGATAATGTAACATTAGGTCCGGTAGTATCGTCTATAATTATCCATTGGTCGAGATTATCAAAATCACCAGTACACCAATTTAAAACCCTCCAAGTCCTAAGGATCTTACTCTCAAGACCAGCACATCCTGGAAAGAATGAGTCACTAAAACTTGCAGTAACGTTACAAGTTGTACCCTCTTGAATTGTTGCAAATACTGGCTTAGTTATAATCGTTGTATCTACAACTGTTATCGTGTCTTTTTCGACTAAGACGACATTGACCAATACACTATCAATCATAACTGTCGTGTCTCGTCGCGTCTCCACTATCGTATCTCGCATCGCAAACATCTCCATATCAGTGGTTCCTCTTGCTATGTGAGGGTAGGCATATGATGGACCTTGTCCCATCGTTGCTTCTTGACCATCTATAAAACTACTTATAAAAGAGGGCGTCGGGCTACCTCCACCAAGATCCGCACAATCCACATGTATAGCGTCTATAGCATCAGGGCCACCTATTGGTGCTCGGATCTCCCCTAGGTCTAGTGCAAGCTCTACGATCGAATCAACGTGTATCGTATCTCTTGTCTTCAATTCTTCAATAGAGTATTCGGCTGTGATAACTCTTCTAATCAAACCATCGCCACATCGATCTCCTGTTGCTACAAATGTCTCTTGGTAATTAGAAAGCTCTACACTACATGCCGAATTAAAATTTATAATCATCTGCGCTAATGAAGGGAGATTAGGTCGTGCCTCTCCACAATAGATCTGACTAAAAGTTGATGATCGTGTAGGTGTGTTTTTATTTTCTAAGTTGAGGTTACCCCAACAGCTTGCTCTATTATTAAAACATCGATCCAATACAGAATATGTGATGTTACGACCAAGGTGGCTGCTGTCTAGAGTATCTACAAGCACATTGTCCACAAAGACAACAACTTCATATCTGTTAGGATCTATAACCTGATTAAGAAATACCGTCTGAAGTGATATCGAAGCTTTACAATCAAGACCAAGAGAGACATTGACCTCTCCTGCACAAGCAAGACTTTCGCTTTCACATCCACCGATAATGGATAAAGGAGCAGTCGTAAAAGATATCAATGAATCTGTATCTGTAAAGCCTAACGCATTTGCACTGATAGTGTATCCGTTAAGATTGAAGGTGTCTCCTACTTCAAAAGGAACATCTATCGATATACATTGATCAGGTTCGAGAGATGGCCTTACTGAAAATATACTATCATCTGACCCTCCATTATAGTTGTCATTAAGGATACCGCCAAAAACAGAAGCACCTGAACCTATAGGCATGCCAAAAACACTCCCTGACCCGGTTAATGCTGATAAGCTGCCCGTAAGCGCTACAAATGGTGGTTGACCAAGTTGTCCAAGTAGATCAAAGCCTACTTGTATATCATCTATAGTCTCCATACCGTTGTTTTTAACGAGGTATCTCACTGTAATATCGGCGTTGCCAGGTATACCACTTGCTGCAGCTCCCTTAGAGATAATAACAATGCTTGTCTGCAATGAAGGCATAACGATATCTTCCTGCCATCCGACAGGTATCAGATCAGACCAACTTTTATGACTACCAGAATCATCATTGGCAAGCAATGTTGATATAGTAAAAAGGCATAAGAGCATGCAAACACTCTTCGTAAAGAGTGACTTGAATTCATTAGAACGATGATTCAAATCAGTATTCAATGCGCTAATAGAAAACATAATTAACTTGGGTTATATGGGTAAAGTCTGTATTAACATTTGATCAGTTCCTGCGTACTTCGCACATAGAAAATCATAGCTACTCTTTAATCTCAAAATGAGAAAAGTGCGTATCTAAGAAGACCTAACTTAACTGACCTTATTATCCTCAGGTACTTTACTGGATGGGATACAAAAGAAACTGTTCGAGTCTCGTTCGCTGAGCAAATATAGATATATTGTTGAATAATAACGTATTACACTTTAAAAAAAAACGTAATATGTTAATATTGCTGCTTCTCTCTGCTGGTAAACCCTTGCAAATAGTCCGAGTCTTAAGCTCACACCCCTTTGCACCACTAACTTTAATAGTCTGGTTTAAATAATCCATAGATTTATCCGTTCATATGACTTAAGTGTTATATATGCTCAGCGTGACACAGCGCATCACTTACTATAACGTTAGTAGATATATGAAAAAGGTATTCTTCCATTTGCTGATGCTTGTTAGCATAATGATCATAACGTCAACTGGATGTTCTGATGATGGCGATTGCTCCAGTGGAGAAGTAGAAGTTATGGATCTCGCTGATTTTGGTTGTTCTAATCCAGCATTTACGGTAACGGTAATGACACTAAATGAGTTTGAATTGATTAGGGATCAAGAAGACTTTGATCTTCACGTTGTTGCCAAGTGTGTGCCAGAGATCGATTGGGTCGAGCATGATCTTATCGCAGGTATGATAGAACTACCCAATGGCTTTACCTCGATAGACAAAGCGCTCATCAGAAACTGCGGTGCTAATGAGCTTACCCTGCAGATAAATGTAAAAACCAACCTTACTCAGGTTGCGCCAGTCGTAAGCTTTAACGCCATTATCCCTAAGCTTAGAGACGAAGAAGCACTATTTGTAGACTTTATGATCAGCAATTAAACTCCTACATCTTTTTGTCCGTGCACTTCTTAATTTCAGGATAAGCCAATTAGAGCTTAGATAAAGTGCAAATCAACTCTTATCTTTTCGCCTACAAACAAGTATATCATGGCGAACTTAGATGATCAGTTGACCACACCTATTGAATATTTCTATAAATGGGAACAAAAAAGAAAGGACGAGGTGTTTCTCAGACAACCCTATGGCTCGACATGGAAAGAGATGACTTTTCAACAAGCCGGTCAAGAAGCTCGTAAGATGGCAACGGCGCTTAGGTCTCTTGGTTTGAACAGGGGTGACCATATAGCACTTATCTCTAAGAACTGTCATCATTGGGTGATAGCTGATCTTGCCATCATGATGGCAGGTCTCGTCTCAGTGCCTCTCTACCCTAGCCTGGATGGACAACAACTTACCAAGATCTTAGATCAAAGTGACTCAAAAGCCATCATCATAGGTAAGCTAGATAAGTGGAAAGACAAAGCAGACAGTCTACCAGAAGGTATGCCCGCCATAAAGTTTCCACATTATGAAGGATCCGCAACTGTTGATAAAGGACTCGAGTGGGACAAGTTGGTAAGCGAACATGAACCAATGACCGATACCCACAAACCGAGCTTAGAAGAAAACTGGACCATCATATATACATCAGGTACAACAGGAACTCCTAAAGGTGTGGTTCACACATACATGAGTCCGGCTACAGTAGCAAGGTCAGAGGAATTAAACAACAATCTGCAATTCTTCACTCCAAAACGGACAAGGTTCTTTTCATTTCTACCACTTAATCACATTGCCGAGCGAACAGCCGTGGAGTGTGGGGCTCTAATGAGTGGAGGTTCGCTTTCCTTTGCTGAAAGTATAGACACATTTGCCAAGAATCTACAAGAGACCAGTCCTACATTCTTTTTTGCAGTGCCTCGACTATGGAAAAAGTTTGAGCAAGGCATTCTTTCAAAGATGCCTCAGAAGAAACTTAATACACTTCTCTCCATTCCGATTGTATCTGGGATGGTTAAAAAGAAAATCAGAAAAGGACTTGGATTATCTGAAGCACTATGTTTGATCACTGGTGCTTCTATGACTCCGGAGAGTCTTAAGCAATGGTACGCACGTCTAGGACTTAATCTTAGAGAAGGTTATGGTATGACTGAGAACATGGGCGCGTTTTCTAATATGCCTGCAGGTGGTCATAGACCCAACACAGTTGGCAAAGTCGTTACCAACTGTGAATGCAAAATAGATCCAGAAACAAATGAGATCTTAATGAAGACGCCCTGGACTATGAAAGAGTACTATAAAGATCCAGAACTTACTGCAGAAACTATAAAAGGAGAATGGCTGCACAGTGGAGATAAGGGCACGCTCGATGCGGATGGATATATCAAGATCATAGGAAGAGTTAAGGATGCCTTTAAAACTGCAAAGGGAAAGTTCATTGTACCAACTACCATAGAAGAAAAATTTAGCACCAGCGAGTATATAGAACAGATCTGTGTAGCTGGCCTTGGCACTGCACAACCTGTCGCATTAGTCAACTTATCTGAAGGATGTCTCAACTTGTCCAAAGAAGATCTAGGACCAAAGCTTAAATCACAATTAGAAGATGTAAACAAGCAACTACATGCCCATGAGAAGATTGCTTCGATAGTAATTACTAAGGACACTTGGACCGATGAGAACAAGCTACTGACACCAACACTCAAAATTAAAAGAGGCTCTATCAATGAACGATATGGGCATAAGATGAATGAATGGTGTGATGATAAAGAGTGTGTTATCTGGGAATAAAATAGAAAAAATGGTATTGCCTGAAGAGTTGATGAAGGAAATGATGAAAGGAGGTTCGATCATGGAAGGTGCACAGTTTCCTCCTAATGTCTTTCAGATGGTTCCTTCAGAGTTTATAGAATATAAAAAAGGGAAACACCTTAAGCTTCGGTTTGCACTGAAGGAAGATTATAACAATCCATTCCACATTACATTTGGAGGCATCTATGGTATGTTTTTCGATGCTACCTTTGGTCCATTCTCAGGGTTGGAAGCAGAAAAACCTACTTCTTCTTTAGACATGAACATAACATATCTTAAGTCTACTTCTGTGCAGGATAAGTATGTAGACATTACGGCTCGAGTAGTATCCAAGAGCAAGTCATACTTGTTGATACATGGAGAAGCACATAAGTCAAGTGGCGACTTAGTGGCCACATCTACAAGTAGGATGATCATCATGGATCCAAGCCGGATGGCACCACCACCTAAGACATAAAAAGTCAGCGATGGCCAACACCTCTCAGCTTTCAGCTATTGTAACAACGATCCAGGTAACTCAACTTGAGAGGGCCATTAAGTTTTATAATCAACTTGGCTTTATAAAAGATTGGACGTGGCCCGACGACTCTCCCACGCATGCCTCATTGAGTAAGGACGGTGTTGGTTTTATGATTACTATAAAGGCAGATGGCGATTTGATCCAGAAAGCAGATCTATACTTTAGAATATCCAATGTAGAAGGATATCATAAACATTTAAAAGACAACGATGTGATAGATGCAGATCTGATACAATCTGACTATGGCATGCTTGACTTTTCTATTAGCGACCCATGGGGACATAGATTAACCTTTGGAGAACCTAACGGTGATTTTCAATAATAGCCTAAATTAGACTATGATTAAACTATCACCCAAGAAAGGATTAGAAGATTATGTTTTTATAACTTCTCAAAAACCTATACCTGAAGACATCAGCCCATTGATGACTTTTAAAGAAAAAGAAGGTTGTACTTATATCATAGAGAAAAAGGACGCTATAGCTTACAATTATACCATTCAACAGACATGGTCTCTTATATCGTTAGACTATCAAAGCGATCTTGAGATGACAGGTCTAACTGCTGCGATATCGACCGCTCTTGGCGATGCGAAGATCCCATGCAATGTAGTTGCGGCATATTATCATGACCATATATTTGTACCCAAGCATCTTGCAGCGTCTGCAATCACAATCTTAAGTGCAATTAGAATCTAGAGAGACGCTCCGTATCCATATGACCTACTTAACCCTGAGTATCGTACCCTGAGCTATGCGATCAGTAGTTACCACACGGTAAAGCAAGACGCCTGACTCCTGCCCCAGTTCATCTGAGTCAAGTGTTATCTGATTATCTCCTTTTTGAAGATTAACAGATTGGTTATATATCACTCGACCATCGACTGTATATATCTGTAGCTGACTAAGTTCTTTATCAACACTATTGATCCGTAGGATCGTGCTTGAAGCAAATGGATTAGGACTTGAGGATACTTCTAAACCAGTAGACGCAGATAACAACTTAGTAGCACTTCTAGCGACGCTGACATCTTCTCTCAACGCTTGCGTCACATCCCCACAACCTGTCACTTCTAAACTGAAACTGCCCGCAGATCCATTAGAACCATCAACGAGTATGACATAATTACCAGGATCGAGTGACAATGTGATTTGCTCACTTGAATCATCATCATTAGTACTTGACGCTATGAAGCTATTGTCATCACAAGAAGCCAAAATAAAAAGATCTAAGTTCTCTCCCTCGGATATATCAAACAGATCGATAGTAACCTCGGCAGTTGAGTCTATTGTCAATGTAGCGGCCCATTCTCCTCCGGTATATCCGACTTGGGTGTCTCCATCTGGTGAAATATATGAGCTTCTTCCATTCGCTTGATCTACAGTAGTTAAGCCAATCAGTGCTGACTCACATGCCAAAGATTGCGTGGGCACACAATTAGCACTACATGACATAGACAAGGTAAAGTCTGTTTCTATAGATCGATTATAACCTTCTACGAGTGCATAGTATTTGCCTTGAGCAAGACCGCTATCGGTATATATCTCGCCTACTACATCGCGATTTTCAACAAGTCCACTACTACTATAATTGAATCCTCTACAATTACCATCGACAAAATTGAGGTCTTCATCTAAGACAAACAACGACAAGTTAGCATCACCATGTGCAAGTGTTAACTCGATAGGCTCATCACTACTCTTTTCAAAAGGAATTAGAATATCTCCTCCAGTATATACTAGATCTGTCTGGAAGCAGGCGACTATATCTTCATTGTTAAAGTCACTGCTTCTGCCTATTGTCGTGCCTGAGTAACTATCACCACATGAAAGTGCTGTAGTTGGATCTTCTGTAGAACCATCAGCATTATCATCACTTTCATCCTCAGCCCCGTCACCATCTGAATCATCAGACGCAGCATCATCAGTCGTTGAGTCATCAACATGATCGCCATCAGAAGTATCATAGGCATGGCAATCGACCTTCAACTTATACTGCGATCTATCCCAGATGGTACGACCATCAACAGCGATGTAGTATGTGCCTGAAGCATGCTCTAATACGACATGCTCAGAATCACTACCTGTGTTGGTGCTGTAACCTACGCATCCTGCAAGTCTGGCAGTAGCATAATTAGAACCACAAGCTGAAAAAACAAGTAAATCCATATCAGCTGTCAAACCTGAAAGACTAATGGATACCCTATTATCACCATAGCCGGTAGTGAACTCGTATAAATGATCATAACCTAAGTAGTCGTTACTCCAATTACCACAGGCACTCATATTATAACCTGAAGTGCTTATGTTATTTTTTGTTGGCGCTTCTGACCATCTTTCTTCGTTGCAAGCTATCCACTTTGCATCATCGCAAGTATAACTAGCCGGCCTGTCATGACATGAGACAGATATCTCATAACCACTCTTATCCCACGGATCCACTGCATCTACCGCCAGGTAGTATGTACCTGAAGCATCCCAGATAGTTATGCTTTCCTTTGTGCGTCCTTGGTTTAGGCTCGTAGCTACACACTGACTAAGGCCATATGCGCTATTATAAGTATCACAAGATTGAAACAACATCATGTCAAGATCTGCAGAGAGATTAGAAAGTTCTATCGTGATGTTTTGAGAACCATATCCTGCATCTATCTTATACAAATGATCACTACCCGTGAACCCATATTTAAAACCAGTGCAAGATGAATAATTATAATGTCGATCATCAAGATTATTTCGTGTTGGTGATGCTACCCACTTACTATCTCCACAATAAAGCGGTGATGCATAATAACAGATGTCTGGTGCCGCTTCTTGACAATCTAATGAGATCTCAAAACTACTGCTGTACCAAGGATCAGCAGAGTCGACAGCCAGATAGTATGTGCCATAGGCATTGTTTATGGTTATTGTCTCATCAGAGATACCTGTTTTCCGACTATAGTCGATACACTGGTTCAACTGACTATTACGATAATCAGAAGAACAAGATTGAAAAAGTAACAGATCGAGATCTGCTCTTAATCCAGTCATATTTATAATTAGCTTTTTGTTGCTACCGTAGGCACCTCCTGCATCAATCCGAAATAAATGATCATTACCGGTATAACCATAGCCAGTACCCAAGCAACTTGATAGATCGTAATCAGCGTATTCGTAGTAGTTGTTATGAGACGCATCCATCCACTTGCTTTCACCACAAAGCAGTGGTTCTGCATCATAACAAGAGGTAGCAGCTTGAACATTACAGTCCATACTCAGTTCAAATGATGAAGTCACGCCTGAAGCAAAACCGTCAACTACAACTATGTATTTGCCATGAGCGCCATAAAGATTGATGACTTCATCAGCGTGACTACTGTTATCACTGTATCCTACACAATTAGAAAATCTTGTCGCACCTGCATAGTCGCTACAGGTTTGAAAGATAAACATATCAAGGTCGTTGTATAATCGCCCCAACTTAAATGTGACATTTCTCGGTGTATGACCAAGATCAACATGAAAGATCTGATCATACCCTTCATAGCCGTAAGATGCATGAGTGCAAGCACTCAAGTCATAGTTGGCTTTTTCAAATGAGTTATTGCCTCCCGACTCTACATACAACACATCCCCACAGTCAAGTGCATATCCCGATGAGCAGTTATCAAAGTAGTGAGGCCCTCCATAAGGTGGGTTGCTGTTATTAGCGCAAGAGACAAGGATCTCAAAATTAGAATTGTTATACGCGTGAGGTCCATCTACAACGATGTAGTAGATACCTGATGCTCCTGCCATATACACAGATTCAGAACCGATACCTACATTGGTACTTCCTCCTTGACAATCTCCAAGTCGCGTAGATCCATAACTGCCCTGACAGCTCTTAAAGACAAATAGGTCAAAGTTAGTGGCAAGGCCAGTTAAGCTGATCGTCACATCTTTAGGAGCAGCTCCTATATCTATCCAATACAGATAATCCTTACCCTCATATGTGTATGTCGATGTCAGGTAGCCTGTATAACATCCAGAGAGGCCATAGTCTGATGATGTGAAGTGATTGTCAAACTTAGCGTTCTGCCAGTATGGTGACCCACAGTAGAGTTCTGTAGCATCCGCACATGTAAATGAAAAATCTTCTTCAATAGCAGAAGTGGTTACACCTGCAGCCTTCATCTCAACAGACGTCAGTGCTAACAAGCTTATTATGAGGTACTTAAGGTTTTTCATAGAACGTGGATATTTAATCGTTAATGCGCCAGAAAGGTAAGAAACATATATAAAAATCATCGCTTATATTAAGTTATTTGACCGCTTGGTTGATGACTATTTATGGTATACCCTGGCGCTATGGAGTCAAAAACGGTATCGACTCATCTTTGTCGAGTCAAAATAGCAGTTGGTAGATCAATCCCTTACTTTCTTAAGAAAATGTGAAAATTATGTAACAATACAACTGATGGTCGCGTCAATCAAGTAACTGTCACATGACAATCAATTGTTGAAAAACACTAAAATACTTATCAATGAAAAATATCCTAACACTTCTATTTGTATCGATCTCGATGATCGGTTACAGCCAAAACTTTATCGATCGCAACTTTGGCCAATACGAAGACCTTGACGAAACCACCGTGATCCACGTAACGGCTAAGTCTTTTGAACTTGCATCTTTTGTGATACCTACTAATGATGAAGAAACAAGGGAACTCGGCGAGTTCGTTGGTTCTATCGAGGCTCTTGATCTTATCTCAGTCCCTGAGTTAGCAACTGCTAAGTCAGAGTACTCAAAAGGAAAAGGTATCTTAGACAAATCGTTTGAAGAGCTGGTTAATGTTAAGGATAAGGGTAGTCGCTTCGCCTTGTACATAGACCAAGAAAATGACATCGTATACGAACTCGTCGGCATAGGTTATGATGAAGAGGACTTTTTTGTTGTCTCAGTAACAGGTGCAATGGACCTCGATGCACTTTCATCTGTGATCAACAAGATCGACTCTGATCAACTGAAGCCATTGAAAAAGATGGGTTCTTACAACACCAAGGACTTTGAGATATATCCAAATCCAGTGAGTGGAGCAACGGGTCTGAATATTGAGATACCTGAGAACCTCATAGGTGGTAACGCTTCAGTATACGATATGACTGGAAGTGTTGTCAAAAGCTTTTCAATCTCACAAGGAAAACATACTATAGATACTTCTGATCTGACTCCTGGTAGTTATGTTATCGGACTTGAAAAAGGTAGTGTCTTGATAAAGAAAAAAGTGGTAGTCGTCAGATAACCATCAAATGACATAGTTTATAAACCAAAAGCTCTTCCTTTATTTGGAAGGGCTTTTTTCTAGCCCCATTCTATGAGTCCTTTGCTTTAGACGATATATGTTTTCATTAGAGCAGCCAAAACAGCACCAATGATCGGTCCCACAACAGGTACCCAAGCATAGCCCCAGCCGTTGCCACCTTTGCCTGTGATGGGTAGAATCGCGTGCATGATTCTTGGACCTAAGTCACGGGCTGGATTGATAGCATAGCCTGTCGTACCTCCTAACGCAACACCGATACCTAGTACAACTAAGGCAATCGGAAGTGCGTCAATCGCACCAAGAGAAGCGGATTGGGTACCTACTGTAGCTCCAACGATGTGGAAAGCGCCATATACCAAAACAAAAGTACCCAAGATCTCACTCATTACATTGGAGATGGTTGATGGTATCGCTGGTGCATTACAAAAAGTGGATTTGATACCATCAGCATCAGTTGTCGCCTCATAGTGCGGACGATACATGACCCAAACTAACGAAGTGCCAAACATAGCACCTAACATCTGAGCTGCTATGTAGCCAGGCACTAGTGCCCATGAAAACCCACCGGAAACAGCCATACCTATTGTTACGGCAGGGTTAAGATGTCCTAACCCACCTGCAGAAGTACAAACAAATACACCTACAAAAACAGCAATGGCCCAACCAAAGGCGATCACAATAAGTCCTGAGTTATTACCATAGGTTTTATCCAAAACAACATTGGCTACTACCCCATTACCTAATAATAGAAGTATCGTAGTGCCTATAAATTCTGCGAGATAAGCTGACATTTAAATTTTAGTTTTGTTACTCAAGATGATATATGTCGTCTAATGTAAGTAAATTAATCATTCACAAATAATCGTTATGAATATTCGCAAGTTGCCCCTTCTTTTTGTTACACTTCTGATTCTTGGAAGTTCTTGTAGCACATTGCAAAATATTGCCTTGGCCCCATCTAATCTCGAGACGATCAATGCCCTCAAGGAAGTGCTTAATGGCAGTGCATTTAAAGCAATTGAAGGTTTAGCGAGAGCTTCTAACGGCGGACTCGAAGCTGTACTTCCAGAAGAAGTAAGACCTGTACTTGCAACACTTAAGACGTTAGGATTAGGAGATGAGATTAACAAGTTAGACAAGAAGATCGGTGTCGCGTCAGAAGCTGCATATTTAGAAAGTAAGGGCTTGATGTCTGACGCAATCAAGGAAGTAAAATTTGAAGATGCGGCATCTATTGTCCTAGGCGGAGAAAACGCAGCAACCGTGGCACTAAAAAATGCGATGTACGGTGCGGTCAAGAAGCGGTATAGCGAGAGATTGGACGGGCAGTTAGCCAACATCGATGAGACTAAGCACTGGAACACTGCAGTCTCTGCATATAACTTGTTTGCCAAAAATAAGATAGATGGATCACTTTCTGATTTCATAGCGGAGCGAGCAGTTGATGCTGTTTTTGTTGCCATGGGTAAAGAAGAAGCAGTCATCAGAAAGAATCCAGCTTCTCTGGAGAAAGCAGTGGTTACTAAGGTCTTTGATTATTATAAAGACAAGAAGTAGGCTTACGCTAAATATTCTAATTAAGGATACATAGAGCTTAAAGTCAAAGGTGTCATATCTTAGAGGTATGAGTGACTTAACAGCAGCAAAAGAGCAAGATTACTTCCAAGACTATATGCCAGGCAACGTTTGCTTTGGTTGCGGGATAGATAATCCTCAAGGATTGCAAATCAAGAGTTATTGGGAAGAAGATGAGAGCGTCTGCATCTGGCACTCCAAGGAGCACTACCATGGCTGGGCATCATTACTCAATGGTGGTGTTATGGCCACTCTTGTAGATTGTCACTGTATGTGCACTGCTATGGCGCATGCCTATAAAATCGAAAACAGAACACTTGATAGCGAGCCGCATTACAAATATGCAACAGGTACACTGACGATCAAGTATCTTAAGCCTACATCTAATAATCACCCAGTAGAACTTAGAGCAACCGTAAGAGAGGCTAAAGGACGGAAGACCACTATAGATTGCTCTATCTATTCTGAAGATGTGCTAACAGCAACTGCTGAGGTGATCGCCATAAGGGTGTTTGATAGTTCTAAGGAAGAAGCCGGGAGCAAGTTTACGTAACACTTCCAATCTGTCAGTACTCAATCAATACACTACAACACAGGTAAACCCCTATTAAACCGCGCAATTTCTTCAAAAATCTATAAATATAGGTAGAAGAGCCCCTGATAGAGTGAGTAGATTTGTGTAGTTTACGAGTAGCTCAACTAACATTCTTGCGATCAAAACAACTTTCACTTCTTCTCCTATCTATCTTGGCAGGATTAAGCTTTGTACCTGGTTACGGTCAAGAGACTATAGAGATTTCTGAAAACGAAATTGTCCTCTTCGAGAAAGATACTATAGTCGATCTCAGTGGCACATGGATATCATATATAGATGAGCCGCCATACGACGATGCCCAGACAGTGCTTAACAATAAATTTCAAAATATTAATACAGATGAAATAAGCGCTATTTGGAAAAACTCTATAAATAAAATATTCTGGTTTAGAATAAAAATCACTAACGGAGAAGAAAAAGAGTTATTGAATCATAAACTTTTCTGTGGCTATGTGGACAGAATGTTCTTGTACGAAATTATAAATGGCCGCTCTAATCTAATTGTTGAAAAAGGTATTGATCGTAACAAACGAGATTACCAACTTGATGTACAGTACAATGACTTCTCGATAAGCTTGCCTCCAAAATCATCAAGAGAGTTCCTCATACATATATCAAGTGCATTTGCAACCACTAAAGGTGAAAACATCAACCTTTCGATTGTCAAAAGAGGCTATGAAAACAACCTAAACAGCCGATCTAAAATCGCTAAAGAAATAGGGCTTGGCTTTTTAGCAGTCTTAAGTATAATTTTTGCGTTCATGATGTTTGCATTTGTCATGTCTTTTCTTAATAAAGATCGTGTAACATTTGCCTTCGGTTTGCTTTGCCTATCATTCATACTGTATTACCTAAGAGATCTTGAAGTGATGATTCAAGAAATTAGCATCTATCCTGCAGTTCCAGATTTCAATACTATATCTGAGCCCATAACTAGATCACTAATTACTGGTTCATTTACGTTTTTTACGTTTACCTATTTTCAAAATTTCTATAAACGGAATATTGTAAAAAAAACATCAATAGCTATATGCTTATTAGGCTTCGTTCAAGGGTTGTGGTTCCTATTCGGAGGGAGTACCTCACCTATGTCACCATATACTGCATTTGATGGCGTATTATATTTTGGTTATATAATATTAGAACAGATCAATTCATTTGTTGTAATTACATTATTGTGGTCATCCACCTCCAATTATAGTCGATTCTATATAATAGGTACGCTAGTTTTTATCCTTTCGAATTATGGCGGGCTTTTCTTAGGGTTAAGTCTTTTGAGCACTTCTCAGATACAGTATATCGAAAGCTATACCTCATTATTGGGAACCTTAGTATTTACACTTCTTATAGCATACATGCTTATAAGAAGAGCCATTGCAATAGAAGGTGAGCTAAGAGCAAGAAACACACAAGTATCTCAATTATATACCTTGGATAAGATCAAATCTGAATTCTACACCAACATTACTCATGAATTCAGGACACCATTGACAGTCATCCTAGGTATGGCAAGCAATCTTAATGGTCAACTCAAAGAAAAAAGTCTAATCACTAAAAATGGCAATAGACTACTGCAGTTAGTAAACCAAATGCTTGATCTCTCAAAAGCAAAATCTGGAAAATTGGAGTTTCAGTATGCCCAGTCCGATGTAGTTGCATTTATAAAACACATTGCTAATTCTTATGCCACATACGCAAGCCAGCAACAGATAGAACTTTCATTCGTTTCGACTCACGATAAAATAATAATGGACTTTGATCCTTCTCGATTAGAACAGGTAGTTACTAACCTCATCTCCAATGCTATAAAGCACACTTCAAAAAACGGAGAAATTAAAATTGAAGTCACTAAATCAAAAGCAAATCTTCATTGCATGGTAAAAGACAATGGTAAAGGCATCGCTACACAAGATCTTCCATATGTATTTGAACGATATTATCAGTCACAAGAATCTAATCTTTCCAACAACAACCATGAAGGTACAGGTATCGGACTTTCTATAGTCAAACAACTAGTCATGGCGATGAATGGGACAGTAGATGTTAAGAGCAAACTTTACAAGGGTTCAACTTTCATGATTTCAATTCCAATTACTAATGAAAGTCGTGCTAAAGCTCCTCATAATTATCAAAGTCCTAACGTTAGCGCAAGTGTCCCTATAACACCACAACCGGTCAACACATCTAACACGGCTCAAGAAAAATCAGATATCCTCATTGTAGAAGACAATCAAGATGTATCAGATTATGTAGTAAGCTGTCTTCAAGATCAGTACAATACACTTACTGCTAGAGAAGGGCAACAAGGATTGCGTATGGCTCAAGAACATTCTCCAGACCTAATCATCAGCGATGTCATGATGCCAACGATGGATGGTTATCAAATGACAAGAGCAATCAGAAAAGATGATCAATGCAATCATATCCCAATCATCTTGCTTACGGCCAAAGCATCCAAAAGCGAAGTCATTGAAGGTTTGGCAGAAGGTGCAGATGATTATCTCACAAAGCCTTTTGATCGACAAGAGCTTTTACTCCGTGTCAATAATATACTAGAAAGCAGACGCCGATATGCACTCAAAAATCAACTTATCATTCAATCGCCTGTACAAAGCCCAGAACTGCATCCTTGGCTACAGAAGTTCAGAGATCTTATAATAGAGCATATCGATGAAGAGATCACGGGAGAATGGCTAAGCCAACATCTGTTCTTAAGCCGCTCTCAGATCCATCGGAAGCTGCAGTCACTTGCTAATGTTTCAACTACAGAATATATCAAGCAAATCAGACTACAGCAAGCCAGAAAACTCCTCATGGAAACCGAGCTCTCCATAGAAGAGATCTCTCACAAAGTAGGATTTAAGTCTGCAAGTCATTTCTCTACTTCTTTCAAGGCTGCATTTGATCAAAATCCTTCTGCTTTGCGCAAAGACTCTTAAGTCTTAAAGGCTAAGACCCTCCTTTTTCATCAACTAACTTTCTTCATTGTCTTAGCAGCCATTCTTCTGTGTTGCACGCTCATTTGTGCATGTTGCATATCCATGCGAATGCAACACACAAGCAAATATATGCGACAGTAAAATACAGGCAAATCGCATATATATAAAGAGATTAGCATTTGTGAACTACCACTACTCACGGGTAGATTAGACAAACTTACTCACTAAATCAACAGCGATGATCCTCCAAAGGTCCCCACATTCAACAGCACTAAAGAGTATGCCAACTACACTTACCAATCGTGAATGCGAGATACTTAGGCTCGTTGCAAATGAGTACAACACTCTTCAAGTTGCAGACCTACTCTGTATAAGCGAATACACGGTCGTCAGTCATCGTCAGAATATCATGATAAAACTCAATGTAAAGAATGCAGCAGGGATGGTAAGGAGGGGGTTTGAGATAGGGGTGCTCTCACTGAGTAATGAGATAAAAGAAGCTGACCGATCCGCTAATAAATACAATCATCAAGCTGTCACCATTTAATTAGACAACGGCGCACAACTAAATATCAATATGATGAATTGCCCTAATGATAATCGAAATTAATTCTAACACTTTTAAAAATATCCAAAATGAAAAAAACACTAATTCTCTCAATTACAATTACCCTTACATTATTAGGCCTTCAAAATACTCAAGCTCAAAATGCAGAAGTTGAAGGATCTATTACGCTTATCAAAGATACTGGCACAACGCTATCATTTAAAGGAAAGGATAATATAATCTCCGTGCCCTTTGGGACAACCCCTCAACTTGAATCAAAATTATCAATAGGTTATCAACAACTCGTTTTCGGATCCCCAATCCCTTCTTTCAATAGACCAGAAGAAACATTTATAAGGTCAACAAATGAAGTTCTAAACATTCAAGCTACACAAGTAAGAATAGCGCGAATTGCAAACGCTAATTCACCTTCATTGTATGTTCAAGGGATTTTAAGGGTTGGCAACGAGGAAATAGATGATGAAGCTCTTCATCCCGGCATGATTCGCTTTAATTCTGATACTAATATTTTTGAAGGATACAATGGCGAATGTTGGGTTGCATTATCAGGTAATTGTCCTGTCATATTACTAGAGAAACATAACCCGGATAAAAATCCAGAATAATCATTTTCTATTCAGGAAAATTGAAAATTCAGCACCATTAAGACTAATGAACTAGCAGGCTTATTTAATAAAAAAGAAAAATTATGCAAAAGTATATTCTTCTAATTTCCTTAGTTAGCCTCACTTCTTGGCTCTACGCTACGAATGACCTATGTAGCGATGCAATAAATATTACACTTAATGAAGGACTTGAATGCAGCAGTCCTTATAGCGGTAATACTTTCAACACGACTTTTACAGATGAGTTTACTGATGCTTGTTCTGACGATACATTTTATGATGCTTGGTATTCCTTTACTGCCACGTCTTCAACACATTTCATATCTGGTGAAGTAACCTCTTTCGCTTTTGGCTATTGCTCTCCTTCATTTTCAATATTCAGCGGAAGCTGTGGTCAACTTAATCTCATAGAGTGCTTAGTTGGTGAATCTGAATTGCCAATGACAACATTGTATTTAAATGTCGGCGAT
>CALDEM010000087.1 GCA_937942435.1 uncultured Saprospiraceae bacterium
CAAGAATCTCATCGCTATCCAGATGCATCGCTGGAGCGACGCCAGCTATATAGAAAGCCAAGACATGCTTCGTCTCTCCGGTATCGAAAGAGAAGTGTACTTATACACCAGACCTAAAGTAACTATCGTAGATCTTGACATCAAGGCAGGGCTCAAGGATCAATATAAAAATGGCAGTCTATATGTCAATGTACAAATTGCTAATCACAGTAGCATCACGGCTACACCTAATGTTAACTTTGCACTCCTTTTTGGCAATGAGAGATTAGAATCCTTAAGCGAATCGCAATCGATACAACCAAACGACACAAGCACTTTCTCTTTTGTCACCAAAGTTGACAATGTAAAATCTTGGTCAGCTGAAACACCTCATCTTTATAATTTAGCAATCTCATTAGAAAGCGAAGAAGAGTCTTCCAATCAGTTTATAAATAAAGTTGTTGGCTTTAGAGATGTACAGATACAAGACATCGGCAATGGACCACAACTCTTAATTAATGGTAAGCCAATAGACATCAAAGGTGTAGATCGCCATGAGACTGATCCGCATACTGGGCATGTTGTTTCTAAAGAACTCATGGAGACGGATATCCGCCTGATGAAGGAACATAATATCAATGCTGTCAGAAGCAGTCACTATCCTAATCATCCCTATTGGTATGACCTCTGTGACATGTACGGACTGTATGTTATCGATGAGGCTAATATAGAAAGTCATCCTTTGGCCAATCATGAAGAAACCCAAATAGGCAATGAAATGTCTTGGCTACCCGCTCATATGGATAGGACACGACGAATGTACTACCGTGATCGCAACCATCCCTCGATCATCATCTGGTCACTGGGTAATGAAGCTGGGCACGGGGAAGTATTTAGAAAGATGTATCAGTGGCTCAAGAAAACAGATGCTACTCGACCTGTGCAATATGAGCCGGGAGAACTAGAAGATTACACTGACATCTTCTGTCCTATGTACCCGAGACCATCGTCTCTTATAGAGTATGCTTCAAGCAATCCAGACCGCCCTGCTATCATGATCGAATACTGTCATGCTATGGGCAATTCTGTTGGCAACTTACAGGACTATTGGGATATCATAGATTCATTTCCTGCTTTGCAAGGAGGCTTTATCTGGGACTGGGTCGATCAATCTTTAGAATATATAAATGAAGATGGAAAGCCATATCTCGCCTACGGTAAAGACTTCCATCCTGACCTTCCTACTGATGGTAACTTTCTAAATAATGGACTTGTAGATCCATATCGCAACCCGCATCCTCATCTTTATGAAGTTAAAAAAGTCTACCAACCAATCTCATTTGACTTCGATCACATATCCAATCAACTTTCAGTGTTCAACAAGAACTACTTTTCTAATCTCGACAACTACACATTTGAAGTAAAAGTTCTTGAAGATGGTCTCGCTGTTAAGCAGATAGCTTTAGATGTACCAAGTGTTGATCCTCGATCTATCATAGATATAAAAGTTCCGATGTTCAAAACTAATAGTAAATCAGAGTATATCTTACAAGTTTCTGCTATACTACGATCAGACAAAGGACTACTCAAAGAAGGTCATGAAGTTGCATTTGAACAATTCATCCTTCAAGATGCAAACTATAATATCAAAGATCCAAAAGAAGGGATCTTTTCAACAAAGGAATCAGATGACCAATATCTGATTACGTCGGATAAGACCTCCTTAGCAATTGATAAAAAAAGTGGTGTAATTAATTTGTGGATGTACGATGATATAATTATCACTAAGCACCCCATCGCTCCCAACTTCTGGAGACCTCCAACTGACAATGATCTCGGCAACGATATGCCGCAGTGGGCAAAAGTCTGGCAAGATGCAACTTATAATTATAATGCTTCACTCACTGATCAGCCAAAAGCAAATGCCAATGGTGTAGTTTTCACTACCCGATATACCTTCCCCAATATCACCAGTAGTCTTGACGTGGAGTACACATTAAAAGATCAGTCATTAGCCATCAATTACAATTTTAATCCTGGTCTTGACAGTCTTCCTTTCATTCCAAGAGTTGGTATGAACCTCATGCTACCTGATAACTTTAAGCACAACACATGGTATGGTCGAGGTCCGCATGAGACTTACAGTGACAGAAAGACCTCTGGAAAAATCGGCATCTGGGATGAGCTTATAAAGGATGCCTTTCACGTTTATAGTAGACCTCAAGAAACCGGAAACAAAACAGAGGTAAGATGGACAGAGGTGAGTTCGGATCAATTAAAGCTAAGAGCAATACCAACAGATCAACAACTGCTCTCCTACAGCGTATGGCCATTTCTCATGGAAGAATTAGACTATAGAGCAGATGAAGACGGCGCTGTCTCTGCCTCTGGATTGGTACCAGTGACCTTTAAGCATGGTGCAGATATAAAAATAGATACTGTTGTGCAGTGGAACATCGATCATCTACAGATGGGCGTTGGAGGGGATAACTCTTGGGGCAGAATGGTCCATGATGAGTACTTGATACCCGCTAAGAACTATCAATATTCTTTTGAAATCACAACAAATAAATTATAAAAAAGAAGAGTTCACTTTCTAATTAGGACGAGGTACGATACCTGTTCGTTTTCCCCAAGCCAGCCACATATCTGACATCTCAGCAACTAACTCTTTATGATCTGAAGCGATATTATTCATCTCTGTGCGGTCTTCATCCATATCAAAAAGCTCCCAATCAGCGGGTTGCAATTCATCTAATTTATCCCATAAGAAAGAATGCTTTTTGCTCGCTCGAGAGACCAGTTTGTACTTGCCCATACGAACAGCACGATTACCTTCATGCTCCCAGAATATTGCTTCGCGATCTAATGCCTTTTGTCCAAAAGCAGGAACTAAACTTTTGCCTTCCATAGGCTGTATACTATTGCCATTATAATTAGATGGATAAGCACAATCACCCACATCTATACAAGTTGCCATGATATCTATCAAGTGGGTAGGTTCAGACCGAAACTGCCCTCCAGCACTTTCAGGATCTATCTCAGCAGGCCAATGAATAATCAGTGGTGATGAGATACCACCTTCGTGCACCCAGTGTTTGTATTCGCGAAACGGCGTGTTACTTACATTAGCCCAGTTCAAGCCATATGCAGTATATCCTTCTGGTGGGCCAGGCCATCCTTCTTTCATCAACTTGATGGGCTTTCCATCTCTTGTTATAGTTGGTACCATCTCCGTTTGTAATTGCCCTGGCAACATACGTTTGAGATCCTTTTCCGCTGGGCGATTTTTTATCCAATCTAACTCTTCAGCGCAGGCACCATTATCTTGCAGATATATGATCAGCGTATTTTCTAATTGACCATTTGCTTTTAAAGCAGCTACAACTTGTCCTATGCCCTCATCCATCAAAGTTGTCATCGCTGCATAGGTCTCCATATTAGCGAGCTCCCAGTCTTTATCTGCAATGTCATCAGACCATGGTTCAACAAACGAGTCACGTGGCGTTATCTTCCATTCTTCTTTTGCTAAACCCAACTCTTTCATCTTCTTGAAGCGACTCTTTCTTGTTTCATCCCAACCTTGATTATAGTGGCCTTTATATTGATCGATGGCTTCTTGAGGAGCATGCATAGGCCAGTGAGCTGCCGTATATGACAAGTAGAGAAAGAAAGGGCTATCGTTTGCATGCTCATTTATACACCGCACGGCATAATCTGTAAAGTCAGTAGTACAATAAAATCCTGCCCTCGGAGCCACGTACTCATTGTCATTGGTTAGAGACCGAGGGTCGTAGAGACTACCAGCCCCCGATATCATCCCAAAAAACTTATCAAACCCTCTCTGACGAGGCCAATTACTCTTGTCAGGATTGTCAATGACATAAGGCGTCACGTGCCATTTGCCAGACATGTAGGTAGCATAACCCGCTCCTTTCAGCGCTTCTGCTATAGTAACGGCATTCTTACTTAAGTCACCTCTAAAAGCAGGTGTGCCTCTATCATCAACCATATGGCCCACCCCAGCTTGTTGAGGATACAAACCTGTCAACAATGAAGCCCGCGTTGGACAACAACGAGCAGTATTGTAGAACTGTGTAAAGCGTAGTCCATTGTTAGCCAACTGATCAAGATGTGGTGTTCTGATCTCACCTCCATAGCAACCGATATCCGAATAACCCATATCATCTCCCATGATGAGCACTATGTTAGGAGGCCTATTATCCTGGGTTACCTCCTCTATTGCATTATCACAACTGAGAAGCAACCATGAACATCCAACAAAGAAGACTAGATACTTATAGTGATTCATGATTAGGGGTGATTTTGAGATATGCTGTGGAAGAAGTCAAGATCGTATTTTTTACTTTAGTAGAAGAATAGAATTTGTAAATATTAACTCTGTACAATTATTGCTCGAAGGCATATTTATGCTACTGTCCGAATACGTTCTCGCATCGAAGTCCAATTTTACTTCATTGCGTATCCCAAAATATAATACCCATCTTTCTTTCCATTCTCTTTTATAGCATCATCAACCTCCCCAGTATAGTCTGTACTAGAGTCCTGACCAATCAATGACCGTACATCATCAAAAGTATAAGTTCGCATTAGAGATGCTTGGCCATCTCAAGCATAGATGATTACTAATATTGGAATTATTAATGTAACCAATAGTTGATTTATCGAAAGTGGCCTAACAAAGCGTGTCAGGATCAACCTTATCTGGCACCACGATTCTGACGATATGCACCTCAGTTACTTTAACCAAACATGGCCTAATCTTTGAACTTTAAAATATATCATGGCCACTAAAGCTAAAAAGTCATCTCTGTCGCACAGTCACAATGTATATGTTGTTGAGTTAGACCGTAAGGTGTGGACAGATAGCTGGAAGTTTAGAGCGGCCAACCCTCACTACAAAGGCACCGCAGGTTGCCTCTACGTGGGTATGACAAGTCATAGTCCTAAGGAGAGATTGGAAAAACACCTTACGGGGTATCGCAATAAGAAAGGCATCAAGATCTCATCATACTATGTGGAGAAGTATGGCAAATATCTCAGACCCAGCCTATATGCGCCCCTTAACCCCATGACCAGAGCTAGAGCAAAGACGATCGAACAAACTCTAGCAGAAAGCCTCAAGAAAAGAGGTTACGCGGTTTGGTGGAATTGATTGTTATATCCACCCAACCTCCTTACGCCAATCAATATATCTTTGATTTCTATTTTTATAATCAGATGGAGGCTGTTCTCCTTCCGCTTCCACTCTCCTTCTCATTAAAACTGTTTGTTCTTCAACACTATTTAGACCAAGTAACTTTCGTCTTTGATTGACTTTCGTCAAATCATCATACGGCTTCGGATTTAATTCTCCTGATTCATCCCAGTCATAAGATGTACCATATCGTTGTGGTCTTCCTTCATAGACTGCTATTCTATCGGATAGATAAGCAAGTTGTATCGGATCTGCACTTCCTTTATCCACTGATTCATTTAATAAGTTCAAGCATCTCTTCATAAATGCTGGCAGACTGATCGCGTGTTGTATCACCAACCAAGCTGCCTCACTAGCTTCTACACCTACTTTATCAATTGTTGGATAACCGATTGATTTTATAATTTTATCTAAACTTTTTGCATTCTTGATGTGGAGATTTTCCATCTTTTTGTTGTAGCCGTTCCAAAGTTGGCCTTGTTCGATAAGTTCATCGCGCAGCGCTATATCTGCTTCTTTTAGAGCTATTATTTGTTGCGCTATTTCTTTATCTATTTTCATTTGTAGTCTGCGTAATTCGTATATCTGAACTGCTGATTTCCTTATTTAAGGATCTCACTGATTTTATATCTCCGTAGAAATTAATCACTGTAACCTCTCTAGCTCACCCTGCACGAACAGTTCATTATTATACACCCATCTATTCATCATAGGTACAATCGCATACAAAGGCATATTTTTAAAGAGATATTCATCCCAAGATTGTCCTTCCGGTATATTATACTTATTAGGAAAGATGAGTGGATCAATTAGAACTTGATCATCCTTAAAACTCTCAAAAATTATAATAGCACTTCTCGCTTCATTTGCAATCTCAAGAAGCAGATTAGCATTATTCTCTTCTATCATTACTTTTTGAGGTGTTTCCTTATCTGAAGTATGCTTCGCTGAATCTACAATATGGTCTTTAACTTTTATGATCGCATTATTAAGACTGTTGACTACCCTTCTTATGCTGACTACATCTTCCTGGACATGAGCAATAGATGGGTCATTTAAAAGTGTGCTGTACAACTCAGCGTTGTGTGCTTTTAAGGTATTGATCGAATCAATCAACAAGGCATTCACTTCGATAAAGCTAACTTCTGTTGACTGCGTTATCTTATCACAGCTTTGGAAGCCTAATCCCAGAATTACTGATACACTTAGTAAATAAAATCTGACCATATCTCTACATTTAAAAACTTATAACCACGTAACCTCTAAGGGCACATCGTAAACGAAGACGCACATTTTTAGCTGTCTAAAAGTAATCACTGCCATCTGAAAATCCGTACCATCAGTCTAATCCGCCTAACGCTAAGATTAATCCTTGCCGCTATTCAGCACAGCGTATCAACCCAACCAACCGTTTAATACCTACAATCAATCGCTCAATTTAGATTATTCTTTATCTTTCCATCCTAACTATATTAAAACATAACCATGAGATATATAATTGCAGCTTTCACTTTCCTTTTGATCATGTCTTGCTCATCAACCCAGTCAACGTCGACTGCCGGTTCAAGCAATAAGAAAAGCTCCATCGATATCCTTAAGGAGAAACCTAATCTTGAGCTAATTGACTTTTTAAGAACCAAGTCGGGACTACAGATCACTGGCAATGCTCCTACCTACAAGATCCTCGTCAGAGGTTACAAAACCGTAGAAGGATCACAAGAACCGCTCTATGTTATCAACGGTGACCAAAGAGGTCGTAGCTATAACCAAGCATCATATGCTGTGGATGTCTATAAGATCACAAAAGTCAAAATAATCCCAGCCACAATGGCCGCCAGCAAATACGGCGATAGAGGAGGAAACGGGGTGATTGAGATCACCTCTGAGAAGTA
>CALDEM010000088.1 GCA_937942435.1 uncultured Saprospiraceae bacterium
GTATTACTATAAGAGTGCTATATCTCCAAGACACTATGCCGCTGTATTTATAGCCTTATAACTTGATGAAGGACTTTATGATTGACTCATTTTTGTGAACTAATCTGGCGATATATAGGCCAGCGCTCAATATGGATATATCGATAGGAGATTGGACATCTTCCTTGGCCAATAATAACCGCCCAGAGATATCCGTGATACGTAACGATTCATCACCATTTAGGCCATCAAAGCTAATTATGTTTTGAGCAGGATTGGGATAGATATTGATATTTTTGTTTTTTAAGTTAGTAGTTGAAGTCGTCTGATCTGAGCAAGAGATGATCGGTGCATCATCAAACAATGCTTGTAGGCCTTTCGGCGAATTGTACATATCAAAATTGTCATGTCCAACATCGGAGACTAACGCTAAGCTATGTCTTTCCTTGATCTCTTCTCCATAAGTCTCTACGATATGATTGTAGTAGATCAATCCTTTTTCCAATCTATGATTGCCTTGCAGTTGCGCTCTACATGAACTGGGTAGGGTAGAAGCATTAGGATTGTTGTCTCTTTCTCCTAAGAGGTATAGCACTTCTCGGGCTCCATACCACTCCTGGAGTTGTACAGCACCAACTCTTCGATGATAGGTATAAAGATCATCGAGACCATAGCTATATTCGTTGTACTCAGCGCATCCTCTTGGCACTTCAAACTGATCTATGCTGGACCCAACTCTTCTTTTGTCAGACATGTACACATATGATCCAGGATTAGCAATAATACTCTTGGCAGAGATATTATGATCTCGACAAAGTAATTCAAATATTGGCGAGGATGCTGTATATCGATTTGTCAGTTGGCCACCTGCCGAGTGCCCAGTAAACACCATCGTTTTCAAATTAGAAAAATTAGAAACAACACTCATGATGAGACTGTCCAGTACTTCATAGGATGGTATCCTGAGGTCTCTAGGATTAGTTGATTCGTCGCGAGAGGTAGCACCTACTTTCCATCCATCAGATGTCTAGTATGGATAGTCACGCCCGAGGTTGTGATCGTCAATTTCTATCTCAGTTAAAAACTGAGGTGCTATGATGAGCGTCTTCTCTTTGATCTCAGGTCTTTGCAGAAGCGCATTTCTCATATTGGCATAGTAGTCATCTGCGTTTCGATTGGTGCCATGTACTACGATGACAAGTCTCTCTACTTCCTCATCCGCAGTTTCTAAATCTTGACTTGCATAGTATGGTAGTTTGATAACAGTATGGTCGACCTCAAACTCAAGGAAGGTGCCAGACAGGTTATTGGTTTGAGCATATATACATGAAAGAGTGAAAAGGCTAAGGATAGATAGAGTTAAAAGTCTCTTAGCCGTTATAAACATCCGTCTAAAATACGAATATTAAACAGAGTTTTGAAACTCGAACTTTAGGTGATCATAGGGTGGCAACATTTGGCGTAAGCGCTATGAACCTTGCGATCATGGCAAGTAGTTTAATTAACCTACCTTTGCTACTCATAATAAAAACCGTTTTTTGGCATCATTTAAAGAGTTAGGCCTTTCGGATGAAATCTTGAAAGTCCTTGAAGAGCTTGGTTTTGAAAAACCAACCGATATCCAAGCAGAATCTATCCCATTACTTTTAGAGAAGAATCAAGATCTTATTGGCTTAGCGCAGACTGGGACTGGTAAGACGGCAGCATTTGGCCTGCCACTACTCGAACGTATAGATCCTAACAATAAAGCGACTCAGGCGTTGGTGCTGGCACCTACAAGAGAGTTAGGTCAGCAGATAGCTGAGCAGTTACATACATTTAGCAAATACCAAAAGAAAGTAAGCGTTCTTGCTGTATATGGTGGAGCTGCTATCGTCAATCAAATCAAAGCGCTTAGGAAGCCACAGCACGTAATCATAGCAACACCGGGACGACTGATCGACTTGATCAAGCGAAAGGCAGTGAAGCTGGATGAGCTACAATATCTTGTACTCGACGAAGCGGACGAGATGCTCAATATGGGCTTCAAAGAAGAAATAGATAAAAACCTCTCATATACACCTGATGATAAACTGACTTGGCTCTTTTCAGCTACTATGCCTGATGAGATCAAAGGTATCGTTAGGAAGTATATGGATCAGCCACTTGAGGTCAAGGTCAACACTAAGAACGAAGTCAATGCCAATATAGAGCACCAATACATCGTAGTAAGAAGAAGAGATAAAGAAGAGGCGTTGCTACGGATCTTAGATAGTGATCCTGATATACGAGGCGTTGTATTCTGTAGGACGCGACTGGATACTCAAGATCTCGCTGAGTTCTTGATGCGCAGAAAGTATAGGGCCGACGCGCTACATGGTGATATGTCTCAAGCGCAAAGAGACAAGGTGATGAAGCGCTTCAAGGCGAAGAGCTTACAGGTTCTGATAGCAACGGATGTTGCTGCCAGAGGTATCGATGTCAATGACTTGACCCATGTTTTTCATTTTACGTTGCCAGATCAAAACGCTTACTACACGCATAGAAGTGGACGTACAGCGAGAGCAGGTAAGAAGGGGATATCTATAGCATTTATAGGATCAAGTGATCAGTACAAGATCAAGATGCTCCAGAAGAAGCTAGGTATCAAGTTTGAAGCGAAGGAGATACCGAGTGCTGAAGACATCGTCGCTAAGGCAGTTGAAAAATGGTGTCATGAGGTGCTTGATACTAAGACTAAAGGTAAGCTGGACGATCAGCTTATAGAGCAAGCCAACATACTTTTTGGCAATCTATCTAAAGAAGAACTGACTGCCAAGGTCCTCCTTAATGAGTTGCAAAAACTCAATATCGGTAGTGATAGAAACCTCAATGATGAGTTCAAGCAAAGAGGTGAAGGAGGGCGTTCTGATCGCGGTCGCGGAGGTCGTAGAGATGGCGGCGGAAAGAACAAATACAAAGGGAAGAAAAAGTTTGATAGGTCAGGGCGTTCTTCTAAAGGTAAGAAGAAGAACAAATCTTCAGGTAGCTTTGCCAAAGATGCTAAGAATAGGTATAAGAGAAAAAAGAAGAAAGCATAGATCAGCAGTCACAGTACCACCACTTTCTGAGGTCTACTTCTAATTGGTCTAAGTGATGATTGATAGATCTTGGTCCTTCATAGATCAGGTCGCCGTCTTGAAGAGATACCTTTTTTACAGTTTTATCTTTTTCTAATTTGAAGGCGAGCGATAGCCCTTCGATTCGCTCTTTTATATCTAAGAACTTTTGGTTTTCTAATTTGTAGATTAACTTGATCATACATCTTTAACAGTATCTTTTCTCTTTTGTTTTTTAATTGACACCTACTATCTAGATTAAGAAAGGGTATAGGTAGCGTAGTGCGAGATTATATTAATTACTGTTGGCTTGTTTGTACGCTTTTGCAAATAATGCTATTGTCTTATCGACATCTTCAGCCGTTGTCGCCCAAGAACAAACACTGATTCTAATGACAGGTATGTCAGCCCACATAGAACCACCACACCATGCTATTCTTGATTGCTGTACGCTTGCTAAAACGCTTTTGGTCAAGTCTGGGGAAGAGCACTTGATTAATACTTGATTAAAAACAACATCATTGATTAACTCAAAGCCTGCTTTTGTCAAGCCTTCCGACATCCGCTTAGCATGTAGATGAAGACTAGTGACCATCTCATCGATGCCCTGCTTCCCGAGATACTTCATCACTGCCCATAGTTCCAATGCTCTTGATCGTTTAGACATCTCAGGTCCATAAAGGATAGGCTCTCGCTGATCTGTATATATGATGTAATCTGCTGATGCTTGAAGTGCCGTAACGAGGGCTTCAGGGTCAGCGCACATGACGATGCCACTGTCGTATGGAGTATTAAGCGTCTTATGACCGTCTACTGCCCAAGACTGAGCTAACTCCATGCCATTAGTAAGGTGTTTTAGACTATTGCAAGCTTTAGCCCACAAACCAAAAGCTCCGTCTATATGGATCCATGCTCCTGCTTTATTAGCAACTGGGCAGATCTCTGCAAATGGGTCGTATCCACCGGTATTGACATTGCCCGCTTGAAGTAGTAATAAGCATGAGTTATCTAATGTCGGGATCGTCTCTGGTATCGCTCTCCCTTGTTCGTCTGCATCGAACCACTCGATATTGTCAGATCCGAAGCCTAACATCACAAGTGTCTTCTTTACACTGGAGTGCACTTGTCGGTGTGCGATAATTCTGATCGGCGGGGCACCATTGAGTCCTTGCTTGTTGATGTCCCACCCTTGATTCTTCAAGAGTCGATAGCGCGCCGCGCATAAGGCACTGAGATTGGCCATAGAAGTGCCACTTACAAAGCCAGCTACAGTTTGTGATGGTAGGCCAAAGATGTCTTTTAGCCATAATTCACAAACACTTTCTAATTTAGAATTAATCGGTGATGTCAAGTACAAGCCACCGCACTGATCCCAGAAGTCTGTAAGCCACTTAGTTGCAATGGATACGGGGATAGCTCCGCCATCTACAAATCCAAAAAATCTGCCCCCAGTCTGAGCAGTTGTTGCTGGTCCTCCATATTGGTTGAGTATATCGATAACGTCGATCGCCTCGGTGGATTCATCATTGAGTGGTTCATCAAATTCTTTTAAGTTTTCTATATTTTCCTCAGATGGAAAAACATCCATATCGGAGATGCCATCAGAATAAGCATAGGCATGCTTTCTCGCTTGCTCAAAGATCTTTTTATCTTTTAGTTCTTGGAACATTTTGTTTTGGACGGACATGCTATTATAAATTAGAATTTGATAATGGAATTGGGATGATTGATTTTACAATTTCTACCGCACAAACCCACCTTCAGAATGAATGATCTGTCCAGTGATCCAATCGGCTTTCTCGCTAACTAAAAATCCGATGAGATTAGCAGTGTCTTGAGGAACGCCAAGTCGTTGCATCGGGAACCTTTCTTTTAGTTGTTGTTTGAGCTCATCGTCCATCCAACCCGTATCATTAGGTCCTGGATTGACAGCGTTAATTGTTATGCCTTTAGCTGCGATCTTTTGTGATAATGTAGTTACTAGTGTTTCAGCTGCACCTTTTGTGACAGCATATGCTAACTCTTCTGGCATAGGGCCTTTGGATTGACCTGATGTTAAGTTTACGATCCGACCACCAGTAGTTTTTTTAAATCGCTTTATAAACTCGATAGTCAATAAGGTCGTAGCCCTCACGTTGATTTTATAATGATGGTCTAACTCGATAGATGAGAAGTTTTCAATTTTAGTTTCTGTGCTATATGTGGCGTTGTTGATCAGTATATCCGCAGCACCTAACTTCTCATGGACCTCGTCAAGTAATATATAAATAGATTGAGGGGCTGAAAGATCCAATTCAAGTTTTTCGCATTTGCGACCGAGTGCGCGTATCTCTTCTTGGATGATGTCTGGTTCATTAGCTTCTGCTTGCCAAGGCATCTGCTTGTCATAGTCACTCCAGTAAGTAAAGAAGATATCTATGCCATCTTTTGCGAGTTCTGTACAGACAGCACGACCGATACCAGCTAATCTGCTGACACCAGTGATAATTGCTATTCTTCTACTCATGTTGCGCCGTTGAAGGATTACTTGATACCAGAAGCAATATATATCTTATGATATCATAAAGGAAGGATTAAAGAAAATCATACTTCAGAAAGACGCGATGCATCAAGTTAGAATAATGAGGAGTATTCTAATTAGGCAGTCTGTCCACCATCAACTGGTATACTCAGTCCTGTGATAAAAGAACTGTTAGGATCACTTAACCATTGGATAGCATTGACGATGTCAGAAGTCTCACCATATCGCCCGACAGGTATGGTATGGACAAGTTTCTCACGTAGATCTTCTCTTACAGAGAACATCTCCTCGAGCATCGGACTATTAGTGAATACTGGACATACGGCATTGGCTCTGATACCATACTTAGCATACTCTAAAGCTGCTGTCTTGGTCATCCCGATGACGGCATGCTTGCTGGCTACATACGCGATCTGCCTTGGCAGTGCTTTGAGTCCTGCGATTGAGGCTATATTAACAATCGCACCAGAGCCTTGCTCTTTCATGATCACCAACTCCTCTTTCATGCAATAAAATACGCCTGTTTGGTTGACTGCAATCACTCGATCCCAATCTTCCAAAGTGTGCTCTCCAGTACGAAGGGCGTTTTTAGCACCGATACCAGCGTTATTGAGGGCGATATCTATTTTTCCAAAATCAGCTTTTACAGATTGCATGACTGATTTGACTTGATCGTAATTAGAAACATCAAGTTGATATGTATGGACCTTGGTGCTTAGATCATTGACCATTCCTTTGGTTTCTTCAAGGCCTGTGGCATTCCAATCACTTAAGGCTAATTGAGCACCGTCCTTGGCGTATTGGATGGCAGCAGCTCTTCCTATACCCGAGGCTGCTCCAGTTATAAATACAACTTGATCTTTATATCTCATGTGACTTTTTATCTATTCGAACAATAATGCAAGCATCTCTGCTATACAAACTGGCTTCTCGCTTCCTTCTCTGGTGATCACTGCTTCTGAAGTAATCTTAACGCCTCCCATCGAGTGATCTTCTACATTCTTAATTACAACAGCGCATGATAGTTTGCTCCCAACTGGTACTGGTGCTGGAAATCTCACTTTATTAACCCCGTAGTTAACGCCCATCTTGGCACTCTCTACAGCGTATGCGCTTTCCATAAATCTTGGGAGCAATGACAGCGAGAAGAACCCATGGGCGATCGGCCCACCAAACGGTGATTCTTTCTTAGCTCGTTCTGGATCGGTATGTATCCACTGATAATCTTTAGTGGCATCGGCAAACTTGTCCACAAGGTCTTGAGTTACCTCAAATACTTCATCAGCCTTTAATGTTTTACCTACTGTTTCTCTTAGCTCTGCTATATTTTTAAGTGTCAACATAGTCTTGATATTTTGTTCTCAAGATATACTCACTTACCGATAAAGAGGTATCGGTTATAGAGTATTATTGGCAAAGTGCATGTAGGCAGCACATGATCTAATCCGTCTGAGTGACCTTCTTAAAGAACTTGGGCTCTACAACCAGGAGGCCAAAAGACTCACAATCTTCCTTGCCCGTATTAGAATGGTGAGACCCGTGCGCTTTGAGTATGGCGCGCGAATATTTGCTGTCAAGCTGCTTAAACCACTTAAATCTCTGATGGATATATACGTCATGAATTAAGAAGTATGTCAAGCCATATAGCGAGATGCCGATGCCAACAAAGAGTAACCAGCGATAATCAACGTATAGACTCCCAGCCATATATGAAAACATACTTGGGATAGCGAACACCACAAAAAAGCGATCGTTCTTCTCCCAGAAACCAGTCTTTTCATACTTGGGCTTGTGGTGGTCGGCATGCCAAGACCAAAGTGGCCCATGCATAAGATAACGATGAGCGGCCCAAGCTGTGAACTCCATACCAATATAGGCTGCTAGTGTCACAAGAACATAGAATAACGTATCGCTCATAATGTAAAGTTACAAACTCAGCTTATCAATAGCTAATAGAAAGTAAGTGAAGTTGGACCTCTTAAACCTCTTCTAAAGAGATTCTATTGAGTGACTTGGAGAATGCAGATCTGATCAAAGGAAGCTCCACGAAAAACTCTGTTCCTTTTCCTGCTTTAGACTGAAAGTGGATCGTTCCGCCCATAGAGTCTATCATGTTAGCGGCGATGGCAAGCCCCAGTCCTGAGCCACTTGACTTAGTCGTAAACCTTGGCTTGAATATCTCATCTCTTTGATCATCAGGGATACCTACACCATTGTCCAAGACACTGATGATGGCTTTGTTATCTTCCTTATAGAGCTTAAGCTCTATGTAGCCCTTCTTATCTTCAGGGATGGCTTGTATGCTGTTCTTCACGATGTTGTTGAGGATACGGATCAACTGATTTTTATCTGCGTAGACGCCTATGTCATCGATAGGCTCGATCAGGTGGATGTCCATGTCTTGACGATTACGAAATAGGTCATGGATACGCTCCACTACATCATTGAGCAGTATACGTTGATTATCGGACTGCGGAAGTGATCCAAAATTAGAAAACTCATCGGCTATCTGTTGTAAGTTTTCTACTTGATTCATCAGCGTCTCACACATACGAAGTGTTAGTGCTTCAGTATTGTCTTTCTTTTGATTGATCGTGCGTTGTAGATGTTGGAGGCTCAGCTTCATAGGTGTGAGCGGATTCTTGATCTCGTGCGCCACTTGCTTTGCCATCTCCCTCCAGGCGTTGTCTCTTTCGACTTGTGCGAGCATAGAGGCATTGACTTCCAGCTTCTCGATCATTTGATTGTATTCGTTGATCAGTGTGCCGATCTCATCGCTACTGCGCCATTGTATCTTTTTATTGCTCTGGTTCAGCTTTACATCTTTGAGCGTCTTGCCGAGTTCTATCAACGGATTTCTGATATACTGCGATAAGCTAAAAGATATCGAGAAGCCAATCAAGAATAAGAAGATATATGCGTTGAGTAACACTTGCGTAAATGGTGCCATCAGATCACTTGCACTACCAGGATTAGTGATATTAAAATGATAAATAGAGATGATACCAATCGCTATAAAGCTAAATACTAAGGTCAATAAGATCGAAAGCTGGATCCTATTGCGCAGGTGAAGTGTGCTTCCATAGTTAAAGGACCATTCGCTGGGTAGCAGGTTGTCACCTCTGTTGACCAAACCATATATACTATAGAGCACTGAGCTGATGATAAATATCAAAGAGAACACCGTGAAAACATTGAGTACTGGCACTGGGTTGATGATGTAACTATTGGTCCCATCGATGATCGCTATCGTTAAGAAAGCTCCAAGGATAATGGTCCATAAGATCAACCATATGAGATTAACTCTTCGTGCCTCGATAAATAAATCGAGTAGGAGAGAGTATATGATGTACGCTACCGTATGCACTAACATCACCCTTGCGTCAAATCCCGTAAGACATAAGATGGTCACTAAGCTACAGCAGTAGAAGAAAAACTTTGTTTCGTTAGATGCGTGAGCAACTACTCTCTTATGTAAAAAGTAAAGGATCAAATGAAGCCCTTGTACTGATATAACTAAGGCGGCAAGTGCTCCAATGCTCAACAAGTCAAGCCTTAATATGTCTAATACAGATACCAACCGTAAGTGTATCACTGTCTGCGTGCTCCACATAAAGAAAGAGATCATCAAGGCACATAAGACACCTGCAAGTCCAACTTTGGCATTGGCTGGTACTCGATTGAGATATTCTCCGAGAGAAGTTGTTCTAACCAATATCGATAGAGGAAAAAGGAACGCCAAGAAGCCTATGGACATCATCACAAAAGGGTTGCCTAAGATCCCTGACATAAAGGTGATGACAAGTAGTAAACTGACGAATAGAACAGTACGAGTACTGACCTTCTCAGTTATATTGGGTAGGCTATATTGGGGTATAGACATTGATAATGATATAACTAAATATTAAAGATAGTTATAATATGTTTTTTAGAGAAATATTTAGGGGACTTAGTGTCTTA
>CALDEM010000089.1 GCA_937942435.1 uncultured Saprospiraceae bacterium
CTACTAATCACTGCACATTTGAACCTTAATATTCGATATTATAATTGCCTTATATTTTTTCTCTTTTTGACAGGCATGACATATGCCCAGTCAGACGTGCCTGCTTGGGAAGTAGGGGATGAGGACATGCGGTATGAGCGATATGACGAGGCTCGTGTTAAGTATATGTCAGGTATCGATGACACTGACGTAAATGTCCAATCAGCATATCTATCTGGTCTTATATTTTGGGAGCTATGGCATAATAATAATGAGACTGCTGATTCTCTTTTTATAATTGGAGATCTTCTTTATCCACAACTCACTGATGATCATATCATCAATAGATATCTGGATGTTAAAATCAAGTCTTTACAATATCGAGCTAAGTACAATACCGCGCTTGAAAAGGCCTATGAATTAAAGAATATATTATCTGATCAGCCTATCACCAGAGCAACAGTTTCTAATTGTTTGAATATAGCCGTTCTATATGAAAAGTTAAGCCGACCCGACTCGCTTGAATTTTATACAGATCAGACGATGACTCTATCAAAATAAGCGCTAGATAGTTCTGATATCACCATGTCATCGATATATCGCACTGCAGCTATAGCAGCTATGAGAAATAGTGATTATGCTTTATCTCAACAAAGATTTGAAAAAGCACTTAGTATAGCGGAGTCCGCCCTTGGCAAAAGAAGTGATGTCTACTCTTCGGCTTTTGGTAATCTTCCTGTTTTATATTCGCAACAAGGTGATTATCGCAAAGCTATCCAAGTTGGTATCGAAGCTGCAGCGCTAAGTGAAAGTATCGGTAATAAAGAAGGCCAAAGCATCTTTATAACTAATGTTGGGATAGAGTATTATTATATAGGAGATTTTGGGAAGTCGATCTATTATCTGCAGAAAGGAAGAGATATCAAAGTGGAGTTGTACGGCGAAGAAGATAATCGAGTAACAGGAAATAATCGCATCTTAGGTATCCTCTATGAGGTGACAGGTGATTATAAATTAGCCAATGAATACTTTCATTCTGTTTTGGCATCTTACGAATCTTCTGATGATGTAGAATCATACCGCTTAGTCGAAGTGTATAGTTCGCTTTCGAGTTTTAGTATGAGGATTCCTGATTATGAGCAAGCCAAGGAGTATTCTCTAAAAGCCATAGATCTTATCAAATCAGAACAAGGAGATGATCACCATGATCTCTACTTTAACTATCTAAGATTGAGTACGATTCTCATTCATCTCGATAAGTCAGAAGAGTCATTGCGAGTCGCCAAACTTGCCAATAAAATAGAAAGTATACACAAGGGAGATAAGACAACTCTTTACGCATTAAGTAACAGTAACGTTGCTGTCTCATATGCATATCTCGGCATGATGCAGGAGGCGATAAGAGAAGCTGATAGGTCTTTGTCTATTCTAGGAGAACGACGAGAAGATATGACGATGTCAACAGATGGCGTCTATATACTTGATAATCGTACAAGAATATTTAATCTAAGGGCTAAGGGGCAGCTAAGCGAAGAGCATATTACTGACTATATCCGAGAGTTGAAAAGATTGATTAGATACACTGAAGACTTTAGAACTAATTTTTCAGATTCATTTTCCAAAAGTGGACATCTTGTACTTGCCAATCAAATCTATAAGATGGTTGTAGAAGATATCTATGCCTTGTATAATTTGAAAAAAGACCCTCGCCTCATAGAGATAGGTTTAGAACTGATGGAAGGCGTAAAGGCAGCCAGCCTAAAAGATGTGATTAATGAAAATGTTGTAAAGTTTAGTGGTTTATCAGATAGCTTAAAAACTAAGGAGACTAAGTTAAAAGATGCCTATATATCTCTTAACTATAACTATAATGCTGATCTGCAAAATGATAGTTTGTATCAAGCATTACAAACTGCAAGGCTGTCTTACAATGATTTTGTTGAAGAGCACGTACTGAGAGATCCTAAGTACTTCGCTATGAGAAGTGACTCTATCAAGTTGAGTATAGAAGAAGTGCAGGCGAGTATGGCTGATGATGAGGTCGTGATAGAGTACTTTAAAGAGTACAGTCATTATTATGGATTAAAGATTGGTAAAGATCAAACCGATCTTTATAAACTTGGAGCGGTTAGCAGAGTAGACAGCCTAGTGGGCGAATGGCAACACCTGATGACCACAAGAGATGACCGACTTAGTGAGATCGCTTCTCAGTTATATGATGTGATATGGTTACCGCTTGGGTTAACAGAAGATGAGCGTAAGGTTAAAATAGTACCATCAGGCGCTTTGTGGTTGATTTCTTTTGAAGCATTGCATGATGGCGATGATTATTTGATTTCAGATTATAATATTCAATATTCTCTTTCTTAGCTTAGTGATTGGAGTTGTAAGATTTAATAAGTAAGATGTGACCATCAGGCTGCTAAGCCAGTCCTGATCGCATACTTGACCACGCCGATAGATGATCTAACTTTTAGTTTCTTCTTGATATTATGTCTGTGACTTTCTACGGTGCCTTTGCTGATGTTGAGTAGTGCTGCTATCTCCGCAGATGACTTCTCTTCTAAGATAAGGAGAACAACCTCTTTTTCTCTATTTGTTAGTTGTATAATCTGCTGTATGCTCGGCGCTGCATGAGAGCCACTTTCCATGAGTGCTTTTACTGCCTCCTTTCCAAAGTACTGTTGCCCATTTGCTACGGTTTTTATAGCGCTTATTAATTCTAACCGAGGTGTACGTGTTGATACATAACCCGCTGCACCAACGAGATAGGTCTCTCTAACTTGTGCTCGATTGTCCATACTCGATAAGATGAGAACTTTGGTCTTAGGATGAGCACAACAATATTGGGATATCTCTCTAAGACCTTTAGTAGTATCAAGACTGTCTATAAACAGCGATATGTCAAACTCACTTTTCTTTGATTGATGCAATAGATCTTTGTAATCAGAGGTCGTATAGCTTACTTCCATATCTTCTTCGATATTGAGCATAAGAGCTAAACTGTCTGATAAGAGTTCTTTTTGGCTAAAGAAGGCGATACGTGTCATGTCAGCGATTTTTAGATTAGTGATACTGTTACATAGGTGTATCGTCATCATCACAAAAAGGTCATCAAGAAAACTATTAATATTTTCTCGCTCGTGAAAAAATCAAGAATCATGTACATTCGTTACATCAAAAAGCAGGTTATGAGATTGTTGAAACTGACTCATCTATGGTTATCTATCTGTGTTTTTCTCTTGATGAGCACCACATGGAGTTCATGTGGACAAGATGAGCCGCCAGTGACTATGATACCTGATCAGCCCGTAGATCCTGTAGTTGAGGTAGAAGATGATGATTTCTTAGGTACCATGAGAGGACTGACCTCTATGGAGTTAGTTGCTGAGATGAGAGTAGGATGGAACTTAGGCAATAGCTTTGATGTCAGAGATAATGACAAAACCGCCTGGGGCAACCCTTTGTCTTCCAGTACACATGTTAGAGCGGTTAAAGCCATGGGTTTTGAAACCTTACGGATCCCTATCACATGGAACTTTAATCAAGCGCAAACTGCACCTTATATGATCGAGGCTGCCTACTTATCGCGCATACAACTGATCGTAGACGAAGGCCTCAAGAACGATATGCATGTGATCATCAATACGCATCATGACGATTGGATCATCCCAACAGAAAGCGAGACTGATAGAGTAAGCGATCGTCTTGCCAGTATATGGACACAGGTGAGTAATCACTTTAGCGCATATGGGGATAAGCTGATATTTGAGGTGATGAATGAGCCTAGACTGCACAACTCTCCAGAAGAATGGAGCGGAGGCACGCAAGAAGGTAGAGATGTGGTCAATAGATATCAAAAGGTATCTGTGGACGCTATCAGAGCGACTGGCGGTAATAATAGTACAAGGCATCTCATGATACCGACTTACGCAGCAAGCACGACATCGAGTGCTATGGAAGACTTGGTCGTGCCCAATGATGATCCCAACATTATCATCTCACTGCACAGCTACTTCCCTTGGTCTTTTGCCGGTCAAGAAGATGGGACTAACATATGGGGCTCTGATGAAGAGCAAGCGGCCTTAGAAAACGAATTGGACTGGATCCGCGACAGATGGGTCGTAAGAGAAAATCGTGCGGTCATACTTGGAGAGTGGGGCACCACAGATAAGAACAATCTAACCGCTCGTACGGAATATTGTGCCTTTTATGCAAAAGAGGCTGTAGAACGTGGATTGCTACCTATTATATGGGATGATGGAGGCAACTTTGGGATGTATAATCGAAACACCGATTCTTGGAAGTATCCAGAGATTGCTGAAGCTGTTGTCGCTGCCGCTAAATGATATAATCATGTGTTATCTAAAAGCTCAAGATAGAGTTCTTCTATTTTATCTCGAGCCCATGGCGTCCTGCGTAAGAACTTTAGACTGGACTTTATAGAAGGATCATTTTTAAAGCAGTTGACGTTGACCCTTTTTGCTAAGCCAGACCACCCATGAGCTTCTAGGAGCTGCTTCATGATGTCCGCCAGTTTTATCCCATGAAGAGGGTTGTTGGCTTGTTTCTTTTGTCCAGCACCTTTATTGGAATTTGGCTCTCGATCCATAATGCAAATATGGTGCTTTTATAACTTCAATATTAGATAAGAGTATCCTGCTGTGATATAATTCTTACAATTTATCTAATTGAATCTTTATATCTTTTCTTCTAAAAGGACAATGACTACAGCCAAATTTGAATAGAAGTTGAAGTATCAAGAAGCAGCGTAGCGAAGATTACTATCCAAAAGGGAGTAAAGGGACTGAGCTCAAGCGAAAATTTGACACTGGAACAGTGTAGGAGTCATGAAGAATTATGATGAAAATCACTCTTATCCTCTATTCTGTCTTGTTGGTTCATATCATATGAGTTAGGTATTTATGATTTAGTATACAGATGCTTATCTTACGGCGCACAAGGAAACTTTTAGATTATTCTAAATAGCTTTTTGACTTGGACACTGCACAATGAATAATAAAGGAACAGGGAGAAAGTTGTCCGCGATACTCTTTGCGGATATTGAGGGTTATTCGTCTATCATGCAATCAGATGAGAAACATGGGATGACTATTCTATATCGTTATCAGGACAGTTTACGCAAAGAAGTAGAAGAACATCAAGGTCAGATTGTTAAGAGTTATGGTGATGGCAGTTTATGTCTTTTTCCTAGTATACTTCAGGCTGTGTTATGCGCTCAAGGGGTGCAATTGAGATTGCAACAGGCACCCACAGTTCCACTTAGGATCGGTATACACATAGGTGATGTTTTTTACCTGGATGATGATGTATATGGCGATGCTGTCAATATCGCGTCCCGCATAGAATCAATGGGTGTACCTGGCAGTGTCTTGGTCTCTAGGAGTGTATTTGATAAGGTTAAGAATCAAACACAAGTCAAGTTTGAGACGCTGGGTCGATTTAACTTTAAAAATATAACTGAATCGATTGAGGTTTTTGCTCTCGCCAATGAAGGAATTATAGTCCCTCAACCATCTGATTTCACCAAGAGGCAGTATACAAATACAAAGAAGGAAGCATCAAAAAGCTTTGCATGGTCAGTTGTCGGTTTGGTAGCATTTACAATAGCGGCTGTGTTTTTGTGGTTTACAATGACTTCAGAAGGCACCACGCATGGTGGCGAAGACATCTCAATCCAAGACATAAGTGATCAAAGCCAATCCATCGCTGTTCTTGCTTTCGCTGATATGAGCCCTGATCAAGATCAGCGATACTTTTCAGAGGGTATCAGTGAGGAGATTCTAAATCTACTAACGAGTATTCCTGACCTCAAGGTCATCAGTCGTACTTCTTCATTTGCACTCAGTGGCAAACAATCAACAACAGCTGAAATAGGTAAAATGCTTAAAGTCAGTCACATATTAGATGGCAGTGTCAGAAAATCAAAAGATGCTTTTAGAATATCAACACAACTGATAGAAGCCAAATCCGAAACTCAATTATGGTCCGGGACCTATGATCAGCCCATTGGAGATATCTTTAAGATACAAGACGATATTGCAGCTAAAGTATTGGAGCAATTGAAAGTAAGGCTTGTGGACAGATCCATAGCTTCTAAAACGGTCAATGTTGATGCTTATAATCTCTACTTAGAGGCAAAGCAACTTAGAGATGAACGCAACTCTGAAAGCGATAAACTGGCAGAGGAAATGATAAAACGATCCATTGCCATAGATAGCACTTACGCACCTTCTTACGCGATGTTAAGTGAAGTGATCTTTAATGGAGTGTTCAGCTATTCGCGATATTCAATAGAAGATGGCATGCGCTTCAGTCTAGCTGCGGCCGAGCGATCAGTAGCTTTGGATCCCAATCATTCTCTTGGTTACATCGCTTTAACAACTTTAAAGAGAGCAGAAAATGACTTTATTGCTGCAGATGCATATTTGAAAAAAGCACTTGAGATAGACCCTGAGAATACGGATGTTATCTATGAAGTTGCAAGTTATGCACTTGATCTGGGTAATATGAATGAAGCCATTTATTATTTGAAAAAAGCCATAGACTTGGATCCTCTTAATTATCTGCTTAGATATACCTTGGGTTTGCATCTGCTATGGATAGAAGATGTGGATGGTGCAGAAAAAGAAATGGGTGCCTACCTCGAGCAAAATCCTTCTTCGGGTTTGGGAAATAATTTTATGGCGCAGATATATATGAAACAAGGAAGGATGGAAGAAGCCTTTGCTGCGTTGGAAAAAGATACTGACCCTTATTGGCATCCTTACAGAAAAGCCATATTGTACAATGAAGTTGGCAAGACAGATGAGGCGAGAAAAGTACTGCAAAGTTTTATCGAAAATTATAAGAATGAAGGGTGGACTAATATAGCCCATGTCTATGCTTGTATGGGAGATAAGGATGAAGCCTTCAGATGGCTAAACTTAGGTTTTGAAAATGGAGATGCCTCCTTGATGGAAGTGCTTAACTATCCAGAATTTAAAGTATTGTATGCCGACCCGAGGTGGGATGAGCTGATAGAAAAATTGAATTTCCCAGCGCATCATGGATTTGATAGAGATTTACAATAAGTGTAAATGAAAACTCGGATCATGTCATTGGAAAATTGGAAGAAAAAGGGAACCTACTTTGACTATAAATCTCATCAGATATTCACAGTTGACGGAGGAAGCGGTGATGTTCTGTTACTGATACATGGTTTTCCAACTTCTTCTTGGGATTGGAGTCAGATGTGGGGTCCACTCAGCGACAGATACAGAGTCCTTGCGCTTGATATGATTGGCTTTGGGTATTCTGATAAGCCACGAGATTATAGGTATAGTATCATGGATCAAGCTGATCTGATCGAAGCTTTCATGAACGCTAAAGGTGTCAAAAGTGTAAAGCTATTAACTCATGACTATGGAGATACGGTAGCTCAAGAGTTGCTGGCGAGATATAACGACCGCCACTCAAATAATGAAGAGGGCTTAGTCATAGAATCTTTGTGCTTGCTCAATGGAGGACTTTTTCCAGAGACACATAAGGCTTTGTTTATACAAAAGATATTGATGTCGCCTCTTGGAAGTCTTGTTAGCAGACTGTTTAATCGGAAAAAATTAGGAGAAAATTTTAAAAAGATCTTTGGCCCTGATACTCAACCTACTGAAGAGGAATTAGATGACTACTGGTCAGTCATAAGTTATAACGGAGGGAATTACATCTCACATCTTTTGATAAAGTATATGCAAGACCGAATAGACAATAGAGAAAGATGGGTCTCCGCGCTACAGCATGCTGACATTCCAATACGTGTCATTGATGGAGTATACGACCCAATCTCAGGTCAACACATGGTTGATCGATATCGAGCGTTGATACCCCGTCCTGATGTAATAGAATTGGATGGGATAGGGCACTTCCCTTTGATTGAGGCGCCTGATGTAGTGTTGAAGCATTATCTAGAATTTATCAGTTAGGCAGAACGAACTGTGTGACCTGTTAAAATAAAGTCTTAGATTAACAGGTGTATTGTAAGAATGACTTATCGAGTAGTTTTCGCCATCATTTGGCATGAGCCTTACCATAATCATAAATTAGAAAACAACTATGAAGACAATAATTGAAAAAATGAAGGTGAGTTATCTCAATTGGTTTTCATGGATGTTATTAATTGTGATCTTGGCTGGTTGTTATGAGGCTCCCAACCCATGGATTGATGTGGATGATGAAGGAACATTCTTGGTGTATAGAAGACAGTCAAAAATCGGCAAGGAGACCTATAAAATAACGACTGAAGGTTCTTCTATACTCGTCAAATCATTACAAGGTGAAAATGAAAGAGGAAGGATCACAGGAGTAGAGGCAGAGTTACATTTGGATATGGATTTAATCCCTCAATCTTACTTTAGTCGACGCATCGCAAACGAAGACACGACTAACATTTTCAAAATGGAAATGAATGGAGATAATGTCAGTATATGGGAAAAACACTTTGATGTTGTTACTAGTAAGAAGCCATCCAGATTTTTTCCATTGCATAGCAATATACCTGCTGCGATTGAGATGATGTTGTATCACTATTGTTTTCAGCAAGGTGGCGCACTTACGATACCAACATTGCCAAGAGGCGAAGTATCCATAGTTCATAAAGGAAAAGATGTAGTACAGATAGAGGGCAGAGATGTGACACTCGATCGCTATGTTGTAGAAGGTATCAACTGGGGTGGGCGCACGATCTGGTTGGATGCAGATAAAAACCTTGTCGCACTCGTTAAAGCCAATACACAAATCAGAGAAATTATAAAAGAAGGTTACGAAGAAGCTATGCCTGTCTTTATCGAAAGCCATGCTAAAGAACAAATCGAAGCCTTAAAAAAATACACAGAAGACTTAAAAGGAGACCAAGCTAAGACGATAGCTTTGATCGGTGGTGATATAGTAACAGGACTAAGTGATGAAACTTTAATGGATATGGTCCTCATTATCAAGGATGGAAGGATAGCGGAGATAGGAAGTCGCTCTTCAGTTGACATCCCAGAAGATGCACAAGTTGTAGATGTAACTGGAAAAACTCTGATGCCTGGATTATGGGATATGCATGCTCATTCTAATCAAGTGCAATGGGCGCCTGCATATCTGGCGGGTGGGATAACCACCATCCGCGATAACGGCAATGAAATAGAATTTGCAACGGCATTTAGAGATGGCATCGCCAATGATGGACTTTTGGGACCTGATATCCTCTTGGCTGGCATGACGGATGGTGAGGGGCCAAGGGGCAATGGAGTCATTAGAGCGACCAATGCTAAAGAAGCACTCGAAGTAGTTGAGTTGTATCATCGTCACGGTTACAAGCAAATTAAAATTTATAATTCTCTAACGGCAGAAGCCGTAGAGGTACTTTCAGAGGAAGCGCACAAGAGAGGTATGACGGTAACAGGACATATACCTGCGGCGATTGGCAATGTTATTGACGCTGTGCATCTTGGCATGGATATGTTCAGTCACGATAGGGCTATTTATTCTGCACTTTTTCCAGAAAAAACGAGAGCTGAAGTTACTAGGATGTTGTTGGATAATCCATCGGCAGACCCTGATAGGATTCAAAAAGCAATAGACTTCTTTTTAGAAAATGATATTGTTTTAGATCCAACGTTAAACTTGATGTGGATTAGGGCCATGACAGAGGGGTCTCTTATGGAGTCTATAGAGCCTTATGCAGGTCGAGTAGCTTATGAGCTATGGGAAGGAAAACGATTTAGAAAAGGAATGAAGCCTGAAGTAGCAGCAAAGAACGTTGCTAAAAACAAGTTTGGAGCTGAGATGGTCGGTAAGCTATTTAGAGCCGGAGTACCTATTGTCGCCGGTTCTGATAACTTCGCTCCAGTATTTGGTGTTTATCTGGAGATAGAGATTTATCAGAAGCATGGCGGCTTAACTCCATTGCAAGCGCTCCAGACAGCAACGATTATACCTGCAAGAGTGATGGGCATGGAGTCAGAGACGGGCTCATTAGAAGTTGGTAAGCAAGCTGATATAGCTATTCTTGATAAGAATCCGCTGGATGACATATCTAATGTCAGAACGGTTTCTGCTGTACTTGCTAATGGAAACTATTATAAAAGCAATCCATTATGGGAGGCGGCTGATTTTGAACCTAATAAGAAAGTGGCATTATAAATACTTTTTCAACTTTAAAATACTCTTGCCTGTCAAGTCTTGCACACATGAAGTGATTTTCTCGATCGGCCAGTTCCACCAAGCAAGTTTCAGCAATTCGTCGATCTCTTGATCTGCGAACCGCTTTCTAATTTCTTTAGCAGGGTTACCACCAACGATAGCATAAGGTGCTACGTCTTTCGTGACAACTGACTTAGTAGCGACAACTGCACCATCTCCGATAGTGATGCCTGGCATGATCGTAGCGCCATATCCGATCCATACGTCATTGCCAACGATTGTATCTTTTTTCTTGGGATATTCTTTTCCTTCCATGGCATTAGACCAATCTTTTCCAAATATGGCAAAAGGATAGGTTGAGATGGCATCACTCAGATGATTGGCGCCATTCATGATAAATGTAACATCTGAAGCAATCATGCAGAACTTCCCAATGTTTAACTTGTCTCTTATGAAGTCGAAATGGTACTTGACGTTCTTTTCAAAGTTCTCCACGTTTTCAAAATCATCGTAGTAAGTATAGTCTCCGACTATGATATTGGGATTTTTAATTACGTTTTTAAGAAAACAGAGTCGATCGTAGTTTTCTAAAGGAAACTTCTGATTACTATCTGGTATATCCATACTGGGAGTTTATAATTTAAAAGTGATTTTTTTAAGCAGTGCAATCAAGACTATAACTTGCTGTTCTGCTTCCTTCTATATTGGGGACTTCACAGCTGAGAGGCTGCTCATTGGTTGGTCATCTACTCGCAAAGAGCTTTGTGATCTGAGGCATCATAGCTTCATAGGCGGCATCGAGCAAGATGTTAAGCACTCCGATGCGTTGCTCTGAGTTGTTGACAAAAGTATGTTGTATACCTGCTGGTACAATGACTAAGCTTCCCTTCTGATGTTCCTTCCATTCTTCTCCAATAAGGATCGATACTGGACCTGCAAGCACATAGATTAGTTCATCATTCTCTACATGTAGATGCGGGTCTGGACCTGGTCCACCTTGATCAATCCACCATTCTGTTATAGCATATTGATGATCGACCTCACTACCATCAGCTTTAAAAAGGACTTCAGTCTTGTCATTTGCTCCCAGTTTATATAGTCTACCCTCGGAAGCTTTTCTGATAATGGGATTTCGTTGGTTTTTCATTTTATAGTGTTTGACAGATTTGATTTTACACCTAATTAGAAAGACTATGATATAGCATTTCTTATAGCATGTCTATGTTGTTCCGCAAATATAACGAACATAGCATGTGATCATGCCATACATTGTATAGCAGCACCAACCTCTCTTTTTTACGATATGTTGACATATGGTACTTGCATATCATTTTTTATCAGACCTCTTTGTCTTAGGTGGTACATAACCTATCTCCAGATTTTGCGTTTCTATACCATGAGAACAACAGTTTTTATATATCTGATACTCTTCTTGCTTGCTTGTGATAGTGAGCCAGCGTTGGATCAGCGTATTCTTTCTAATTACTTGGAGATCAACAACACCTTAGAATTATCTGACTTGGTAGCATGTGCAGGCGGTAGAGAAAATGGACTTTTAGGATCTGCAACTGAACCAACAGACGTTATCTATTATCCAGTAGAAGGAGCAACAGATGTTAGATATTTCGAATCAGAGAATGTCGATAACCCATTGGACTTCTCAAGCTATGTTGAAAAAGAGCTGGACAGTGAACCGCTTTTCAATGGATATCTGTGGAAGTTTAACAATGTCCCATTTGAAGGAGAGAGGATAGGCATTGTATCTTATACAACACCAGGTAAGATCCATGTGTGTAATCCCATTAGGCAAAAGACCAACATCAAGCCTACTGAAGTAAATGCCGATCTATTAGAAGTACAAGAGACGAGCGTTACACCTTCTTTTACTTGGGAGGACGGATTGATCGATGAGAACATCATCTACTTCCATGTAGTCTCTGACTTGGATGGCAATCTCATATCAGGTACCTATACAACGGAGAAGCAATTCACCTTCTACGACTTGAGCAATGTAGTTTTTAATATCACGGACCCTGCTTCAACACCTATGCTTGAAGCCAATACGACGTATAACTTCACCTTGATGGGTGTTAGTGATGATAACTGGGTCAATCTGTTTTTTGAAAAGGAGTTCACCACCAATTAGGATAGAGAGGGTTTTATGAGGCGCAGTGTTATCTATGATATAGCATCTTTCAATGCAATCAATCGCTTTTGGATAGCTAACAACTTGTTTTTGATATCAGTCTTAGCAGGGGACTTCTTACTCTTCGTGGACAACTCTTTACGTGCTCCATCGATCGTAAATCCTCTGACCTTTACGAGGTCATAGATCTTATTGATGTGTTCTACATCTTTGACAGTATAACGTCGTATACCACCACGATCCTTACGAGGTTGGATCTCCTTGAACTCTCCCTCCCAGTAGCGGAGCAATGACTTTGCTACATCAAACATAGCACTGACCTCAGCGATCGTATAATATCGCTTAGTAAGTGTGGTGGTGTCTACTATAGTTGTACTCGGTGTCAAAGGGTTCTAATATTAAAAGAGTCCGTGTATCTGTGCGTCTATCTGTTCTAGAACTGTGGCGAAGTCCTCTGGATTGTTCTTGAGGTCCATCTTATCTATATCGATGATCAGCTTCTTGCCTTCATCAAAGTTCTTAATCCAGTTCTCATAGCGATCGTTGAGGTTACGGAGGTAGTCCAAGCTCATATTGCCCTCGTACTCACGGCCTCTGCTTTGGATATGTGATACCAACGTAGGTATGCTCGCTCTTAAGTAGATCAGTAGATCAGGTGGGCCTGTCTGCGTCAGCATCGACTTAAAGAGTGAGAAGTAATTGTTGAAGTCTCGCTGCTCCATCAAGCCCATCTCATAGAGGTTGGGGGCAAAGATGTAGGCATCTTCATATATCGTGCGATCTTGGATGACCACCTTGTCACCTTGCTTGATCTCAAGTATCTGATTGTATCGACTATTAAGAAAGTAGATCTGAAGATTGAACGACCATCGCTTCATATCATGGTAGAAGTCATCGAGATAGGGGTTGCCTTCGGTCTCTTCATATTGCACTTCCCATTTGTAGTGCTTGGAGAGTTTCTCACAAAGAGTTGTTTTACCTGCTCCAATATTTCCTGTCACAGCAATATGACGTAGCTCGCTCAAGTTGTTACATTTACAGTGCCTTGTGGCTGGATAAGGTCCGTTAGGCTATTACTTTCATCCGTATGTCTAATCAAAGATGACTAAAATAGACGATAAGTTAATTTCAAAGCTTGAAAAGCTGTCGAAGCTGAAGCTAAATAAGGAAGAAAAGGTGCAAATCTCCAGTGATCTGGAGGATATAGTGCAGATGTTTGACAAGTTGCAAGAAGTGGATACCACTGGCGTAGAGCCAACAAGACACATAACAACGCATCAACATCCGCTAAGACCTGATAAGGTGGGCAACGAGTTGACAACAGAAGAGGCCCTGCACAATGCGCCCAAGACACATGGACAATTTGTTGCTGTGCCTAAGTTCTTAAAGCCCAAGTAGCGTCGACAGTCTGCTCAAAAGATCAGAAGTGATAATATATGAGCTGTGGTACAACCTTTATTGATATTTATTCGTCTTAGTTATGTAGTATTTGCGAAAGCGCCATCTCTACTATAGACATCAACAAAAAAGATAAAAGCAACATGGATCCAATCATCAAAATCGACGACCTCGCTAAGACATATATCATGGGTTCAGAGGAGGTACGCGCGCTTAAGTCGATAACAACATCGATCAATAAAAACGAATATGTAGCCCTCATGGGCCCATCCGGTTCAGGTAAGTCAACACTGATGAATCTCCTCGGTTGTCTCGATACACCATCATCAGGGAGCTATGTGCTCAATGGCTCAGATGTCAGTCGCATGGATGATGATGAACTTGCTGACATCCGCAATAAGGAGATAGGGTTTGTCTTTCAGACATTTAATCTACTACCGAGACTGTCATCACTGGAAAACGTCGCCTTGCCCCTCATCTATGGAGGTAAAAGTAAGTCGCAACGCACTGAGCTTGCTGAGGAAGCACTTGATAAAGTGGGCTTAAGTGACCGTATGGATCACAAACCTAACGAACTATCAGGTGGACAACGCCAGAGAGTAGCGATCGCTCGAGCTATCGTTAACAATCCAGCGCTCATACTTGCAGATGAGCCTACGGGTAACTTAGATACGAAGACATCGATCGAGATCATGTCCATATTTGAGCGGATCCATGACCTTGGCAATACCATCATCCTTGTTACGCATGAACCAGATATCGCAGAGCATGCGAGTAGGATCATCAGACTGCGAGACGGACTAGTAGAATCAGATGCGATCAATGAAAACGTTGTCAAGGCTGCAGATCCCACTCATAAGTACAACCTATCTTAAGCGATAACTATACAAGTGAAGATATATACTAAGACAGGAGATAAAGGGAAGACCTCGCTCGTGAGCGGTAGACGAGTCTCTAAGGCTGAAGCACTCATAGAAGCTTATGGGACAGTAGATGAACTCAATGCATATATCGGTGATCTACTATCCATCTGCGACAATGTAGATGTGGTAAAAGACCTGACTTACATACAGCATATACTTTTTAACATCGGGTCTTTGCTGGCTAAGGATGGAGTCGAGTTGCCAGACTATCCGATGCTCAAAGACCAAGACATCACTTATCTCGAGGAGCGCATCGATAAGATGAATGAATCCCTTGAAAAGATGACGGCATTTATCCTGCCTGTAGGCGCGCAAAGCATCTCTAAGGCTCATATATGTCGTACGGTATGTCGTCGAGCAGAGCGTAGGGTGATCGCCGTGGCGGATGAAGGGATGACGATGATCATCCAATATCTCAATCGACTATCAGACCATCTGTTTGTTTTAGCCCGCTACTTTCATCATATCCAGCAAGTACCTGAAGTCAAATGGGATGGTACGCACAGGGACAAGTAAGACCTATCTCGAGTGATAAGTAGAGATCAGAGTTGTTAAAGAGTCATTAAAACCTCACTTTCGTAAATAAATTGAACGAATAGTTGTTTATACTCATATAAGCTTACAACACAGACTATGTATAGATATTTACTTTTGGCCTTCATGGTGTTATTTTCCGGCGTCTCAAGTCTCGCTCAAGCAGACATTGAGATCGACATCAAGAACTACGAATCAGATACAATGATCTTAGGTTACTACCTCGCCGATAAGATGCTCGTTAAGGACTCTATCATACGCAAGGAAGGGGAGAGTACATTTAGATATACCCAAGATACGCTCATGGATCCAGGTATGTATATGGTTGTCTCTGTACCAGAAGGTATATTTTACCAAGTACTCGTCGGACAAGATACAGAAGAACAAAACTTCAAGGTTGTTATAGATACAACGACAGATCAAGAGATATTTTTCTCTGGTACAGACGAGAACTATACATTCTATGAGTATCTCAACTATGTTACTGCTTCACGCAAAGAAGTAGCAAGACTTGATGATGTGTTATCGAGGACAGACACTGTACTCAAGACTGTCATCGATCAATTAGAAGAAGATAAGATCATGTTAGATATCATGGTCAAGAAAAAGCAAAGCAAGCTTTTAGAAGAACACCCAGAAAGCATAGCTGCTATTCTTGTATCGTCTAATCTTCCTTTTAATTTTCCGGAATTTACTGGGACACCAGAAGAGATCCAAGATCAGAAGTACAGACATTATAAAGCGCATTATTTTGATAACATAAACCTTGATCATCCTGCTGTCTTGAGGACACCCGTGATCCACCAAAGGGTCGAGTACTATCTAGACAATCTGACATTGATCGAAGCGGACTCAGTTATTGCTTCTGTTGATACTGTGTTAGCTAAGATGGAAGGCAACCCTGAGTTATATAGATATTACTTGAGTTTTCTACTTAACAAATATGGTAACTCTAAGTACATCGGGCTGGATGCGGTATATGTCCATCTAGCACTTAACTACTATGGCAAAGACAAAGCGCCATGGGTGACAGAAGAGAATAAAAAAGAAATCATCTCCAATGCCAAGAAGATAGAACCCATCCTAATTGGAAAGCCAGCACCTGACTTTACGATACATCAACAAGATGGTACACCTATCACTCTATCGGAGCTGGATGATCGATATACGGTTCTTGTATTTTGGAAGCCCAATTGTGGACATTGTACCAAAGCAATGCCCCATGTGATCGACTTTGATAAGAAGTGGAAGTCCAAAGGCGTAAAAACTATAACGATCTGTACCAAGAATGGAAAGGACTTCAACTCTTGTTGGGATGACGTCAAGAAGAAAGGTATGGATGGCCTCATCAATGGTGGAGACCAGTTTGGTAAATCACGTATCCTCTCTAAGTACTACGCAACAAGTACACCTAAGATCTTTATCATCGACGAAGACAAAAAAATCAAGCTCAAAAAGATCCCTGCTGAGAATCTCGATGCAGTGATGGAGCAGATGTATCTAGAAGATGAGAAACGCGCTATGAGCCAAGGAGAAGAGTAGTATAATATATAGGTCTTGACAGGGCGACTTTAAGCCCCCCAAATCGTTTATGAAGGCATAGGGTATAAAACCCATGGTCATCATCATGCCATTATTATGTTGTAATTGACAGGGCGGCTATATGCCCTTTGATTGCTTCTTAAGCTCATCGGCTAAAAAAAATAAACATATTTCCTGAAGGTTTCCAGCCTCAGGAAGATCTAAGACCAGGTGAAAAAAGATGAGCTGAGGTTTAGAAGCCTAATGCAACATACCGTACGAGAAAGCATCTATGTAAAACGTGTGGTCAAAATTCTACCTAAAGCATCGATACCCAAGCCCTTCTTACAATTATAAAGACCGGTAGCATCAACGTATACCATAAAAAGAACGGTATGATATAGTCTGCTAATCCCATTACTAAGAAGACGCCGATAATCAATAATTGAAATCCTAATCCAAACGTCGATACTCCTGTCATCAACCGATTAGGAAGTAACGGATCACTTGCTGCAGGCCGATCTAAGGCATAGATCAACTTGTCATAGGCGCCGTAGAGAAATGTGTATATACCATATAAGATATTGACGGTTGTCTGGCTCTCTGTGCCTATAGCAACAGGCCGCTCGAACTCGAACACTCTACTGGTTGTATCTCCATCGAGACGATTGCGCAAGATCACATAGTAGTAGTTATACAAAGTACCTTGCAATTGGATGGCTGCCCATGCAAGTATGGTCCACAAGTATGAGCCATCTGTGATGTGTCTAATCGTGAGCAAGAAAAGTAAGTTGAGGATGATGTCGGCAACTGAGTCAAGATAACGCCCTGTATGAGATGGGGTTTTTTTAATTCTTGCTAGCTCACCATCTGCTGCATCAAATATCGACTTTAAGATCAAGAAGCAAGCTCCGGTCCAGTACCAGCCTTGTACGATAGCATAGATAGCTGTAAGGCCGGATATGATAAATAGTATGGTGACGCCAACTGGCGTAAATGAAGTGTGACGTAGAGATCTTGCTATCCATATAGCTATAGGACGACCATAGTCAGATAGATCAAGAAACTGATGTTCTTTAGGGAGTTTTGCCACTTAATAATTTGATGTCTATTGAGACTCTATTACCAAATGGCAGACACGCATAATAGTTTACATAAACTACTTATATCAACATTAAATGTTTAGTATGAGCTTGGTGTATGTAGTACAAATACTTAATGTAACGCAGCTCTTATCTCTAAGCTGTCCAAAGCTTCTGCCTCACGCTCCATCCACCAGTCCAACCGCGTATAGACTTTGTCTTGAGGGAAGTAATTAAGTGCCATCTTGACGAAGAGGTGTCCATGCTTGGCTTCTGAGGTCCAGAGCATCTTATAAAATCTCTTGAGCTCTTCATCTTCGAGGGCCTCAGCGACTAGCCTAAACCGCTCTGCTCCTCTTGTTTCAAGAGCGGAAGCTATGAGCAAGCGATCCATAAACCGCTCATTGCGGCCGGAGTGGCACTGCTTGATCAACTTGCTTACATAGATATCTTCTCCCATCGAAGGCTTAAGTGCTACACCGCGCGATGCCATAAGTGCATAAACTTGTTGGAAGTGCTCTAGTTCTTCCACTCCTGTCTCGATCAGTTCAGGTATGATCTCAAGTCGATCTGGATATTTAGCTATGAAGCTCATGGCCATGGCAGAGGCCTTGCGCTCACAATCGGCATGATCCTGCAAGAATGAATCAAAATCAGCCATTACAGCGGCGATCCATTCTGTTTTACTGGCTACTTTAAGGTCTAAGTTTAACTTCATAGATAGCAGGTTCTTACTGCGGATTTTTACATCGCTAAGATAGACGAAGTATCATCTTGGCATAGTCCTTGCCTTAGATGATGTATCGTTTTCATCAAGAAAATATAAAGGTTACAAAAGGTGTTCTCAAAAGTGGGAACACCTTTCTTTATTTTAGGAAGGTGTTAATCGATCAACCTATGAGTACATCTCTTTATGAGCGCATAAAGAAGAAGTAAGACAATACAAGAAAGAATAGTGTCAAGCCAAGAACAATCATAATCAACTGGCGTGCATCTTGCTTATTCTGCTTCTCTAATTGTCTCTTTTTTTTCTTCGTAGCCATAACGGTAGTCATTTAGTCAGACTAATATAGTAATTGATCTTTAATCTTGGGAATATCTCTATTTCCATATATCGCAGACTGCAGTTAGTCAAGTCTTATTGTTCTATAATCTTTAATTATCACTCCTCTTATACCTCTTCAGCTCCCTAGGATTGTCATATAACACCTCTTGGTTGCTCATCAATCGCTGATGTATGTGATAGGTCACTTCCATCCATTCGGGTTCTTCAAGCCACAGAGGAGATAGAAGTAGCGACTCCCATTGCTTAAGTTGTTGTTGAAGGTTGGACTTCTGAGTTGTCAGATGTGAAGACAAATCTTGTGACTCACCTAAGTCCACATCTAAATTGTACAATACACTTCCAAAATCTCGAAGAGATATCAACTTGTATGCTCCATGTCGGATCGCGCTTTCATCAAGCTTACGCCAAAATAGAGTTGGATGGGGTAGCGCTGATACATCACCCAATAGAAAAGGAATTAAATCAACTCCATCAAGACGAGTTAAGGTATGCTTGGGCATACCGGCAGCTATAACGCTTGTCGCATAGATATCAAGTGATGAAGTTAGTCCATGATAACTCTGTCCCCCTTCTATCATCTCTGGCCAACTAACAATAAAGGGAACACGATGTCCGCCTTCAAACTTGTTGCCCTTAGTACCTTTAAGAGGCCCCATGCTTGAAGTATTGTTGCGTGCACCTCCGTTGTCACTCAAGAAAAATATCAACGTGTTTTCAATTAAGCTGAGATCTTTCAACTTGCTCCTGAGTTTTCCAATATTCTCATCCAGAGACCAAGTCATAGCGGCGAGCTCTTTCCGAGGGTGATCTTTATACTTTTCTAAGTGTTCATCTTTTGCATGCATGGGCGTATGGACGGCATTGTATGAGATGTACATGAAGAAAGGATTGTCTTTGTTCTCTTCGACATATCTAACAGATGCATCTCCTAGTACATCCGTCATATAACCTTCAAATATCACCCGCTGTCCGTTGTGTTGCAACATCCTGTTTTTGCTTGGACGCTCTAATGGAAAGTAAGATCTGCTACCAGCTAAAAATCCGTAAAACTCATCAAAGCCTCTTTTGTTAGGGTGGTCACTTTCAGTGCCACCTAAGTGCCATTTGCCAAGAGCGATTGTTTTGTAACCGTTGGATTGCATCATCTCTCCTAAGGTTTCTACATGGTCAGCAAGACCTATATCTCCGGATGACTCATCGCCTGTTCCATTGGCTTCAAAACCAAATCTTTGTTGGTACATGCCTGTCATCAGACCAGCTCTTGAAGGAGCGCATACAGAAGCGGTAACATGCGCATCTGTGAAGATGACTCCATCTCGTGCTAAGGCGTCTATGTGGGGTGTTTCTAAGTCTTTGCTGCCCATAAATCCAAAGTCTGCATACCCAGCATCATCTAAAAGGATAACTATAACATTGGGTTGCTTCTTTTCATTGGAGGCATCGGAGTGCGATGAAGTGTGATGACTACAGGCCGTAAGTAAAAGTAGTGTGATGATGTATAAAGATTTCATTTTGTAATTTGAAAACGCACGTGATAGTTATTGATAGGCTGGATCATATTCTATATTTGCTTCTGTGGGTATAGGTGCATTTGTTTCCTCTCTCCATTTATCCAATCTTTCTTTTAACTCTTTGGCTTTCACAGGCATGATGTCTTTAAGATTTTCTCGCTCTCCGATATCCGTTTCAAGATTATAAAGTTCGAGTGCGCCATCTTCAAAGTACTCATGAAGTTTCCAATCTCCAGTTATAATCACTGAGCCAGGGCGGGTCCGAAACAATGGATCTCGACCATCATCCGTCTCTGGTCTGTAGGCTTGTAGGTAAATTGGAAAATGAAAGAACAGGTCTCTGTTTGGCAAAGCACTATGGTCCTTGCTATTTTGCAAAACTGGAAGAAGCGAGATGCCATCTAAGACAGAGTTGCTATGATTAGAATCAATGATATTTTTAATGGTAGGGTAGATGTCCATGTGAGAAACGATATGGTCACTCTTGCTGTCAGCTGCGATCTTGTTTTTCCAGGTAACAACAAATGGTACACGTATGCCTCCTTCATAATAAGATCCTTTGCCCGCTCTTAGTGGATGTTGGCTACTGATACTGCGAAGTCCACCGTTATCCGAAGTGAATATGATCAATGTGTTTTCTAATTGTGCTGTCTCTTCAAGAAAGTTAACGATACGACCGATGCTGTTGTCAACAGTCTCCACCATGCCGGCATATGTTGCATTCTTCTGGTACTCATTGCCAAGTGACTCATACTTTTTTATCAACTCAGGTGTTGATTGCAACGGCGTATGGACTGCATAGTAAGTCATATAAGTAAAGAATGGCTGGTCTTTTGTGCTCTTCATAAAAGAGAGTGCTTCCTTGGTGAGCCGATCCGTCAAGTTCTCGCCCTCTGGTGCATCTTGTAGTTTTGGGTCTTTTAAATTGTAAGGAGCGAAGTGCCCTTTCTTTCCAGGATTGCCTCTTTTGTCTCCACCCACGTTTACGTCAAATCCTTGAGATCGAGGATCGTCTCCTAGATGCCACTTTCCAAAACTTCCTGATCTATAGCCTTCTCGAGCAAGCATCTCTGCAATTGTGATCACATCATCTGCGAGCACTGTCGTATTTGGTATAGGTATGAGTTTTCTGTTCGGAGATTTGCCTCTGTCAGAGTTAGCCACAGTATAGATGCCATGTCTTGGCGTGTTTTGGCCACTCATTAAACAAGCTCTGCTAGGAGCACAGTTAGCTGCACCTGCATAACCTCTGGTGAAGGTCATGCCCATAGCAGCTAATCTTTTGATATTGGGCGTTTGATAGAATGTGCTACCATAAAGCTCTGTATCCACCCAGCCCATATCATCCACGTTGAAGAGGATGATGTTGGGCAGATCATCAGACTGTTTTTTGGACTTTGCCTTGATGTTGCAAGAATCAGTAAATATTAAGATCGCTATAGCCAATATGGCGAGAAGGATATAATTGAAAGTCTTCATCTACAAGGTCACCCGGCTTGTTGAGGCATTAAAGTATGCTTTTTAAAGAGCCTTACAGCAAATGAGAAGAGAATTATGGGTGAGACTGATTAAGGATTACTGTTGTAAATTGCAAACTACTTTTTTACCTAATAGGATCGGTACAGATGAAACTTAAGAACTTTAGTCTCGAACGTTACTTTGCCAAGCATGAGTTTTCTGCGAAGTATCTACTGTCTTGTTCAGACTGCGATGGTTATAGCCTCAAGTATGTATTGGATGGCGCCTATGAAGAAGAGATGTCATTGTGGGAAGGTATGACATTGGGTTATACCGAAAGCGAAGGGCATAGTTTGTTGCGTGAATCTGTTTTGCCATATTATAAAACAAATGATATCAATGACGTAGTCGTTGCATCACCAGGCGAGCTCAACTTCGTTACAATGAATGTTCTTTTAGAGCCTTCAGATCATGTGGTTGCTGTTGCGCCTTGCTACCAGTCGCTAACAGAGATTGTAAAGTCGTTACAATGTGATCTTTCATTTTGGAAGCCCGATCCTGAAGATTGGAAGTTTGATATTGCTCACCTAGAAAGGGCGATACAGCCTAATACAAAATTGATCATCATCAACTTTCCACACAATCCGACAGGGAGTTATCTCACACTTGATGAACTTCAAGAGGTGATAAGAATCGCGCGAGAGAAAAATATCTATATATTCTCAGATGAGATGTATCACAAGCTCACGATGGAAGCTACACAAGAGCTGCCTCCTATCTGTGACCTATATGAAAAAGGAATCAGTCTTTGGGGTACTTCTAAGACATTTGGATTAGCTGGTTTAAGAACAGGGTGGTTGGTGAGTCAAGATCATTCATTTTTAGAAAAGGTGATAGCTTATAAAGATTACCTCAGTATATGCAGTAGCGCTCCCAGCGAAATATTATCAATCATGGCATTAAATAATATAGATAGATTCCTACAACCCAATCTTGAAAAGATTAGAAACAATGTTTCTCTTTTCAGTGCATTTGCCAAGGAGCATAAGATTATAAAATCTTTTACGCCACCTCAGGCAGGATCGACATCTTTTGTTGAGTTGGATATAGATGAGACTTCATTGGTATTTAGCGATAGGATGGTTGATCAAGTTGGGATTATGACGGTGCCATCTGAGATGTTTGAACATACTGGCAAGTATATTAGAGTTGGTTTTGGAAGAGATAATTTTTCTGACGTATTAGAAGTGTTTGGTAGGTATCTTGATACATACTAAGTTGGAGTATGAGTGGGCAGAAGAAAATTGTAGTACATAACTATGATGCTTAATAGTTTAATACATGAATCAAAAGTAGTGATTATGAATTTTGATCCTAAACGTTGGAAAGTCTATACTTGGAAAAATTGGTCCATATTGTTTTGGATCATTAATCCTGGATCTGCTATCAACGAATTGGTGTTCGGCCAAAGGGTTGCCAAGTTGTACTTAGAAGACAAAACGATGGATGCTGTTAAGTTTGAAAGAGGATTTACCCCTTGCCCGCACTGTGCTGAGCTTCATGATAACAGATTGTGGGATACGAGCAATGATACAGCTTTGGGCAATTGGTTTGGTTTGTACTGTCGCAACTGTGGAGATGTCATCCCTTGTGTCATGAGTATCATGACTTTCTTGATCTTATTAGTGACAAGTCCACTATGGTATTGGTTTAAAGATGGACTAAGAGAGAAGTGGTTGTTGAAACAAAAGAGCAGATATGAAGGTGTCGATGTTTCTAATCAAACCAGCCCTTATGCTGGACGAGGTTGGGTTGTGGCTGGATTAAAATGGGGCATGTTCATGTTTGTTTTTATGGGACTCCTATTTCCGTACTTTATAGAAAGATCTTTTTCAATAGAACGTCTTCTCATTTCATTTGTATTGTGGTTAGCTGGAGGACTTGCCTTTGGGTATATGATGAAGGTATGGACGGGCCAGCCATCAGAACAGGTTCCATCTCATTAGGGTAATCAAGGAGTAACATCTCTGCTAAACGATAAATGATTTATTAATAGCCAATTACACATGCCAGTTATTGTAATGTGTTACGTACCCATATTTTTGTAACGAAATAGTGGGCTTTATTTTTTTAGTGCTTCCATTGTTCTTAATCGTCCTCTTCTTTAGCGTAGATTTAAAGTGAAAACACACTTGCGCTTCAGAAATTACAATTTCTATTAACCACCGCAATTGTTATTATTTAGAAAGTTGAAAATCTAAAGAAAGACTTAGCGTCATAGTGCTTGTGAATTTTTAAATTCTGTCAATCAATAAGTTCTTATGAAAATTAAAATAATTCTATTCGTATTGATGTCAATGCCTCTACTTCTTTTAAGTCAAGATGTTCTTGAAATTGAAAATAATCCAACAGGTATCGTATTTCCCAGAATGAGTGCTCAACCTCAGGGCGCAGTTCAAGGTCAGTGCTTTTTTAACACCACAAGTAACAAACTTGAGTGTTATGACGGCGCGAATTGGGTTGCAACAGGTCCTGGACTCACAGGCGCTACGGGGGCAACGGGCGCTACGGGTGCCACAGGTGCTCAGGGTGCCACAGGTGCAACAGGAGCTACGGGTGCAACAGGTGCCACAGGTGCTCAGGGCCCACCTGGCCCTTCAGGAGGGATTAGCTGTTGGGATACTAATGGAAATAGCATGAATGATGTGAGTGAAGACACAAACGGTGATGGGCTCTTCAATGCGCTTGATTGTAAAGGACCATCAGGAGATACGGGTGCAACAGGTTCCAATGGTGCTCAGGGTCCGCCTGGCCCTTCAGGAGGAATTTCTTGTTGGGACCTTAATGGAGATGGTGTACAGGATGCGAGTGAGGATATAAACGGCGATGGATTGTTTAATGGCATTGATTGTAGAGGACCTGCAGGAGCCACAGGTCCTACCGGAGCTACAGGAGCTACTGGAGCGACAGGTGCTACTGGTGCCACAGGTGATACTGGAGCTACTGGCCCTAAAGGTGACCCAGGACCAATGGGGGCACCAGGAACTATAACTGGAGGAGGACTAGCTTGCTGGGACCTCAATGGCAATGGAACTGCTGATGTTGCTACGGAAGATTCTAATGGAGATAATGTTGTAAATATCTTTGACTGTAGAGGAGCTGATGGTGCCGCTGGAGCAACAGGAGCTACGGGTGCAACAGGAGCTACTGGAGCCACAGGTGCTACCGGAGCTACGGGTGCCACGGGGGCTTCAGGGACAACTAATCTACCCTTGTTGTCTGGCTTTCCACAAAACCCTAGTATTAATACAATCTATGTGATACAAGGTCCTTCTGGTGAACCCATAATGTATTGGTATGGTAATGCTCTTGGGAGCACTACTTTTCACCTAGTGCACTAGTTGGATCTAATGAGAAAAGACTAATTCGAGAGTGGTACTTTCAAAACTTGTGATGTATCTCAAGG
>CALDEM010000090.1 GCA_937942435.1 uncultured Saprospiraceae bacterium
TTTGTTGGATAGGCCAACCATGAAATTAGAACAGGAAAATTTTTATTTGCTTCATTTAGATCTAAATACGTTTTGATTACTTTTCGCTGATACATGCCATAGTTTCCTATTGCACCGTCATGTTTAATGTCAGTAAGCGAACTGAATATTTTGTAGAATGAATAGGATATAATCTTCTTTAAATAGTTAGTCTCTTTGTGGGTTTTTTTTATTAATACCACGGGGTATTTTACTATGTGATCTATCATTATTGGAATATAACTTGGGTCGTCCTGCAAGTCACAATCCATAACAACTATATAGTCCCCGTCAGCTAAAGAAAGTCCTGCTTGAATAGCAGATTGTTGTCCATAGTTTTTATTCAACTTTATAGCACGAACGTTTTTTTCTTTTTTTACAATGAATCTCATTTGATCCCAACTTTTGTCAGGACTAGAATCATCTACGAGAATTATATCTACTGAAACTTCTTTTATACTTTTGCAATGATTGTTAATTGCTTCTACCAATGGCACAACGGTGTTTTCACCATAGTATACTGGAGATACGACGGTTATTTTTTTTGCGCCCATTTATTCTTTTTTTACAACTATAAAAACGCTACTCCCAAATGGGATAGACCAATTTCTTTTTACTAATGATCTTTCTATTTTGCTAAATATGGAAAAAATAAAGCGAATTATTTTTATTGGGACGTGTGAGTTTCGGTGGGTCGATTCATGTTCCTTATAATTAGAGTTCTCTTTTTTAAATTTTCTTGAGACAATTATCAGGGGGACTAACCAGGAAAAGAAATATGATTTATGCTCAAAAGTGAAGCCTTGATTCTTTAATAAATTGCTAATTGACTTTAGATTATATCTCCGGAAATGACCTGCCTTCTTATCTTCATTCGACCAAAGAAAATTAAATGCTGGAACCATAAGAACTAGTTTGTCACCTTTATGCATGGATTCACTAAGCTCTTGAATGAGGCCAGAGTCATCCTCAATATGTTCCAATACATCAAAAAGACCAATGATTTTAGGGGTAACTTGATTGCATTTTAAATCTTGATATAAAGAACGTGCTATGTGTTTCACGCCCCTTTTTAGTGCGTTGTTTACACCTTCTTGAGCAGGTTCTATTAAAATCGTAGAAACACCTAGATCTTGAGCGGCTTTAGACATAAATCCATTTCCGCCACCTACATCAATAAAAGTAAACTGGAAATCAGGATTTAATAAAACCGTATCAACTAATAGCTCTTTTCTATGCTTGAACCAAAAGCTATCTTCTTCAAAACTAAAACATAGATTGTAGTCATTAGGATAGCTTACTTCTTTAACTTCCTTGGAGTGCCAAATTCCATTTTTAAATTGCAAATTTGACATTGCTGCTTTTATTTGACCATCACTTATCACCACGTCACTTATTTTAAAATTGGTTCACAAACTAGGCAAAAAAAAAGAGTAGCTGTTAACAACAGCTACTCTTTTTTTTGCTTTGAAGAAAATCTATCTTACTAAAGACATAGTTTTTGTATCAATAACTTTTCCATCAACACTTAAAGTGTAGTGATAGTTACCTACTGGAATATCGGATGTCGTAAGACTCAAAACTCCTTCTCCTTTTTCTGTTATCCCAATTGTCTTAACTACCTGTCCATTATTAGTTGTAATCATAATGTTTGCAGCCTTTGCACTTGCAGGGATGAAGTATTTTACCTCTGTTTCTCCATTAAATGGATTTGGTGCATTTTGCTTAAGAAGAGCAATATCCTCTTTTCCTGTTAAGGAGGCATCTATTTTTGACTCCTTTGAAACTGCAATTGTCTCAGCTAATTCATTAACTAATTCTCTTAATTCTTCATTTGACTTTCTTAAGTCCTCAAGCATACCTTGTTGTTCTTTAATTGCATTGACCAACATGTATTTAACTCCTGTGTCATTAATTCTCAAATAATCCTTAGCAGTACCTGATTTTTTTACTTCTCCAGTCATTAGATTAACTTGCTGACCTTCGATATGTTGAAAGTTTATGACTAACTCAGGAGCTATTTTTTGAAGCTCTTGAGCTATAAGTCCTACGTGCATTGATTCGTCTTCTATACCAGCTTTTCCGTTATATTGATAGTTTATTGGATTAAGTGCCATGACCTCCTTAAGCCCCTTGTCAAATTTTGAAATATTTTTTTTAAGCCTTTTGTCAGATGCCAAAACAACACCATTTGCTGCAACATTACCATTAACTTCTAATTTTTCTGGTCTGTCATTTGTCCATGGATATCCTATTTGCATATCACCATTATTTTGAACAGTAAAAGCTTCCGCAAACGGTCTTTCTTCATCAGCATCTCCACTTGGAACAGTTCTATATATTATTCTACCATCAAAAAATTGTGCTATAGCTCCCTTACCAGCAGCTCTCATTCTTACGTGGTTAGCGGTACCAGCTAAATCAAAATAAACGTTATGAGTCAAAAAGCCATTAGATGAATTTAGGGAAGCAATTCCATAAGAACCAATTTCAGCAATATTATCAGAAGTATTGTGATTTGGAATGTCTAATCTAACAGTTGGAGTAGATGTATTCAAGCCTACAAATCCAGTTGAGCCAACCTTCAGAGCAGCAGGTTGACCATAAACCATCCCTGCAAACAGGCAGAAACTCATTAGGGTAATTATTCTTTTCATTTTCTTTAATTTTTGCGTTTTCTCTCGGCTACAACATGCCGAATTAAATTATTCCTTTGGTTGTGATTCAAAGATAATCCATTCTCCTATGCTTACTATCCCAATTTTTAGGGATTTTAGCCAGTCAGGTTACCTTTTTTCACAAAGTTAAGTAGTTATAGTCCCTATAAATGGGGGGAAACCACAGAATAAGTTAAGCAAAAACCCGGCCAAACACTCCAACCATTAGAAAAATTCAGATTAATCTTCGATAATACCCTTGGTAAGGGCCACTTCCATCAACATACCACTGCATAAACCCTTAACTTTTATGTCAGATCCGATCTCATAAGTAGCTAATTTGCCTTTTTGGTTCTGCTCCAAGGTGATCAGTGCTACCGGATCCTCTCCAGAAGGACCTATAAGTAGTACAGGTGACCCAGTCTCATCCTCATATTTATCATCTATAGTACCTGAGATGACAACCGCTTTTCCAAGGTACTGATTATTAGCTTTGTTCTCATTAGCCTCAAATGCTTGATACAGCTCAGTCGCTGTCATCTCTGCAACCACATCTTTGGATGATGCTGATGCACCAGGCATCTTTAAGAATGCTATATATGCTACAAGTGCTATAGCTATCAGGATAGTGACTGCTCTGATGATCTTATGAAGCATAGGAGTTAACGTTTATTATGGTAACGATGAGCTGCTAAGATAAGAGATGTTACTTATCCGCGAGCTCTAAAGCTGGCATTTAGCTGTAGCTGTATATCTCTAGAGACACCAAGCTTATCTGCATCCAAAGCTATCATCGACGGAAGCTTCTGCTTCATGAGCTTATTGATGGTCTGTACACTTTCTTCTTCTATCCGGATAGAAAAGGATGTGTCTGTACGCAAGGTGCCATCATTCTTTACAACCACAGTGCCTCGAGCGCTTGTCTTTCTGACGTATGTACCGATATATAAGTTACCATCTACTTGGATAGGGTAGCTTCCTGGTTTGTCAAACTTGATAGAAGACATATTAGTCACTTGACCATCAAAGTTAAACTTGGCAAATTCTGATAGATTAAAACGATCGCTGTTAAACGCTCTATCGATAGCCCCAAGCTTAAACTCAAACGACTTTGTTAGTCCTTTGATTTGCACGATACCAGTATGTGGATTGATCTCACAATAGACTTGATAGTTGTCAGCTATGACATCAAGATAAGTACTATGTGACTCGACATGGATATGGCCTGTACGAGATACATATTTAGAGGGTAGGGTGGTTGTGGCACTTATAGTGACGATCAGTACAAGTGCAGCTATTAGGTAGTGTTTAATCATACTTGCGCAAATATCTTACTTATAAACGCAAACGCATATTATTTGGGATTGATTTCCTAAGAACAGTGATTTATGAACTTCTTTATAAAACTATAACATTTTGTAAGAGACTAGTTACACACATCTGCCATCAAGCTGCGCATTCTTCTATACTTATTGATTACGTCTTAGTAACTCCGCGACTTTATCTTTTTTGAGCTTGAACTTGACCCTTGAACTTGACTCTTGAACTTGATAAGGTAAGATCTTAATTACACCCTTCGTTCATAACGGTGAATACGGTCCCAACGTCTACAGAAAACTCTGCTTCGATCTGAGTCTCATCTGCTGCAAACATCGTCTCAAGGCTCACATTAACCGGACCGCTCGTCATAATTAAGTCTCGTGCTTCGTACACGTCACCTACTTCTGCTTCACTATTGACTACGATTACATCAGGGCAGTTTTCATTGTTCGTAGGTGGTGTAATATCGGCAGGTGCTTCGACTGATCCTCGTATCTCGATGTTATCAAGAGCGATCATACCTGTCCACTTACCATCGTCACCATCAGTATATCTAAACCTGACACTCAAGTCAGCACCGATAAATTGTGAGATGTCGATATCAGCATATTCGTTACATGTGGACTGCCAGACATTGCTCCATGGGCAAGTACTACTATCATCTATCAAGACATTTTTCCAGGTGGCACCATCATATACATCCACAGCAAATGAACTGGAGTTATCTCCCTTGCCACCATCTTCAAATGGGTGGAAGTTATAGTCAAAGATTAATTTAAGCGTATCGACACTACTTACGTCATAACTGGCCGTGGTTAGTGTTACTTCACCTGTATATAGTGTATGATTGATAATATCATCATCCATATATGCCATACAAGAACCGTCTATAGTCTTTAACGAACCGGCATTGCCTTGATCATCATAATTGGCAAACTGTCTGGTTGCATCATCTATCTTCCATTCGAACTGAACTAATGGGTCGCCGCCATTCCAGGAGAATGCATTGGTCGTTGCTCTATTCCATCCTTGCGGTAAAGCACAATCATTGAAATCCGCCTTAATAGAGATAGCACAATCTGCAGCAGGGGCATCATATACACCACTACCAGCGCAACCAGCATCGCTTCCATCATCTGCTACTATAGTTATAATATTGTCTACTTCACCATCTGCTACTAAGTCATTGATGATGACAGTTTGTGGACTTGTGGTCCAACTCTGTGTGTAGGACTGACCGTCCACTATAACATCAAAACTTGATGAAGTGCCTCCTCCACCATGTCTAACTTCAAGTGTTAGTGTATATGTACTTGGATCTCCGATTGAGCAATCCGAAGTAGATATGCCAACCAACTCTGTACATGATCCTACTACACATTCTTCAAAGCAGGTAAATCCTGCGATAGACGTATTGATAACATTTACAGAAGTGGAAGACCATGTAGTTGTGTTGTTACTTACCGAAGGAGCCATGATAGTTGTACTCCCAGAAGCATCGTGGTTGGCGCCAAAGTTGTGTCCCATCTCGTGAGATACAAGCACCCTGAGCTGCCATGCCGTCGAAGTAAAATCCTCGAGAATGTGATATCTAAACGTCCCACATACAGCATCGATCCAAGCAAGGCCAGCAACACTACAGTTGCCACCGCCACATAGATCTCTATCGGACCAAAACTGACCGATGTCATGTGATACCGAAAATCCCGTAGGCCCCCACGCCGTAAAATCATCTAATAATGCTTGCGCATCGGTTGTCGGAGACCATGGATCGCAACTAGGACAATCGGATACAAAGTGCTCCACTATCTCAAAGCGTATATCATCAGAGAATGACCCTTCATAGACCCCTGCGACCATATTCATTACTGATATAGTTTGGTTGATGGCATTAACATTGCCTCCGTGTAATTGTCTATAACTATAGTCTATGGCGATGGCGAGTTCTGCTACTTGGCAGCTTCCGGCCATCTTGAGATTAGACCCTTTTTCTTTGACCTCATCAGCTTCTATTTTGGCAGCACAGGAGACTGGGCTGTTCTTCTTTACTTGATTTGCCGAGTATACTACCATAGTTGACGAAGAGAGAGATTTGTCATACTTCTTAGCTGGCTCTACGTAGTACTTCTTATCATCATAGATAAAGTACCCATACAGATATTGATTTTCAACCGTGATTCTTACATTGCTTTTTGGATGTCCATTGACCTTTCCTTCGTAGGGTACGGCCAGCTCGCTTCTACTGATGATACGGCTGTTAGGATCCGCTGTTGTCACTTTGTAGTTGTTAGCAAGGATATCAACTTTGTTAAGTGTTATATCTACTTCTTTTTTATCACTTACACGTAGCGTTATAGAAGGATTGACTCCTTTGTTCTTAAAGTTGGTGGATTTTATATCGTTGAGCTCATATCCAGAGAACACGAGGTCCAGTGGACTCACCTTTTCTAATGTTAGAAGAGGCTTCTTAGGGAGTTCTTGACCCATAACTGGTTGCATGATGCAACTTAAAGTCCATAGCACGGCTAGTGCACAGACGTTGATCTTTCTACGCATGTTTTCAATTCTTAGGTTATCTCGGTTCTAACAGAGAGTTGGGGTTATTAGAAAGTAGAGATCAAGTTTGGTCTAAGCTTGTGTTTTAGTTGTTATGGGTTTTATCGTTACTAATTACTGCGTCATCTTTCGACTCATTATTAAGACAGTCGAATTCATCCGCCACCCCTATCATTATTGCACTCATTGCTATGCAGTTGACTCCATAGTTACTAAGTGCCACGATAAGGACAATTATGAGTTAGACAATCGAGCATCGGTTCGACGATGCTACACTCTGCACACTTGCAAAGCATACCCGTAATCAATGTTTTCACAACTACCTAAGTTCACAATATGTGCCAAGGCCTTCTCTAGACATCACGTCTGTCAGTTACTTAGCAGATGTCAGTTGACTTAAGCGATAAGTGTCGCTTATTGGTCACTTGATTCATATAGGAGTGTATCATTTTCATGAAATAGTATGAATCAAAATGCACATCATTTTATAGGATCAGTCAGTCCAATCGTCTTGATCTGAGCGATCATAGAGCATTTAACGGTTCTATATGACTTCATATCGCGGATACTGAATATATTACGATTTTATTGCATATTATGGATAAAACTGTACTACGATCTGCTATAGTTATAGGGACCATCATGATGACTGGCCTTGTGTTATCAGGTCAGAACTTTAACACTGACTTCATACGATACCTTAACGAAGATGGCATCACATATAAGGACTATACTAAAGTAGAATCATTGGGTATGCAGAGCTGGCACTTCATCAAGAAGGACCGCATGCCCGAAGATGAATTTTCATTTATATCCCCGAGTGACTATAAGATCGTCCCTATCATCAATGAAGACTACAATCACATCTTATTCAATCAAGGGAGCTTTTCTTTGATAAAAGAAGATACGCTGAGAGAGGAGTTGATCATAAAGGATGGTCTATATATATATCAGAATAGCGTTGAGCCTGATAATGATGGCAACTATGGTAACTCCGCAAAGCCAGATGGCTTTCGCACATTCAACTATGTCTGGGTCTTCCCCAAAAATATCAAAGTAGAATCCTACGAGAGCAACAGAGATGGACAGTGGCGGCTGGAGAATAACACCTTATCTTATATAGGCTACGGCATCAACAATATACTCTTCAAGATCACTTATCGCTTAGCTGAAGAAGTGCCGCTTCATCTGACTGATCGAGATGTGGTTCTTAAGGATACCGTTGATGTGACTAATACGGCTATAACCATAAGCTTATGGGATGATGGACAAGTAGACAATGACGTGATCTCTATCAAGCTCAACGATGAGTGGATCGTTAAGTATATGGAGGCGAAGAAAGAACCCATCAAGTTCAAGTATTTTTTAACTAACCCTGAGAATTATATCATCCTTCGTGCAGACAATATCGGAGATATTCCTCCAAACACCACCGCTGTAAATATCGACGATGGGACAAACTCTAAAACTATAGTGCTGAACTCTGATCTAGGTATGAGTGAAGCGATAAGAATCAATTTGAATAAAGAAGAGTAGCATTCTGCACTCTTAGCTTTCATTATCTATGAATTCATATAGGTTATAGTTCATATCGCGATTCATCTTTACGCTTGAAGCAAATGATGTAATCATGATGATGACAGAAACCCAGAGTGTACCTGCGTCTTTTTCATATTCAAAAGAAGCCATATTATTTAGAAGCTTAGTGAGCAAGCGGGAGATTGAAGTCTTGGGGTATATGGCCAATGGCCATACTTCTTTTGAGATAGCTCGATCATTATTTATAAGTGAACACACTGTTATATCACACCGTAAGAATCTTATGGTTAAATTAGGTGCCCGCAACTCCGCACACCTTGTTATGAAAGGGGTTCAGTTGGGGTTGCTGTGACATAATTATGCAAAGAAGCTGATAAGAAAACTTAATTGGGCTATGTTTAAATCGTAAATAAATTTGATGAGGTTTTTGTTAGTAACGATATTGATGTGCTTGAGTATAGTTGGTGTTTTGGGCCAAACTTTAAAGGATGCCAGTCAAATTTTAGAACAAGAAGAATTATCAGATACTGCGAAAATTTCTAGAATTTTTAATCTTGCGAAGTTAAGTTATGATGAAGGAGAACTTAAAGAAACTGTCTCCATTTTAACTCAATTAAATCCAATTATTGAAAGCAGTACAACAATACAGCTTGGCAATTTCAATAATTTATTGGGTAGTTCTTTTTTGAGATTAGGCTATCCAGATTCTGCCCAGTATTACTTGAGATCTACTGTTGACCGTCTTCCTTCAGACATCTATCCAGATGAGTATGCGTATGCAGTTTCTTTTCTTGCAATGATAGAAGAAGATCGGGGTAACCTTTCTGAGTCAGTTCTTTTATACAAAGAAGCGATCGACATTATGGAAATGTCCAATGATTCATTTAGATGGGCTGCAACGATAAATAATCTTGGAATGGTGTTAGATAAAAGAGGGGAGCTGATGGCCGCATTAGATCATTACTACAGAGCACTTGCATTGTTTGCTGCACTTAAAGTAGATCGGGCACTACCAAGTATCACTGCCAATATTGGCAAAGTTCATTACAGTCTTGAGAATGATGAAGAAGCCTTGTCTTATTTTAAATTATCCTTAAAGCATGGAATAGAATTAAATTCCCTGCGGAGCCAAGCGAATGCACTAAATGATATAGGAGCTATATATCTTGATCAAAAACTTTTAGATAGTGCAGAAGTATATTTAGTTAAGTGTCTTTCTATTTCCGAAAAATTGGAAAATAAAGATAAGATGAGCACTGTTAAGAATAACCTTTCTAAGATATACAAATTTAGAAATGAATATGATAGGGCAATACAGCTTAATAAAGAAGCTCTGAGTCATGCTAGAAATGTGAAGATAAAACGCCCTGAGATCTTCGCTTTGTATGAATTAGGAGAGAACTATCATTTAAAAAGTGATCGAGCCACTGCTTTGGGGTATTATAATAAAGCATTGAGTCTTGCGAATGAAATTGGTGAAATTTATTTGATCTATCAGATTCATAATGCTCTATATAAGTCTCATAAGGATGTTAATGTAAACAAAGCTCTATATCATTTAGAACATGTAAGAGCTAATAGGGATTCAATTATTAATAAGGAGAATTTAAAGACGATTACCCAGAAGGAGATGCAGTATGCATTTGAAAAAGAGAATCTGCTAAAAGAAAAAAAGCTCGATGAAATGGAAGCCGCAGCTAAGATTAACTCACTCCAAGTGAAGCAGCAGCGTTCGTTAATCTTAATCTTACTTCTTCTTTCGTCATTAGCAATAAGTGCCTTAGTAATGTATCTGCAAAAATCCAAGTCGCAAAAAGAGTTGGCAGTTCAGAAAAACATAATTCAAAAAAGCGAAATTGAACAGTTGAAAAAAGAGAAAAAAGTTCTTACAATGAATGCCATGATAGAAGGACAAGAGGCAGAAAGGTCAAGAATAGCCAAGGACCTTCATGATGGGCTTGGAGGTTTATTGTCAACAGTAAAAGCTCACTTTAGCAATATCCAAAGTGAGATCCAGAAGATAGAAAAAATCAATGTCTACAATAAGGCTAATGAGCTGGTGGATGAGGCTTGTGATGAAGTAAGGAGGATATCGCACAATCTCATGCCTGGTGCACTAAGATTAGAAGGATTAAAGACAGCTGTTGAACATCTTGGAGAAGAGATGAGTGCAGCGCATCCATTTTCCGTAAGGGTAGAATCAATAGGTTTTAATACGAGAATGGAAGAATCGAAAGAGGTTTTTATATATCGCATTTTACAAGAAGCACTTAACAATATCATCAAGCATGCTGACGCAAGTGATGTCTTAGTCCAGCTGTCCGAGACAGAAGAAGAATATCACTTTATTGTTGAAGATGACGGCAAGGGATTTGATCCACTCCAGATAGCGTCTGGACTTGGACTCAAGTCTATTCAATCAAGAGTAGACTTTCTAAAAGGAAGTCTCGATATTGATACGAAGCAAGGGGTTGGGACGACACTTTCTTGGCATATACCTAAGTCTTAAAAAATGATAACCTTATTGTGTTAATTATATGAATTCATATAGGTGCAAGAATGGATTAATATTGATTTTTGACTTGTCAATTCACCAAATCTTTAACTTGTATGAATCAAAAAATATTAACGATTTTAATAGTGCTACTCACTTGCAAACTCTATTCTCAAGGAGAGTTAGTTGTCACCGAGATGAATAGTGATAATGATGCGGTTATTGAAATAGTAGGAGAAGATGAATTAGCCTCGGACTATGTTAAAATGACCTTAGGGTTTAATAAATCTAATCATGGTTGGCTTAGAACAAAAACTGATCATGATCTGAGTTTTTGGACCAACAATCTAAAACGACTAACTATTAAGAATGATGGGTATATTGGAATTGGAACATCTATCCCGCTGCAAAAACTCTTTATTAAGGACGGAAGTATCGGCCTTGATACTAAGGTGACAGGATTAGATGGTTCTAATTTTTCTTCCTTGAGTTTTTATGATAACAATACTTATAGGGGAGGTATGAGTTATGGTTATTCGCCAGCAGATGGGGGGCACTTTATGAGTATCAATGTTAATGATGACGGCAATCTCAATATTAAGACGGATAATCAGACTCGACTGAATATTAATGGTAATGGTGATGTAAGAATAAATAACCTGTCTGGAACTGACTCTAGGATTCTATATGTGGAAAGCGATGGGACTTTAACTACTGAGGCCGAAGAACGATATATAGTTGTAAAACCGAGTAATTTTTCCCCCGACTACGATATTGATGGAGTGTTAGAAGATCGCTTAAGTCAATTGTCAGGGAAGATTGACTTTTCACTCTTTCCTCGCCTTGGAGGAAATATGGTTAGAGCCTTCGGTCGTCCGCAGATCCCTTTTACTCGATATGAGGTTTTGGATATCACTATTCGATTTAGAGATGAATCTGATAGGGTATTCGAGTTTTATGCTGCTGGTAGTTCTTATCAATCTGACTTAAATTCATCTGCACTACAAACGGTTACAATTCCTATCAATCAAGTGTATAATCAAAGCATGGGTCAAAATATTTCACTTCAAGTTGTATTCAGGGATAACTATCCTTACCAATCTTTTGATTATGCTATCATCCGATATAAACCGTTATAAGATTAAGAACTAACTTTCTTAATTTTAATTATGAATATCAAAGTTCTTACTGTAGACGATCATCAACTTGTGCTCGACGGCATCAAGCTCATGCTTGAAGGACATAAAGTAATCAATGTTGTAGCCGAGGCCCACAATGGACAAGAAGCCATAGACTATGTCGCTGCTCACGAAGTTGATGTGGTCCTGATGGATCTCAATATGCCAGAGGTCAATGGTATCGATGCTTGCAAGGTGATTAAAGAACTTAAACCTAATACCAAAGTCATGATATTATCTATGATCTCTGAGCACAAGATGATCAAGAGTGTCATGAAGACAGGAGCCAATGGTTATATGCTCAAGAACTCTGGGCAGCAAGAGATAATAGAGGCTATACTTAAAGTTTATGCTGGAGAGAATCACTTTGATGATCGCATCATAGACATCATGATGGATCCTAAAAATACCGCTCAAGTCAAAAGCGAAAACCTTCATCCTTCTTTATCCAGACGTGAGAAAGAGATCCTTAAGCTGATAGTAGAAGAACACACAACAGCAGAGATAGCAGGAAAGTTATTTATCAGCTTTGGTACGGTAGAAAGTCATCGCCGCAATATGATTAGTAAGCTTGGTGTACGCAATACAGCTGGATTGGTAAGTGCGGCGTATAAGTTTGATCTGCTCTAAATATCTATGAATTCATAGAGGTTAGCGACGTCGTATCGTCAGATCTTGCGTTCACAAAATAATGTGAACGATGAAAAATAGTATCCTTCTCCTCTTAATACTCATATCCATAGAATCACTTCATGGGGCATGTGGCAGTATCATTTATGTCAAGCATGATGCTACAGGTTTTATCAATAATGGGAGCTCTTGGACAAATGCTTATATCGATCTCCAATCAGCTCTTGATGAAGCTGAAGCATGCCCTGATATCCAAGAGATCTGGGTTGCAGAAGGTAGCTACAGTCCTACGGTAAATGTATCAGGTGGTGCAAGTAATAGTGTGCCCCAGAACAGAACCTTTGTTATTGATGATAATATCAGGTTATATGGCGGTTTTCGTGGGGATGAAACGTCCATTTCTGCTAGGATATCTTATCTCTATCCAAGTATTCTTAATGGAGACCAACTTGGGGACGATGAACTATTGTTAAAACCAGGTGCTCCGAATAATAGCAGTGACAATAGTTTTAATATCATGCGGATGAAAAATCTCGATAATACGACTATCATTGATGGCTTCACATTTCAAGGGGGTAATGCGGTTAGCACTTCAAGTACATTTTCTAAAAAGATAGGAGGAGCGATATTTAATGATGGAAGAGGAACTAATAATGAATCGAGTCCATTGATAATCAATTGCTTCTTCAAGCATAATTATGCCCTGTTTGGGGGAGGTGCTATTTATAATTTTGGTCAAGGAGGCAACGCGAATCCGATCGTAATTAATTGTGATTTCAGATATAATGAATCACTTTTCTCGGGTGGGGCGGTTGTCAATGCGGCATCGGGAAGCGATTTTACTGCAGCACAAGTATTTGAAAATTGTTTCTTTTTTAATAACAAAGGACCGCAATCAGGTGGAGCAGTTGCTACAGCTATTGCTGAAGATGCCAGTATTGATCAAGTTTATAATGGATGTACCTGGCGTGATAATGAGTCAGCCAATGGTTCAGCTGTTTATACTGACGCCCCACAGGGCAGCGGAAATGTAAGAATCTACAGTAGTGTAGCTTGGTATAATGATCTCCCTAATTTTAGTAATACGGATATAGATTATGATATTCAATATTCTAATTATAACGAAGCAGTAGCTAACAATACCACAGGGAATATGTCGCTGCAACCCAAGTTTTTATTTGCAAGCCAGAATGGTATCAACTCAAGATTGTCTAGTGATTCTCCATTGATAGATATGGGACATCCTAGCTGGATAAACGAAAGTGCTGTTGATCGTGATGGTATATCTAGAAGTTTGGGCGGAAGACGAGATATAGGAGCTTATGAGTTCTTGACCTGCCCTGCATCAAATAATATCTATGTAAATGATGATCAAATATTTAATTCTCCAAGGGGAAGCAGCGTTGATTTTGCATTGAGGACACTGGATGCTGGTCTGGCTATGGCTTGTAATTGTGATGATAAGCCTACCCTGTTTTTATCCAAAGGAACCTATTTTCCATTTGATCTTTACGACTTTAATTCTTTTGATAATACGCCAAGAAATCAGCATAAAGTGACGCTTAGATGCCCCGTAGATATCATTGGTGAACAGGTAAATGGATCATTTGATGCATCCGCCCCTGGACCTTCTGTAATACAAGGAGACTTCATTCTAGATGATGATTCCAATGTGTTGGGATTGACATATGATGATAACGCTGACTTGAGCATGCTTATCACAGCACAGGCTAGTAATAGTTCATTGCATAGCCTGACATTTGAAGGGGGGGCTACAAGTGTGAGAGCAAATAACAATATTGCAAATTTCAATGGAGATTTTGATATTGAAATGGAGGACTGTAATTTTACAAATGTTGGGAAATCTGGTTTTGCAAGATCTGTAGATATCAGTCCAAATTTAGCAGACGGATTTCAAGCGGACTTTTTATTTAAAAAATGTAATTTCATTGGTAATACAGGCGGGACACTTAGATTTTTTCCGACAGGAGATGATGCATCATTGGTACTTGATAGTTGTGTAATTAGAGACAATAAAGTTCCCGACTCTCAGCCGGTGATAGGTATCTCTAATGGATTGAATGGGGCGGCCGTTACCCAAATGAATATTAGGATTACTAATACATTATTTGAAGAAAACGATAATAATGGCATCATAGGCTCTCTATTACAAATAGGCTGCTTTGCCCCTAACTCTTGTGTGTATGATGTTCTTATAGATCAATGTGATTTTGTAGATAATTATTCTAGGATTGAAACTGGTGCTATTGCATTAAGTGTCAATGCGAATACTGAAGGTCAGTTTCATGTCAATAATTGCTACTTTGATTCTAATTCTGGCAATCTTGGAGGAGCTTGTTATATTGAAAATGCCGAATTATTAGATGTCACCTTTACTAATTCTTTGTTTTATAAGAATAGAGGAAGATCGCAGCTCGGAGGTGGAGCAATTTTGGGACAAAACAATAGTAGATTAAATATTTACAATTGTTCATTTTTCGAAAATATTTCCTTTTTAAATGGTGGGGCTATCTATGCTTCGATGGGAAGTAACATTAGTATAAGCAATTCGGTTTTTTGGGATAATAAGATAGAGCTTCCAGGCGGCGCTACGGCAATAAATAGTGTAGAAAACGATTCAGCCTCTTCACCAGTTACTTTATCTAATTGCCTGATAGAAGAGCCATCTTGTTCAGAAAGTCATATGAATTCCTTTGCCTGTACTTCGATGTTGTTTGCAATAGACCCAATGATAGATTCTATTTTTAGGCCAACTTTGGGTTCGCCATTGATAGATGCGGGTAATAATAATTTTGTTTCCAATACTACATTTGATTTCGGTGGGTTGAGACCGCTTGGAGTAGACGTACTGCAAAATTATAGAATAATTAATAACACTGTAGATATTGGGGCAGGAGAGTTTCTAAAGAGCTGCAGTGGATCTTTAATTCTCAATCCCAATAATTTGCCTTTCTCAAACAGCGGTGGCGAAATTAGAGGAGCATGGAGTGCGTCGGATATTATAACCCTCGATACAGGTTTAGAAACGAATGATCCGAATACACTCATATTTGATACTCCTAATCTTATAATAAAAGGAGAGTATACCTTTTCTAATGGTGGGGAGCTTGAGGTGTATACGGGGGGGTGTGTAAACTGATATCATTCATGCAGGTTTAGTTCTTTGTAGATGTGGCGCTGCGATAATTAGTGATTCCTCTTTGGTGACATGACTAAACGTTGGAATGACTTGAGCTAGGTCTAGATCGACATCATCATCAATAATGCACATATTCCCGATACTACATCCTTGACCTATGTTTACATTTTTTCCAATTTTGGTGCCGCGACCAATAAACTTCCCTGGCTTAAGTTCTTGAACCATGGCATGAAAGCTTCATCATCTTTTAGTTTGTTTAATGCATGGGTGATCTCTTTTTGGTATATGATATCATGATTAAAATGAGTTTGATTAGGGGAATCAAGATGAGAAAATATTTATATTACTCATAATTCTAAGATTTGAGTTAATGGATTCTTGTTTATAACATCACCTCAGGCACTTTATTCCCCAATAACACAGCTCCTGCAGTCCTCATATTCCCTCTCGATACCATGCCGTGTTGTGTGACAACATTCATATCGCGGAGTAGTTCTGAAAACTTACTTGTGTCCCAGATGGATGATCCACCTGCGATTTTGTAAGCTTCTTGGACGGCTTGATGAGCTAAGTCGGTTGCTTGGGCAGAAGCTAATCTGATGTTAGCTTTCATCTCTATACTACATGACCCAGTTAGTACTTCTTTCTCAGCGTTGGATATAGTCTCTTTGAAGAGAGCGGCTGCCGCCAAATATTTGCCAGAGACCTCTGCTATCTGCATTTGATATTCTGGTCTTCCGGAAAGAGGTTTCCCTTGACCAAATGGACTTTTCAATTTAGAAAATGAAATGAGTTCGTCTACTGTTCTTTTTGCAAGTCCAAGCCCAACTGAGGCAATGGATATAGAAAGTGCACCTAAAAATGAAAATCTATATAACGGTTGATCAATAACCGCTTTTTTAATTGGAAACCATGACCAACGATCATCCGGGATGAAAAGGTCATCGACTTTATAATCTATACTATGTGTACCTCTTAAGCCCAGTACTTGCCAGTTATCTATCATCTCTACTTCTTCTGGCAGAAAGAACGCAATCGCGGCACCAAGAATCTCTTCTCCTTTTTTAATCATGATGCCACCAACGATATGAGTGCAGTGAGTGATACCTGATCCCCAAGACCATCGACCACTTACTTTAAGCCCACCATCAACTAGCACTGCCACACCAGCTGGTCCAGCAAAACCTCCAATCATAGCAAGAGGATCTTCAAATAATGGCTTGGCCTTTTCTTTTTCAAGAAATCCTGAAAACAATGAAGAGCATCCAGTAACACCTGTCACCCAAGCCAATGAGCCATTGTGATATGCCAATGTCTGTAGCACTTCCGCTACTCTTGATACGGGAGCCTCTTGGCCACCATAAGTTTTAGCTGCCCACAGCTTAACAAGTCCAGCTTTTTTGACTTTGTCCATGAGATCAACTGGGATGTTTCTCAATTTGTGGATCTCTTCTTTTCTACGTTCTGCTTCCTCTCCTAGGATTTGTTCAATTTTCATCTTGAGACTTTGTGACGGTTAGTCATTGTGTGGCATTTAAGTTAATACATTTGACGAAAGTCATCATACTACTAAAGCATAGAATAAAAGTATCAGAATGAGTGATCATCAGTTTAGCAAGTCATACACGCTGCCATGTGGCGTTCAGGTTAAGAACAGAATAGCAAAGTCGGCACTAAGTGAAGGGATAGCAGAACCAGAGGGAAGGCCATCAGAGGCGCTATTCAACCTATATGAGCGCTGGGGCCAAGGCGGTGCAGGTATCTTATTTACAGGCAATGTCATGGTGGATAAAGATCATCTCGTCAATGCCAATGTCATGATTGCTGAAGATGAAAGTTTTTTAGATCACTACAAAACGCTTGCAGATAGAACACAAAAGGACGGAACACATCTGTGGATGCAGATCAATCACCCTGGCCGGCAATCACCTATCTACTTAGATAAAGCGCCAGTCAGTGCTTCTGATGTAGGCATGCCAAGTCGCATGTATGCACAGCCTCGACCACTTGAAGAATCAGAGATAGAAGACCTGATCGAAAGATATGGCACTGCAGCATTGGTAGCTAAAAAGTCAGGTATGAAGGGTGCTCAGATACATGGGGCACATGGATATTTGGTAAGTCAATTTTTATCTCCACTGACCAATAAGAGAACAGACAAGTGGGGTGGTAGCCTAGAAAATCGCGCTCGATTTGTATTGGAGATATATAAGTCTATGAGAAGTAAAGTAGGATCAGAGTTTCCATTGGGCATAAAGATCAATTCTGCAGATTTTCAAAGAGGAGCATTTACAGAAGAGGAGTCTATGGAGGTGATCCAGATGCTTGATGAAGCAGGCATGGACCTTATCGAAGTATCAGGAGGCACCTACGAACGTGCAGCAATGGTTGGCACAATGCAAAAAGAAAGCACTAAGATGCGTGAGGCTTACTTTATGGACTTTATCGTTAAGGTGAGAGCGTTGATCAAGACACCTCTGATGTTGACTGGAGGATTTAGATCTGCTCAAGCGATGAATGAAGCATTAGCTAGTGGCTCGCTCGACTTTGTAGGTATGGGTCGTCCGTTTTGCGTCTTTCCTAATGTCGCCAATGACTTGATCTCTGGAGCGCAAGATGCTTTCCATGTCCCTGATCTCATCACAGGTGTAGACAAGATAGACATGACCGGTATGCTTCAGACGCCTTGGCATATGTTTCAATTGGCTCGTATGGGCAAGGGACTTGACCCTGATCCTGATATGGATGTTTGGATGGTCTATGAGAAGATCACTGGTAAGAAGAGGCCGGTTGTTTGATAAAGTATTTTTCTAATTTTTCTCAAGTTTATAAATTAGAAAAGAACACCCCTTCATGATTCATGAACGTGTCATCTTTTCTATTCAGATCTAATCGCTCTCCATTGAAGTTAGTCGCAATTAATCCTAACTCATTATAAATACAGGCGGTGGCTGCAAAGTCCCATATGCATCCTCCTCCTTTTTCTTTTTTGGGATGCTTTAACATACAGGCCGGGCCATTTTCTAATACAAGGATAGCGTTCATCACGGAGCCTGCTCCAGAGATTTCTTTTATATCTGTTAAGCTTAGCTTTTGTGCAGATTCACTTAGTAAGCGCTCTATCTCATATACTCGTGGAGTATCTTTTAGTGGTCGATCAGTTAGGTAGGTTAGATGATCATTTGTGTTTTTAATCTCCCATGGTTTCCCATTTTTAAAGGAGCCATTACTCTTGATAGCATGGTATAATGTATCGGTACTAGGATCAAAGATAACTCCTATGTGGGGCGTTCCATCTTTTGCAATTAATGCGATCGATACGCTAAAACCGGGCTGCTTATTTATAAAAGCAAGCGTGCCATCCATCGGATCTATACACCAGAAATACTCTTTTTCTAATCTGCTGCCGTCGTCTTCTGTCTCTTCTGATAAAAGTGCAATATCAAATTCATTGCATGTTGGAAGGAGATGATTGATAATTGCAGTTTCGCACTTTTTGTCAACTATAGTTACAACTTGAGAGGCATAGCTATCTCCCGCTTTTTTATGATCGACTGCAACGTCTTTATTTATATAATCCTTGATGATTTTGCCTGCGGCACGTGCTGCTTCGATGGCTATATGGCTTAGTTGATTGAAGTCCATATTATAAATGATTGATAACTTCGTTAGTTACTCGCTCGCTATAACTATTGATCTTCCAGTGACTTGGACTCCATCCTTTTAGAAAGCGATGAAAGTCCGCCCATGCTACTCGATAAAGAGAACGCCACTCTTTTTCTAAAGCCTCATTTCTCACTACCATTGCATTTTGCAAATACTCAAAGTAGGTATGCAGTATTTGTGATTCTAATCTTTCACAATCTCTTTCGTTTAAGCAACTACCTATAAAGTATGCAACATCTTTCATCCCACATCCTCCACCTACATATTGAAAATCAACACCTGCCACTTGGCTTTCTTGCCCAAGGCAAAAGTTGGCCAACTTAGCATCACCGTGCACGAAGGTTTTATGCTTGCAAGCATTCAATTTTGCATTAATCAAAGAAGCAGCTTCTTTTAGTCTTTGATCATTCAGCTCTGCTAATTCTTGAGGTCGAGTCTCTAAGTGCCAGTAGGTACCCACTTCCCAAAGCCCCTCTGGTTCATGATTCAAATAGCTTGCGTGAAATTGTGCTAACCACTTCAAGCATTGAGCTATCTCTTCCCAAGTGACAGACTGTTTACGTATGGGGTAACCAACAGCATTGAGATCCTCAAGTACTATCAGTAGCTCATCGTCAAGTCGCTCTACGGCTAGGCATTGAGGCAGACGAGCAGTGCTCTTTTTGCTGTACAGCTCATACCAAGTAGCTTCTACCTCGTATGATTTTACCTTTCTCTGATGGCCTAGATCTGTATTCCATCCCCGCGGGTGATTTTTATACTTGGGTAACTGAACGTGCTTTATTACTACACTATTTGCTGTACCATTTTCTAATCCAATTCTGAGAATCTTTCCGTATCCACTCCACAGCTCTTGGATCATCTCTTTTTTGAGTAGAGCAGATGCATCCGTACTCTGTAGAATGACCGATCTAAAGTATTCATTCATTGAGCGGAAAGATATATAGAAAAGAGTTGGTAGGTGGGATGGCTGGATACTAACTTTGGACTGCTTACAACTGCGACAGAAGATGTAACTGTAAGGGAACAAGCTAATGTGTGCCCAAATCCGACATCAGGAATGATTCACTTTGACTTGAGCTCTCATACTGTTCTTCCTGGAAGAATTGAATTGTATGATCTTACTGCACGGTTGTATCTAATGAAAGATACCAGAGCTAGACTCAATGGAAAATATATCACATGCTAGTTTTAGTTATGGCACCATTCTGCCTCCAGGCGAAGACCTTTATTTGATTGCGGTTTTTAGTGATAGACAGGTTGTTGATTATTTAAGTAAGTTCGCTAAATAGTCTAAATGAAAAAGACCTTGACTATGAAATCATATATCGATCGAGATATGGAGAAAGATGGAGGATCGATAACAATGGTGGTCAACCGGAGAAACTAGAAAATGCAAATCAATAATTATCTGTATCCGGCAGCCTGAAGAGAAAAGAGTTCTGCATACAGCTGATCATTGTTCATGAGCTCATCATGAGTACCACGTTCTGTGACTTTCCCATTTTCTAAGACGATGATTCGATCTGCCATCCGCACAGTTGAAAATCTATGTGAGATGATGATGCTTGTCTTCCCTTTGGTCAATCCCATAAACCTTTGAAAAGCTTCGTATTCTGCCTTAGCATCAAGCGCTGATGTAGGTTCATCCAATATCATCACTCTGGCATCTCGCATGTAGGCACGTGCTAGGGCTACTTTCTGCCATTGGCCACCTGAGAGATCTTTGCCATTGGTAAATCGTCTACCCAGCTGTTGTTCATAACCCAGTGCCATCTCATCGACTACACTATCTGCTAGTGATCTATGAGCAGCTTCTTTTATCGCAGTGAGATCTTCTAATTTTTCAATATTGCCAACTGCGATGTTTTCTTTTAGTAAAAACTCATACTTTATAAAATCTTGGAAGATCACTCCAAAGAACTCTTGATATTCTAATTTGTCAAACTGCTGTATGTCCACTCCATCCAGTAAGATAGTGCCGCTGTTAGGTTTGTAAAAACGAAGCAGCAACTTGATCAATGTTGTCTTGCCTGCACCATTCTGACCAACAAAGGCCATCTTCTCTCCAGCTTGGATTCTAAAGTTGACGCCATCTAAGACCAGATCGGTAGTGCCCGGATAAGAAAAAGAAACATCTTTAAATTCAAATCCTTCTGTTATCTCTTCTGGCAATTGAGGAGCATCCTTTTTAATCTCGATGGCAGAGATGTCTAAGTAATCAAAGTAATCTTGGAGGTACAAAGCACTCTCTGATATCCGAGTGAACATGGCAAAGTTAGACTGTAGACTATTGCGCAGACGATTAAACGATCCCGATAAAAAGGTTAGATCACCGATGGTTATGATACCTGTCACTGCTCTGATGATGATCAACACGTAGGCTCCATAATAACTTGCTACTCCCAGAAAATTAAAGAACATGCCATAGATACTTCTACGTATTGATAAGTTCTTATTGATGAGGTAGTATGCGTCAGACAATTTGCGAAAGCGATCTGCTATAAAGTCAGTTAAGCCAAACAGCTTCATCTCTTTAGCTGTGTTGCTATTAGCACCTATATATCTGAGATAGTCCAGCTCTCTTCTTTCCTTCGTCCAACTACGAGCGATAGAATATCTGCTTGAGCTAAACTTGAGTTCGTTTACAAAAGCAGGTATGATACTTAGGATCAATATCAATATCAGCCATGGCTCGAAGTAGATGAGCCCCGCAATCAAGGAAATAACAACGATGATACTCTGAAGCTGACTAAGTACTGTCGTCATCAGACTGACACGGTTAGAAGTTTGAGTTCGTGCTCTTTCTAATTTATCATAGAGTTCAGAATCTTCTAATTGACTAATGCTTAAGTCTTTTGTTTTCTTGATGATTAGTACAGAAGAATAATTAGAATAAAGATCTCCTATTAAGCCATCTGTAAGATTGATGATTCGATTGATGATGTCTGACAAAAGAGCTACACCCAACTCGATACCCAAGTATAACCATACTTGATCATAGACCACCTCTTGAGATCTTGATTGAAGGATAATCTCATCGATCAACAACTTGCCAACATAAAGCAAGACCACGGGTGATAGTGCATTGATCAGTCGACATACAACATTGATCAAGAAGATAGAGCTAGCACTTTTATATATCTCGTTAAAGAACCGAGGGAGTTGTCGCAGCGCTTTGAAGCCCTGACGCCAGTCAGTCTTCTTCTTATCTTTAATAGAGTGTAGTTTGGCCATAGAGGATGTAAGATATAGATCTATACAACCAAAGCCTATGAGTTGTTCTAACTATCGCTCTACGATAAATGCATCCTTGGCATAGATCTCTTGGATCTCGCTCAGTACACTCTTAGACATAGTTGGATCGCAAGAGATATATACGCCTACTTGTGTTAGTCTCCTGAGGTTTTTGGTAAACACATCATATCCTTCTGATTCTAATCTTGAGCTAAGATTGGATACATTCTTTGCTTCTTCATAAAGCCCGATCGCTATAACACAGTCTTTTTTGTTGAGGTCTGTTTTATCTAAGGCAGATGAGAGTACAGCCTTTGTAACTTGGATCTCTGCTTTTGCTTCTTCTTGGATCTCAGTTGCTGCTTGATTAATCTCAACACTCATCTCTTCACGGCCCTCTTCCTGAACCTCTTCATTGATATCTGCTATCTCACTTTTTATCTCTTCGATTATCTCTGTGCCTGCCTCCTTTACTTCTGAGATGACTTCTGTTACTTCCTCATGTACTTCAGTAGCCATGTCGCTAAGCTTGTTTTTAACCTCTTGAGTTTCGCTAGCCACAGCTTTACTAATGATGGCTTTCTCTATTGGCACACTTTTATTCGCATGATATGTAGGCGGTGTAACTGCAGCTCTCTTCCTGATGGGAGCAACGGATGACTCAGCAGGTCTTTCTATTTCCTTCTCTTCTGTGATATAGGTGCTGGTGTACTCGTCGGTATCTGTATTGATATCTGATGTATAGATTGTTTTTTGGGAGACTGCTTCGTCTTGGCTGATCAATGAAGTCTGCGTGATAAAAATACCCGTGAGGAAGATTGTGATTAACGCTATGTAGAAGTCATTGCGTTCTTTTTTATCCGTAAGGATATCTGGTTGGTTAGTTTGCATGAGTGAACCCTTTGGAGTTGAGACGTGATAAAGTTCATTTGGCCACTTATTTATGAGACATTTTTTTATCGATCGAGTCAAATGTTTTTTTGCTCTTATTATCTCATTAATTTGAGTGTTGTCCGATCATATCATCGAGTATAAGGACCACTTTGTCGAAGATCAAGTATTTTGATCCACATAACTATTGTAAATTGTTGATATAACAATCAAAACAAAATCTACATGACTACGATTCTTATCCTCCTTGGGGTTGCCGCACTTATACTTTTTTATTTCGTTGGCGTTTATAACAAATTGGTACGCAAGCGCTCAATGATGGAAGAAGGTTGGAGCGGCATAGACGTCCAACTGAAGAAGAGACATAACTTGATACCTAATCTGGTAGAAACAGTTAAGGGATATGCCAAGCATGAAAAAGAGACTTTGGATCAGGTAATCACTGCTCGTAATGCTGCAGCAAGTGCACAAAACGCCAAAGAGTCTATTGCAGCAGAAGGTCAGCTCAATAATGCTTTAGCTAACATATTTGCCTTGAGCGAAGCATACCCAGATCTAAAGGCCAATACTACTTTTCTCAACCTGCAAGAGGAACTTTCTGCCATAGAAGGAGATGTTGAGAAAGCGCGCAGATATTATAATGCCACTGTAAGAGAGAACAACATCATGGTCGAATCTTTCCCAAGTAATGTAGTTGCTGGCGTTGGAAACTTTGAGTTAGGTGAGTTCTTTGAGATAGAGGATGAGAGTCAAAGGTCTTCGCCCGATGTGAAGTTTTAGACACAAGTTGGAAGTGATCACTCTATCTAATTCTTTTTAATCAGGACTCATGTTTATCCGTCATATCCTAACCATTGTCTATCTATTGTTGATGCAGCAGCTTACAGCTCATGCCCAACAAGAGCGCATTATCAATTATGATGTAAAGATCGAAGTACAAGAAGATCGATCTGCTATCATTACAGAGTTTATAGAAGTCTATGTTGGGGGCAATATCATAAAGCGAGGTATCACTCGTGATCTACCTACAAAGCGAACACTTCATGATCGACGCGTGCGGATGAACTATGAGATTATGGAAGTCGCAAAAAACGGTGATCCAGAACCATTTCATAAAGCCGAGGGTGATCAATCTATCATCTTATACATAGGGCAACAAGATGTTCTGTTGGATCCAGATGTTTATATATATAGGATCAAATATCGAGCGACAGATCAGATTGCCTTTTATGACGATTATGATGAAATCTATTGGAACGCCATAGGGCACAAAAATCAACTGCCGGCTGATCAAGCTTCTGTCTCTCTATATATGCCTCCTGGTGCTGAGATGATCCAGCAGTCTGCATATACAGGTCGATATGGCGCTACGGGAGAAAACTATACGGTCAATGAAGAACTGGGTGGTATCATATATAAAACCACCAAAGCACTGCGATCCGGAGAAGGTTTAACAGTCGCTGTAGGATTTCAAAAAGGGTATGTTAAACCGCCTTCGTTCTTGGATAAGTTTGGCACTTTGCTGATCGTCATACTAGGGTTCTTAACCTTGATACCATATTACGTTATCACCTGGTGGCGCTATGGTCAAGACCCTCCAACCCCCGCAGCAGTACCAGACTGGCATACACCTGAAGACAAGTCAGCAGCATCTATCAACTACATCCAAAAAGGTAGATACGATAGTAAGAGTTTTACGGCGTCGATCATCGATCTTGCGATCAAAGGATACCTCAAAATCGAAGAGCAAGTTGATAGTGGTTTTCTTTCTAAAAAGAAGTCATTTGATTTGGTAAGTATGAAGGATATAGGAAGTGCATCAGATCTGCCCAGCGAAGAGAAAGTGCTTCATGAGACCTTGTTTAGATCTAAGGATCGAGTGAGTGTAGCGGGCCAATATGATAAAACGATAGAGCAGACATATGCTATGCATAAAGCCAATCTCCAAGCCCAACACGACCACTTTATCAATGAAGGTAATAACACACGACTCCTTTGGTTACCGATACTGATGACCATTGCTATTGGAGGGCTTTCTGCCTTTATCATGGTAAGAAGTGTTTATGCTCCTTGGATCAATATTAAAGCACTTATATTTTTTGGCGTGGTCGGTCTCTTAGGCTTCCTATTATATATCTACTTGATCAGACAACCGACTGTTAAAAAACTGGCACTGCGATCTAAGATCAAAGGCCATAAGATGTATCTTGAGATGGCGGAAAAAGAGCGACTCAATATCTTGAATCCACCTGATTTAACACCTACTTATTTTGAGTCGATGTTGCCTTATGCGTTTGCATTAGGTGTCGAGCACAAATGGTCTAATCTTTTCAAGAAGATACTGGAGCATGCTCAATATCGACCAGACTGGCATAACTCTGCTAATCACGTCCACTTTTCTAATCACTTTGGAAGAGATTTTTCTTCTAACCTCAGTAGAGCGGCGACCCCTCCTCCTCCCAAAGGAGGTGGCGGCGGAAGTGGTGGTGGTGGATTCTCTGGCGGCGGCGGCGGTGGCGGCGGCGTAGGAGGGTGGTAGTTAAGTTGTGAACAAGGCGATTTTATAGGGAAGCTTAATACCTCAAAATGGGCCAAAATCACTAAGGTCCACAGAGACACGGCACTAAGAGATATCCAAGACTTAATAGCAAAGGATATCCTCTTTGATTCTGGAGAAGGAGGGAGAAGTACTAACTATAATTTGAACCTTCCATATTTGTAGACAACACCGAGCATATTTGGCAAACAATTTGACTTAATACCATGGGATCTGTCTCAACCTGGTTGTGTAGGTACTTGACTTTTAACAATTCATATAGTTGCTTTACTTTATATTTCACGTCTGAACAACAAAGATTCTATCTACTATGAGAAGTTTTACTCTATTCTTTGTACTGCTTAGTTTTTGTTTTCAATCTTCAGCTAAGGAGATACCCTTAGATGTAGCACAGCAATATGCCGTAGCGGCCTATAAACTCTACGCCAAGGATAATCGTAAGTCTAACAACGTAAGCATCGATGCCCACATCACTCAAGTAAGTGACAATGAGCAGATCGCTTATTATCTGTTTAATATCGAGAATGGAGGATTTGTCATTCTGTCTGCAGATGATAATTATCATCCAGTCTTGGGTTTTTCTACCGAAGAGACACTAGATTTCTCCAATGAGCAAGCCATGATCATACTGAAGGGTGAGATGGCTAGCCATGAGATACAGATCGCAACTTCTAAAAAAGGCAATTATAAGTCTTCTTCTAAGATAACCTCAGCATGGTCTGAGATCAAAGATGTAGCCAAGACTGGGAGAATACCTAAAAGCAACACCTTTCAACCTGTCGTATCTCCACTTACTACGACAAAGTGGAATCAAGATGGATTTTACAATGGCTCAACCCCTATTGACCCTAATGGTCCTAACGGTCGGACTTTTGCTGGCTGTCTACCGATAGCTATGGCCCAGCTACTGAAGTATTATGAAAATCCAGCACCAGGGAATGGTTCTGTCATTTATGAAGATCCTATCTATGGACTGCAAGAAGGAGATATCTGCGGACAACAATTTGACTATGCCAATATGCCAGATGTACTTACAGAAGAGAATAAAAATCTAGCGGACTTTATATATGATGTGGGTAAGATGACAAGGACTGTCTATAGTACTTTCTATACAGCAACTTTTGTAAGTTTATTGGAGAACACCTTGGTTTATAATTATGGTTTTGATTCTGATATCAAAGCTTACTCTGGGACTAATCAAGACCGATATTCATCAACCCTAAAATCAGAGTTAGATGAAGATCGCATTGTCTTTTTATCAGGATGGTCGATCGATGCGTTAGAACGACCGCTCATAGGTCATACTTGGTTAGCTGATGGATATGGACATGATGCTCAGGGAGTAGAATACATGCACTTCAACTGGGGTTGGGGTGGAAGCAACAATGGCTGGTTTTTAGATAACCCAGGCGCATTTACACCACATCCAGACAATCCAGAGCAAGCTGTCATCCCGTACTATTGGTATCGACATACTGTTTACAATATCAAGCCAGCGGGAGAAGCATGTTCTCAACCAAAACAAACTTTAACAAGATCAGAGTCATATGAGAATTACGCTTATCTATATTTTCAAACTCCATTGAGAGATGAGATGCGTAGATATAGATATAAAGAAGTTGGGACAAACGAGTGGATAACTTCTGAGCCTACTGATGTTCATTATCTATACGCTGGAGACCTGACACCCGGTACCACTTACGAATACCAAGTATCTAGAAACTGCTGTGGCGGCTGGTCTTCATTTACAGATATCAAAGAGTTTACAACTTTAGGTACGGCACCAGGGACAGAAGAAGAATCAGAAACTGAGGAAGAAACTGAAGAAGAGAATCAGACTAATAGTGATTGTCCAGTTGAAGATGCAGATGGATTTTTTGTAACCAGTGTTTCAGATAATTTCGCATATGCCTATACAACAAGACCTCATGGAGCAGTCAATAATCAGTTCAGATATAAAAAGACGGGCGGATCTAATTGGAATGAGACTGATATAAGTACACTGCACTATCGACCACTTTCTGGTTTGGATGGTGGCTCTACATATGAGTACCAAGTTCGCCATGAGTGTGAACCAGGTAGTTGGTCTGATTATTCTGATTCTTTCAGTTTTGCAACTACTGGTGTGTCTACCGGCGGCGAGACAACTGAAGAAGGAACCACAGAAGAAGAGACGGGCGAAGGTGAAACAACAGATGAGGAAACGACTGAAGGAGAAGCTCTTTGTTCTGCAGTGTCTACAGATCAATTTGAAGTAGGGTATGCAACTAATTCAGGAGCAACAGCTTACTTGACCCAAGTATCCGGAGGTGAGAAGTACAGATTTAGATATCGTCCTTCTGGTAGTGGAGCTAGTTGGTCCGTTACATCTGAAACATCATCGACAGCACAGAACATATCAGGATTATCTGGTAGCACGACCTATGAGATACAGATTGCCCAATATTGTAATGGTGGCTGGTCTAATTACTCTGATAGTAATCAAATAAGTACTTTATAAAGACACAATCAAATAAGCGCTGCCTTGTTCTCATGAATTAGGCAGCGCTTATTTTTATAATTCCTCTTTTCATATTTTCAATTAGCTCTTGTCGACAAAATGTCCAAGAGGCTTCAGGCGATAGGACTTCAGTCGAAGGGACATCTGATCAAGAGAGAGATTCCGTTTTCAAAAATTGCGCTTGGATCATGTGGTTGGGAAGATCATCCCTTGCCGATCTTCGATAGGTTAGTAGAGCATGATCTTGATTATCAAAATTAGAAACCGACTTCTATCCGATATATGATTTTACTTCAAGTGGACTTTCGCCTACATGGCACTTTGCTACTCCCAATGCTAATAGGATAGAAGGCCCCATTATGGACAATCACTTCGGTTTATTAAGGATCACTGATGCTTCAGATCCAACTATAAAGATGGAGACTTGGGATATCTCAGATAACCAAAGGATAGAATATGAAGTGAGGTTGGGGGAGTTAAGTTTTTAGAATACTAATCTCTACAAAAAGAACTACTTTGGAGAAACAGTTAAGTATTCACATAAATAATAATTATGAAATTAGGAGCATTTTCGGTCAGTCTTGCAGTTAAAGACCTAAGTGCATCAAAGAGCTTTTATGAGACTTTAGGTTTTTCAGTCTTTGGAGGTGAGATGACTAAGAATTATCTAATCATGAAAAACGGAGATACCCTAATTGGCCTCTTTCAAGGGATGTTTGAGAACAACATACTTACTTTCAATCCTGGATGGGATCAAAATGCAGGTGCTGTAGAGGGGTACACTGATGTAAGAGATATTCAAAAAACACTGAAGCAAAAAGGTGTTTCGTTTGCTACGGAGGCTGATGAAGGCACTTCTGGTCCTGCTAGCTTTATGATCATGGACCCAGATGGCAATACCATCCTCGTTGATCAGCATGTGTAAACAAAATGATTGAGTCGCAATATGTGATTATCTTGAGATGTATAATATTGTTTGATTGGGTTACTTTCTGGATACCTTGCGTGTAGTGCAGCAATCTCAAAAATGTCAGATATAATCAGCCCTAATAAGTGGCCATTTTTCTACGGATGGATGATCCTCTTGGTTGGCGCTATAGGCGTCTTAGCCACTTCACCAGGTCAGACCATAGGTGTGTCTGCTTTTACGGATCATCTGTTAGACGCACTTAAGCTGAGTCGTGATCAGCTGAGTCTCTCGTATATGGGAGGTACTATGTTGAGTGCCTTGATGTTGACCAAAGCAGGGATCTTCTTTGATCGCTTTGGTGCCATGAGAACAGCGGTACTGGCATCTGTTGGATTAGGATTAGCTTTGATCTACTTGAGTCAAGCGGATCATGTATCAGGTTTTTTTGGTGGGGGTGCTTTTGTTACTATGGCTTGTATTTTGGCAGGGTTCATCTTTATAAGATTCTTTGGACAAGGAGTACTGACCTTAGCCAGTCGCACTATGGTTGTTAAGTGGTTTGATGCCAAGAGAGGATTGGCCATAGGCGTATTGAGTATGGTAACGGCCTTTGGTTTTTCGATAGCACCAAAGATCTTTGATCAACTTATCAGCGCGCACGGTTGGTCGAAAGCTTGGATAGTTATAGGTGGATGCTGCGGATTGGTATTTCCTATCATTGCATATATATTTTATAAGAAGGGACCAGAATCTTATGGTCTTCTACCGGATGGGATTTCAAAAGACAAAGAAGTAGAACCAAAGAAGTCGAGATTTCCCGTGTATAAAGATTATAATTTGTCAGAAGCTAGAAGATCTTTTAGTCTATGGATTTTTGCAGGCCTTCCCGCCCTTTATGGTATGGTTATTACAGGTGTTACTTTTCATATCGTTTCGATATTTGGAGAGAACGGTTTATCAAAAGAAGTGGCTATCGATGTTTTCCAACCTATTGCCTTTGCAGCTGTAAGTTGCACATTAGTAGCAAGTCTTGTAAGTGATTATGTAAGACTAAAATATCTCGCCTATATATTTTCTGTTGCTGGTATTCTAGCTATGTACAGTTTGACGGCACTAGGGGATGATATTTTCTATTGGTTAATGATTGCTTGTTTTGGTATTTGTTCAGGCATCCATCCATTGATCATAACATTGTTTTTACCACGATTTTTTGGTAAGAAGTACTTAGGAGCCATAACAGGTCAAGCTATGATGATTGTTGTTTTTGCTAGCTCATTAGGCCCGATCATTTTTAGCCAGTCGCTAAGCCTCACAGGAGATTATAATCTCGCTAGCTATATCTGCGCAGGCTTATTTTTGTTTTTTCTAATTGGAACGATCTTTACAACTAATCCTCAATTGAAACATAAACCGTAGAAAGATAACCATCCTTAATCAGATGCAATCTCTTTATCCTTATCTCTATAAGCGATAGCCCGCATCAGCTCTAGATTGTATGTGCCCAGTGAGTGAGGGTTAGTTTCATCATAGAAGTTTTGATTGGCAGAGTTTTTTACAATCACAGTCCGAGTCCTAGGGTTCACATAGATGTACTGATTGAAAACCCCTCTTGCCCAAAACTCTCCATCATCACCAGCTGGTATCCACCATTGGTAGCCATAGCCACTATCTGGATGGGCTGAGTTTTTGCTAGATGGTGTTACATGTTCCTTATCCATTGTTAAGGATTCGGTTACCCAGGATTCTGGTACGAGCTGTTTGCCATTCCAATTTCCCTTGTTCAAAAACAACCGACCTACTTTTGCATAATCCCTTAGAGTTGCATTAAGACCACCCAGAGCCATCTCCATGTCATTCTCATCTTTGAGCCAATATGAGTCATGTTCTGCTCCGATGGGCTCCCATAATTTTTCTTTATAATAGTCAGCTATACTTCTTCCAGTTGTTCTAACTAGGATCATCCCAAGCACGTGCGTGTTGATACTTACGTAATGATTAAAGGTACCTGGTTTACGCTCATTTACTAAAGTCTTAGCGAACTCATCTTGAGACTCACCTAGTGCAAAAGTTTTAAACCATCTCTGTATATCTGATTTTGGGTCACCATAATCTTCATTAAATTTCACGCCAGTAGACATCTGAAGAACATCTTTAACAGTGACACCTTCATATCCTGTGCCTTTCATTTCAGGTAGGTACTCGTCAACTGTCTTTTCGACAGATCCCATATGCCCTTCAGCCTGAGCGATACCGAGCAAAGCAGAGATGACAGACTTTGCCATGGACCAAGATATATGACGTGTACCTTCTTTTTGTCCCCTCCAATAGTTTTCATAAACAATGGTATCATCTTGTATTACTAAAAATCCCTGTGTATATGAAGAGTCTAAAAAATCTTCAGTATTGAAGGTCTCTCCCTTATAACTGAATGACTCTGGAAGATCTGTATTTGGTTTTCTTTCAAATATGAATGGCTTCGAAGATTTAGAAACTGTTTTATAATCAAAGTACTGATCCATATTGATGAAGGTATCTTCAATGTGTTCCATCTTGCTTTTCTCAGCGATCTCCATAGCGCGCAGATACTTTGGCCCTTTAGTAACACCAAGGAAGATGACGACTAGCAAAAGTCCAATTAATACATATTTTAATGCTTTCATAATTTATCTTATTTTCTATTTAGGTGTACTATACTGTTGCCCTTCGATCATCATCTTGGATATAATCTCACGCATGATTTCTGTGGTGCCGCCGCCTATCTGTCCTAATCGTGCATCCCTAAACATACGAGCTAATGGATAGTCCTCCATAAATCCATACCCACCAAACATCTGTAGACACTCAGTTACAACTTTAACAGCTAACTGCGTACCCAGCAACTTACACATCGATGCTTCTTTTACAGGATAGTCGCCATTCTGGTATCTGGCATATAAACTATAAACGAACTGTCTATTCATTTCAATTTCTGCTGACATCTGTGCGATGCGGTGACGAAGTACTTGGAAGCGATTGAGCTTTTTACCAAAGGCTTCACGCTCGTTGATGTATTTTAAAGTTACCTCAAGGGCATAAGAAGCGGCAGCCACTCCACCTGATCCAAGTGACAATCTTTCAGATACAAAATGTTGCATGACATAAAAGAACCCATGTCCTTCTGCACCAAGAAGATTTTCGACCGGTACACGTACATCATCAAAAGCAATCTCTCCAGTATCGGAAGCTCTCCAGCCTAATTTATCTAACATCGTGGCACTGAGACCTTCACTATCTCGATCCATGATGAGCAGACTGATGCCTTTTGCTTTTGCTGTTGGATCAGTCTTAACCACTACAATTAGAAAATCACTGAGTACACCGTTCGTTATAAATGTTTTAGATCCATTGACTATGTAGTGATCACCATCTTTTACAGCGGTAGTGCGGATCGCTTGGACGTCAGATCCACCTCCTGGCTCGGTGATTGCAAGGCATCCCACCTTTTCACCTTTGATGCCTGGTACTAGGTACTTTTGTTTTTGATCATGAGTGCCTTCTCCATTGATGTGTGTTAGGGCAAGTAATGGGTGAGCGCCTATACTGGCACCAAAGCCACCACTATTCATCCGCGCGATCTCTTCATCGAAAATTATATTGTACCACACATCACCATTCAGACCGCCATATTCTTCAGGTAGGGTCATCCCAAAGAACCCCATCTCGCCAAACTTTTTATAAATCTCTCTGGGTAAGAATCCGTCCTTTTCCCATTGATCAATATTTGGCTTGACCTCTTTTTCTAAAAAATCTCTAAACGTCTGTCTAAAAAGATCATGCTCTTCTGTGAAGTAGTAACTTCCTTTGCTCATATTCATAACTCAATCAAGTATATCGAAAGTTACCTTATATACGCCACACGATGATACTCTTTGCTTTGAGATATTGGCACATGAATAGTTATTGATATCTTGGACATATGAAAAACAAAGTCGTATGGATCACAGGTGCGTCTTCAGGGATCGGAGCAGCTTGTGCAATAGCATGTAGCAAGCAAGGAGCCAAGGTTGTACTTTCAGCTCGTCGAGAAGAAAAATTAAAAGAAGTGCAAAAACAATTGTCTGGCCCTTCAGAGATAATGATTCTAGATGTTACTGATACAGAGAGTATAGTTCAGAAGGCTGAGGCTTGCGCCAAATACTTTGGTCCTGTAGATATTCTAATCAATAATGCTGGGATCAGTCAGAGAGGTTTGGTGGAAGAAACAGATCTTGAAGTAGACAGAAGACTTTTTGAAGTCAACTACTTTGGCAATATTGCAATTACTAAAGCGGTACTTCCATCTATGTTAGAAAGGAAGACAGGCAGTTTGGTGATCATATCCAGTGTTGCCGGTAAGCTAAGTACGCCGGGTAGATCATCATATGCTGCTACCAAGCATGCCCTACAAGGATTTTACGATGCTCTGAGAGCAGAAGTGTATGACAGAGGCGTTAAAGTCAATGTCATCTGCCCAGGATATATCAGAACCGACATCTCAATCAACGCACTAAACTCAAAAGGTGAGAAGCATGGTGTCATGGATCCTAATCAAGACAATGGTATGTCTCCTGAGGAGTGCGCTTCAAAAATTATAAAAGCGATCAATAATAATACCTACGAAGCACTCATCGGTGGCAAAGAAGTTAGAAACGTCATGATTAGAAAGTTTCTCCCCAAAGTATACTATAACGTAATCGCCAAAATGGCCAGAGAAAAAAGATACTAATTAAAATCATTCACTCACTCAATTCACTCCTCACTAATTAAACCTTTAAGGTCTGCAAGAGTATTAGCCTCCTCGACCTGCTTTTCACGACGCCATCTTTTGATTCTTGGAAACCTTAGAGCCACTCCAGATTTATGACGCTTAGAGATATTGATCCCTTCAAACGCAATCTCAAAAACAAGCTCTGGCTTCACTGATCGTACTGGACCAAACTTTTCAATGGTATTCTTTTTAACAAACTGTGTTATTTCAGCGAACTCCTTATCCGCTAAACCACTATATGCTTTTGCAAAGGGTACAAGAGTATCATCATCTTTCCAAACTGCAAAAGTAAAATCACTAAATAAATTAGAACGACGACCATGACCTCGCTGAGCATAGAGCATCACTGCATCTATGATGTAAGGATCTAACTTCCACTTCCACCATTCTCCTTTTTTGCGACCACTTTTATATGTAGAGCTCTTATGTTTTAACATAAGACCTTCGGCCTTCATTTGACGCGCGCCGCTCCTGATATCTGCAAGTTCTAACCAAGAGTTATAGGTGATAAGTTTGGATAGATATATTAAGCCTGATATCTGCTCATTGATTTGCACAACTACCTTTTCTAATAATGACTGTCTCTCTACAAGTGGCTTCTCTCTAAGGTCTTTTCCTTCATATTCTAATAGATCATAGGCATATATCACACATGGATAATCTTTTAGAATCTTTTTGCCCACTACCTTTCTTCCGATTCTCTTTTGAAGTTCATTAAAGGGGCGAATAGCACCATCGTTAAAAACCAAGAGCTCTCCATCAATTACAAAATTATCGAGAGATACATTTTTTAGTTTGTGAAACTCAGGATA
>CALDEM010000091.1 GCA_937942435.1 uncultured Saprospiraceae bacterium
GAAAGTACATTAATGAAGGCCGTAGCACACCAGGAAAGCCCCAAACAAATGATGACATTGATTTTGAATGGAAGCAAGTCGCGTTTTTAAGTGACGCTATGGACTAAATCTTCACTACTTTAGCTTCATGACATTTGCAGAACAAGTCATTACCTTTCATAGGAAACTGAAGCCCAACTGGAAGATCCCAAAAGACATAGGTCTGATCTATCCTTTCGAACAAGAAGAAACTTGGAAAGTCTTTGAGACCTTTTATCACAAGTACTTCAGTGATCAAAAGCAAAGAACTTTTCTATTTGGTATAAATCCTGGAAGACTAGGAGCAGGTGTAACTGGTGTTCCTTTTACAGATCCTAAGATCTTGGAAAGTGTCATTGGTATCAAAAACACCTTTCATAAACGCAACGAACTCTCGGCCCTCTTTGTATACGATATGATAGAAGCATTAGGTGGTGTGCAGAGTTTCTATAAGAACTACTACATCACATCTGTCTGCCCATTGGGATTTATCGGCAAGGGAAAGAATGTCAACTATTATGATCAGAAAAATCTCCAAGAAGCAGTTGAGCCACACATCATCAAAAACATCAAGACGCAGATCACATTTGGTGCAAACCTAAAAGTCGCTTTCTCAATGGGCCAAGGAAAAAACTTCAAGTATCTCAAAAAGCTAAATGATCAACATCAGTTCTTTGAAGAGATACAGCCGCTACCCCATCCCAGGTGGGTGATGCAATATCGACTGAAGCGTAAGCAGGAATATATAGATGAATATGCCATAAAGCTCATTAGGGCGCTTAAAAAGTAACTATTGGATTCGTTCTGCTCCTGATTGAGTTATTAAAATGATCTTTTAATCTACATTTTGCCCCACTTTGGTCGATTAAGCCCTCTATATCTGTAGTGCAGATGATACATTCGTACTATTCACACTATTAAATCAAACAGATATGAAACACTCAATCCAACTTCTTGTAATGGCTGTACTTGCCATATCCAGTCAATCAGTAGCAGCAGCTGACTCTGAGATCAGAGACCTAAAGTCATTCTCTGGAATATCAGTTGCCGCTGGAGTAGATGCTACACTTGTAAAGGGAAATGAAAACTCAATCGAGATCTCAGTTTCAGGTATAGAGTTAGATAAGATAACCACCAAAGTTTCAGGAGACGTACTAAAAGTATCAGTTGAAAATGGAAACTGGTGGAAGAGGCTTACAAAAATGGGTAAAAGAAATGTCGATGTAACCATCACCTACAATGGAGACCTCGACTATATCTCATCGAGCTCTGGATCACGTATACATGCAGACTATACAATCGTTGCTAACGACCTTGAGATCAAATCATCAAGTGGATCTAACATTGATCTCGATATCAATGCCAGAGATCTTGAGATAGACTTAAGTAGTGGTTCTACAATCAACTTGTCAGGTGAAGCGGAGTATACAGAGATAGATCTAAGTAGTGGTTCAACATTACACGCATTTGACTTGGACTCGAGATATGTCAATGTAGATGGCAGCTCAGGATCTTCAGCTAAAGTTGCAGTTAGCTACTCTTTAGTTGCAGACGTCAGCAGTGGCGCCAGCGTAAAATATAAAGGAAGTCCAACTGACAAAGATATAGACAAAAGTTCAGGTGGAAGTGTAAAACAAATTTCTAAGACGAACATTTAGACGATTCAAAACGTTTATATTTTAATTAAGGAACTGCTCAAACCAAAAACGAGCCCCTTGGGGTGTTTATAAATACCTCCCCAAGGACCGCACGAGCCTCCTAAGGTGGTACTCTTTATAACCAGAGTGCCACCTTTTTCAATTTTTATGCTCACGCCTGAAGCAAAGCTAACTTCATCACCCAGTAAAAGAAGTCCATCTGTTTTAATCACGATATCCTTATCAATTACCACAGGTTGTATCCACTTTATCCAGCTGGATATTTCCGATATACCTTGTTGTTTTGAGCAACGGTTTTCTATCACTAAACCACTTGCACGTTGATTAGGATTAGATAGAGTAGCATGCATTTTTTCGATCTGACAAGGCGTGATAGCCGATTGATGTGCATTATAATCCATTAGATTGTTAGAGGTGGTATGATCGCACGGAGGATGCTGGGTTTCCTTCCAACAGTTATCATGTATCGGAGTGTCATTGCAGTGATCATACTTACTCCATGCATGTCGTAAGCCCAAGACATGACCGACTTCATGATTGAAGTTACCTGCGTAATCCCATACGGGTCTGCCTGATTGAAACAATCCCGGCAGTTTTATAGAAGTGCCTAGAGCAACTCCTGTAAGCTCTGCTCTTTCTTTACCATTTTGAAGATACTCAGGATCAAAAGGCAATATCAAAACATTGAGTATCGAGTCTGGCTTAAAGGCATATTCATTCACCACATCTCGATCATAGATATTTGACTTTTTACTTTTTTTATAGAAATAAGGAGGACTCGGATCAGAGTGATAGAATATAGCCCGCCCTTCTTCAGACCTATATAGTTTATACCTTATGTGTGTATCATAGACAGGGGTATCATTTCCAAGAGGGAGCTTCATCTTATCATTAGCATGCATGCGCTTATTAGCTACATCAAGTAAGATAGAAACCACCTCTTGACCCTTGTCTTCTTTAAAATTAATAGTGCCTTCTTCATTATTAAAAAAATGAAAGGCCATTCTTATCGTTTTGATGCGATCCGGAATCATTGTAGTAGCAGGAAGAGATTCTAATTGCTTCATCAAATCATCCGATGGCTCATCGTAGACAAAGTCCTCATCTACGATATGGGTATATCGTGGGCTACAACTATAGAGGCAGACAATTATAAAAGTTAAACTGAAATACCTCACCATACTACTATTTAAAAAATGGAATCTACATATTCATGCCACCACAGACACTAATCACTTGACCAGTGATATATCGTGATTGATCAGAGCCTAAGAATGTACAGATGTTAGCTATATCGTCTACAGATCCAAAATCATTCAATGGGATACTCGAGATATACGCGTCTTTGGTCTTCTCATCTAGCTCCCCAGTCATCTCAGTTTGAATAAAACCTGGCGCAACAGTGTTACATCTAATACCACGTGACCCGACTTCTTTAGCTATAGATTTTGTAAATCCTATAATGCCCGCTTTAGACGCGGCATAATTCGCTTGGCCTGCATTGCCAAATATCCCTACAACAGAACCCATGTTGATGATCGATCCACCTCGCTGCTTGAGCATCGTACGAAGTACACTCTTAGTCAAGTTAAACACTGACTTCAGATTGACCTGGATGACCCCATCCCATTGTTCCTCAGACATCCTTAACATCAAGTTGTCTTTAGTGATACCAGCGTTGTTGATAAGTATATCTATGCGTCCATGGGCATCTAAAGCTTGCTGAACAAGAGCTAGGGCATCAGCCATAACTGCTGCATCTGATTGTACGGCCAAGACATGATCTCCTCCTAACTCTGCTACCATCGCATCTGCTTCTGCTGAAGAAGATCTATATGAAAACACAACCTTAGCCCCTTCTTTAACAAAGTGCTGTACGATGCCCCTTCCGATCCCTCTTGTTCCTCCAGTGACCAATGCTACTTTTCCATCTAATGAACCCATGTATAATTGTTATTAATAAGCCGCTAATATCCAAAGTGTCCTGTTATAAAAAGATAAATACCAGTTAAATTCTCGTGATAGACAGTCCTCTGAAAACAAAAAGCCTAACCTAACGTATAATACTTATAAAACATAAAGACATGTCTTCTACTTCTACAGAGCCCATCAACGATCGCATTCTAACCGTTTTACCACTTTTTTATGTTGGTTGGTCCGATAGTGTACTCAGCCCATCTGAACTAAAAGTGATCAGATCGGTGATATCAGAGATGGACTTCTTAGATGCCGATGATAAAAAATACCTGAGCTCTTGGACTGATCCAAGTAACCCGCCACCTGAAGATGTCTTTAAAGGTTGGATGAAGGCCATCAAAGAAAAATCAAAAACGCTCGATTGTTCTGAGCGTAACAGTTTAGTTGAGTTAGGATTAAAGATGGGAACTACTGGTGTGGCTAATCCAAAAAATTCTGACGTAACCAGAAAAGCGTTGAAAAGATTAGAAAAAGAACTGTGTATCGACAATCCCATGAGCGCTGATCTACTGTTGAGCAAACTCAACAAAGATGAAGACGACGCTGGCTATAGTACATCGTTTTCTCCTGAAGGACTTAAGGATGTTCTCGATGGAGATTATAAAGAAGTCAAGGAGCGAATGCGCCAATTGCTTCGTGATCCAGTTTTTGAATTAAAGCACGAAGCCGACAAGGACATCTATAGATTAAGAGTCCTTGAGATGGTCAAAGCGCTCGCAGATCAAGGAGTAAGTGGATACTCATTTCCTAAAAAATATGGAGGAGGAGAGCGACATGGTGACCATATCGCTGTCTTTGAGATGCTGGCTTATAGTGACATTAGTCTAACGATCAAGTTTGGTGTTCAGTTTGGTTTATTTGGTGGTGCAGTTTACTTGTTAGGCACTGAAGTACATCATCGCAAGTATCTTGAAGCCATGCATCGCGCAAAACTACTTGGCTGCTTTGCTATGACGGAGACAGGTCATGGATCCAATGTCAAAGGTCTACATACTACGGCGACTTATGATTCTGCGACAGATGAGATTATAGTTCATTCTCCTAATCCAGCTGCGGGTAAAGAATATATCGGCAACGCTATCCACTCTGAGATGGCAGCTGTGTTTGCACAACTCATCGTCGATGGAGAGAGCCACGGTGTTCATGCCATACTCGTCCCTCTAAGAGATAAGAACGGATCGCAGCTACCCGGTATCAAGGTAGAAGACTGCGGCTACAAAATGGGCCTCAACGGAGTTGACAATGGACGCATCTGGTTTGACCAAGTTAGAGTGCCAAGAGAGAACCTACTCAACAAGTATGGAGATATTGATGCTCAAGGCAAATATAGTAGTCCTATAAAAAATCCCTCGAAGCGATTCTTTACAATGCTTGGAGCATTGGTTGTCGGACGGATATGTGTAGGACTCGGTGGGTTAAGTGCAGCAAAAAAAGCCCTGACGATCGCATCGAGATATGCCCTCCATAGACGTCAGTTCGGACCTAATGAAAATGGACCAGAGACATTTATAATGGACTACCCAAGTCACATGGAGCGGATTATCCCTGCTATAGCTCGGACATATGCTTTTGATTTTGCACTTCATGATCTTGGAGAGATGCAAGTCAATGATGATGGTTCTGACACTCGTAAGATTGAGACTCTTGCCGCTGGGCTTAAATCAAAAGCTACTTGGCATGCAACCCATACGATTCAGACATGCAGAGAAGCTTGTGGCGGAAAAGGATATCTGCAGGAAAATCAAATCACAGATCTAAAAGCTGACTCTGATATCTTCACAACATTTGAAGGAGACAATACAGTCTTGATGCAGTTAGTAGCCAAAGGGGTATTGACAGAATTCAAACAATCTTTTCATGATGATGGAAGCTTAGCAGTCATCAAGTTTTTACTAAGAAAAGCTAATTATAAAATATCAGAATATAATCTCCTCCATAAACGCAACACCGACTATAAGCACATCACATCATTTGATTTTATAAAAGAGACATTTGATTATAGATATGAAAAGTCGCTGATCAAGCTTAGCGAACGCATGCGTAAGTATTTGAGTAGAAAGATGGACCCATATCAAGCTTTTCTAAAAACCCAAGTACATATGATCGACGTAGCTGATGCATATATAGATGTCATTACGCTTAGATCTTTCTATCATAGAATACAAAAGAGTCCAGAAGATATGAAGCCGATCTTAACTCGCCTTTATACGCTATATGGTCTTGATACTATCCAAGCAAATAAAGGCTGGCTACTTGAAAACGAATATATGGAAGGAGCCAAAGCTAAAGCAATAAGAAAAGTTAGAACTAAGGTCATCCAAGATCTACGACCTGACATACTTGGTTTAGTATCTGCCTTTGGCATACCTGACGAGTTGATAGCTGCACCGATCGCATTTAGCGATTTCAGTTAATTGATTTTGAAAAATTATATAACTGTTATTCTTTTATTACTTCCTTTTTTGGTGATCAGTCAAGAGGAGGAAGCCCCCCATAAAGAACTCACCTATATCAGCTTATGCGATGTAGAAGAAGAGCTTTCTTTTTGGCAAGGCCGGGTTGTTTTCATTAGCTTTTGGTCTAAGACATGTGGTCCTTGTATCAGGGGTTTTAAGAGATATAGCGCTCTTCGTAATGAACTCACTGCTGAAGGCATCGTCTTTCTAAATGTGTCTATCGACAGCAAGGCCGATTGGCAGAGGGCCTATGAAAGATATCGCCCAGTAGGTATAAATGGAGTGGCAAAGAGTTTTGAAAAGGCTCAAGATGATTTTGAGATATTCAACCTACCCGTCTATGTCACTATAGATGAAGAAGGCAATGAAATCATATATGACAAAACCAAGTGGGGTAACATCACTGATCTCGTTGAGTGGTTAGATACTCGGCCATAATTATTTAGAGACCTGACTCTGAGCAACTTTCCAGTCAAGCTACATCCTACGCGAACCAATAAAAGTGCAATTTTCATTGCCTAAGGCTCCAGCTGCTACATCTATGATTAGTTCGATAGTCTCACCATCAAATGTCACTTCTCCAGAATAGCTGATATCAATTCCAAAGATATTTATGGATGTATTTGGGATATCATTATTACAACCATCAAAAGCTAATTCGTATTCAAAGCCATCTTGATCTGTAAGTATAAGGTTAGTACCAGATTGAGTTACAACGATTGATGTTGGCCCTTCTGAGCTTGGATCATTGCATTGGGATGAGCCAACGTAAGTCCCAACGACCATTTCAGTCGTGCACAAATCATCACTACCACAGGACATAACAAAAAAGCTAAAGACGATTAATGAAAAGAAACTCTTAGACATGATTATAAAATTATGTGGGAAAGGTAATTATAAAATTATTAAGAACTGGTTGCGATTAAAAACATAACAATGAACTTTCAATCTTATTTTTTCAATTTCAATTAAATATGTACTGCTCTATTTCCGGTAGCTCCGAGCGCAGCTTCTTTAACAGCTTCACTATAAGTTGGATGTGGATGACAAATACGAGCCATATCTTCTGCAGAAGCTCTAAACTCCATCAACGCTACAGCCTCCATAATCAAGTCGGCTGCTCTCGCTCCTATCATATGTACTCCAAGGAGCTCATCTGTCTCGGCATCTGCTAATACTTTGATTAATCCTTCTGTATCCATACTAGCTCTGGCTCTGCCAGATGCCTTAAATGGAAACTTACCTACTTTATAATTCACCCCAGCCTCTTTCAACTGAGCTTCCGTCTTACCTACACCTGATACTTCGGGCCAAGTATAAACTACTCCCGGTATCAGATTATAATTGATATGTGGCTTTTGTCCAGCTAGATATTCTGCCACAACTACTCCCTCTTCTTCTGCCTTATGTGCTAACATCGCACCTTTTACAACATCTCCGATGGCGTAGATATTTGGGACATTGGTCATGAGATGATCGTCCACTTCTATTCTACCCTTATCATCACTTGCTATACCAACAGCTTCTAAATTAAGGCCATGTGTATATGCCCTCCGCCCGATAGCAATTAAGCAATAATCTGCTGCTATTGTCTCAACATCTTCAGTATCTCTCTTTTTAAAAGAAACCTTAGCACTCTTTTTTAAACCCTTTACTTCAGTAACCATGTGACCGAGTTTAAACTCGATACCAATCTTCTTAAGAGATCTTCTTAGTTCTTTTCCAAGATCTTTATCCATACCCGCGATGATAGAATCCATATATTCTATAACCGTGACTTTTGTTCCGATACGAGCATATACTGATCCTAACTCAAGACCGATTACTCCGCCACCGATGATGACCATGCTCTTTGGCAACTCCGTGATCTCTAAAGCCTCTGTAGATGTGATCACACGATTACCATCATATCCAAATGCTGGTGGAGTAATGGGCGTAGAACCAGTCGCTATGATGATCTTATCAGCCTTTACTTCCGATACGGTACCATTGTCATCTACTTTGATAGTCTGTGCATCAATAAATGATCCATGACCTCGGATGACATCGATGCTATTCTTCTTCATCAAGAAGTCTATGCCTTTGACTGTCTGTTCTACAACACCAGCTTTTCTCGCGATCATCTGTTTTAGATCCACCTTAAGATTAGAAATCTTGATACCGTGCTCAGCAAATCTTTCATGAGCAGCATGATAGTGCTCAGAGCTATCCAACAACGCCTTAGAAGGTATGCAGCCTACATTGAGACATGTCCCTCCCAATGTTTTATCTTTTTCTATGATTGCTGTTTTCATACCCAACTGAGCACATCTTATAGCACATACATAACCACCCGGCCCTGAGCCAATGATTGCTACATCGTATTTCATATCTGATTGATTTTTCCCTTCTGGAAATTAGGTTTTCTTAGTGTCGTCATTAGATAGAGGTGGACGATTTCGATTTTTATTGTTCCTATTCTTATTAGGTCTTCTTTTATTAGAGTTACGCGGTTGACCCTTTCCTTCAGTCTTAGGACCATGCTGCTTATCCCGTTTAGGATTTTCTTTTGAACCCCCAGAACTTTTTTCGTTTTTAGGCTTTCCACCTCTCTTATCTTGGCCTTCTCTTGAAGGTCTTCTTGAGCCTCTTTTGTCAGGCCCTCTTCTATTGTCTGGACGTCGTTTATTATTGCGACCTTTTTTCTTTTTAGCAACAGACGGCAACTCGATATGCCCTGTTACATCTTCAAAGTCATGATCATCCTTTTCTTGGGCGACAGTTGCATAGGTGCTTGCACCCAATTCTTCTGGAAACTCCTTCTTACGATTAAGAGCTAATATCTCCTTAACTCTATCCTTGTGTATCGCAATTATCGGGCCCCTACCTCTTTCTAAGACTTGGATGTAATACATGATGCCTTTAAAGATATCAGTCTTAATCAAGTCATACTTGTGGTAAGCCGTTCTGAGTCTATCAGCCTTCTTAGGGAAAGAATCTAAGGCATCTAAGTAACTATCTAACTCATAGTTGAGACAACACTTTAGTCTACCACACTGGCCTGACAACTTGGTTTGGTTGATGGCGAGGTTTTGATAACGCGCTGCACTCGTACTCACAGACTTAAAGTCTGATAACCAAGTAGAGCAGCACAACTCTCGACCACATGGCCCAAGTCCACCTATTCTTGCAGATTCTTGACGCGAACCGATCTGACGCATCTCGATCTTTACTTTGAACTCATTTGCGTAAGCTCTAACCAGCTCTCGAAAGTCCACTCGGCCATCAGCTGTATAGTAAAATGTTGCCTTGCGATTATCTCCTTGAAACTCGACATCACCAACTTTCATCTGAAGATTAAGGTTCCGAGAGATCGCTCTTGCACGGATCATAGCCGCTCTCTCTCGAGAGCGAGCTTCTTCTAACCTTTCTGTATCTCTTTGATTGGCGATTCGCAATACTTTAGAGTGGACCCGATCTTCATTGATTCGCTTCTTTTTCATCTGAAGACGAACCAACTCTCCCGAAAGAGAGATCCTTCCGATATCATAACCATTGCCAGCCTCTACGGCGACTAAATCTCCTGTGATAGCTCCAGTGTGCGGATTAGCAACAAAAAAGTCTTTTCGTGCGCCTCTCTTGAAGCTCACTTCGACCATTCTATACTCTGATGGATCATTAAGATCCAGATTAGATAACCAATCGTATGTATTCATCTTATTGCAGCCACCTGAGCTACAATGTCCTTTACTTCCGCATCCTCTGGGGGTACCATCTCCGTCTATTGAACAACCTGCACATCCCATACTGTAAAATTAAGACAATTTAGCTTAATCATTTAGATCAACATTTTTAAAGCTACAAAAGAAAAATTTAGTTAATTATGACAACTACTAAATCAGCATTCTTATGAGCAAGGATATCAGTCCAGGCAAGGCAGTTATCATCTTAGGCCTTGTTATTCAGTTAGTTATAAGCCTTGGGTCATATTGGATATTAAATAATCTACTCGATTTTCCCTCTGAGCCTTCCTTCTGGATCACATGTATAACAGTATTGTTCTCTTTGTTACTCTTTTCTAAGCGCAATTCTCTAATCGCTCTTTTTGATAACAATGGGCCAAAGGTGTTCTTATGTGGCTGCGCTATAGCGGTTTTCTCCTCTATATTCCTTATCCAATATTACGCTGCATCAATTGTTCTTTTAAAGATGCCAGTATTATTTGCAGATGAATGGCATGTTTTTCATAAGATCATAACATCCGAAGATCTCCTAGGTACTCTTTTTACCAGATACAATCATCATCCAAACTATTTTCTCAACATTCTATATTGGATAAATTTGACATTATTTGAGTGTTCCATCTCATGGTTCAACCTACTCAATATATCTTCTATCCTTGGTATATCTTTCTTGTATTTGAGAATAGTCAGAGATGGCAGTTCTGCTGAAAAACATGAGACGCTGACACTAGCCATGATCAGTACAACATGGGCTTTCTTTATCATGGGAGCCAATAACATGTTTTGGAATCTGGCATACCTGCCAGTTTTCTCATCTACATTGGCTCTTTATGGGCTCTCTATTCAAACGAAAAAGAATTATCAAAATGGAATGCTCATTTTTTTTCTGGGAGCATTGATTACGAGTATTTCATTTGGTTCTGGCGCACTACTTTGGTTACTTGGGATTCTTGCCGCACTCGTCAAAAGATTTCACCTTAAGCTCATCATGGCATATGCATTTATAGGACTTTGTGGTTCAGCATTGACTTTGAACGTTTTCTCATTGTCTAACAGCGCTGTAACTCCACCATCAACATATAATTTAATATTGGCTATCCCTGCATTTTTAGGCAGGACTTTGACTATGCCATTCTATGAAAACTTGGCTCAAGGAGCGTTTCCACAAGCGGAGATTACTCTAGGTTGTATCGGCCTCATGATTTTTGCATCATTAATTTTTATTTGTAGAAATTTTTTGAAAGAAAATATACTCGTTCTCTTCGCTGCGCTTTTATCACTTTATGCCATTGGATTTAGTTTTCTAATTGCTTTCGGGCGTATGAAATCCAACCTTACTCTTATGACAGCAGGGCGCTATACTAATTGGTCGATTCTTTTTTGGATCGGTATACTACTATTAATCATAGCATTGATTCTAAAAACAAAAAGAACTTTTGTAAAAAGAGCAGCAATAATATCTTTTTCCATTGTCTCTTTTTTAGTACTACTTTTTGCTAACAGATTGATGATTAACAATAGACTCATAACATATAATATTGCGATCAGAGGAAAGGCAGATATAGTAACTAACCCTAGTCAGAATGGCAATAGTGGATTGCTTTGGAATGGCGCAAAAAAGAATGTAAACTTGTGGAATAAACTAATTGAGACAAATAATCATTTAAAAACAAACAACCTCAATATATATAACGAAGAGCTTACAAGCAGACGAGGAACAACCATAGATAAAAGCACGATTATACAAGATTCTTATAATGGAAAATTCAATTCTGGGTCCGATCAAGAGGGCAATTACTATTTAGAAGGTTACGTAGATAACCCAAATGGTAACAATACAAAAATGCAAGGTTTGCTCATTGCACAGAACGATAAAGTAATTGGATTGGGTTATCAATATTCGGACTATTTATTTTTAGAACAATCTAATGGCGTACAAAGATTCTTAAGGTCTCCGTTTAAATACTTTCCCGGTCGCTCTAATTATTTCTGGGGTCAATTTTTGCCCAATGCTCAACTCTCAAATAACATCCAAGTCTATGCTCTTTTAAAAAATGGAAGGATGGCTCTAATAAATAACCAATAAACATCAACCTCTCTAGGCTCTCTTCTTAAACAAAGTACCGATAGACAGGCTTGCATCAAACATCACCATGCGGCTGGTAACATAGCGCTGGATCATGGTGATCATACGCGATACCTTGTGGCTGATCAGATCGATCTCATCCACTGTCAAGCTCAATAATGAAGGATTCCTCAGAAGCATGGCTTTATCCGTTGCTGACAGTTTTACTGCATCTGGACCGATCATCTGATGATAAATCACTGATTGAAGCACTTTCAAGAAGTAGTTAAGGATCACTTTTTGTTCTTCTGAGTTGTATCTCCCAAACTCAATGCTCCACTGCCTAAGTCCTTGCAGATCAAAGTCTGCACACAACTTCATCCACTGTAGACAGAGCTCCATAAGATTATTTTGCTCTAACTGCGCATACGTTAGGGCTTGCGCAAAATCTCCATCACTAATGAATGAGATCTGCCTAGCTTGATCCTCTTCTACCTCTTGTCTGATTAAAGCAGCTGACATAGAAGTTTCATCGACACGAGGCATATTGATCACTCTACATCTTGAAGTAATCGTCTTTAAGATGGTATCGATGTTATCACAAATCAAAAAGATAAAAGTACCTTCTGGTGGCTCCTCGATTAACTTTAACAGCTTGTTACCATTGGAGCCCAATCTATCTGCTATCCAGATGATCTGCACTTTTTGCGCTCCGGAAAAAGCCTGCATATTGAGTTGTTGGATCATATCATTGCATTCCTTGACATTGATATCTCCATTTGCCGTTTTCTTAGCTATGCTTCTTATCCATTCATTGTAAGTGGTATAAGGATTTTCTAGAATCATCGATCGCCACTCCGTCATATAATCTTTGGAGGTGATGTTCTTGCGCTCTTTGCCTTCTTTGCGTACTACAGGATAGGCAACGTGTAGGTCTGGATGTATCAACCCTTCTACTTGCTGACAAGACTTACACTGACCACAAGAGACCGCGCCTTCTTGACTACAAAGGATATGTTGAGCAAGAGATAACACCAAAGGCAAACCTCCATAACCACTGCTTCCTTCTATAATCATAGCATGAGACAAAGTATCCTGAGTGACACTTTCGTGCAAAGCGCTAACGATCTCAGCTTGTCCAACTATACTATCTCTCCACACTATGAAGTCATATTTGCCAAAGCGTAAGGTAATTACATCCTACAAGAAGTCAACACTATGCCCACGTTATATCAATATCTCAAAAGAATGCCTAGTCTGTCAACTAAATCAAAACTTATTGAGCCCCCACCATGTTATTATAGATACATCTTTGATAGGACCATTAGAGATCAACATTAATAAAAACAAACGATACAAGTGAGAATAGCCATCTTTAGAAGAGCACATTTTAACGCTGCACATAGACTACACAATCCTAAGTGGTCAGACGAAAAGAACAAAGAGGTCTATGGAGTATGCAACAACATAAACTACCACGGCCACAATTATGATCTTGAAGTAAAGGTAGTCGGCGAAGTAGACCCCGAATCAGGCTATCTCATCGATCTAAAGGTCCTCAGTAATATCATCAAGAAAGAGATAGAGAACAAGTTTGATCATAAAAACTTGAATCTAGATATCCCAGAATTCAAAGAGATGATGACTTCTACAGAAAATTTTTGTCATCTCATCTGGCAGATCATGCAAGAGAAACTCGGAGATCAGTATGAAGTGACGATCAAACTGTGGGAGACTCCGCGGAACTATGTGCAGTATCCTGCTTAGTCTGAGTAGCTTTGGGATCGATATCTTCTAATATCCGCTCCAAAAGGATACGTGCTTCTTTAAGGTTTTTTACGCCGGACTTACTCATGATTAGAAAAGCCTTGCCTTGCTTTAACGTAAGACCCATCAATGTCCCTTTTGTGGATATATACTCAAGGAAAGATTGGAAAAACTTAGTTTCAAAAAAAGAGGACTGAGCATTGGATAGAAAAAAGCACTTTAAAGATCTATTCTTTAAAACTATTCTTTCAAATCCTAATCGCTTAGAGATCCATCGCAATCGCAAGCCATTAAATAATTCATCGATCTGTATCGGTAGTGGACCAAATCTATCCTTTAATCCATCACGAAATACGATCAACTCTTCTTCATTGCTAACACCATCCATCTCAGTGTAGACATTAAGTCGCTCTTGTATATTGTTGATATACTTATCTGGTATCAACATCTCGATGTCTGTATCGATGTCAACACTTCTGACGTAGCCAGTCCGCTCCAGCTCTTCATCAAAGACATCTTTAAACTCTGTCTCTTTTAATTCTAATACTGCTTCTTCTAAGATCCGTTGATAAGTCTCATATCCGATATCAGCTATAAATCCACTTTGCTCTCCACCCAGAAGATTACCAGCTCCTCGGATATCAAGGTCTTTCATCGCTATATGGAAACCACTACCCAAATCACTAAACTCCTCTAAGGTCTTCAACCTCTTCCGTGCTTCTGCCGTAAGTACAGAAAGTGGTGGTGCAAACAAATAACAAAATGCCTTCTTGTTAGAACGACCTACCCTACCTCTTAACTGATGAAGATCACTCAATCCAAAATGATGAGCATTATTGATGATCATCGTATTGGCATTAGGGATATCGAGTCCAGTCTCTATTATGTTAGTACAGACAAGTACATCATACTTATGGTCTATAAATGAAACCAAAGTTTCTTCTAATTTCTTTGGATCCATCTGCCCATGAGCAACAGCCACTGAAGCATCAGGGCAAAGTCTTGTAACCATCGCTGCGATATCTGCTAAGGTCTTCACTCTATTGTGTACGAAGAATACTTGTCCTCCTCTATGAATCTCGTAATAGATAGATTCTTTTATAATCTCATCATTAAAAACCCGACGCTCAGTATGAATCGGCTGTCTATTAGGTGGAGCCGTCTTTATAATAGAAAGATCTCTTGCGTTCATCAAAGAAAACTGCAATGTCCGAGGTATAGGCGTAGCAGTTAGGGTAAGTGTATCAACATTAACCTTAAGGCCACGCAACTTTTCTTTGGCTGCCACGCCAAATTTTTGTTCCTCATCTATAATTAGTAACCCAAGATCTTTGAACCCTACTTGCTTATTAAGTATGGCATGCGTACCAATTAAAATATCAACCTTACCCTCCTTCGCTGCTTCAAAAGTCTTCTTACGTTGACCAGCTGTCTTAAATCGATTAACATAATCAACTGTAACAGGAAAGTCCTTCAGTCGTTCGCTAAATGTCTTATAATGTTGCAATGCCAGGATGGTAGTGGGCACCAAGATGGCCACTTGTTTACCATTGACGCAAGCTTTAAAAGCAGCTCTAATTGCAATCTCCGTTTTTCCAAATCCAACATCACCGCAGATCAATCGATCCATCGGATGATCTTTCTCCATATCCGCTTTTACAGCAATAGTTGAAGACAATTGATCAGGTGTGTCCTCATATATAAAAGAAGCTTCTAGTTCATTTTGTAGATAACCATCAGGTTCGCATGCAAAGCCAGGTGTGGTCTTGCGTTTTGCATAGAGCTTAATTAGCTGCTTTGCGATATCTTTTACTTGACGCTTTGTCTTTCTTTTGAGTGACTTCCAAGCATCACTTCCTATCTTATCCAGTTTAGGGGCAGTTGCATCCTTACCCAGATACTTGGATATCTTATGCAGAGAATTAATACTGACATATAAGATATCATTGTTTTTATAAAAAAGTCTTACGGACTCTTGTATATGCCCATTGATATCTATCTTTTCTAATCCAGAATATTTTCCAATCCCATGGTCTATATGTACCACAAAGTCTCCCGGTTGCAATTCTCTAATCATCTTTAGATTCATCGCTTGCTCTCGCGTAAAGCCCCTACGTAATTTATAGCGATGGAAACGCTCAAATATCTGATGATCCGTAAAGCATGCAACTTTGAGATGCTTATCTATAAATCCTTGATGGATAGATTTTGTAATCGGATGAAACTGAACATTGGCATTAAGGTCTTCAAAAATATTGTAAAACCTCTCTATCTGCTTTGCACTTTCTGTAAAGAGATAATTTTCTAATCCTTCTTTTTCTTTTATTCTCAGATCTTCGATCAGCAAGTCAAAGCTTCTGTTAAAGCTAGGCTGTGGCTTCCCCTCATATGAAACTTCGTGATCATACTTTTTCAACAGTCTCGATCGCGATGTAAATATGATGGGATGTTGGTCTATATAATTCAACAAATCACCTGGAATGATAAATGATCGATCTTTAAAAATCTCACTCAAGAGATCATTCTCCATCATAAGTAGATCTTTGCCAAACTCTTCAGCCTTGTCAAAACACTTCTGTAGTTGATCTACTAAAAAGTCTGCATCCTTGATCCATACAACTGTGTCTTTAGGAAAGACGCTAAACAATGGCACCTTTTGATCTGAACTATACTGCCCGGTAACATTAGGTATAATCGCTACTTTAGATATAGTTCTGATAGATCTTTGATCACCAGGGTTAAACATCCTGATACTCTCAACTTCATCATCAAATAGCTCAACCCTATAAGGCCATTCATTGCCATAAGAGAAGATATCTACGATACCTCCTCTGATAGAAAACTGGCCAGGCTCATAAACAAAATCTACCCGTTCAAATCCATACTCAATCAGCACCTCCAAGATGGTATCAAGATCCAGAGACTCTTTGACTGTTACTTCTATCTTTTGGTCATTGATCAATTGTGGATCAACTACTTTTTCAAATATCGCTTCAGGATAAGTGACGATGATCTCTCCTGCCTTGGGGTTAAGATTCATCCTGTTGATAGCTTCTGTTCGCTGCAACACATTGTGTGCATCTAACTCATCAAACTGAAGTGGCCTTTTAAATGAATCAGGAAACAGTGAGACAGCCCGGTCTTCGCTAAGATTATCAAGTGTATTTTGGATGTAAGCGGCCTCTTCTTTATCTGTAGTTATAATGACATGATTACGATGGCCGTGTTGTCTTAATCCCATCAGGACAAAGCACTCCTGTGCTCCTACCATCTCGGTAGAAAGTATCCGACTCGGTGCGTCTGAAGCTTTTAGCTTCTCAATGATGCCTGCTACTCTACTGTCATCTCGATATGCTTGAAGCAGGCGAGTGAGATTATCCACGATACAAAGGTAATCCTTAAGTCTACTATTTACTCATCATCCATGACCTAAAACTGTCATAGTTAGTACTTAGTGAATGGGCCACTTTTTTTCGATCGCTTAATACCGCTAATCGCTCAGGCACATCAATGGTTCCAAGTATAGGCTCCATGACTGGAAGAAACTTAGCGGGGTGTGCGGTTTCTAAAATTACGATGTTGCTATTAGGATGGTCCTTTTGGTAGGCTTGAGCAGCTAAATAGCCGACAGCACCATGAGGATCCATCACATAATTGTATATATCGTATATCTCTTTAATCGCAACTCGTGTCTGGTCATCGTTATATGCATAACCGACGATATCGCCTTTCATATCTTCCCAAAGATGACCATACAGATCTTCCATTCTTCTAAAATTAGAAGGGGCACCTACATCCATAGCGTTGGATATAGTAGGCACAGATGGTCGAGGTGTATAATGACCACTTTCTAAATACTGCGGTACTACATCATTAGCATTAGTTGCTGCTATATATTTAGAAACTGGCAATCCCATTCTTTTAGCTAATAAACCAGCAGTGAGATTTCCAAAGTTGCCAGAAGGTATACAGAAGACTACTTCCTCTTTATTTTCTAATTGCTTGAATGCTTCAAAGTAGTAGAAGCTCTGTGGGATTAGTCTCGTGATATTGATTGAGTTAGCCGAACTCAACATATATTTCTCATTTACTTCTTTGTCAAGAAATGCCTGCTTTACAAGTGCTTGACAATCATCAAATGTGCCATCAATCTCAAGGGCTGTGATGTTCTGACCTAAAGTTGTTAACTGCTTTTCTTGTAGTGGACTCACCTTTCCAGAAGGATAAAGAATGATAACATCTACATTGTCAACACCTAAGAATCCCGCAGCTACAGCTCCCCCAGTATCGCCACTGGTTGCAACAAGTATGGTCAGCTTTTTATCCGACCCTTCAGCAAGCCTTGACATTACTGCTGCCATAAAACGAGCTCCAAAGTCTTTAAAAGCCAATGATGGTCCATGCCATAATTCTAAAACATGGAGCTGATCATCAAGTGTTGATACAGGCGCTTGAAAGTTGATGGCTTGATTAATCAGCGATACAATCTGTGACTCATCAAAATCTGCTTTCAAATATTCTCTTGCTACCTCTATCGCAATCTCTTGAAAACTTAATTTAGAAAGTCTACTTATAAAATCTCCAGACAACTGCGGTATCTGGATGGGCATATACAATCCATTATCAGGAGGTAGACTCTGCAGGACTGCTGTCTTTAGATCAACTGTATGTTCTTTATTTTTTGTGCTATAAAATCGCATGCTCGTATCCTATCTTAAAATCTTAGATTTTCTAATTACATTTTATATGCGCCAGTCGTATTGATCTGCGATATGTATGGATGGGCGTTGATGTTCTGCTTAGCCAGATAACTTACGATAGCTGCACTTGCATTCTCAGCGACAAGAGAGTTTTGGGCAAACCCAAACATACTCGGACCTGCACCACTGATCGTATAATTCATCGCTCCTTCTTTGAGTGCCAATGACTGAAGCTCATAGAAGTGAGGTATCAACTGTGCTCTTTGTGGCTCTATGATATGATCCGTGAGGCTCCTTCTCATAAGGTCCAAGTCAGACTTATACAAGCTAGCGACAAAAGAAGCGATATTCCCTGTCTGAGCGATCATCTTACTCAGTGATACGTCATCTCCCAAGACAGCTCTTGCATCCTTGGTTAAGATCTCGATCTCGGGATAAATCACAAAAACAGTTAAGCCTCGTGGCACGGGCAGCTTTAAAAAGTCAAAGGTTGCGTTATCTCTTATCAAGACCATGCCGCCAACCAAGGATGGTATAACATTGTCACCATGGATCGCTCCATCTGCTGCACTTTCTCCTATCACAGCAAACTGTGCTAATGCTCGCTTCTCCAATGGCCTACCCAAGAGCTCATTGACTGCCATGACGCCAGCTGCAGCACTAGCCGCACTGGACCCCATGCCGCTACCAAATGGCATTTTCTTATAGATCTCTATTTCTATCGGGGTATCCTCTTCTCCAAGGTGTTTCAGAAGAGCAACTGCGCCTTTAGTTGCTGTGTTCTTTTCTGGATCTCGCGGCAAGGACTTTTTAGTACCATGGATACTAGTTATAGTTAATCCAGGCTCACTACCAAATCGAGCTCTGATCTCATCTCCCGGTTTTTCTATCGCAAACCCGAGTATATCGTATCCTACAGCCACATTTGCCACAGTAGCAGGGGCAAAGACTCTTACGGCATGTTGCGTTCTTTTAGTCATCTCTTATCGTAAGACAAAAGTAACCCAAAATGCATGCCGATGATGCCCCATTGCTGTCATAATATTGGACACTCATTTGTCAATCGAACAAAGAGCATGTACAACCCAATACACTGGATTAACATTAACTTGCGCTTATGGGGCGTAAGGTTCTGCTTTTCATCTTTGCGATTGTATCCATGGCAGACTTATATCAAGTCTACCTAGGAGGTAACCGTGTATGGACCAAACCATTGATCATGTTGGCTTTGGGAGGCTATTATCTTTTACATCTTAAGGATATAAATAGCAGTGGTAAGTTCATAATTTTAGTCGCGATTGTATCAGCATGGGTAGGAGATGTTCTTCTCCTTTCAGATGACTACTTTCTTTTTGGGCTTGGATCATTCTTGATCATGCAAGTACTTTTTAGCATATCTTTTTGGAAGGATCGCTCTATTAGTCAGTCGTCTTTTCTCTATGGCGCATTCTTGTTATTGAGCACAGGAGCTATTACGGCATTTTTATGGGATAGTTTAGGTGATATGGTTCTACCAGTGATCATTTATACATTGGCGATCGCATTGATGTCATTAACAGCTTTTGCACGAAGCAGAGATCTATCTGGCTATTGGCTTGTATTTGGAGGTACTTTACTATTTATGATCTCTGACACTGTTCTGGGCATTCATGAGTTCACTGATCTGAACCTTGGCAAGCTCACTGTTATGAGCACATATATTTTAGCTCAATATTTCATTGTTGATGGCTATATTAAAGGGCACGCACATGAAGGATAAGAGTATATCAGTAATCATCCCTGTCTACAATGGTCAAGACTTTATCAACCGATGTCTGACCTCCATGATTGAGCAACCAGAGTTAACAGAGATTATAGTTGTAGATGATGGCTCAACAGATGAGTCAGTCGATATGATTAACGCTTTCGCAAATAAGGACAAAAGAATATCTCTTCTGCAGCACAAGAACAATTCTAATCTCGGGCGAAGCACATCACGCAATCTTGGCATCCGAAATACATCAAGTAAATGGATAACTTTTTGTGATATCGACGACTATTATCTACCTAACAGATTTAAAGAGTTCACGACAATGGAGCTCGACCACATTGATGGAACTTATGAGGCAGTTTTATCTGATTATAAAAATCATTCGAAAGCTTCTTTGACTCAAGAACTGACTGCTGTCACAAAGAGTTTTGATCAACCTTTTGAACTTCAAGATTTTCTAATTAGCAATAGAGAAGAGCGTATATCAATCATCAGTCTCATCATCAGAAAATCGAAAGTCCAAGAAGTTGGATACTTTGACGAAGGCCTCATGATTGGCGAAGACACTGACTTGATATGGCGTTTAGCCAGTACAAGCAAACTCCAATACATCCCAACAGATCCTCCAAACGTAATCCGAGGTGTTCATGAACACAATAGTTATCAAGATCAAAAGCAAGTCGATCAAGCGAGAAAGATATTTTATAAAAAGTGGATGGCAGAGATGGACAGGTATGGGCTTTCTGATTCGGCCAAAAAGAGGATCACAGAATCATACCATCACTACAGTGATCACAAGTTGAACAAGCTAAAATCGAAATTAGGAAAGCTACTAAGAGATCTGTAGTTAGATCGATGCAGTCACAAACCTTGATAAAAACATACCTATCAAAATACATAATACTCCAGCTACGATACTTAGCAATAGGTAAAGCATCGTTGAGACTACATGATCACCTTGATACAACTGCACCAGCTCCCCACTAAAGGTTGAAAATGTACTGAAGCCTCCACAAAATCCAGTCATCAGCAGTAAACGTTGCTCATTTTTCAATATCCCTTCTGCATTCATCCCAATTAGAAAACCAAGAATCAAGCAACTGATGATATTTGCGGTAAGCGTGCCATAATGTAATTGCGAAAGAGGCCACAGCTTTGTGACGCCATATCTACAGATACTTCCTAAGCCTCCTCCGATGAAGACATAGAAAATCAAATTCACGGTTCAGTACGTAGCACATCTCTCCCCTTGAGGTAGATGCTGAGGTGAAGGCACTGTGTAAGACAGACTGCGATACCCATAGATATCAATAAAAATGTCGTAGGACTCATCTCTTGAAGTCTAATCGCTAGCATCAAAAATCCAGTATTAACAACTAAGAGCAACGACGTTGATTGCATGTGTGATAGACCTAACTCTAACAATAGATGATGGATGTGATTCTTATCCGGTTGAAATGGCGACTTGCCATTTAATAATCTCTGAACAAAGACACGCGTCGTATCAAATGCCGGCAGTATAAATAACCCAATGGCAATCGTAGATGCAGAAACAAATGAAGGAATGACTGCTGACGCCTCTACCTCCAAAAACTGAATCACCAATACGGTACACATAGTGCCCAGGACAAGAGAACCTGTATCACCCATAAATATCTTAGACGGTGAGATGTTGTACTTGAGAAATGCTAAAGTTGCACCTGCCGTAGTGATAGCTAATATCGCAAAAGCTGCTTCTCCCATAAAGAAGAACCATGTACCGATAACAGAAAGTACGAGGATGCTGATGCTGCCACAGAGTGCATCTATACCATCGATCAGATTAAACGAGTTAATTAAAAAGATAAAGACCACAGTAGTTATAAGGATACTTACCATCTCTGGCAAATCATAGATCCCAAAGAGACCATGGAGATTAGTCAGCTTAATCTCAGCACAAAAAATGATCAACGCAACGCCTAACAATTGTCCAAACAACTTAGCTGCAGGGGTGAGAGGATCAAGGTCATCTCTCGCTCCAACTAAGAATATGATCGTCAGTGCAGCAAATACATATCTGATCTGATCCATATTCTCCGATGGTATAAAAAGCAGAGATATGAGCACACAGCTCAAGAAGATGCCTACGCCACCAAAGGATGGAGTGACCTGCTTGTGGGCCTTACGCTCGGATGGAGCATCGACGATACCTCTTCTTAGAGCTATCCTAATGATGCTGGGCATCGCTAGATAGCAAACAAGAAATGCCATTAAAAAAGAGGCAATTAGTTCAATAATAGAAGTGTCCAGAGCTGAGGTTATTCTTTCTGGGCTCTAATGTAAAGAAATATTATAATAAATCTTAATATTTAAAGTGCTCTGTCACACAATCTCATATACATAGAGTTATTATAATATGTTTATAACTCACATAAATGGCCATTTTCCTTGATCCACTTCTCATGCTTCTTATATGATGGCATGACTTGCTCCACTATGGCCCAGTACTCTGGAGAATGATTCATCTCGATGCGATGAGATAACTCATGTACAAATATATAGTCTTGGACATCAGCTGGAGCAAGGAGTGTTTTGGTGGAGATATTGATATTGCCACTACTTGAGCAACTCCCCCAGTTAGATGAGTTGTTCTTGATCCGAACCTTCTTGATAGGCTGCTTAAAATAGTGATCATTGATATCATGGATGCGCTTGGTTACTCTGGATAATTGATCCTTACCGATCAGTCTTGACATCAATGTCCTTATCGTTCTTGCGCTAAATGCCTCAGGCATGTCATTGTTAAGGTTAAGATGCATGACATTGCCGATGAGCTTGCCAGCTGAAGTCGACCTTTCTGACATCTTAAGCTCGAGGATATAATCTTTAAATGGTGTATGTACAGTATGACCACTTACATAGTCGGTCACTCTAAATCTCTGGATGACATCCGGCCTTTCGACTATTTGTTTCTTGAGCCATTCCATAGCCCATGATCTATAGGACTGATCCATGATCTTGGCTCCCATCCTAGGTATCCTAAGGTTCACTCCTTTTTGAGTGATTGATATACGATTATTATATCTGCGCTCTTTGTAAATGTAAACGGGGATTTCAAGCCCGTCTACATTCCATATTTCCTTAAGCGCTTTGGCCATGGGCCTTATGCATTAGCTTTTTCAAACTCCGTAATCACTTCTACCAGTTTCTGGACCCCTCCTATCGACATAGCATTGTAGATAGAAGCTCTAAAACCACCCACTGATCTATGACCTTTGACTCCATTGCAACCGGCTGCTGCACATGCCTCTAAGAAAGCTGGAGCGAGTGACTCATCTTTGATCAAGAAAACAGCATTCATCTTAGACCGATCTTCTTTCTTGGCTCGACCATAGAACAACTCACTGTTGTCAAGGGTAGAATATATGAGATCTGCTTTGGCCGTGTTGAGTGCATCTACCTTATCTACGCCTCCATGTTTTTTGATCCATCTCATCGTCAACATACTTACGTAAATAGGAAAAACTGGAGGAGTATTAAACATAGAACCTTTGCCTATATGCGTGTTATAATTTAGCATCGTCGGTACTTTTCTCACTGGCTCAGCAACAAAGTCCTTTTTTACGATGGCCATTGTGACACCTGATGGGCCCATATTCTTTTGCGCGCCTGCGTAGATGATTCCAAATTTTGAAACATCAATCGATCGACTAAATATATCAGAAGACATATCAGCAACGATAGGCACATCCACATCTGGAAATGATTGAAACTGAGTACCGAAGATGGTATTATTACTAGTTAGGTGTACATATTTGGCATCAGCTGGTACACTATAACCTTTTGGTATACTATCATAGCCTTCTTCTTTGCTACTTGCGATCACATTAACATTGCCATAGAGCTCCGCCTCTTTGATTGCTTTGGCAGACCACGTACCTGTATCAACATATGCCACCGTTTCACCCTCACCAAGAAGATTCATCGTAGTCATCATAAACTGAGAGCTTGCTCCTCCTTGTAAGAAGAGCACTTCATATCCTTCTGGTACGTTCAGAAGTTCTTTTGCAAGTGCTACGGCTTCATCCATAACCGCTTGAAACTCCTTAGACCTATGTGAGATCTCTAAGATACTAAGCCCGATACCATTAAAATCTTTAACGGCTTCTGACGCTTCCGCAAATACTTCTTGTGGAAGAATAGCAGGTCCTGCGCTAAAATTATACACTTTCAATATTCCTTATTTTTCAATGATGAACGACGATTAAGTCAGCTCGATTAATCTACTTAACCTTTTAAGCACGCAAAAGTACATTACGCTTTTATATAATGTAACCCTTATGATGGAAAAGTCACAAGTGAAACGCCTGTCATCACCGCTGGCTGCTTGACATTCATAAGTGCCAATATTGTTGGCGCTATATCTGCCAACTTCCCATCTTGTATCTGTCCGCCCTTATTGCTTTTAGAGACATAGATCACAGGTACAAGATTAGTTGTATGCGCAGTATGAGGTGTTCCATCTTCATTGATCATTAACTCCGCATTGCCATGATCCGCAATCACAACGATCTCATAGTCTTTGTCAAGCGCTGTATCCACTAGCTCCTTAAGACACTGATCTACAACTTCACATGCTTTTTGAGCTGCATCAAAATCACCGGTATGTCCCACCATGTCAGCATTGGCATAATTAAGACATATGAAGTCAGGAGCATCGTCCTTTATGCGATCACAGATCGCCTTTGTAACGGCATGTGCAGACATCTCAGGCGCGAGATCATATGTCGCGACTTTTGGTGAAGGAATAACTATCCTATCCTCTAATGAAAATGGTTCTTCACGACCACCATTAAAGAAAAAAGTGACATGTGGGTACTTCTCTGTTTCTGCTATTCTTACTTGACTGAGTCCAGCTGCGCTTACAACTTGTCCTAAAGTTTGAGCTATATCCTCTTTGTCATAGACTACGTGGATACCTTTATAGCTCTGATCATAGTTAGACATTGTAACCATGTAAAGGGGCAACTTCAGAAGACCTTGATCTTTAAAGTCTTCTTGTGTTAGGGCCCTTGTGATTTGTCTTGGTCGATCTGTGCGATAGTTAAAAAACAAAACCGCGTCGTCTCCATTGATCAAACCAACTTCATCAACTATATACGGTTCTATAAACTCGTCGGTAATACCTGACCTATAAGATGCCTCCAGTGATGCGATCAGATCATCAGTCCTTTCACCTACCCCATTAACCATCAGGTCATATGCTTTTTTGATACGCTCCCATCTCAGATCTCTATCCATTGCATAATATCGTCCTATAGCTGTGGCAATCTTGGCCGACGTATCTTTTATCTCACTTTGTAGATCAGCAACATATCGAGATCCTCCTTTAGGATCAGTATCTCGACCATCCATAAAAGCATGTATGAAGATGTCTTTGACCCCTGCATCAGAGAAGATATGACACAAGGCTTTTAAGTGCTCTATATGCGCATGTACTCCACCATCTGATAACAATCCCATCAAGTGGATAGGCTTGTCATTAGTATTTGCATAATTGATTAATGCTTGGATGGCTGGTGTAGATTGAAGCGTTTTTTCTTTAACAGCCTTGTTTATACGAGCTAACTCTTGATAGACTACTCGACCAGCACCGATATTGAGGTGCCCCACTTCACTGTTACCCATTTGGCCTTCTGGGAGTCCAACGTCCTCTCCATATGTGGTCAGATGAGCGTTGGGGTAATCACGCATCAACTGATCAAAAAATGGCGTTTCCCCTTCTTTAATAGCATCTACTTCTGGGCGCTTACCCAATCCCCAGCCATCTAAAATGACTAGCATTGACTTTTTAGTATTCATATTCCTTTTTCCCTAAATAATGACGCCATAAAGATAGTACAAGTAACAGCTGATTAAGCATAATTGATAGTGAACACAATATTTGGCATAAGCCACCACGTTAATAAACCCTACTTAACAAACAAAATCAAGTTAGCCTATAGGACACCCTTTACGATTACCATTAAACGAACTTTTTTCTAACCAAATCGTAAACATGATAATCCTCAGTGCGCTGTCCTTACTGATTACACTACCTATCTCAGAGGAAGCTTTCTCTCACTACCAAGAGTTAACTACTCAACTAGATCGCCAAGTCGAATGGATAGATGATCGAGGCAGTGCTCGTGTAAGTCAGAAACAGGCCGAAAAACTTCTTACTCAACTATCTGAAGGTATGAATCAAGAGTCTTTCTCTATGCGCCACAGTAGTGACTGGAAAAAAGGGAAGTGCTTTAAAATCATACATGTCAAACAAGCCGATCAGGGCTTTAGAGTCTTCTTCCAGTGCGCAAAGAAGGGTAACCATAAGGTGGTCACTAAAGTCAAGGTCACCACATTATAATAGAACATTAAGATTTCTCAAGAACACCCATGCTAAATAGGGCAAAATCATATTTCACTGGGTCCAGAGGATCCATCAGTCTCAATTGTGAAGTAAGTTCTTCAACTGCTTGCCAATCAGGCTTGCTTCGCTGTAATAACCCCAGAGTATGAGACACTTTGAAAACATGAACATCCAATGGTATCATGAGTTGACTCGGTGAAATTGAATCCCAAAGACCAAAATCAACCCCAGATTGATCATTGCGAACCATCCATCTTAGGAACATGTTGAGTCTCTTGCAAGAACTATGTCTTGCTGGAGTACTCACATGTTTACGAGTACGTTCCAACTTGTCTGGCAGACTAAAAAACCGATGATGAAAACTAGCCAGCATCGACTTTATATCTGAAGCACCTTCCGCTATAAATGCCTCCTCAAGAGACTCATGATGGCTATAAAAATCCTTAAAAAACGAAATAAAGTATAAAGTATCATCAGGCTGAAAAGTCCGATGCTTAAAAGACAAGAGCGATTTCAAGTCTCTGTCTTTATGATTAAGAACAAAGTCATATGGCGCATGATCCATCAAGGCCATAAGTTCATTAGCCTTATTGATTATCGTCTTACGTTGTCCCCAAGAAAGCATAGCTGTCCAAAACGCAGCTATCTCTACATCTTGTAATTTAGAGAACTGATGAGGTATAGATATAGGATCATCCTTAATAAAGGACGATTGATTGTACATATCAACCTTCTGATCGAGTAAGGACTTAAGCTTCTGGAGAGAAGGTTTAGTCAAGAGTCTGCTTGATTTCGACTATCTCGTAGGACTCTATAATATCATCTACTTTGATATCATTAAAGTTCTTTACGAGGATACCGCACTCTAGGCCATTTTTGACTTCCTTGACATCATCTTTAAATCTCTTCAATGTTCCGATTTCACCTTTGGCACCTTCTTTAGTAGGATAGATCACGATACCATCTCTGATCACTCTTACAAAATTGTTACGCGTTATGATACCACTTGAGACTAAACATCCACCGATGGTACCAATCTTACTAATTTTGAAAGTCTCACGGACAGTTGCCTCTCCCTTCACTCTTTCTTCTTTAGTAGGCTCTAGCATACCTTCGATCGCAGATCTGATCTCATCGATCGCTTCATAGATGATAGAGTATGTCTTGATCTGTACACCTTCCTTCTCAGCAAGATTTCTCGCAGTACTTGAAGGTCTAACTTGAAATCCTATAATGATGGCATCTGATGCAGATGCGAGTAAGATATCTGATTCTGCTATGGCACCGACAGCTTTGTGGATGACATTAACTTGTACACTTTCTATAGACTGTTTGATCAATGAATCAGACAGTGCCTCTACAGAACCATCCACATCACCCTTGATGATGAGGTTGAGCTCTTTAAAGCTACCCAGGGCAAGTCTACGTCCGATCTCATCGAGACTGATACGTTTGCTCGCTCTATTGGTTTGCTCTCTTGCTATCTGCTGTCTCTTAGATGCGATCTGTCTCGCCTCTTGATCTGTATCTACTTCTTTAAACTTCTCACCTGCTTGTGGTGCTCCATTCAATCCTAAGAGTAGCACAGGTGTTGAAGGGCCAGCTTCTTTTATGCGGGCTCCTTTCTCATTGAACATCGCTTTGACCTTACCGGAGTATTCTCCAGCGACGATTACATCTCCGATATTCAATGTTCCATTTTGTACAAGCATCTTAGTGGAGTAACCACGCCCTTTGTCAAGAGATGCCTCTATCACTGTACCTAGTGCATTTCTATCTGGATTAGCTTTAAGCTCAAGTACTTCTGACTCAAGTGCTACTTTTTCTAACAACTCTTCTATACCGAGACCTGTTTTAGCCGAGATATCTTGTGATTGGACGGTACCCCCCCACTCTTCTACGAGAATCTTCATACCACTCAACTCTTCCTTAATCTTGGTCGGGTTGGCTCCATCTTTATCTATCTTATTGATAGCAAAGACCATAGGTACGCCAGCCGCCTGGGCATGACTAATCGCTTCCTTCGTCTGAGGCATGATTCTATCATCCGCTGCTATTATAATGATGGCAACATCAGTAACCTTTGCACCTCTGGCTCGCATCGCTGTAAAGGCTTCGTGACCTGGAGTATCTAAGAATGTTATTCTCTTTTCCTTCACTTTTACCTCATATGCCCCGATGTGCTGTGTGATACCACCTGCCTCTCCATCAGCGACATTGGCACTACGGATATAATCCAACAAAGAAGTCTTACCATGATCGACATGACCCATCACAGTCACAATCGGTGACCTCGGTTGTAAGTCTTCTGGTGCATCCTCATCTTCCTCCTCTTCTTCATTAATCTCCTCTGCACTGATGAACTCTATATCCTTGTTATATTCTGCTGCGACTAACTCGATGATCTCAGCGTCAAGACGTTGATTGATAGATACAATCACTCCCATGTTCATACATGTCATGATAATATCAGTGGGTTGGATATCAAGTAGACCGGCTAACTCAGACACTGATATAAACTCAGTGACTTGAATCTTTTGGTACTCCGCTAACATCTCTTCGATCTCCGCTTTTTCTCTCTTGGTATCTCTGTTATCCCTACGGATCTTTTGACGCTTGTTGCTTTTTCCTCCAGAGATCCGAGCCATTGTAGCTTTGATCTTATCTTCAATCTCTTTAGCAGATACCTGCTTTACTTCATCACGTCTACGTCCACCTCCAGTAGTGCCTCCTCTTTTATTCTTATCCCCACCTCGGTAGTTATCAGCAGTTATCTTTTTACGCTTACGCTTACGCTTTGGTTTGTTATCTGGTTTGGCTGCTTTAGGAGTTTCTTTCTTCTTCTCTTTGAGTTTAGATGCATCGATCTGACCCATGATCTTAAGCCCCTGGAGTTGTGGTGTTTTTGCTCTTACCATCTCTTCTGGAGCTGGGGCACTTGGTGCTTTATCTTTTGCAGTCGGCGAGTCGCTTACTTTCTCAGGAGCTTCTGGTTTAGCTTTTGGCTTTTTAGGAGCTTCTTTTTTCTTTCCAAGGTCAATCTTGTCAACTACTTTGAGTCCTATCTTATTAGGCGCTTTATCTTCTTTTACTTCTGCCTTAGGGGCCACAACCTCTTCCTTGACTTCTTTTATAACTTCCTCCTTTACCTCTTCCACTACTGGTTTTGGTTCTGGCTCAGGTGTAGGCTCTGGCTCAGGCTCGGGTTTCACTTCGACGACAGGCGGTGGTGGTGGCGGTGGCGGTGGCGGAGTTGGTGCTTTTACTTCAGGTTCTTCCTGTGGCAGCCTAGTACCAATGACAAGTTTATCAGCTTTTTCCTTTTCTTCCATAGAGTTGCTGTACTCCTGAAGAAGAAGTGCATACATCTCATCATCGATCTTGGCCGTTGGTTTGTTTTCTACAACAAAACCATTGTTACCTAAGTATTCAACTATGGTTGCAGTTCCAACATTCAGTTCCTTGGCTATTTTCACCAATCGTTTTGCCATATAATCTTTCTGCGTTATCTATCCGATGCTTTTACACATCTGCTTTTGGTCTAATTATTCTTCAAATTCTGCACTTAATACCTTAAGTACATCTTGTATCGTTTCTTCTTCTAAATCAGTTCTTCTATTAAGCTCTTCCACACTTAAGTTCAAGACACTTCTTGCAGAGTCACAACCGATGTTCTTCAGCTCATCGATGATCCACTCTTCTATCTCATCTGCAAATTCATCTAAATCTACATCATCTATCTCTTCATCTGTATCTCTATAGACATCTATCTCAAAACCCGTCAATCGACTTGCTAACTTAATGTTAGATCCTCCTCTGCCTATAGCCAAGGATACTTGATCTGGCTTAAGAAAGACTGCAGCCGTCATTTGCTCTTGATCGAGGTTGATACTCGTGATCTTAGCTGGCGTAAGTGACCTCTGTATGAACAGGTTAATATTGGTCGTGAAGTTAACTATATCGATATTTTCATTTCTAAGTTCTCTTACGATCCCATGGATACGAGATCCTTTCATACCTACACATGCTCCGACCGGATCGATCCTATCATCATAAGACTCAACAGCCACTTTTGCTCTTTCACCAGGGATTCTAACGATCTTTTTAATTGTGATCAAACCATCTTCTATCTCAGGTACCTCTTGCTCCATCAGTTTAGCTAAGAAAGTATTGTCAGTCCGAGATACAATCACCGCTGGATTGTTATTACGCATATCAACTCTCTTGATCACACCTCTCACCATATCTCCTTTTCTAAAGAAGTCTCCTTTGATAGTTTCATTTCGTGGCAACACAAGTTCGTTGCCAGTTACATCATCCAAAACAAGTACTTCTCTTTTGAGGATCTGATGAACTTCTCCCAACACTATATCTCCAACTCGCTCTGAGTAACTCTTATAGATCTCATCTTTCTCCAGCTCCATGATCCTACTGACGAGCGTTTGCCTAGCGGCCATCACTGATCTTCTTCCAAACTCGTCCAGTTGTAACTGTTGATAACACTCTTCTCCTATCTCATAGTCCTCATCTATATCAACTGCATCTGTCACAGATATCTGTGCTCTATCATCAGTTACCTCACCATCTGGTACGATCTCTCTTACGCGCCATATCTCAAGGTCACCATTTGTAGTATTGACGATAACATCAAAGTTGTCATCCGTACCATACTTCTTTTTGATAAGCGTTCTAAAAACATCTTCTAGTACTCTTACCATCGTCGGGCGATCAATATTTTTGCCCGCTTTGAATTCCGAAAAAGTTTCAATTAAGTTCATTCAACCTCTATTTAAAACTCACAAGGATTTTTGTTTCTTTAATATCATCGAAAAGAATTGTCTTCGATTTTTTATTTTTCACTGCCAATGTTATAGAAGACGCTTCCACTACTTCGAGTTTACCTTCTATCGTTTCTTCATTTAAAAGCTTCACTGATGCCTTACGACCTATGTTCTTTACATACTGCCTGTGTAACTTCAGAGGGTTATCGATACCCGGAGAAGATACATCTATTGTGTACTTTTCAGGCATCCAGCCATTTTCTTCAATATGGTGTTCAAGAAAGCGACTTGTCTTTCTGCACATATCGATCGTCAACCGCTCATCAGAGTCAATAAAAACGACCAACTTACTGTGTGGCAGTCTTTGAACCGAGACCAAAAAACAGGTCGACAAATCTTCTTCTTCAAATCTTTCGTTCAGCACTTCTGCTATGCGATCCTCCACCATAAAATAACTTTGTATAAAAAAAGGGAACAATTTTGTCCCCTCTAAGCTTCTAATCGGAGTGCAAATATATAATAAAATCCCTATAAACCTCAGTATATATAAGCAGTGGAACGGCTTAAAGCCAAATACCATACAAGCTGTATACAAACAATCCTGATGCGCATAAGTATAAATGTTTAATTTTGCAGACTTTTTGCAGTAGCTGATATGGAACTCGCTCTTGATTTATTGGACAAGAATACCTTGCCACGACACATTGCAATCATCATGGATGGCAATGGCAGATGGGCAAAGAGTCAAAGCATGCCACGTGTCTTTGGACATCGAAATGGTGTAAAAGCGGTAAGAGAAGTAACGGAGGCGTCTGCAGAGTTGGGTATTGAGTACTTGACGTTATATGCATTCTCAAAAGAAAACTGGAAGCGCCCTCGCAAAGAAGTGAATATGCTTATGAAGCTCTTCGTAAGCACAGTCAGTAAGGAGCTTAGTACGCTCAATAAAAATAATATCAGATTAAAAGCGATTGGAGATCTTGAATCTCTACCGCCTGATACATTGGCAGCACTCAACAATGCGATTGAGAGCACTAAGGATAATGACCATATGACTCTAAACTTAGCACTCAACTATAGTGGCAGATGGGAACTAACAGAGATGACCAAGTCCATCGCCAAAGATATATCGTCCGGCTCATTAAATCCTGAAGACATATCTGAGGAGTCGATCGTTAGTAGATTATTAACCTCTGGTACACCTGATCCTGAACTTATGATCAGAACTAGTGGCGAACATCGGATCAGCAACTTTTTATTATGGCAGTTATCCTACGCTGAGCTGGTCTTTAGTGATATACTATGGCCAGACTTCCGTAAAGAAGAACTGTATAAATGTATTCTAGAATACCAAAGACGCGAAAGACGGTTTGGCATGACAAGTGATCAGGTAGTTAAATCTTAAGGGTAGGTTAAAAAAGCATAGTTTTGGCAGCTGTAAGAATTTATAATCGTTTTTTATCCATCATCTGGAGTTATCAATATATGTGGAGATTAAGTCTGGCGGCTGTTGCTGTCTTTATGCAGTTTTCGTTGTCTGCTCAGACGGATAAAAAAGATCGGGGTTACGCTGATTTCAATTATACCGATCCTGTAACATACGATATAGCCAAAGTCAATATCAAAGGCACAGAAAGTCGAGATGTCAATGCGATAAAAACTATAACTGGGCTGAGAGAGGGAAACCCTGTCACAATACCAAGCCCAGAATTATCCGCAGGAATCAAAAAGCTCTGGAACCTTGGCATCTTTGCAGATGTGACATTGGTGATGGATAGTATCCAAAGTGATTCTATCTTCCTAAGCATAGAGCTAATAGAGCAACCCATCTTATCAAAGATCGTTTTTAAGGATGCCAATAAAACAAAACAAGATAAATTAAAAGAGACCATCGGTGAGACCTTACGTATAGGAGGTATACCTACAGTCAACAATAGAGAGGTAGCAAAAAGAAAAATTGAAGATTACTATAAGGACAAGGGATTTCTTGATGCAGAAGTTATCATCAGAGACATTAGAGATTCTACAAGAGAGAACTCTGTTATCCTTGTTTTTGAGTCCAATAAAAACGAGCGGGTCAAAATTGAGAAGATAGAATTTGATGGTAACGAGCAGTTGACTGACAAGAAGTTAAGGAAGTTGATGAAGGGCACTAAGAAGAAGGGTACCTTATTCAAAAAGTCTAAGTATATCAAGTCTGATTTTGAGGACGATAAGAAGAAGATCATCCAGCACTATGCTAAACTCGGATACAGTGATGCCAAGATTCTATCTGACACTGTATGGAGAAATGACAATGGTCAAGTACAAGTAAAAATAGAAGTAAGTGAAGGATCACAGTATAAATATGGAGACATCTCTTGGAAAGGTAACTCCATATACACTAAAGCTCAATTAGCAAGTGTACTCGGCATCAAAAAAGGAGATGTCTTTAACCCTGAAGAGCTCAATGAGCGATTAGAGTTTAGTTTGGATGGTAGAGATATATCTTCTCTATACATGGATAATGGATACTTGTTCTTCAGTGTTGACCCTAAGCAGATCGCAGTAAGAGGTGATACGATCGATGTAGAGATGCGCATATATGAGGGACCACAAGCCACAATAGATCGTGTTACAATCAAAGGGAATACACGTACCCACGACCATGTTGTGAGAAGAATACTTCGTACAAAGCCAGGTCAAAAATTTAGTAGATCCGACATTGTCAGATCTCAAAGAGAAATAGGAAACTTGGGATATTTTGATCCTGAGACATTGACAATGAATACTCCGGTCAACTATGAGCGAGGTACTGTGGATATCGAGTATATCATGGAAGAGCGGCCTTCTGATCAGCTAGAATTGAGTGCAGGTTATGGAGGGTTTCAAGGATTGATCGGAACGCTCGGTGTAACGTTCAATAATTTCTCGCTCAAAAACATAAGAAATAGAAACTCTTGGAGTCCGCTACCAACAGGTGATGGACAGAGACTTTCACTAAGACTTCAATCAAACGGAAGGTTCTTTCGATCATTTAACTTCTCGTTCACTGAACCATGGTTAGGGGGAAAGAAGCCTAATGCACTGACTGTTGGTGCAGCTACTTCTACTTTTGACAACAGGTCATTTGGAAGTGGGTTACTTGAGATTAGAAGATTCTTTGCAGGGTTAGGTACTCAAGTCAAATGGCCAGATGACTACTTCGTATCATCTACTACGGTCAACATAGAAAACATAAAACTTGAGGATTTCAGTAGTCAGTTTATTGTAAATGATGGAAACTTCAAAAACTTCAATATATCACAAGCGATAACAAGAAGCACTGTAGCAAATCCGATGTTCCCGATGAGTGGATCAAGGGTATCACTAACCTTACAGTTTACGCCTCCATATTCTCTTTTTAGAAAAGATAACTTCTGGAAACTTAGCGACTCTGAGGTGAATGAACTACATAATAATGAACTCTTAAGCTTAGGTATAAGACAAAGAGAAAATTACTTTACCACTGCGATTGGTGCAGCGAGATCTCAAGCTGAGCAAAATGTCTTAGATGTTGAAGAATCGAGAAAATTTGAGTGGTTAGAATACCACAAGTGGAGGTTTGATGCAGAATGGTTCTTTAATCCAGTAGGTAAGTTAGTATTTACGACATCGATCAAGATGGGATTCTTGGGTAACTATAATAGTAGTATCGGAGATGTACCTTTTGAGAGATTTGAAGTGGGAGGCGATGGTCTTTCTAATCAGACATCAGGTATAACAGGTACAGATATCCTCGCACTTAGAGGTTACGAAGTAGAAGATGTAGATCCAGAGAGTCAGATTAATGGTGGGGGTATTATATTTAACAAATTCACTGCTGAGTTACGCTATCCATTGTCTACTAATCCAAACTCTACGATATATACAACACTATTCCTTCAAGGAGGAAATCAGTGGAGAAGCTTTGATGACTACAGTCCATTTGACTTAAATCGATCGGTTGGAGTGGGCCTTAGGGTATTCTTACCTATGTTTGGTTTACTTGGTTTTGATTACGGTTTTGGACTGGATAAGACGGTTGATGGAGATATAACTCCTGGGCTTGGACAACTGGGCAAGTTTAGTATCATCTTAGGATTTGAGCCTGATTAAGCTAAAATCACGTTAAATCATCGTCAAATACAAAATCAAAGATTTAATTTGCGTCTTATAAACGAAAGACAATTTGTGACGAGCGAAGAGAAGCTCATATAAACTACATATAATGAAAGCGATATTCACTACTATACTTATTTGCCTATTTGCCTTGAGCGCACTAACCGCTCAAAAATATGGACACCTTAACTCTAACGAAATCATCAGTTCTTTCCCTGAAGTAAAGAGCGCTGATAGTGATCTTGAAAGTTATAGTAGCCAGCTGATCGAAAAAGGCAAGGCAATGATGACTGAATATCAAGAAAACTATCAAGCATATGTAGGCAAGGCTAATGGTGGTGAATTGAGTCAGTTGCAGATGCAACAAGAAGAGGCAAAGCTTACACAAAAGCAACAAGAGATCCAGAAGTACGAAGTCGAAGTACAGGATATGATCGCTAAGAAGAAGCAAGAGGTATACCAACCGATCCTTGATAAAATACAGGCCGTAATCGATCAGATAGGTAAAGAGCAAGGCTTCACGATGATCTTTGACTCAAGTAATCTGGGTATGATATTCGCGGCCGATAGCGAAGACTTGATGCCTGTTGTGAAGCAGAGATTGGGCATGTAGTCCAACTCAAAAGACTTTAACAAACATCCAATATTGTAATCGTACGAGAGTTGACAATCACTTTGTCTCCCACTCGTCTACCGACTAATGCTAGAGCCATAGGGCTTTCATCTGATATCGCATAAATGGTATCATGTTGATATAGAACTTTACCAAGTGATATCGAAAGATAAAATATCCCTTTGTCAGTCTTAACTAATGATCCGTGCACAACTACATCACTGATTTTAGTATCAAGTACAGATAAGACTTGGCGTTGATGAAGCAAAACACCAAGCTGACTGCTGATCTTTTCAGCTTCTTGCTTTAGCATCTCTCGAGAAGTCTCAAACTTATCTCCAGCACTACTTTTAGTATCATCATGCGCACTCTCATCTATCGAAGCGAGCATGTCTTGGCTCTCATTGATTTTCTTATCGAGTGCTTCTTTACAAAGTTCTCTCAGTTCTCTCTTTTCCAATATCAATCAAAGATCTTGAACCGAATAGCATCAATGGCAGCTTTATAAATCTTCCAATCTCCATCGATATAATCATCAACCCTCTTAATAACTTCTGCCGCTTTTGCTCTGGCTTGAGATTCTGCCGCCTTAGCATTAGCGCCTGGAGCACCATATGAAGAACCAATGTATCGACTTGCTCCCCTTAACTTTGAAGTTAAGATGTTGGGGTTTCGTTGTATACCTTTTTGGTTTTGCTTATTGAAGAATAGTAACTCGAGTTCTTCAAGATTTTTCTTTTCTGCCTTGGTTAGCTCCTCTATTTTAGTCTTTGTGCTATCACTTAGTGTCTCCGTTAGTTTTTCTATCAAAGCTATTGATTTTTGAGCCTTAGCTATTTTGTCAAAAGACTCCTTAGCGCTCTTAAAGACTTCATTATAATCTTCACTTGCCGCAACCATAGCTGCCATATCTGCTTGAGACATATCTAACCGTGGGTCCATGTGTACATGTGTTGTGATCTTATCCGTCCAATCGCCATATGAAACAACCATCGTATACTCTCCAGGCAAAACAGCGTTGCCTGAAGGTAGATCATCTTCTGGTTTTGCTTCTCTTCTTGAAGGACCACGGACACCATCGACACGTAGATTCCAACTGGTTCTGATCAATCCCTTTTCACTCACTTTACGAGAGTAGCTACGGACCGTATCTCCTTTGCTATCAACGACATTGAAGTACAACATGTCCTTCTTTTTGCCTTTCTTATCTTTTGAGTCTTCCTTCTTTTCTTTAGCCTTATCTTCTTTCATTTTAGACTTATCATCTGGTTTGATCCAGATAGAGTACATCGCATCTGTCCCTCTATTATCTCCTTGAAACTCGGCCTGACCGATAAATCTAATCCCTTGGTAAGATCTTCGTTCACTCAGGTAAGCAGGTGTAGATGAGACTACGGCAAAGTCCTGCTGTGTATAATTCTCCTTAGCCAATTCTCTAAATGGGCCGATATCATCTATCACCCAAAATGCGCGACCGAAAGTTCCTAAAACAAGATCTCCATGGGTCTTTTGAATCTTCATATCACGGATCTGAACAGACGGAAACCCATTATCCCACTTTTGCCAATGGCCACCTTTATCAAAAGAAACATAAAGTCCTGCATCTGTCCCCAAGAACAATAGATTAGGCTCTTCTTCATCTTGTAGCACTGAAGTCACAAAGCTTGAGGCATCATTGTCATTTACGATTCTGCTCCAAGTTTGACCATAGTCAGTTGTGTGATAGAGATATGCGGACCAATCATTGAGTCTATAATTATTGACCACAACGAAAGCTACGCCCGCATTAAGGCTATTGATATCGATCTGCGGGATCCAACCATTCTTCGGAGCTCCTGGTAGTCGACTGTAGACATCCGTCCAGTTCTTACCTCCATCTTTCGTGATCTGTAGTCTTCCATCATCTGTACCTACCCAGATGACATTTTTATCAACAGGGCTTGGTGCTATAGAGATGATCGTTGTATTGTTCTCAGCATTGGTCGCGTCTATAGTCAGGCCACCACTGATATCTTGATGATGCTTACTAGTATCATTAGTCGTTAGATCAGGTGATATGATCGTCCAACTCTGTCCACAATCTTGGCTATAGTGTACAAACTGACTACCGAAGTACAATCCACACTCAGTATCTGGCTCAAGGGCCAATGCGGCATTCCAATTATATCGAAGGACAGTTGTATCTGGATGATTAGGTTTTATAAACTTGCTAGCTCCCGTTACTTTATCTACAAGGCCCATATTGCCTCCTTGGGACATGGCATAAACATATCGATTGTCAGAAGGATGTGGCGCCATGTCAAATCCATCTCCAAAGAATACTTCTTGCCAGTCATAGTTAGTGATACCTCCACTTCTTGGTACAAACGCCGGTCCTACCCAAGAACCATTGTCCTGCATACCTCCATAGACGTTATATGGGAAGTCATCGTCAACATTAACATGATAAAACTGACCAACCGGCAGGTTATTGATAAACCTCCAGTTTTTGCCCATATCATAGGAGATATTGAGTCCACCATCATTACCATCTATCAGTATACTTGGATCATCGGGATCTATCCAAAAAGCATGATGATCAGGGTGTACATTGTTACCATAATCAGCGATTATATCAAATGTCTTTCCTTCATCCTCACTCATAGACACGTATGTATATAGTGAGTAAAGTCGTAGAGGATTCTTAGGATCCACATATATCTCACCATAGTAAAATGGTCTATTACCGATGTTCTCATGTGTGGATATTTTCTGCCATTTGGCACCACCATCCTTGGACTGGTAGAGGGCGTTTTCTTTTGCTTCTACAAGGGCATATACGATATCTGTATCCGAACCCGCAATAGCCACTCCTATTCTACCCAAGTCTCCTTTAGGTAGTCCATCTTCATCGCTTATCTCCGTCCAGTTGTCGCCTCCATCATGAGTGATATACAGTCCTGATCCCTCACCTCCACTGTAGGAGTACCATGGTCTTCTCCAAAACTCCCACATGGCCACTATGATTTTGTTAGGATTGTTGGGATCCATCACCATGTCACCTACTCCCGTTTTTTCATTGACATAAAGGATTTTATCCCAAGTCTCACCATTATCTCTTGTTTTGAAAACGCCTCTATCAGGGCTATCTCCCCATTGGGCACCTAAGGCGCCAACATAGATCGTACCCGGTCGAGATTCATCGATCAAGATCCGATGTATCACGCGCGTATCCTTTAGTCCTTTAAATGTCCAACTCTTACCACCATCAAGAGAGTGATATACACCAGCACCACTATTCTGAGAGTTACGAGGATTGCCTTCGCCAGTACCTACCCAGATCTCGCTTGGATTGGACTGATTGATCTTTAGAGCACCTATAGAGAGGACTGGATTGTCATCAAATATAGGCTCCCAAGTGATGCCTCCATTCTCTGATAACCAAACTCCACCTGAAGCGGTACCCACGAAGATTCTATCTCTATTGCTTAGATCAACATCGATAGCGGTCACACGACCACTCATACCTGCAGGGCCGATGTTTCGAGCCTTTATCTGCTCAAAGTTATCAAAGTCGATGTCTTGACCTTGGAGGGATGTAAGGCATGACATAGCAGCCAAGATCATGAGTAGCAAAGATTGAATCGTTTTCATAGTAAAGATATTACTGTGTTAAGTGTAGTTGAATTAGTTGCCAAATTAACTATTTAACCAATTAAGCGATTCTTAGTCATAAATATTTGTCATTCATCATGACTGAAAGTAAGATTGCTTCGTTTACTAAGAGCAGGTTAACCTTGATTTGACTAATTTTGTCTTCGATGCAGTTTTTATATCCGACCTTTCTCTGGGCTTTAGGAGCTCTGGCGATTCCCATCATAATTCACTTATTTCATTTTCGTAGATTTAAGAAGGTATATTTTACCAATGTGCATCTACTTAAAGAACTAAAAGAAGAGACCAGTACACGTAATAAATTACGCAACCTGTTGATTCTCTTAGCAAGATGCGCGGCAATAGCCATGTTGGTATTTGCTTTTGCCCAACCACTCATCAAATCCGGAGATGTCGATGATGCACAAAAAAGAGCCGTTGAGTTGATTATCGATAACTCTTTCTCTATGGAAGCGAGGCAGACAGAAGTACCGCTACTGACGCTTGCAAAGGATAGAGCGCGAGAGATCGTTTCCTCATATGATGAAAGTGACACCTACTTGGTTCTGACGCATGATCTTCAAGCCAAGCACTTGCGCTATGTAGATCAAAAGACAGCTTTGGACTTCATCGATGAGTTAAGAATCACACCTAATGTTGAACAGCTATCTGATATATATGAAGTATCAAAGCGCATCAGACGTAACATAACCGATCATAGCCATCAGGTGTATCTACTTTCAGATTTTCAATCAAATATCTCTGAGTTTGAGACTCCAATAGATTCTTCTATCAATGTCAACCTTATCCCTTTTAGAGCCATCCAAGAAAGTAACGTTGCTATAGTAGGCGCAGCGTGGGAAGCACCGATCGCAATGAAAGATCAACCCAATCGCTTAGTCGTAAAACTCCATAACTACGGAGACGAACAAGAAGCGGTAGAGCTTAGGATGAACTTTGAAGGTCAAGAAAGACCGCTGGGCTCTGTCAATATCACGGCCAACTCAGATGCGATTGACACGGTGAGTGTTCCGATTACAAAAACCGGATGGCATAATCTTACTTTATCTATCAATGACTTTCCAGTCGAGTTTGATAACGAGCTCTATACCTCCTTCAATATTAAAGAAAAGATAGACGTCGCAAGCATCTATGACAATGCTCAAAATCAATATTTAAAATCAGCTTTTGAAAGTATCAGTTATTATAATCTGATCCAACAACCCAAAAATGGAATCAGATACGAGTCTTTTCAAAATCAAGAATTAATCATACTTGATGATCTCACTGATATCAGTAGTGGACTGACCAATGAGTTAGTTAAATATGTCAAGGGTGGAGGCAATCTTCTCATCTTCCCTTCTGTCAATGCAAACAAAGGAGATTATAATAACCTATTGGGTGCTTTAAAGACAGATCGTCTTGGTGCGCTGCAGACAGGTAAAAAAGATGTAGCACGCATCAATACCGATGAGTTTGTCTTTAGCGAAGTGTATCTATCTACTCGGAGAAATATCAGACTGCCCAGTTCTAACAGTAACTATCAACTAACGAGTGCTTCTAATATAGGAAAGGAACGACTATTATCTTATCGTGATGGCTCACCATTCTTACAGAAGTTTACTATAGAAAAAGGTAATGTCTACTTATGTGTTGCACCTATGAGTGATGCACAAAATGATCTTGTGCGCAATGCTGAAGTATTCGTCCCGATGCTATATAAGATGGCCTTGTCTGCGGGGACACGAAGTCCACTTTTCTATACGATTGGAGAGGATGATGTGATACCACTATCTACACTTGCAGATGCTTCATCAGAACGATATGTCATCAAAGGCAAGACAGAGTTTATACCTGCGATCACTTCAGCAGGGCAAGTAGGCTATATGGATATCAGAGGTCAAGTAGAAGAACAAGGATTTTATAACCTCACATTAGAAGATAAAACGATAGAATCACTATCATTTAATTATAATCGTCAAGAATCAGATGTCTCTTACGGATCGATGTCAGATATAGCAAGTAGAATGGGAGATCATGTTGAGGTACTTGACAACGTAGCATTGGCTAATCTATCGGGTTACATATCTGAGAAAAATGATGGTATCAGACTCTGGCGTTGGTGTCTCATCGGGGCATTATTATTTTTACTTTTAGAAATAGGACTCATAAGACTTTGGAAATAGAACAGAAATGATCTTACTACGGAAAGCAAGGATATATGACATCAGATCCAAGCATCATAAAAAGATGATGGACATTCTAATTGAAAAAGGTGTCATTACTAAAATTGCAAAATCAATCGTAGCTCCAAAACGTGCAAAAATCATAGAAAGTAAGTCGCTTAGCGTTTCTCCCGGATGGCTTGATATCGGCGCATACAATGGAGAGCCGGGATATGAGTATAGAGAAGATCTAACCTCACTGTTGGATGCTGCTGCACAAGGTGGCTATGTACACATTGCACCATTTCCGACAGGGCAACCGTCTGTAGACTCTAAGGGGCAGTTGCACTTTCTAATCTCTTCTGCAAAGGATCATATCGTCAACCTCCACCCCATCGCCGCTGCTACTAAAAATCGCCAAGGTGAAGAGTTATCTGAACTCTTAGACTTAAACAAGGCAGGTGCGATAGCTTTTAGTGATGGAGGTCAGGATCACATCAATCAGGATCAACTGATTAGAATCATGCAATACCTCAAAAGCATCGATGGCATCACAATATACAACGCCAACAAAGAGTCGTCAGGCCATGTACATGAAGGGAGTGTCAGCGTATCCATGGGTATCGAAGGCATACCTGCGCACGCAGAGGTAGGTAATGTAGAAAAAGCCCTAAGGTGCAGCGAATATGCAGACTCAAAAGTAGTCTTGCATAATGTATCTAATAAAGCAAGTATCAATGCGATAAAGAGATCCAGCAATAAGAAAAACGTATCGATATCAGTACCTTTCATGAATCTGATACAAGAGGACAAAGACGTCTTGGACTTCGACCTCAATCTAAAAGTAAGTCCACCGCTCAGGGATAAATCAGACAAAGTTGCCTTAAACAAGGCCATACAAACCGGTGTGATAGATGTCATTACCTCTAATCATACACCACTATCTATAGAAGAAAAAGATCAACCGTTTGGTTTTAGTCAGTCTGGAGCATCAACAATCGAGACTGCTTTTGCAGCTCTAAATACCTATAATCAAGACGTCGATCTTGATAAGATTATACATTGCTTATCAGTCGGGCCTCACGAAGCTTTAGGACTTCCTTGTCAGGAAATATCTGTCGGCAGTAAAGCTGAACTTACCATCTTTGACCCTAAAGAAGAAGTAACATTTGACGAAAGTCAGCTGAAGTCTAAATCAAAAAACAACCCATATCTCGGTCAAGAACTGAAAGGAAAAGTAATCGGTATCATCAACGGTTCTGCTTCTAATCTATAGAACTAGTAACGTCCTTTTCGTCTATAAATATCATCTGTAACCTGACAATATCAGATCTAGTCTTATATTGTTGGATATAAACTGATCAAAAACATGGAAGAACAAATTACACCCTTAAAAACAGGAATTAAGTACGGCCTTTATCTTGGGATATTTGGTATTGTGTGGCAGCTCATATCTCATTACGGTGGATTAGAGAACTTTGAAGATCCAATGGCAACATCTAACTGGATATCAGGCATTGGAAGTTATGTAGGCGGATTTATAATAACATTTTTAGGTATCAAATACTTCCGAGAAAACAATGAAGGCTTGCTCACTTTTGGTGAAGGAATGAGTGTTGGACTATTTATAGGTCTGTTTGCAGGTCTGATTGGAGCAATATTTATGTTTATCTATGCATCATACATAGTTCCAGACTTTGGTGAAGCAGTTTTGAGTAATGCTATCGATCCTGATGAAATATCTGCAGACGAAGCAGAAGCTATGGAAAATATGATGGGATTTGCTACATCTCCAATCTTTATGGCTTTCTCCGCACTAATCGGAAGTATAATAGGTGGTGTTATATACGGCTTGATAGGCTCTGCCATCCTCAAAAAAGGGCAGTAGTCGTTGCAGCTAATTGCGACTTTAATGATGTATGGCAGGATAATACATTAAGAAAATAAATAATATAAGCCTGAATAAAGTTAGCTTTGTTCAGGCTTTTTTATTGGTATATGGATATCTCGCTTGTCATTCCCCTTTATAACGAAGAAGAATCACTCAATCCACTTGTCAAGTGGATCACTGAGGTCATGTCTAAGCATGCCTACACTTATGAGATCATCTTTGTTAATGATGGTAGTAGTGACAGTAGTTGGAAAGTCGTCAAAGACCTAAAAGTTAAACATGGAGATCTCATAAAAGCAATCAGCTTTAGACGTAACTATGGTAAGGCAGCTGCACTTGATCAGGGCTTCGAGGTAGCAAGTGGTGATGTCGTCATCACCATGGATGCCGATCTTCAGGATAGCCCAGAAGAGATAGATCCATTGTATAAGATGATCACAGAAGAGGGCTATGATCTTGTATCAGGATGGAAGAAAAAGCGCCATGATCCCATCACAAAGACTCTCCCGAGTAAACTCTTTAATGCCGTTGCTCGCAAAGTAAGCCACATCCAACTTCATGACTTTAATTGTGGTCTCAAAGCATACAAAAAGGATGTCGTAAAAGATATACACGTCTATGGTGATATGCATAGATGGATGCCCGTTTTAGCCAAGTGGCAAGGCTATGGAAATATCGGAGAAAAAGTAGTAGAACATCGTGCCAGAGAGTTTGGTGTATCTAAGTTTGGTGCAAAGCGTTTGATCAGTGGATTCTTAGATTTACTCTCATTATTTTTTGTAGGTAAGTTTAACAAGAAGCCGATGCACTTCTTTGGTACGTTGGGTATCATCTCAATAGCCATAGGTGTTATAGCCTTGATCTATCTATCAGTAATGAAACTATTTTTTGAAATGGCGCGTATACAGGATCGGCCACTATTTTTCTTTGGTCTTTTAACTTTGATCATAGGTACTCAGTTGTTCTTAACTGGATTTATCGCTGAGTTGGTCAATGACTCAAGAGCAAAGGAGAACAGTTATAATGTCAAAGAAAAGCTTCTTTAAGGTCCCAACCTTTAGCATACCAACGACGTATTAGACAATAGAAAGTAAGTGTGTAATGCTTAAGATTATAATTTATACCTCTCTTCTTATGTCTATTGTTTCATGCTTCGAATCAAAAGATACAGTCTGCTATAGTTTTGACGAGAAGCAATGTCTTTTTGATCCGTGGACTGCTGCTGATTCTGACAATACTAAAGAAGATGATATCCAGAACTACCTATCTACTGAAGGGATAGAAGTCGAAGATATCTCCATCGATAGAGCTTTTCATGAGGTGGTTTGTTTGGCATGCGAAGTATGTCCATCTGGACCCAGAATCTATGTTGAAATAGAAGAAAAATCCGAAGCCCAACTAACGAGGCTTCCTCTACTCTCTTTGGCTAAAACTGACTGCTCCAATATCCCTTAAATAGGCTTCTTGTTATTCAAGCTCATAGTGTGTACATTCGTTTACAACGTATAGGACATGAGAAAACTAATCACATCTTTCCTAATCATTTGTTCAGGAATCAGCCTGATTGGTCAAGATCACTTCTTAGTAGAGCTAGAGAAATTCACTCCTCCTGAAGAGGATGTAATAAGGAGTTTAAAAGGCTTTCCTGCAGAAAACTTTATGGCTAAAGATCTAAGTGGAGAAGAGCACTTTCTCGGCAATTATAAAGAACATATCAAGTTACTTTGGTTTTGGAGTAAGGATGACCCTATTTCTATGAAATGGTTACCTGCACTTAATCTCATACAACTCAATTATATAGATGATCTAAAGATCTTTGGATTTGGCAAAGAAAGCAAAGAGGAGCTTTCGTCAGTGCTCAGCAATGAAGCCATTATCTTTTCTAACTTTCCCAACGGCACTGTATTTGGAGATGCTGTATATGGGGGAGACTTAGGATTAGGAAGGATGTTCTTTATCGATCCCGATGGCATTATCAAAGAGGTGCTGCCAAGATCATTCTTCGAGTCTAACGATGTGATCAGCGCTAAGCCTATGTTGGAAAAGATCATAGATAAGATCACTTATTAAGCTATTGTACACTGTTAGACTAAAGCATACCTTTGTCCGCTGCTAAAATCGCAGAAGCGTCATGTACGGCATTAAAGAAATATACTACACCATCCAAGGCGAAGGATATCACACTGGTCAAGCAGCAGTGTTTCTTAGATTTAGCGGTTGCAACTTATGGTCGGGGTTAGAAAAAGATCGTACCACTGCACAGTGTACTTTTTGCGATACTGACTTCTGGGGCACAGATGGCACCAACGGTGGGAAATACAATGCCAAAGATCTATCTACCTTTTGTAAATCATTATGGCCGACAAGCAACAACTCACAACCTTATATAGTCTGTACAGGCGGGGAGCCGCTTCTTCAACTGGACAAAGAACTTGTCTATGCGCTTCATCAAGAAGGCTTCTTTATTGCTATAGAGTCCAATGGCACGATACCCATCCCTGTAGGTATAGACTGGGTTTGTATCAGCCCTAAACTGCAAAGCGAACTTAAAGTTACGTCTGGACACGAGTTAAAATTAGTCTACCCTCAAGCAGGTATAGATCTGCAGGTGTATGAGAAGATGGCGTTTGAGCATCTATCCCTACAACCACTCGACGATGAGAATCAAAAGGCTAATACTGAAGCATGTATAGACATATGTAAGACTCGTCCCATGTGGAGGTTAAGTCTCCAAACCCACAAATACGTGGGCATCCCTTAATTGTCTAACAATGCAGCGCGATCTATCAACTCTTTGTATAATTCGTTTTGCTCAAGTATAGCCCTGTTACCAATAAGCACAAATTGTTCTCTGGATCGAGTGATAGCAACATTGAGTTTTCTATCCATGCCTTCATCAGACAAAGATACCAATGCCTTTAATTGAAATGAATAATTCATACAGCAAGACATAACTATAAAATCCCTTGCCCCGCCTTGATAGCGCTCGACTGTGTCAATCGTGATCATGTCAACGACGTCTCCAAGTTCATTTCTTAGTTTTTGTCTTATGGCAGCTATCTGGGCTCTATAAGGAGTGATAACACCTATAGTATCTTTTGATATCTCAATAGCATCCTGCGCGCACTTATCTATTATCCTCATACAGATTTTATAAACTTGCTGTGCTTCATTCTCATTGACCTTGATGCTTTCACTTTCCAAGTCCACTTGACTGGGTACATAAATGATCCGATCAAGAACCTCATCTTTGTTTTTATAAAAAGAACGGGCACTCAATCTATCTATACCTCCTATAGGCTTGAGTTGCTGATTATAAAAATGATCATTGACATAAGACATAATATCAACATGCATACGCCCTTGGTGTGTAAGCTGACCTATAGCATGCTCCCACTTGTTGTTAAGAGCAGTAGTGTACATTCTTTCAAAAAGAGACGATGATAGAGATCTGAACCCTATATCTATCAAACACTCCTCCTCTACTGTTGTAAATGAATCATCTTGTTGAACAATGGCGGGAAGTTGAAGGTGATCTCCAATCAAAACAAACTTACCAACTCGACTTAGTAAGCCCATGAGAGAAGGTTCTAATATCTGAGAGGCTTCATCGACAATTGCAATATCGAAATTTATCAACTCAAACAAACTGACTTTCCCAACTACCGAAGCTACAGTTCCGACATAGACTTGTTCTTTTGATAGCTTGTCTCGCAGTTCTTTACGACTGGTTATGTCTTTTATCTGATTTTCTAAAAGATGAGGAACAAACTTCTTACCTGTGCTATAGCGAGATCCTATTCTTATAAATGAAGGTATAGGCTCTAATGTATAGAGAGCTTCGCAAATCTCATCGACCGCTCTATTAGTATATGCTAAGAATAAAACTCTATCGTTTTCATGCTGGATAAAGTGATGTGCAATCTCTCGCAACATAACACTTGTCTTACCTGTACCTGGCGGGCCCCAGAGCAAGTAGTAGTCTTTAGAAGTTATAATTTCAGAGAATATTTGTTGCTGTTCTTTTGTAAGATTGTGTCCACAACTTACAGGAGCGACCTCATAAGATTCTGGTGATCTCCGACATAACATCAGGTCACGATAATCCTTCTTAGCTCTTGCAAACTCATAGAGACTTCTAGTCATCTCGTAGTACCCATTCTCAAGCGTATCGTGTTCTATGTGCCAGTACTTGTATTGATCAAAAACAATGGTATTCTCTTGTCGACTCCTCAATCTAACCACAACTGACCGATCATCCATACTAAGTATAGTAGCTTTAAATACTTGTTGTTTAAGGATCGCACTTTTGACATCTTGGTGAGGATACAAAACACCAAGATCTCCTACTCTAAAGTTACTGAGCACGGCAGAGTGTTCTGATAGCCTCAACCTGATGAATGGGTCAGGTGCACCGCATCCGTTTTCTTCAATCTCAAGATGATTAATAATATTGAACTGCTCTTTCTTTGATTCAAGATCTTGCAGCCACAAAGCTGCTAGCCCATTAGATCGTTCTGAACCTTCGTTTCCTAATTTATTTATGAATAGCTCTCGTAGCGTAAACTTCAAAAACAGGTTAACATAGACTCGCTCTGTTGTGTCAAGCGTTTTGAAAGCTTTAAAAAAAGCATTGAGATCTGTTCTTAGAAAGCCCTTGATGTTACTAGCATGCTTGCTGGCATATTCTTGATAATAAGACATGAAGTCCTCATGAAGAAGCAGCGATCTATCATGGATGTACAGTAGGTTTCTCTCTTTTATAGCTTCACGTTGTTCAGATTTTAAAGCCGGTGCAAACCTTAATTGATTAGATGATTCTTTACTATATAATATAAAGTTGTTGCGCTTCAACTTTGAGCCAAAGACTGACTCTATCAGCATATCATACAGCAAGGTCTGATGATAGTGATTGTTAGATAATCCATAAGTGTTAGGACGAAAAGCACTACCACTTTTCAACTCTACAATGGATGCCCCTTGTTCATTAATTGCAAAAAGATCAAGTCTTCCTTGAACGCCATATTTATTAGAATAAAAAGCTGGTTCTACTTGACAATCTTTTGGCTTGATGTGAATCTGATCAAGACCATCAACCACAACATCTTTGATATGATTAAAGTGATTTTCAAGTAGTATCATCATCTCTCTTACCTCTTGATCTGAGAGGAGCGCTATACCCAATGGGTCTAAAGCAAATATCTGACCTATAAAATCTTCAAATCTTCCTTTGGGCGAATAGATTAATTGATCCAGAAAGAAATTAGAAATATTTCCAATTAGGATTGCCTTGCTAACTGGTTTCTTTTGAAACTTTCTGATGAGATACCCCGCCTGATGATTGGCAAAGGGACCAAAGCATTCTGATATAGACGTGACATCGTACATATAATCAGGCTCTAGAACAATTGTGCTAGGATAGTATACTCGGCTATCATCGATCTCAACATCTACAAGATTTGCCGTAAGCGGAAACAATCCAGCCCCATCTGCCTTTTCAATTATCTCTGTATAATCTTCATTCTTATCAGGTCGGTTATACGATACCATGACAATATCAAAAGGCTCATCACAAAGCTGCGCTTCTAATTGCTTGTCTTTAAGGATTACACTCTTTAGAAAAACGCGAACCTCTTTTTTAAAAAGTACTTTTTTATAATCTGCTCCTTTTGTTAGAGATCTATACAAATCTGGAACGTCACTAAGGTCTTCTAACTCCTCTATCACATAAGCCATCATAATACTGATAGCTGCTTGACCGATCCTCAGATCTTGATCATCACTATGGATTGTAGCTCCTCTTTTTCTAAATGAATGAAGGATATAACTCTCCTTGTAAGGTATATTATAAGAACTGATCAGATAGCTTAATCGGGCGAATACACTTGTAAACTGCACCTTGGATTGATCAGAGATAGTAGTCACTAAAAGTGTAAAAAGTTGGTGTAACTTGATCAACTTTTGACCCGCCTTATAATCAGCTGTATCCAACCGCGATCGGAACTTTCTGACTGATGTTATAAACTGTGACAATGATTGCATGAAGAGCTAAGATAAGAAGTCAGTGAAGACCAACTCCTATTATCAATTATATCCAATAAAAAACCCCGATGAAATCATCGGGGTCAAATCGGTACTGTTCAAGGGAATCGGTTTACTTCTTATTTTCCACCATTTAGGAAGTCTTGATATTCGTCCAAGTCATCCCATCTGCCATCAGCAGCCATCTCTGCTTGCTTTGGCCATGAACTTGGATCAGCGAGCTTATATCTTTTTCCTGCTGCATCAAGCACGGCTTGTATTCTTTCTACCTTGGCATTAGCCAACTCACGCCATGTCGTTATACCATCTGCTTGGAGCAAGCCAGATATCTTTGGGCCTATACCTTCTACAGCCGTCAAGTCATTCTGCTTCCATCTCTTGATGACGCCCATCTTTATCAAGAGCTTCTCGACCTTGGAGTCCGTCTCTCCAGTCGCTCCTGCCGACCTTCCAGATGATAAGTTCTTTTGTAATTTGATCAATGTTTCAAAATCACCACTAGCGGCTAAGCGAGCTTGTTCAGGCCAGGAAGATGGATCAATGATCCGATATCTTTTGGCATTAACGCTATCAAGTATCGCTCTGATATCTTCTGTGGACTTTGCACCTAGATCAGACCAGTTATCGATGCCTGCGTTATTTAATATCTCATTCATCTTTGGACCGATCCCTTCGACCACTTGCAAGTTATCCGGTTTCAGGCCTGCATAGATATTCTTTTTAGTCCCGCTTTCAGGGTGAGTCTTTCTTGGTGCTATCGGGCCTTCTGATGCTAAACCTTGGGGCGTTGTTACAACTGGTGGCACTATGGCTGCAACTTCCTTTGGTTCTTCAGCTTCGTTCTGTACTTCGGGAGTTTCTTCTACAGGGGCTTCAACTTGCTCATAGTCCACTTCTATCTGATCAGCTTCTACAACATCAGATACAGGTGGATCCGGTACTTCTTCTTGCACAACTTTTGTTTCTGCGTTAACTGGTTCTTCTATGGCAGAGGTTTGTTTTGCCTCATTTGCCTCAGCTAAGAATTGCATTCTTCGAGACTGTTCTCTCATCCTACCTTCTAATAATGATATCTCACTTTGCAGACCAGCCTTACCTGTAGTGCACTCGTTGAGATCTCCTTCCAGACTTTTGATTCTTGATTGCAAGCGGCCATTGGTCTCTTCTAATTCAGAAACACGACCACTAAGTCTACCCCATAATAACCATCCGAGCAACAAGCCCAGCAAAGGAAGTAGCCACCCTAACCATGGTACGGCGCAAAAATCTATAAATAATAACATGTCTTCCGCTTTAAGATTTATCTTATGATTTGTAATTCTACTCTTCTATTTTTAGCTCTCCCTACCTCTGTCGCGTTGGTTGCAACAGGAGTAGTTTCACCCTTAGACTCTGCTATGACTTGTTCTCGCAAGAGTCCTTGACCATAGAGATAGTCCGCGATCACATTAGCTCGACGTTGACCTAGTTCTTGGTTTTTGATTGCGCGACCCTTATCGTCTGTATGTCCTACTAGTCTAACCTTGCCTCCACCGTTCTTTATATTGGATGCTACTTGATCGAGATAAGCTTCGATATCCCCATCGTCTAGTTTATTAGTACTGTTATATGGGAAGTAGATAAGTGCACCATCTATAGTCTTAAGAGTTCCACTATTGGCATCCTTTTCAAGCTCAACGATATCAAAGGCGTATCTCTCTTCCACATCTACGGTCCGCCCTATAGTCAGTTGCCCCGATATATCTATCTGATCATCGGTCAAGCCAAATGATGTAGCCAGTGCCTCAGCCCTGCATGTGCCAAGATTATCGGAAGTGCCCTCATAGACCTCGATGGTATTGTATATTCCCGTTATCCTCAGTTGATAGCCCGTTGTTATAAGAGAAACCAGCGAATCTTTAAAACTGTCAAAGTTCTGTCCGAAGCTGGGTTCACAACTATCATCAGGGAAGCAGATCACGCCAGTCGCACAGTTGTTTTTACTTGCTAATGGAGCTGCAACAGGGCCAATTACTTCTTCTGCTTGATCCCCATCAGGACAACAAGTCGAGTAATCATTACACATTTTGGTTGCCAACAATGCCCAAAGTATCATTACTACGATGATCCAAAAGATGCGCATTAGGACGGTACATTTAGTTAGTTAATCAATAATCCTAATAACAATATAATTAATATTTGTCAACTGCACTACATTTCACTAATCATGAATGGCTTTAGAAGTTGTCCATCCCATTAAGACTATCTGAATTAGTCAGTTTAATTTATTCGCGTATCTGGGTTATAGGTATTCCCTTTGATAGATCAGCGGCTATCATGCAGTCTATTACTATTTATTATACAATATTATAATATGTTAATATTACATAGATAGATGGCATACTCTTTATATTAAGACAATACATTTTTCTATATTACTGTAGTTGTATTAGATATATTTCCATGATAGCTACAAAATTGACATTCAGGCAAGTCCCGTTAGTCGTAGGGATTATACCCTTTGTCATGGGACTTATTGTTTTTGATCAGTTTCATATTCCTATCACTTACTCAGCCTCAATCATGATCATAATCTTAGGACTATTGCTATTTAGTCCTAAAGAAGTACTCCATTGGAGATACAGAAGCTCATTGATTATTATGTCACTTTTGTTTTGCGGTTTAGCTCATGCTGGCTACCAGCAGGCACGAGCAGATCTATCAAAAATCAACACTGATATATTATCTAAAAGTCATGTATACCATGCAGAAGTTTATAAAGTATCAACTACTGAGCGGTTTACTAATGTAAATGTTCTTTTGAAGGGTATCGAGAGCAAACAAAGACAGTTTACTCTATCTAATAATAAGTGCATTATTAAAATTAAAGGCCCAATAAATGCATATGCCTTTCAACCAGGAGACATTATAGCCGCTCAGATGAAATTAAAACCAGTTTCTAAAAACGAAGAGCGAGAGGGATTTGACTATGGTCTTTATCTACAACGCCAAGGCATCGGTTATATAGGTTATGCCAATCCCAAGGATATTTCTACATCTACAATCAATAGTTATGCTTTTTGGAAGTACATCAGATACGATCTCCGCTCAAGCGCGATAAACATTATTGATGAGAAGATATCCAACAAAAACGCTGCTGCAATTATCAAAGCTCTTCTACTAGGATATAAAGAAGACCTTAGTGAAGAACAAAGAAGTTCATTTATAGATAGCGGCACTATGCATGTATTGGCAGTATCTGGATTGCATGTTGGGATCGTTGCATTTATACTATTTGGATTAGGAAGAGTCTTGTTCTATAATCAACCAAAATTTTCAATATCCAACATCACGTTTATAATATTAGGGTTAATATTCTTTGCTGAGTTAAGTGGTGGAGCACCACCTGTACAACGTGCAGTGATTATGACATCGATATACTTGGTAGCGAGGACAAGTGGTTTATATAGCCATAGTTTAAATATGGTCGCTGCTGCCGCTTTTGCTCTTCTACTATATGATTATCAATCGCTTTTTAATGTAAGCTTTCAACTTTCTTTTACTGCTGTGATTGGCATCATCCTTATCTATCCAATATTAGAAAAGATATATATACCCAAAAGCAAAGTGGGACGATACTGCATGGGTATTGTCTATATGGGTATTGCTGCTCAAGTCTCGCTAATCCCACTTTCATTTTATTACTTCAATCAAATCTCCCTGTTATCTCCGATTACCAGTATAGTGTCTATTAGTGCTGCTTTTGTCCTAATCATTGGTGGTTTTAGCATGATTCTAATATCCATCATAAGCGATCTTTTATCTGACCTATTAGGATCAACTTTAGAGGTTGTCGTACAAGTGTTAGAAAGCATTACAACTTTTATGTCAGAGTTTAAAATAGCCATACTGGACAACATTTATTTTGAAGGGATAGAGTCTACCATCTTAGTAATTGCAATTACACTTATGGCAGTTTCGTATCACGCACAATCTAAACGACTTGTACAATTGGGTTTGGCACTACTGTTCACCCAATCTATCTACCACAACATTACTCTGCTCAATCATACTAACTGCGTTGACATTGTCTATAGAGAAAACTCTTTAGAAATAAAAGAGATCTACATCGGTAGAACTGCATATGTAACAGATATCGAAGACTTTGATTCCTATGACACAAAACACAAGAGGAGACAGCATAAGATTAAAAAAATAAAACTCTTAGATGCTAACATCTTAGAACAAACACTACCAAACAAAAACAAAACCTATGAGTAGCACATTCTATTTGCCACCAAAGGATAGAATAGGTTATCTAACATTGATTATCTTATTCTTATTGATCAGCGCCTCAGCAGCATTATATCAAAAAGTCTTTGCACTTAATGAAAGCGATAAACTTGCTTTGATAGAAAAAGCTTTTGAAGAACACAATCAAATCGTTCAAGCTCAAATAAGAGAAACTCAAACATTCAATGAAACAGCCGAGACAATCACTTCAACTAAACTAGCAACATTTGACCCTAATGTTGCTAGTAAAAAAGAATTGATAGCCCAAGGTTTTTCAGAATATGCTGCCAATAATTTGGAAAAATATAGAAACAAAGGAGGTGAGATAAAAAAGTCAGGCGACCTCCTTAAAATATACGGAATAGACACAGCAACGATGATACAAATGGAGGATAGGTTAATCTTCCCTCAGGTAAAGAATGAAGTTCAGACGAAACAAAACAAGTCTAATACACCAGACCAATCTTCTATAGCAACAGTGATCACAGAAAAAGCAGTAACAAAGGATGTACAACAATTAGAACTCTTTGATCCAAACACAGCCTCAAAAGAAGAATTAGAAAAGCATGGCCTTACTTCCTATGCCGCCAACAATCTTATAAAGTATATCAGTAAAGGAGGCCATTTAAGAAAACCCGAAGACTTGAAAAGAATATATGGTATTGACGATGAGACATATACCAAGGCACTTCCTTATATCAAAATTGAAAACAGCGAAAAAAACAACAAGGAGCAGACAGAGTTGACGAGTTCAAGTTCAAGTTCAAGTTCAAGTTCAAGTTCAAGTTCAAGTTCAAAACTAACAAATGAAGAAGATACTGAGAAAAAAGATGCAACCAAAGAGAATCTCTCATTCAACATCAATATAGCTACGCAAGAAGAGCTGATAAAAATCTCGGGCATAGGACCAGTAATATCAAAAGGTATTGTCAAGTATCGAGAATTACTTGGAGGTTATGTAGACATATCACAGTTAAAAGAAGTCTACGGTGTTACAGATGAATCTTACGATAAGATTAGTCGTCATCTATTTGTAGAAGGCGAGGTAAAGAAGTTTTATATGTCAGGTACAAAATTCGATATTCTTTTGCGCCATCCCTATATAGACTACGAGACTACTAAGATTGTAAAAAATCTATCTATTATGAATTTCGCTGAAGATCTACAGGCTCTAATAGATGAAGGTGTTATTGATCAGCGCTTAATACCTTATTTATATATTGAGGATCCAGATCTCGATTAAGGCATAATCAGCAATCTGTGTCTCACTTAGATTAGCTTTTATATCTTGGTACAACGATGATACCATTTACCAATGATGCGATTGTTTTTGGCCTTCTGATGGCCATCCTGGCTGGCGTGATGTATACGAGCAACTCTTCTCATCCAGGATGGAAGAAATTTTACAGGTACTGTCCTGCACTAATCCTTTGTTATTTCGTCCCGGCAATATTTCATTGGCCATTGGGGTGGATCGATCCAGAGCAGTCATCGCTTTATTACATGGCGTCCAGATATCTACTTCCTGCGAGTTTGGTTTTGTTGTGTTTGAGTATTGACCTGAGAGCCATCATGGGATTGGGAAGTAAGGCGTTGACGATATTTGCAGTAGCGTCATTAGGCATAGTCTTAGGTGGGCCAATCGCTCTTTTTGTATGCTCTACAATTGCACCAGATCTTGTGGGTGTGACACCCGATCAGCTATGGCGAGGACTTTCTACAGTTGCTGGGAGTTGGATCGGCGGTGGTGCTAATCAAGCAGCCATGAAAGAGATATATGAGGTAAGCGACAATCTCTTTGGGACCATGGTCATTGTCGATATACTCATCGGCAACACTTGGTTGGGTTTCCTACTCTACGGAGTCAACTCTTCTGATAAGATAGACAAATGGCTCAAGGCTGATAACTCCGCCATAGAAACACTAAAGCAAAAGGTAGAAGATTATAGATCGAGCGTTGCTCGTAAGATGACAGCTAAAGATTTGTATCTCTTGGGTGGTATTGCATTTGGAGCAGTTGCGTTATCTCATCTGGGCGCTCAGGTCATCGTTCCATTTTTAGAAAACTATCAAGAGCAGATCGCAGCGATGCGACTCAACTCATTGCTATCCGGATTCTTCTGGTTAGTCGTTTTATCAACTACGATTGGCGTAGGGCTTAGCTTTACAAAAGCTCGAAGTTTAGAAGGCGTCGGAGCATCAAGATTTGGCTCATTATTCATCTATATACTTGTAGCAACTATCGGTATGCAAATGAATATCGGAGAGATCTTTAAAAACCTGGGCTTATTCGCTATTGGAGCAGTATGGATGTTAATCCATGTGATCACATTATTTGTAGTTGCAAAGTTGATCAAAGCACCTTTCTTCTTCATAGCAGTCGGTAGTACTGCCAATGTAGGAGGAGCTGCCTCCGCCCCAGTTGTGGCAAATGCTTTTCATCCTGCTCTAGCACCAGTGGGTGTATTACTCGCCGTACTTGGATATGCACTGGGCACCTATGGCGCCATCATATGTGCAGAGCTCATGCGTGTTATTGCAACAGCTGGTTAGTGGAAATATTTACGGAAGTGAAGTTGAGGCCTTCTTACATCAAGACGCTCCAATCATCGTCCCCACTACTTCTACCTACCCAGTCTTTGAACTCTTCTTTGCCACCTCTGACTGCCCAATCAGAATCGATCGCTAACTTAGAACTGATACCTCCACGTGGGTTACAAACCATAGAAACACGAAGTCTAACTGGCTCGTATACTTCCATGAGTTGGTCATAAAAGATGTTGATCAATCGCTCATATGAGACTACGATGTCTCGTAAATGAAACGAATATAACTTGAGTGACTTAAGCTCGATGATCTTATCAGATGGATACATCGTAAGATAAACAGTGGCAAAATCAGGCTGCTCACTAACACCCAAAAAGGTGAATTCTGGAATCTTTATCTTAATCTCATATGCTTCCCTTGTTGGATTAGGGATAGACTTGAGGATACCTTTATCAATTTCTTTATACAACTTTGGCATTACAATAATTTACCGATGATGACGAAACGTACGATTTATACTGCAAATATAAATCTTGAATTGTATTTAACTAATAATATTCTGTAGACAAATTCTCGACGTGCGTCCTAGAATAAGCCTGACATATCTACCTTCTCTCCTACAATCTTAGAAACATCATCAATCTTAACCCTTGTCTGCTCTAAAGTATCTCTATCTCTTATCGTAACGGTCTGATCTTCAAGTGTATCAAAATCAACAGTAACACAGTATGGTGTACCGATCGCATCTTGCCTTCTGTATCGACGACCGATCGCATCTTTCTCATCATACTGCACATTGACATGTGGTTTTAACTTAGCAGTGACATCTTTAGCAGCTTTGACTAACTCTTCTCGATTCTTCAACAAAGGAAGCACTGCACATTTTATCGGTGCTACTGCAGGATGCAACTTCATCACCGTTCTTTTTGATTCTTTGCCATCTGCATCTGGCACAGTCTCTTCTTGCAAAGCAAGACTGATTTGCGCTAAGAACATACGATCACAACCGATAGAAGTCTCCACAACATAAGGGACATAACTCTCATTTGACTGCGGATCGAAGTACTGCAGTTTCTTACCTGATAACTCCTGATGACTCGACAGATCGAAGTCAGTACGACTATGTATCCCTTCCAACTCTCTAAATCCAAATGGAAACTTAAACTCTATATCAACCGCGGCATTAGCATAGTGAGCTAAGTTGTCATGATCATGGTACCTTAAGTGATCGGTTGGGACACCAAGATTTTTGTGCCATTCTAACCTTGCAGCTTTCCAATGCTTGTACCATTCCATCTCAGTACCTGGCTTGATAAAAAACTGCATCTCCATCTGCTCAAACTCTCGCATCCTAAAGATGAATTGACGCGCAACAATTTCGTTTCTAAAGGCCTTACCGATCTGCGCTATACCAAATGGCAGCTTCTGTCTCGTAGACTTCTGGACATTCAAAAAGTTAACGAAGATACCTTGTGCGGTCTCTGGCCTCAAGTAAAGCTTACCTTCTTCACCCGCGATATTACCCAACTGAGTTGAGAACATTAGATTGAACTGACGAACTTCTGTCCAGTTGCGACTTCCACTCTCTGGACAAGCGATCTCAAGATCTTCAATCAATTGCTTGAGACCCGCCATGTCTTCATTCTTCATGTGCGTACCCAAAGCAGTCATGGCACTATCAATCTTGGCTTGACGATCCAACACCCTACCATTGGTTGTTCTAAACTCTTGCTCATCAAAAGCATCACCAAATCTCTTTCTTGCCTTATCCACATCTTTCTGGATCTTAGCTTCTATCTTCTCAGCATAGCCTTCTACCAATTGATCGGCACGATATCTCTTCTTGCTATCCTTGTTATCCACCAACGGGTCATTGAAAGCATCTACATGACCGCTGGCCTTCCAAGTCTTAGGGTGCATGAATATCGACGCATCAATACCGACAATATTTTCATGCATCTGCACCATAGACTTCCACCAATACTGCTTGATGTTGTTCTTCAGCTCTACACCATATGGACCATAGTCATAAGCCGCAGCTAAACCATCATAGATCTCTGATGACTGGTA
>CALDEM010000092.1 GCA_937942435.1 uncultured Saprospiraceae bacterium
CTATAGATTTAATCTGATTTCGAGTTTTATCGCTCAAGGCCCTATATAGATCATCTATACTCTTTGTTAGGTCTATACGGTATGTATATCTCGTTGTTTGCTCATAACCAAGCCAACTTAATGGTTGCCAATTTGTCCAACTAGGGTGACCTTGCACAATAACCCTGCTGACTTGAGGTAATTGATTAGAAAGTTCTGTGAGTACTTTTTTTTCAAAGCCTATCTGAGTACTTCTCTTTTCAGTTTGGTTATGGTCGATGATATGTGGACCGAGATAAGAGGTGAGTATCGGCTGTGTGATTGTAGATAGCAAGTTTTTTTTCTTCTTATAATATGGCCACACACCTACAACTTTTTTATCTCTTATAGCAATCACAACATCCCAATTGTTAGGTCCACAGACTGCATCAAGATACCATGGTTGATAAAAGAGTGGGAGGCCCTGCTCTATTACATAGTCATTGTACTCCTCTTTCGTTTTAACCTTCTGTTTCATTGAGAGATCGAACTTGCCAAATACGCTATGGCCATTCTAATTTTCGTGTGCCACGCAAGAAGCCAAAGATAACACTTGTCCTTCGTTGAGAGATGATCCAAACTACGGTAGGTGATCATCTCTTTATATGTGCTCATCCTTAACGGAAATAGACTCTTAAAAAAAAAGGTCATCCTATATCCTAAGGATTTGCTCTTTTTGTGTTGATAAGCGATACCCGACATATACTTGGATATAGATTGACAGAGTTGACTATAGCTCTGTCCTGGATACTTAACTTCAAGTTCCTTTAGATATTCTATATCATAACCCAATGACTTTGCTTTTAGGCTCCACGCAATATCATTTCCAGAGATATGCTCTTCCTCAAATAAACCTACATCTTCAAATGCCGACTTATGAGACCATAAGTTGCCTGTAGTTACACCATAATCATGTTTGACATTCTTCCTATTGTTGAGATATAATAGTCCATAAATAAGATCCTTGAGCTCATCCGAATCAGGAATCACCCGATAATGTCCTGCTATAGTCATTTGATCATTACCCAAAATTTTTGTCATACCCAGCTCTACCCAATCTTTACAAGGCCTGCACTTAGCATCGAGTAGAGCAATGATTCTACCTTTAGCCTTAGTTATTCCGAGATTTCGAGAGACATATGGGTTGTCTGCGGTGGTTGACAGCCAAGTGACCTTTTTATACTCAGTACTATCTTTCAGAAAGTCAATCTCATCACTGCTATTATCAACAACGATGACTTCGTACTCATACTGTGTTTCTTGCTCAAGCAAGGCTTGCAGACACTTATCAAGAAAGTTTGCTTGGTTATAGTGAGGTATGATGATACTACAATCGATCGGCTTTGCTTTATTATTACAATCTTAGTGCAACGATAAAGCTAAGCTATAAAAAACAAGCCTAAAATATTAGTTATACCCGGTTGGTATCCCAGTCTACTGCAACCCTTCAATGGCGATTTTGTCAAAGAACAAGTGAGGCTTCTCAGAGGAGAAGAGCTCAATATCGATCTTGTATATGCTGATCTTAATATTGCATATCTTAAAAAGGGATGGATCTATAATAGAGAAAAGGTAGAAGTTGATGAATATGGTAATAAGAACTACTTATTAACTGGACCCTTCTATCCTAAGAACAATTCAATTGGTATAAATGCTTTGATCAACAGATCCTCAAGATGGGTACGATCATATATTGAAAAAGAAGGATTGCCCGATATTATTCATACACATACCTATCTCGGGGCAATGGTCGCCAATAAATTAAAAAAAAGCAGAAGTATACCTTACCTCGTGACAGAACACTATACCGGATGGATGGATAGAAGCATTAGGGCTTCTCACAAAAAGATGGGTATAAAAGCACTAAATGAGGCTGTAAGGGTGCTGGCAGTTAGTGAAGCTTTAAAACAAACGTTACAACCGCTTCTCAAACAAGAGGTAGAAGTCTTGCCTAATTTTATTGATACTTCTTTGTTTAGTCATCAACCAAAAATCAAAATAGAAGATGGTGATAGATCAATTAAAATAATCAGTGTAGGTGATCTAATAGTAAGGAAACGTATAGATCTTGGTATAAAGGCAATAAAACAACTTTCTAAAAGTAACTCTATAAAATACACGATTGTAGGCGACGGGAATGAAAGGTCTCAACTTGAACAACTTACAAAGAGTTTAGGATTGGCATCCATCATAACATTTACTGGAAAGTTAGAAAAAGAAGAAGTTGCAAGACAAATGAAAAAAAATGACATTCTATTGCATTGTAGCAAATTGGAAACCTTTGGACTTGTGGTTGCAGAAGCTCTGTGTTGTGGACTTTTTGTAATTTCTTCTCCCAACCAAGGTGTTAACATGATGAAAGCTAGTACTGGCCTTCTTATAAGTCAAGATCATTCATTAGATTCTATAATAAGAGGACTTCAAAAATCCTTAGATCTAATTAGAAAAGTTAAGGTATGCAAAATGAAAAATGAAATGAGTATTCAAGGATGCGCATCTTTTGGTGTGGAGCCTTACATTAATATGTATAATAAAATTCTCTCAATTGACGCTCGACGTTCTTGAAAGAATGACAGATATTCAGGTCATAAAAACTCTATCTAATTTCTGTTTCTGAGTTTATAATGAAGAAAGAGATTCGTTGTAATAGATCTTTTACAATTAATAGACTCTTCGCCTTGTCCTATAGGCGTTCCTCCATTAATAGTTAAGTGAAGCTTATCTAATCCTGCACCTTCTTCTCGATATGCTATGTCGATTGTATGACTACCTGGACTCAATATATATCTAACAGGGGTGTTCCCATTATCATTATTGGAAAACTCAATCCATTCCCATGATCCTTGAGTATTCCAATCGTTCCATTTAAACCAAGTGCCTTCGTCAACTCTAAACCAAAATGAATCATCGGCACCACTCGAAGATTTTACCCTACCTAATATTCTATAAGTTCCAGCGGCAGTTATGGTTATGCTAAATCTAAGAATATCAGCTCCTGTTGTCGGGGGTACATCAAATGAGTTCAGCCCTGGGGTAATCGTTTGAAAATCATTATTAGAAGCATCTATATCAAAAGTGCGTACCCAATTAGCCCCGGGAAATCCGCATTCTGCTTCTAAAAAGAAATCAGCACAATCAGGATCAAAATCATCTATTAACCCGTCTTCATCATCATCCATTCCATTACCGCATATCTCAAGACAGGTTGCAGAAGGGTCTTGCCAATTAGTCGTAGGGGGTTCAGAGTACATTATAGAGACGACTCTGCCGAAAGCATCAGTAGCAGGTGGTGCTCCTATTCCCGCTGTACCATTCCCATCTGCATCTGGTATGCCAGATTCTTCTACATCAAAACAAAGGTCATCATCAGAATCTAACTCAATAAAATCAAAAATAGCGTCTCCGTCAGAATCAGTATAAGAATAATTGATATTACCATTGTCAACAGATGTTTCAAGACTATTAAAAAGTCCATTTGTTCCTGAGTTTACGTCCGAACCATCTATTATCCCATCATTATCTATATCAAGAGTATAAGAATGCCCAGACTCGTAAATATCATATATACCATCATTATCACTATCTAGATCTACAGTATTTGGAATACCATCACCATCAAAGTCACAATCTTTATTTGCAGCATAACGGGTCGTTCTGGCGAGGCTTGCATTGTGAGAGCCTGTTACTCCAAATATTAATTCTACAAATGAAAAATTATTATAGAAAAAAAAGACTCCATAATCTGGGTCTTCTTCGTCAATACCTGTAAGCGCCGGATATGAGGAAAATGGAAAAGGGCTACTTAACTCTATGAGGCGATAGGTAGTGAATGAAGATGGACCTCCACCGTTAATAAATCCTGCTTGTTCAATATTAGTCATGGGGCTAAAAGAAACCATATCGGGAGGAGTGCTATTACTAGTACCAATGACTTCCGTAAAATCCTGGCCTGGTGATGAATCTATGTCTCTCTGAATCAAAGTAAAATCCTGGATTGTTGCGGGAGTTCCTGTTGGATTACCAACAGTTGCTGATCCTGATTCTACTAGCTGAAGTGTAAAAGTTGCATAATCATCCAAGCTTGGATTAGAAGAGCTATTAATTAGCCCACCCTGGGCCGCACTTATAGTGACACCATCTATATCAGTTACTGTAAGAACGATATCAAAGAATCTATTATCACAATCTACAACAGCGTTACTATAAACTATTTTATTTCCCTCTAAAAGATTGTCCTCATTGGTTCCTATGAGTAAGGTTCGTGCGCCATTAAAGTTAATAGAGGCAGCACTTTCAATCACATCTGGTATACCATCATTATCATCATCTAAATCCTCTGCATCGAGTATGCCATCGTCATCCGTGTCATTATCACATGACGGATTGTCCATACCAGCCAACTGCCATAAATTCAATGTTGGGGTAATATATGTTATTGACGTATTTAAACCATTAGCATTAACACTAGGTGTTCCTGTTCCTGCCACACCATCAGAATCTAAGTCCTCTATCCCCTCTTCAAATGCATCGAAACATCCGTCTCCATCACTCTCCACCTCTATTGCATCTATTATTCCATCACTATTGCTATCCGCGACTTGGTAGTCTATAGAGCCTGCACCATCGCTAACGGAATTTGGAATACCGTCTGAATCCACTCCACCAGTTAATCGCCCTGCAGATTGGCTTTCTCCACTTGAAGACTCGAAGACATCATAGATACCATCATTGTCACTATCAAGGTCTATACTATTCAACACGCCATCTCCATCATTATCACAAATATTTGTTGGACTAAAACTCAGTCCATCAAGAGCTATATCGCGTCCACTATTTCCTCCGTTATCGCTTATAATACCTAAAGTTATACTTGTTGATGCATCATTGATATAAGTATAGCCAAAGGCTGACCAACCTTGAGATTCTGTTATGTTATCACTTGTTCCTAAGATTGTATAAGTGCTTCCTCCATTTGTTGATATGCCTAAACGTATCCTTGAGTCTGCTACATTTGCTGTATTTATATTGAGTGCCCACACAACAAAACTATATTCTATATTAACGTCTACTGTAACTGTTTGGCTCCAAATAACATCTCCAGCATTATCAAAATCTACAACCATCATTGCGTTGCCTTCTATTGGAGTTCCGGCCCATTCATTAACATCTCCTGATGATTCTCCGCAGCTACAGGCTTCATCTTCTATAGCATATTCACCTCGTTCTACATCTCTGTTAGGACCACAAGCTTCAGTACAAGATTGAAATGAATAATCGGAATTGAAACTAGTATTTCCGGATTCAAAACCTGGATTGGTAATTAAATTTCCTATGTTATAGCATTCAAGTGCATCAGTTATGCCGTCATTATCGTCATCTAAATCAATTCTATTAAGTACGCCATCCGCATCGATATCACATAAACTATTAAAGTCACAATCAGAATCAAAACAATCTATAAGACCATCAGAGTCTTCATCTATTCCATTGGAACAGAGTATTTCGCTTGACGCTACGACATCGATTGAAACATCATCAATCGCTACATCTGGTCGGAAACCATCGCTACCATCGTCCCATCTAAATCTGAGTCTTATGATTCCGCTTGAAGAATAAGCATTGAGAGATACGGCAGATTCGCGCCAGTCATTAATCGTGAACGATGTAGAAACCGTCTCAATGGCCGTTGCTAAAACCGCTCCTCCTCCGTCAAGTACGTCAACAAACAGGTTTCTAAACTGCGAATTACTGCCAGAATAACTATGAGTCCAAAATCTTAATGTCCCTTCGCCTCCCAAAAGATCAAATGTTGGTGATAATAAAAATACTTCTGGGTTACCATTGCCAGATGCTTCAACAAAGACATATTTACCAGACCCCGTAGTATGATCTCCACTGGGCCCTGTAGCACTTGAGGCAGTTCCTCCGCTGTTCACTCCCCATTGATGACAAACAGAGTAGGTGACACCTCCACCCGTACAAAGATCTGTGGTGCCCTCAGCCACCTGGCTCCAAGCTGTAGGAAGGGTGCCTGGGTTTCCTATAATTGCAGATTCGAAGTCTTGGGTATATGGCAATGTTACATCTTGCCCTTTTATAATTGTGAAAGAGAATGTAAAAAAGAAAAGAACACAAAGCGTGCACTTCATCACGGATCTTTAATTACAAAAACAACATTGATAATAGTGTAATTATCAAATGGAACAGAAATGATATCGTACGTCATAACTCCGGCTGAAGTAATTGTAATGTTGTCAAGTATTGTATCATCAAAAAAAGTAATGTGATATTCTAATTCATCTTCACCATATGTTGGAATAGAGGAGGCAGCACCATCACTACTGACTTCAGGCGTTCCAAACTGATCAATATACTCCTGATGTAAATCCAATACTTCACCCGTTGCCATATCTGAAGCATCAATTATCACAGCAGGAGGATAAAACCATCTTGTGTTTTTAGCTGTATTTAGCTCTTTAACATCACCAGAAGAATTAGTTACTAGGATATAGTCAACGTTAGTGGTGTCCGCTTGTGTACCACTACCATATTCTGAAAATCTTACTGTGCCGTCTGCAACATCTAATCTAGCGGCTGGACTATTTGTCCCAATACCCAGATTTCCCGCTGCATCTATCTGTATCGTATCCGTACCTACAAAGCTTAGGCTACTTCCATCAAGGGTCACCAACCTATTACTCTCTATAGTATCACTGGTATTATAGATATTATTGCCAATTGCAGAGGCATCGACTTCTACAATATCTCCATCTGATTCTACTCCTAATATAGCAACCTCATTTCCAGTTCTGAAAGAAGGGGCGCCCGTACCATATTGGTCAAACCTTATGGGTAATGTTGCATCAGTTAGCGTGAGCATCCTAGTAAAGCCTCCTCCTGAAACATTTTCATTATAGTCAGCAATTATAAACTCTCCGCTGCCAGCTGAAGAAGCGTTGACACCCATTAAAAAAGACTTCCAGGTCGTTCCAAGGTTGCCATTATATCTATCAAAAATGAAAGAAGTTGTATTACTTCCTCTTGATAACCGCAATGCTTCGTTTACATGTAGTGGTCTGGCAGGGTTAGTGATTCCAACACCTAAACTGCCTGTTGATGTAATTGCAGTTGTTTTCGAACTACCAACAAAATTTAAGTCATTACCATCCATATCAACAGTCCGAAATGCTTCCAAACTAGAGCTGGTATTGTAAATATTAGTACCAAGCCCCATTGGATCAATCTCAACTACGTCTCCATCGGCCTCAACTCCTAATATATAGGTCTCTGAGCCTGTCTCCTCTGCACCACTTCCATAATTAGAAAATCTAACTGTACCTCCATCAACCTCTAATCTAGCCTGAGGGTCAGTTGTTCCTATTCCTACATTACCACCTCCATCTATCGTAACTCTAGTAGAACCTGCAGTTTGAAAATCTATATCTGAATTGACACTTGTAGATTCATTCGAAATTCGAAGATTATTGGTTCCTCCGGTAAAACCAATATGGCCTGTAATGCCCCCTCCATCTTGAGAAAAAGTAATTTTTGGTTGATTACTTTCACCAGCATTGTTGGTATCTGCTTCTAAGAGCAACTCTACAGAACCTGTTGCGCCTGAAAGATGCATATCAACACTCGGTGCAGCAGTACCGATACCTAGTCTGTTATTAGTGTCGTCCCAAAATAAATTTGTGTTGTCTTCAGTCGGGCTACCATCACTTCCATCAGCAAAGAAAATAGAACCTGCTGTACCAGTGTGAGTCAGTGAAGACAGATCCAAAGTTTGTAAGCCATTGGCATCTCCTTCAATCCCAATCTCTAACAGCGTTCCTGTGAGACCAAGAGAATCTAAAATCTGATCATCAGAACCTAGAGTCATTGGGTCAATCTCAACAACATCTCCATCTGCTTCTACGCCTAAGATGTTGGAAGGTGTGCCCGTTCTTAGTCCACTTCCGTAATTATAAAACCTCAGATATTCGTTAGTAAGAAGACCTATCACATTTGCATTATTCTGTCTCAAAAAGAGTGGAACATCTGTAAACGAAGACAAGTACGTAGTTGTCGGACCAGCAAACAATCGTAGATCTGTTCCTGATGTATCAATAAGTTGATGTAGGGCTCCAGGTCCAAATTGTCTTATATCTCCGTCATTTTGAAACTGAATGTTAGCACCACTATCGGTGCCTCTTGTTCTTAGATAAAAACCATCTAAGTCTACCGTCCTATTACCCAGTATAGTACCATCATCTTTATATATGTTGATATCATCTAAGTATTTGGACAAAAGGATAGAGTCGTAAGCAACGCCATCTCCTTTTAAAGAGATCCTTAATGTATCTCCGACTAAAGAAAAGGTGTCGATAGCTGGAGTGACCTCAACGACATCACCATCACTATCAACACCTAAGAGATAGCTCTCAGAGCCAGGGTTATTCCCCAGTCCATAATCTGAGAACCTAACGGTACCACCTTCTACATCCAACTTCGCATCAGGAGTAGGGTCGCCTATCCCAACAAAGCCCGCATCTGTGATCACAACATCCCCCGAACCATCGAAAGTTAGTTGATAACCACCCATGCCAACTATCCGGTCTGAAGTAAGGGTATCGTTATATTTATATATCGTAGAATCAACAGAAATCCCTTGGACAAAGCAGTCCCAGGCTATTCCATCAAAAATCTGTAAGCAATTATCTGTTATGTTGTATATAATATGCCCTTCATCCCACTCGGTCTGGGCATTTCTTTGAGCTGTTGTTAATCGGGAAGGAAGAAAACCACTAGAATCACTTTCTAACTCTAAGATAGAAGCAGGGTCAATGTTTAATACATTGGAGCCTACCTTAGTTTGGGCTTTACCCAAAGAAAAAATAAGCGAACAGGTCGCTATCGTAATGATGGTTCTTAACATTCTTTAATACGCTAATCACGTACTTTAGTCAAAGAAGATATTATGTATGCCTTCTATGATCTAATCAGGCGTGATTATAACATATGGCTAAAATATATATACTTAATCATAAATTAATGTTTTTCTTAATATATCTTACTTGATAACTTATAGAACATGAAAAAGCCCCGTAATTGGTGTATTACGAGGCTTTAAAAGGATATTAGTTTGGTACTAATCCTCCAGAGAAAAAGATTGACTGCTTACTTCTTTGGATTCTATCTTTAAACCAGATACAAGTGTCGACAAATCGTTCATTTTGTCAACAAGTGTTGCTAATTGTTTTTCTTGTGATTTTATGATTTCTGCCTGAGTGCTGATTTGATTTTGTTGCTCTTTTATGGCTTCATTGAGTAGAGCCGTCACCTTAGCGTAATCAACTGCTTTATATCCATCTCCATTTGTTCTGACCACCTCTGGCAACACTTCCTCTACATTTTGCGCTATAAAGCCCACTTGCTTAGTCGTTGGGAAGTTTCTATCTGAAAACTCATCAACCCTAAAGTCATAGGTAACACCTTCGATTGACATCACTTTATCCAGTGCGGAGCCTATAGGAGATATGTTCTTCTTAAATCTTTCATCTGAACTTGAATGCACCTGGATCGCAAGGATATCACCATTTACATCTAGTCTTATGCCATTTGCAGTATTTCCCGGAGTTACAGTTCCTCTGCCGATTAATATGCGACCATCTGCAGTAATGACTACAGAATCTGCTGCGGTTGCTCCAACAAAGTTAAGATCATTGCCTGCCATTGTCATAAAACGTTCATTACTTAAAGTTCCATTGTGTCGATAGATAACACTATCTTCTTCTGTTCCTAAGATTGACGTGGCTGATATATTAATGACGTTGCCGTCTGCATCTATCCCTAAAATATTATTGAAACTAGTCTCTACTGGTTTCGTAACATATTCATCTAATGTCACTGTACCTATCAAGCCAATAGTATCTGATGAAGCATCTATTGTTATGTCAGAGCTTGATGATATGGCTACATCTCCATCAGAAGAAATATTAGTATTCCCCGTAGATGTAAAAGTAGTATTAGATGAGTTGACATTGAATGAGTCTATATCAGTAAATGTCAAGTTGTTGGCATCACCTGTTACTGTTCTATCTCCAGTCAATGTACCATCACTTACGTAAAATATGAGCCCTCTCAAAACTTCTGCTGTATCTGCCAAAGCAATATCGGTCGCGAAAAATGGATCTAAATCTATATCTATCGAATCACGAAGTTCAGGCATGCCTAATACATTAGCGATGTATCTGTTTTCATAGAATCTTAATAATGTTTGTTGGTTATTAATACCGTCGAGTACAGCAATTTCATGTATCAACTCGTTTGTTTGAACCGTATCAAGATCAGAGTCCACGTCTGCGGCTAAATCATTGAGTAATGTCCGAACTGTATTTATAGAGTCTGCTAACTGAGTATTGTTAGCAAAAACACTGTCCAACAAGGTCATATCTACACTACCAAACTGTGTAGTACCATTGAACAGAGAGAGTGTGGCCATGCTTGAACTAGTTTCCAGATTTAGGGTAAGCGGAAATTCTAGCACCTCTCCATCAGGATTGGTTCCTAAAAAATAAGACTGGGCGTCCTGAAAATTTCCAAGTCCATAACCATATAACTTAACCATCATGGCGTCGGCATTTGGATCATTAGTTAATATGCTATTGGTGATACCTATTTCTAAGCTATCTGTTACAATAAATAGCTTATTGGCTTTTTCCATCTCCAATAATCTTTCTTGTCCAATATCAAGGGGCCTATCTCCTATTTTAACCTGCGCGTTAAGCCATTGTGCAGCTGTTGTCATCATGCCGAGGAGCACAATTATTCTTATCGTTTTAACCATCAGTCAATATTTACATTTTAGCAATCAATTATTCTCCTATCACCTGTTAAGGCATAAGACCGATTACTGTCATTGGGGATGACTATATACTGATTTGGGTAGTAGTAGCGTTTTTCGACGCTCTTGACTGCAAGTATAAGAGTAATTTACATATTAAAGAAATATTTAATATGTTTTTTGCTCTAAACCTAAAAAGCCCCTTACACAGTGTGTAAGAGGCCCTTTACTTATATGTAAATCCAGATGAACCTAATCTTCATCTGCATCAGCGAGACGGCTGATATCTTTGATCATCTGTTTAATTGTCATTATCTCATCTGACAATGATGCATTTAAATCATCAGAAGCCCTTAACTCTTTTTTCAATATGTCAATCTG
>CALDEM010000093.1 GCA_937942435.1 uncultured Saprospiraceae bacterium
TAGATGTAGATTTACAAATTGATGCAAACTTCCAAGGCACGAGCTTGACGAACAATGCAGAGATTACAGCCGACGGCGGTGATGATGTAGATAGTGCTCCAGATGACAACGCAGGTGATGCCCCAGACTTAGCGAATGACGACATGACCACTGATGGCAATGGCGACAGTAGCATTCAAGATGCAAATGATGATGACTTTGATCCAGAGGTAATTACAATTGGACAAGTGTACGATTTAGCTTTGACTAAAGGCGTTGTAACACCAGGCCCATATGCACAAGGACAAATAGTCACCTATAGAATCTATATTCACAATCAAGGGACGTTAGACGCACTTGCCAATACTGTAACTGTAACTGATTATGTACCAACAGGCATGACCAATGTTGATGCAGCCTGGACAAATAACATGTTCACATTTGGAACAGTAATACCAGCAGGTGGTATCGATAGTATAGATGTAGATTTACAAATTGATGCAAACTTCCAAGGCACGAGCTTGACGAACAATGCAGAGATTACAGCCGACGGCGGCGATGATGTAGATAGTGCCCCAGATGACAACTCAGGTGATGCCCCAGACTTAGCAAATGACGACATGACCACTGATGGTAATGGCGACAGTAGCATACAAGATGCAAATGATGATGACTTTGATCCAGAGGTAATTACAATTGGACAAGTGTACGATTTAGCCTTAACCAAGGATATCGTAACACCAGGCCCATATGCACAAGGACAAGTAGTCACCTATAGAATCTACGTTCATAACCAAGGGACGTTAGACGCACTTGCTAATACGGTAACTGTAACAGATTACGTACCAACAGGTATGACCAATGTTGATGCAGCCTGGATGAACAATATGTTCACATTTGGCACAGTGATACCAGCAGGCGGTATGGACAGTATAGATGTAGATTTACAAATTGATGCAAACTTCCAAGGCACGAGCTTGACGAATAATGCTGAGATTACAGCCGACGGCGGCGATGACGTAGATAGTGCCCCAGATGACAACGCAGGCGATGCCCCAGACTTATCGAATGACGACATGACCACTGATGGCAATGGCGACAGTAGCATTCAAGATGCAAATGATGATGATTTTGATCCAGAGGTAATTACAATTGGACAAGTGTTTGATTTGGCCCTTGACAAGAAGTTAGCAATCGGGCAAAGCGGCCCATTTGCACCAGGTGATGTAGTAACGTTTACAATTACAGTTTATAACCAAGGTACACTAGATGCAACGGGAATAGAAGTAACAGAAACGCCACCAGTTGGTATGACGAATATTGATCCAACTTGGACAAATAATGTCATTTCAATAGGCAGTCTCGTCGCAGGAGCGAGTACATCAGTGGATGTAGACTTACAGATTGGAGCCACGTTCCAAGGTACAGAACTGATTAACAACGCAGAGATCACCGCAGGTACAAATGTATTAGGTATAGAAGATGAGGATGGAGCGATCAGCATAACAAATGGTGGAGTGCCAGGTGATGATAGTGAGTTAGATACTGACAACGACGTAGATGACGATGGGCCAGGAGGTAATGGTATCCCTGACAATGGGTCTGACGTAGATGATTATGATCCGGAGTTGATTATAATCGCGCAGACTTATGATTTGGCATTAGTCAAAACTATAGTTTCAGAGGGACCCTATTTCCCAGGGAGTGATGTTACATACAACATAACAGTATGTAATCAAGGAACCTTAAATGCAAGAAGCTTTGAGGTGACGGATCATGTACCACCAACGATGAGGCTCAGTGATAATGATACTAACAATTGGATAGGAGGTCCTGAAGGTGATATCACAAAAGTCTACAACGGATTACTGACAACGGTAGGATCTGGTCGATGTATTGTACTCGAGGTGATCTTGACTATTGATGAAAGTTATGCAGGAGGATCTCTTACGAACAATGCAGAAATAACTGAAGACGACGGCGATGACATTGATAGTGATCCAGATGTATATTCTATGAGCGATGACTTTGTTGATGATGATAAATTTGATGAAGATGATGGGGGCGATGATGAAGATCCAGCGCCGCTGGTACTATTTGATTTGGCTTTGACCAAGATTATAAATACAGTTGAGACACCAGGTCCATTTTTATTGGGTAGTCCTGTTACTTATGATATCACAGTGTACAATCAAGGTACAATCACTGCGTATGATATTGATGTGGCCGACTATTTCAATAATTCAGAGTTGAACTTTGTATCTATCACTCCAGCTGTAACATCAATAGGAGGGGCAGCAATAAGTATGGTCGTAACAGGATCTTCTTTTGAAATTGAAGAATTGGCCGCAGGTGATGCGGTAGTTGTACAGATACAATTTATAATTGATGAAGACTTTAGCGGCACTTCGATCATCAATAACGCAGAGATTATCGATGCAAGTGCCAGTGACGGAGGACCAACAGCCTTAGATGAAGATAGTCCGTTAGAATTATTAAATGATGGCTCTACTAACGAGTTGGCATCTGACAATGAGATACTTGATAACAGTACAGGAAGTATTGATTTGGTGAGTGATCAGGACGATTATGATCCAGCTTTGTTAAACGTATTCTTGTGTACTCTTGATGTCGTGACATGCCCGGATGATTGGGATGAAAGATATCAAGTAAGCACAGGTTCATGTGTCATGCCTGGTTTGACCAGTGATGAAATCATAAGTTCTACTAATATTATTGTTGAAAGTTGTGGTAACCCATCTTTGATCAATTCTTCCTACAGAGATTCTCTTGTGAGAGAAGAGTGTGTGGAAGGGGATAGCTTTGATGGGCGTGTAGTGATTAGAACCTATACAATCAGAAACTCACAGACTGGAGAAGAACTTGAAATGTGTCCACAAGAGATTACTTATGATGTAGATGAATGTCAAATCTTGACAAACTTTGGAGTCATCGGTATCAATGGAGGAGGAACACTTTCAGTTCCATCAGGTTGTGATATACCAACGATATCAGTTGTTCAAGAAGAAACAGGAGTATGTGGATATGTTGAGTATATGTGGTTGATCTCGACGCAAGAAGATGCTAATGGAAACCCACTTACGCCAACGGCCTTCAATATTGGTACAGTATGGACATTGATAGATGGAGCACAGGATCCGATATATGATCCAGGACCTATCACTCAAAACACATACTATGTACGATGCGCACGAAACTTTAGTTGTTGTGACTTTGGTGAATCTAATATTGTATCCTTAAGAGTGGTAGCTGGAGCGAGTTGTCCAGTGGAAGCTGCTGACTTAATGGTCAATAGAGATTGTGACAATACGATTAACTTGAGTTCACCTACCGATGACTTTGTTACGGGAGAGAATATGAAGTTTGTAACAGATCAGCAGATCAATGCAAATAACAAAACAATGCAAGGTTCAAGTCTAACACTTGACGGTAAATCAGGTGTTAACTTGAATCAAGGTTTAGAGGTCGGAGCAAATTCGAAATTAGAAGTTTACACAACTGGTTGTCCAAAATAATACATAGAAGAGGCTGTCTCAAAACTGAGGCGGCCTTTTTCATTTTGCTTATATAGTTTAAACTTATAAATAGGCAAAATGTATAATACAAATGAAGGCGACTTTTTAAAGCCTGCGATCGAGACAGGCTTAGTCTTCGTGCCGAAAGGAAGGAAGAGTTAATAAAGAGGCTGTCTCGAAAGAGATGGCCTCTTTTGATAAGCAATTGAATTAAGAAATTATAGATGTGATTTTCATTGAGATATGCTTACATATCAGATGTACCTGTCATCATAGAAGTAGTTTGTTGTGATCATATTATATTATTTAATATGTATAATAATCTGTAAGTGAATATTGTATGTATTAATATTTTATTTAATATATGTTAAAACCGATAAATGTCGCTGTTTATGTCGCCTATTTAACTAATTTTGTCAGGGCTTATAATACAAGTCTAACACTCACCGCTTTACCATAAATTTTTCATCACTTTTTGGTGCTCGGCCTTGTGCCTTGTTACTACTGTTATCTTATTTATTCCTGAGATGATTAGCTCATATACATGGGTATAACTATTCATTTTAAACGGAATTTTTAAGTATGGTTTCAAGTAATCAATTCTCAGTCAAGCAGGTCTGTTTCAGAACATCACTGTCATTTGCATTTGTTCTCTTGCTCATTTTGGGAATTGCCCAAAAAGGAATAGCGCAATGCCCAATAATTCAAATAGAAGACTTAAGAAGTATTATTGGATTTCCTCAGTTTGATAATACAAGTCAATGTGGAGATCCAGATACTATGTCTCTACTTATTTTCACGGATGCACCAGGTGATATATTGTCATTTGATCTTACGATGAATCTGGTTGACGGATTAGAATATGGCGGTATCGCAGCTACCCAAAACGGAGGTAACACATCTATAGCATATGCAGGAGGTAGCCCTACTTCTCCACAATTTGCGCTAAGCGGAGTTACTGACCCAGATGATATCATGGTTGCAAATATTGGGTTAGTCCCTAATTGTAATCTTGATCTGAATAATTTATATTCTATTTCAATAGAGTACGAATTTTTGTTTCAAGATACTTTAGGAAATATTATTGAGTGTGAAGGAGTCTATGATATGGAAGATGAAGTCAACTCAGCTTTAAAGAGACCAGAATTGAACATGAACACTGTTGTTCCTTTATCAAGAAATCTCACAAGTTTAGGAAGTCCATTCTGTCAGACTATGGTTGTCTCTCAAGATGGTCTGCAAGCATCTTTAGGTGATATGCAGTTTGGAGTATGTAACTTTCCGACAGCAGATCCTAATGTATATATATCAACAATTTCAGCCAATGGAATAAACTTACCTTTTACAGCTGATAGTGATACGACAGTTATTGCAGCGATAGATGAGTCTTATTTTTCAGGGAATGCCCAGCCTAACCCTTCAGATAATAGATTTAACACTGGGGAAGAAATAACTTTTGAAGTTTGTTATCAAGCCGACTTTTGTCCGACGGCAAGTATTTTTAATCCAGTGTATAAAGCATGGTATGGCTGTAACGATGAAGTATGTAATCTTACTTCACAGACCGCCACTGTCAAAGTAAGCCCCAGTGGTGCCACCGATCCGACAGCTACAGCAAGCTTTAGTGGGCCTTTAGAAATTTGCGGTGATGCTGGTACAATCTCTCTGACGGTAACAAACCCTGGAAGCGCAGGCTTTGAAAATACATATACTGATTTATCAGTAGGATACGAGACATGTGAGGCCACTAACATAGGTATAGCGGCAGTAAGAGTCGATGGCGTTGCACTATCGGATAGTGATTACGAATGGGTAGGTGATGATCTGACAGTTCACTTTGATAGTTTAGCAGAGATACCAGGTTCTGGATTAACAGATGAAGATGGTGATGGCTTTTTTGATGACTTGGTCGGAGGAGCAACAGTTACCCTTGAGATCGATATGGAAGTTGTATGTGGTGTAATGGAAGTAGATCCATCTTCTTTAGAATGTCCTACTATTAATTGTTCATTCGCTGCATTCTTCATTGAGGCAAAATCAAATTGCGGGAATACCTTCAACAGATTTCCTTCGGTTGATCCTTTTGATCTAAATTATGGCCCCACCGGCGTTTCTAATGAAAACGAAGTCAATTTAGGCTCTGCAAGTAATCCTATTTTGGGATACGATTTTGGAATACATGGTACCCCATCTAATTCGACAGCCCCACTGCCTCCAGCCACAATAGATTATGAGTTTTGCTACAGTTTTGCAGCTAACAATATAGCGCCTTGTCCTTCAGGAGCATCATATGGTTTGAAACTAACATTCGCAGGAGACCCAAGAATAGTACAAGATTATGAAGTTGTTCCTGGCTCTATGAGTTATAGTGCAGATGGCGGAGCGGATGTAGCTATCGCTGATGCCAATGCTGCTTTTATGACGCCTGATCCACTAGATCCAGGTACGAGAATGCTTACTGTCGATGGTGGAGCAGCTAATGATATGGTTTGTTATAAAATGCAATTACAATTGGATACAGCTTATTGTGGACCAGTACAATTTGTTGCGGTATCTCAACAGGTGACTGAGTTTTGTCCAGATTGTGCTTGTACTATTGTAAAAGCATGTAAGAATACACTCTTTGCATCTGACCCAAGTTTTAACGATTGTCCATGTCTTGTTGGCCATAATATAGAAGTGACAAGAAAGAATCTTGGTTACACCGATCACACAATGACGACCAAAGTTGACAGACAGACAATTTTAGATAATTGCCCTGCTGATTTGACCAACTTTGGTCCTGGAGATACTATGGCCGTATGTGTAGCTTATGATATTAAGGATTTAGATGCTTTGAACAATATGAATATGTGGTTATTTTCAGCAAGGATTCAAAGCACCTCAGGTTTAGGTAATACGGCGGAATTACCATTGACACCTGATCGTCGAGCGGGTGGTATAACAAAGTGGGAAGTGGTCAAAGCTGGCGGAACACCAATGGTGTTTTCATTTGACGACTTTGCAGAATGTAACACCGGCGGTGTTCAAGCTGGATTTCCAGCTCTTTCTGATCGGGGGCTTCAAGATTTCAGTACAGAGTTCGAGGCTCCTCTCTCAACTGCGGGTAATAGCGGCAATGATGACTTTGATAATACAATTAGTTCATTTTTCTATGTTAGAAATGCGACTCAAAGTAATGAATGCGGAAACGTAACAACAAGTACAGGAGGTAATTGTCTGCAAGCATTTTTTGATGCCTTTGATTTTCAAGAAGGCGATACGATTAAGATGTATATGGAATTTCCAATGAAACGAAACCCATATAGGGCGGCAGCAATTGCAGCTGGAGAATCTCCGGCTACCAATAACGGAATGCAATTAAGACATGGATTAACCATGTACAATTATGACGAATTTGGTAATGCTAGTTACTGCTATACAATCAATTCTGCTTCATGTAATGGTTTTCCAATTGTTAACGTCGCTGAGTATGGTGGCGTATCTGCCATTACAGAATTAGATCTTGATAATTGTGGAGGAGCAGCTAAGCATACCTTTACAGTTGCCACTCCGCCACCAACAGGTTGGTATACTTGTGAGTTTCGACCTATTGCTCATATAGATGATG
>CALDEM010000094.1 GCA_937942435.1 uncultured Saprospiraceae bacterium
TCCCCCATCAGACATAAACCTAAAAGAAGAAATCACACCGCTTGACTACAGTTTAGTTCTGAAGCAATTAGAAACCATAGAAATCTCAGAATGGCAATACAAAACCAATGAGTCAAGACATATCGGCCCGATGGCTCAGGACTTTTATAAAGCTTTTGGCTTAGGAAGTACCGACAAAGCAATTGCAACAATAGATGCGGATGGTGTGGCTCTGGCTGCTATCAAAGCACTAAGCCAACAGAACAATAAACTTGAAAAAAACATAGAGGGACTTGAAAAGGAAGTGGGCAATCTTGAAGAAGAAGTAAACGATCTAAAATCATTGATCAAACAAATGTCTGAGCGACTTTTGAAATTAGAAAAAAAATAAACTTTCGTGAAAATTGGGAGGGAGCGCGATTAGCAAGCGCTCCTTTTCTAATTTAAATCCTTATCACCATACCATGCCTCCAACACCTCCATCGCATCACTGCGTTGTGGTGTAAAGTATACTGGTGGTCTGACTTTACGGTTACGTCTTTGGGCCCATTCTTTTCTTCTGGCATCTCTTGCTAAGAAGTACTCCGCTTCATCATTGTGTTTGTAAGTAGTGTGAAACCACTTCCAGATAAAGATGCCATCCATCCACGACTCATGCCATAATGACTCAAACATGGCCTCATAGCATACTTTCTGTGTTTCATCTGAGATGACGACGTCTTCGTCGGAGTTCTGTGGCCAAGTCCACGGCTTATTAGCTGCATCGGCAGTGTTCTTATAACCGATCTCAGTAAAGACTACTTTCTTATCATACTTTTTAGAAAGTCTGGCTAAGCTGGACTTGTGCTTCGACCATGCCTTAACCAATTCTTTTTTGTTAGGTCGATCCTTTTTAGAAAGTGGAAAATAACCTTGGATACCGATGTAATCAAGCTCATCCCAGAACTGTACATCTTCATATTCTTTATACCAATTAGCCGCATAAGTGAGATCGCCATCGTATACTTTTCTAATCTCTCTTATCATGTGTCGCCACTCATCAGTGCGCTTGATCGTCTGATGCAGTTCTGTACCGATACAAAGTGACTCTATCTTACATTCTTGAGCCAGTACAGCATAGTGTAGGATCCACTCTTCATAGCTCGCAAACCATGAGACCCAATCTTCTTCACTTTTCATCTTGATGTCTTGGCGCCACTTACCATCATCGGAGCGCAGCCATATGTGTGGCTTGAGCATCGTTTTTACGCCTGCTTCTTTTGCAAGCGCTGTGGTATGTCTGATCCCACGATCTGCCTCGCCCCACCATGCTCTTTCGGTATTCCCTCTGACGAAAGGTTGATCTATACCTTGCATCCAGCCAAACGGCGTCTGAGAGATCCAGTTGGCACCGAAGTTGGTTATATGATCTATGTTATGACTGGCTATAGAATCACCGGCGACCCAACACAGGCCTTTCATGGATGGGATATGATTGGTATCGTAAGTTGATGGTTCTTCCTTTTCAGGAAATATAAGGAACGAAGAAATCAACATCCCCACTCCTAGTAAACCAAACACGTATATCTTGGACACCTTCATTGTATAAATTTATGAAGAATTAAGAATAGACTTATAAAGATTTTAACAATATGTCTATGCGCGACTATAGACCTCTATGATAGAACCTGTTGGGCTCAATAAGCTCATAGTAATCACTTCACCAAGGATCGGATCATGATGTTTTCTTGGTGTGCGGTAGATCTTTATTTGCTTGGCATGTGCGCGAGCTAAGATCTCACCTATATCCGTGGTCTCATAAGAACACATCGGTATACCTTGGTTAGGAAGTCGAGGAGCTGCTTGCAACTCTGCGTACTCTTCATCTTCAAAAGCAATGAGACGCATATAGCATCCTTCACCCGTCTTGGACTGAAGACGTATAGATCTTATGGTCGCATGTCTTTCCAGTCCTGGCAATTCTGCTTTAGCAACCTCTCGCGTCTCATCAGAGAGGAGATTCATGCCAAAGATGTGGGTATAAAATATGATATCCTCTTCGATTTGATCGGTTACAAAAGTCACAGTAGGTATGGCGACTACTTCATCCGGTATCTCACTTCCTTTGGGAAGCGTTGTTACTATATTGCGCCAATAATAATGGCTCGGTGATTGGGCTACCTGCAGCTCTGGACCTGATTGTCTCTCCATCAACAACAAGCCTACTTCACGAGCACTGGCAGAAGCTTTGATCTTGGGTGTAGATTGACTGATATTGATGATTCTAAAGAATATGCCGTCATCTGCATACTTTGGCCCTACTTGATATACAGACATCTCTATACCCTCGGTTATACCATAGTAGGTCTTAAGCTTTTCTGGATCTTCTATCTCGAGCGGACCCTCAACTGTTAACCCCATCTGATCCACATAAAATGAACGAATCTCATCGATATCGTCACTACATAAGGTTACTAACCTCAATGGGCCAGTAAGGATTTTTTTCGTTAAGGTTGATGGGACATTGAGTAATTCGACGCTCATAGGTCTTTAAAAGTTATTGTATATCCCGGTTTGCTAAAAATCAAGGTGGTCAAAAATAACAATATCCGATGAATCATCTATGGTTTAACATTTACTTCTGATTCATATATGGGCTACTATCTCAATTGGTGCATGAGATCGATTAACTGTCGAAGGTCTTTTGGACGTATCAACTCGCCAGCCACAATACGTTCATAACATACTTTATGAAGTCCATCAAATCCATAATCAAGCTTTATCTCTTCACCATCACAGATGATCTGACGTAACGAGGGCTGACCATTTGGAAGTTCGGCAAAATCTATACTCAACTTCCACTGGACATCAGCCTTATGCAGTCTAAGTGAACCGAGACTAGTCCTTGGTAGATTATCCAAGGATACTACTCCTTCGAGCGGACCATAGATCCAAAGCAAGAGGTCAAAAAGATGCACTCCTATGTTAGTTGTAGTACCTCCCGATTTTGTCTTATCCCCTTTCCATGAGACATCATACCATCCTCCGCGCGGGGTTATGTAGTTGAGTATGACTTGATGTCGGCCTTGGCTTTGGTCGATTTTGCTTTTCAGTTTAGCGATCTCAGGATGGTGCCTAAGTTGGAGAATGTTGGCGATCTGATGATCACTTTGCGTTTCTGCTTCGATGAGCGCTTCAAGATTCCAAGGATTGAGCACCAGTGGTTTTTCGCAGATCACATCGGCACCCATCCTCAATCCAAATCTACAATGTGCATCATGGAGATAGTTAGGAGTACAAACAGTCAGATAGTCTATGCCCCTTCCTTCTCTTTTTTCTTTGGTTAAGAATCTTTCAAATCTTTCAAATTCCTTAAAAAACTGACACTTTGGAAAATATCGATCCAAGATTCCAACGCTATCATTGACATCCATAGCCGCTATGACGACATGTCCTATATCATATATCGCTTGTAAGTGCTTTGGAGCAACATAGCCCCCGACACCCATGATTGCAAATCTCTTGATCTCACTCATTCTTTTGCTCGATTTCCCGCTTTATCTACTTTGCCATCTGAGCGAGCTGGATTACCTTTTACAATTGTAAAATCATCAACATCTTTAGTCACAACACTACCCGCACCGACCATGGCATATGCTCCGATTGTAACACCACATAGTATAGTAGCATTAGCTCCTATAGAGGCTCCTTTTTTTACAATCGTCTTTTTAAACTCATCTTTTCTTTCGACAAATGCTCTTGGGTTGATCACATTAGTAAAGACAACTGAAGGCCCTATGAACACATCTGATTCTAATTGTACACCTTCGTAAATAGAGACATTATTCTGTATCTTAGAACCATCCCCGATCACCACTTCACTACCAACAAAAACATTTTGTCCAAGCGTACAATTATCACCAATCTTGGCAGTGGACATAACATGACTAAAGTGCCAGATCTTGGTACCCTTACCTATATGTGCACCATAGTCTACTTTAGCTGTTTTATGGACATAGGACATCATAGCTTATCATTTATAACATCACAAATGTAAGTGATCTCTTCATCTGTCATAGTTGGGCTCATGGGGAGACAAAGATTAGAAAGTGCTAGCTCTTTAGATCGAGTATCACTATGGACAATTGCTTTATCACTCATTGCTTCTTGATCTGAGATCGCCTTGGGATAGTAGGTTGTAGTAGCTATGCCATTCTGTTGTAATAGATCTTTTACAGCTGATCGCTCCTTAACTGACACTCTTATCGCATACTGATGATAAGTATGATCCTCTATAAAATCAGGAACCTTTAGTTTTTCATTATTGATCGTATCTGTATATATTTTAGCCACTTTTCTTCGGCGATCATTGTGCTGATCAAGGTATACTAACTTTACTTTTAGTATCGCAGCCTGGATAGCATCAAGTCTAGAGTTTATACCAAGCTCTTCGTGTATGTACTTTGTAGTTTGTCCATGTCTTTTTATACGCTTCATCTTAGCGACAAGATCATCATCACTACAACAGATACTGCCGCCATCTCCAAAGCAACCTAGATTTTTAGTTGGAAAGTGTGAGAAGCAACCTATCGTACCAACAGTTCCTGCTTTGCGAGGCTTCCCGTCTATGGTCACAACTCCCCCACTCGCTTGAGCGGCATCTTCTATCACATATAATTGATGCTTTTTCGCGATAGCCATTATAGTTTGCATATCAGCACATAATCCAAACAAGTGAATCGGCAGAATCACTTTTGTCCTATCTGTTATCGCATCTTCAATCAAGGAGACATCGATATTATAATCAACTCCAACATCAACTAACACTGGTTTTAATCCTAGCAGCACAGCAGACTCTGCAGCAGCGATATATCCATAAGAAGGCATGATCACTTCATCTCCAGGCTCTAAACTCAAAGCCATCAGGGCGATCAGCAAAGCGTCCGTACCATTAGCACAAGAGATCACATAGGGCGCTCGCAGATAGTCTGCCCAAGACTTTTCGAAGCCCTCAACCATATCACCACCTATATACCTTCCAGATCTCAGAACATCTGAAAGACCATCATCGATTTCATTTTGCAAAAGAGCATATTCTCTTTTGAGGTCGTTCATTGGGATATGCATGATATGTGGATCTTTTGTCATAAAGCCCAATATTGAAATCTTTCTCTATCCTTGATATCCACAACTCTTTTTAGATCAAAGAGTATCTTATCTTCTGTCAGTAAATTATAAAAATAATCTACACCAAGAGTAACAATATCTGCATGTTGAACCGCTATGACGGCTGCATCATAAAGGGTGTCATCATTTTCATTTTGATCTCCAACTATATTCTGCATCACTTCATTAGACACATGGTTATCTTTTACTGTAACTGAAGCTCCTTTTTGTTTAAGCGCCATAATTAAGTCAACAACCTTGGAGTTTCTGATGTCATCTATATTCTCCTTGAATGTCATCCCAAAGATTACAATCCGGGCATCATTGATATCTACCTTATTTTTCAAAAGTGTAGATTCTAATTTTTCTGCAACAAATAATGGCAAGTAATCATTGATCTCTCTTCCCGCTGCAATCACTTTTGGTTCGTGTCCTAACTCTCTTGATTTATATAATAGATAGAATGGATCCACGCTGATACAATGTCCACCCACAAGCCCGGGTTTATATGGATGAAAATTCCATTTTGTAGCAGCTGCATCTAGGACTTCCTGTGTATCAATTTCTAATTTGTCAAATATGATAGATAGCTCATTCATCAAAGAGATATTCAAATCTCGCTGGGTGTTCTCGACGATCTTCGCTGCCTCCGCTACTTTAATTGAAGGAGCTATGTGGATGTCCGCATTTATAAACAACTTATAAAAATCATACACAAATCGCCTCCCTTCTTCAGTACCAGCTGAAACCACTCTTGGTATCGTTGCAAGCTCTAATCCTTCTACTCCTGGGACAATCCGTTCTGGCGCATATCCTATGACAAAGTCAACATGAGGCTGTAAGCCAGATCCGTTTTCTAAAAGTGGGATACACTCTTCTTCAGTACAGCCCGGATATACGGTAGACTCATATATGACAACATCTCCTTTTTCCAAAAGCTTACTAATCGTACGAGCACTCTCTTTAAGATGTCTCAGATCTGGGAGCTTATCTTCTGTGATATCAGTTGGAACACATACTATATATACAGATGCCTGGGCGATCGCTTGCGGATCAGAAGATACAGATATAACTGAGTCTGATGATGAGAGCCGCTTGATCTCCGCTACTCTGCGCTCATCGATATCGTAACCGATGACTTCAAGATGCTGACCAGCCTGTTGCAACAAGGGCAAACCCACATAACCAAGGCCTATAATCCCTACAGTCGCATGGCGCGTCTTTAAGCGAAGGATTAAGTCTTTATTCTCCTCAGTCTTCATCCTACAAAAGAAAGCAATCCTCCGATCAATATGCAGATTAAGGGTTAAGGATATATGTGCAGTAATATTTGAAGGAAGGTATAATTGACCTTTCTTTGCAAGCCAAGTAGATGCTATGCGTATACCCTTCTTCAAATATCAAGGCACTGGAAATGACTTTGTGATCATCGATCAAAGAGTCAACCAATATATCAAAGCTGCGGATCAAGCGCTTATCGAGCAGATGTGCGATAGGCGATTTGGGATCGGAGGGGACGGGTTGATGCTGATCGAAAGGTCTGATCAGACAGACTTTGAGATGGTATACTTTAATGCAGATGGTCGCACAAGCTCGATGTGTGGTAATGGTGGTCGATGTATCGTAAGTCTGGCGGCAAGGTTGGACGTATTTACTGACCGATGTACATTTGACGCGATCGATGGCATACATGAAGCCAGAGTAGAAAAAGATGGATCTGTAGCACTCAAGATGAATGACGTCTCCAAGATCAACATGGACCAACAGGCTTATGTCTTGGATACAGGCTCTCCACATTATGTACGCTTTGAAAAAAGAGTAGCAGCACTAGACATGGTACTTGAAGGACGAGCTATCCGCTTCAGTGAGACATATAAAAAAGAAGGCATCAATGTCAATCTCGTAGAATGGCAAGATGATGTGTTGCATGTGCGTACCTATGAAAGAGGCGTGGAAGATGAAACCTTCTCCTGTGGTACCGGTGTCGTGGCTTCCGCATTATCACTCGCTCAGCAAGTCAAAAGCGTAGACAATCACGTCGATATCCTTACAAAAGGAGGGAAACTGAGGGTTTCTTTTGAAAAAATCGATGGCGCTTATCAGAATATCTGGCTCATCGGTCCAGCTACTTATGTATACGAGGGTGTTTTTACTGAAGAGCCTTAGGGCTATTGACTGATAATTATATTGTCTTGATACTTCATAGCAAATAAAGCCCACCAAAGTGTGTTTCAGAGAGAGGCATGGCAAGCATATTTGTCTTATAGATAGTCTAACCTTATCATTAAACCAACTCATTTAGTGGTTACTTAGCATCGTTTTTCGCATCATATCAGAAACAAAATTCACTCACACGCCCAACTCAAAGTTGGTCTTAGCATTCATGAGTTCACCAAGCGCATGCTGATCACCGAGTCGTTTTGCTATCTCTATACCTTGCTCAAATGTCACTTTAGCCTCTCTATCTTGTTCTAACTCAATGTATAGTGCAGCCAAGTGGTAGTACATGCCTACATAGTCACTATTGATCGATTGAAGCTCTTTATAGCATGACAATGCCTCTTCAAGCTGTTCATGCTTGGTATGCTCTTGTGCTAAGGCATATAAGATAAATTCATCTTTTGGGTCTTCTTTCAATAGCCCCTTTAAATGATCCAATCGCCAATTATCCATCTTTACACAACTACTAATTAAGAATTACATTTGCGGCAGCGTAGAACAAACCTAAGCTCTAAGCTGTTTTAAGAACATAAAAACGTCAAGTTACATAATATGAAATTACTCGTTTGTATAACAAAGACACCTGAGACAACTGCTAAGATTGCCTTTACCGATGGCGACAGCAAGTTTGACGAGAGCGGTGTCCAATTTATAATGAATCCTTATGATGAGTGGTATGCGCTCGTCAGAGCACTCGAACTTAAGGAACAACATGGTGGCACTGTAACCGCTATCAATGTTGGTCCCGCGGCTAATGATGTAGTCATCAGAAAGGCATTGGCTATCGGAGCGGATGATGCCGTGCGTATCGACACAGAGGCACTTAGCTCAAGTCAAGTGGCAGCTAACATCGCTGCTCATGCTAAGGATAAAGGATATGATGTCATATTCACTGGTAAAGAATCAATCGATTATAATGGGTCAGAAGTAGGCGGCATGGTCGCTGAGCACTTGGGCTTACCATACGTATCCTATGCATCGCACATGGACCATAATGGATCTACAGCCACTGTATCAAGAGACATCGAAGGTGGTGTTGAGGTAGTTGATGTAGCAGGATCCTTTGTCCTATCTGCATCTAAAGGACTAGCAGAGCAGCGCATCCCTAACATGAGAGGTATCATGATGGCTAAGCGTAAGCCACTTAATGTTGAGCCAGCTACTGTCACCGAGAGCAAAGTAAGCGTTGTTTCATATACGCTTCCACCCGCAAAAAGTGGTGTTAAGATGATCGATCCAGAGAACATGGATGAGTTAGTAAGATTACTTCACGAAGAAGCTAAAGTTATATAAGATGTCAGTATTAGTATTAGCAGAGAGTCCTAATGGACAATTTAAGAAAGCTGCATATGAAGCAGTACACTATGGACATGAGACAGCTAAGTCTCTTGGTGGAGAATGTATCGCATTGGTGATAGGCGCATGCGCTGATCCAGGCGCGCTCGGTTCTTATGGCGCTTCTAAAGTGATCCATGTAGCCAACTATACGGGTGGTGCAGATGCCTTAGCTTACACTTCTATCATCGGTCAAGTAGCCGGTCAAGTAGGCGCTAAAGCGGTCGTGGTTAATCATTCTTCTACTGGTAAGTCGATCGCCGGTCGCTTAGGTGTTAAGTTAGACGCAGGCGTTGTCAGTCAAGTCAACAGTGTGCCAGTAGCAGAAGATGGTGGCATCACAGTGACTAAGCCAGTATTCTCAGGTAAGGCTTTCGCCAAATGTAAGATAGCAGGAGACAAGTGTGTCTTATCCCTCATGGGAAATGCTCTTCCTATAGCAGAGATTGGTAGCCCTTGTCCAGTAGAAGCAGCTTCTATAGAGGCTCCTGCAAGCTCAGTGACAGTCAAAGAACGCAAAACAGTAGATGGTGAAGTACCACTACCAGAAGCAGAACTCGTAGTCTCTGCAGGCCGTGGTATGAAAGGTCCTGAAAACTGGGGCATCATCGATGACTTAGCAAAAACAATAGGAGCAACTACAGCCTGCTCACGCCCAGTAGCAGATACAGGATGGAGACCCCATCATGAACACGTAGGACAGACTGGTGTAGCTATCAGACCTAACTTATACATCGCAGCGGGAATCTCTGGAGCCATCCAACACCTTGCAGGCGTTAATAGCTCTAAGTGTATCGTAGTGATCAACAAGGATCCAGAAGCACCTTTCTTTAAGGCAGCAGACTATGGTGTTTGTGCAGACTTATTTGATGTAGTGCCAAGGTTAACAGAAGCATTCAAAAAGATGAAGGACGCATAAGTCAAGCCCCTTTACTTTTAGCATATAAAGTAGAAAGCCGCTGAGTCACTTCAGCGGCTTTCCTGTTTTCACGGAGAAAATAAATCTTCTCCGGAGATATCTACAATCACCTAGATGATTATACATTCCATTGCAAATATGAAGAACAGATATAAGCGCAACACAAATACAAATGTTAAGTGTCCGTAAACAGACTTAGGACTTTTACATAATGAAGAATTGCATCAACCACATAAAGAAAACTTCGGCCTTCTGAGATAGCCTTTATCAACTAAACAAACCAAAATATATAAGCGTCGCTATCACAGTTAGGCATGCTTAATCATATAATGGCTTCCTCCGATCAGACACCAACTCGAGTTACAAAGCACAGCCAAGTCGATGAGGCCCCCTGATACTATTAGCCCTTCAAGAATAAGATCACAATAAAATAGAAAGTCTAATTATTGCTGACAGTGCTTAGAAGTCCTATCTTTATATGGACTGCACAACAATTAAAAAATAATACATTGATCAAGTCGCTTATTAGTTTATCGATATTGTTCTTAACAACTTTATCGATCTCCGCTCAAGAAAAAGATGCGACAGCCCTATCTAAGCCATCTAAAAGCATATTTGAATTGCTTTCTGGTCAAGAGGTATTACAGATGTCTATCACAACTGACATCCATAGCTTGTTAAAAATGAAAACTATTGATACTTCAGCACAAGCTTTATTAAAACTCACAGGTGACCACAACCACATGATGGATTGGAATATAAAGGTCAGTCTACGTGGTAAACATAGAAGAAGGATATGTGACTTTCCTCCATTAAAATTTAAATTTAAAAAGTCAGACTTAAGAGCGCACTCATTGATGCCATACAACAAGCTAAAGCTAGTCACTCATTGTAGCGAAAAAGCTGAAACAAAGGAGTTACTGCTTAAAGAATATCTGGCTTACAAAATCTTCAATATCCTCACTCCTCAGAGCTTTAGAGTCCAGTTGGTCAAAATAAAATGGATAGACAGCAGTAATACCTATGATTTAGGAGAGAAGTGGGCCTTTCTAATTGAAGATGAAGATGAAGTTATGGACCGATTAGGTAGCGAGTCATATGAAGAACATGGTGCTTTTCACGAACATATGGATATAGAAAATGCGGCAATACTTTATATGTTCCAATATATGATAGGCAACCATGATTGGAAACTAGCGAATGGTCAAAACCTATCTCTAACCAGACAGGCTTCAAATAAACAATTGATAGGCATACCATATGATTTTGACGCAAGTGTGTTAGTAGGAGCTTACTATACGCGCATACCTTGGAAGTTAGGAGGACCTAATAAAAGACTGTACTTGGGATCATCCAATGATGCAGAGAACAAAGTGGCGATTAAACTATTTAAATCAAAGAAGAAAGAGATTCTTTCAGAGATCAAATCATTTGACCATCTGAATCGATCTACTCGACTGACAGTAAGTAAGTATATCAGATCTTTTTATACTCATATAGGAAGACCTCTAAGGAGACCTGAAACGATACAAAACTGAACTATCATTAAACCAGTAAAATACGGATAAGATGAGAGATATATCTTATCCTTAAACAGTAGTATAAAAGATCATGCAGCGAAGGAAGTTTTTAACACAGGGCAGTTTAGTGAGCTTAGGTTTTTTTGGTTTGAGATCATATGCAGAAGCAATTGATATATCTGACGATCTATCATATGATGATAGCGATATGGCAAGATATGGATACGGCCGTCTAAAAAAAGACCCTAACAAAGTCTTGAATCTTCCTGAAGGTTTTTCATACAAGATCATTTCTCAAAAAGGAGAAAAGATGTCAGATGGTCTGATTGTACCGGGCTTAGGTGATGGCATGGGTACATTTAAAGGTAAAAATCCAGACCAAACTATAATCGTGAGAAATCATGAGGTATCACCTAAGGATTTGATGAACGGTGGATTTGGCGAGGATATGGACTTGTTATCCAAGGTGTCATCCAAGAGTTTTTATGATTATGGCTTTGGCACTATGCCTTGCCTCGGAGGCACATCGACGATGATCTATAATCACAAGACCCAGCAAGTAGAAAAGCAGTGGTTGAGTCTAGCTGGTACTATCCGTAACTGTGCAGGAGGTACGACACCATGGGGGTCTTGGATCTCTTGTGAAGAGAGTGTCTTGATGTCAAGTAAAATGCTTGAGCAAGATCACGGCTATAATTTTGAAGTACCAGCCAGTACTGACATGAAGCTGTATGATCCCATCCCGCTAAAAGCCATGGGAAGATTTAACCACGAGGCCGTATGCGTTGACCCTAAGACAAGCATTGTTTATCAGACAGAAGATCGTCCTGATGGATTGATTTATAGATATGTCCCAGATGTCTCTGGCCAATTAAGCAAAGGTGGCCGACTCCAGATACTTGCTATCAAAGAGAGGGCTTCTTTTGATACGCGCAATTGGACAACGACCGGCGCTAAGAAAATGAAAAAAGGGAAAAAGTATGATGTACACTGGTTAGATATCGATAATATCGAATCTCCATTTGATGATCTAAGGGTCAGAGGCAAGGATATTGGCGCAGCAGTATTTGCTCGTGGAGAAGGCATATGGTTTGGAGATGATGAGTTATACTTTGCGTGTACCAATGGAGGCAAGGAAGCTATAGGTCAGATATTCAGATATACGCCTTCAAAGTTTGAAGCCCAAGGAAATGAATCCGATGCTCCTGGCACATTAGAACTCTTCTTAGAGCCCAACAAATCTCATGTAGTTGAGAACTGTGATAATCTTACAATAGCAGCAAATGGTGATCTAGTCATATGTGAAGACAGACATACACCAAGAATCATTGGCATAACGCCTGAAGGCAAAACTTATAAAATAGCGAAGAATGTTGGGTATAAATCAGAATTTGCTGGGGCTACTTTCTCCCCTGATGGCTCTACTCTATTTGTCAACATCCAAGTACCAGGTCTTACTCTTGCGATAACAGGACCCTGGGCCAAAAGGACCATCTAATTAGTAATGAGCCATCTGTGATGGAGATTACACTTTTCAGTCGACACATCACCATGCTCACCTAAAATGGTCTGATGCTTCACTACACTTCAGTAACACAGCTTTGGTTGACCTTAATAGCTATCCCCTTCTGAGCATATTCAGAGGCGATTAAGTTGAGTATCTCTAATTAGTGTGCAGTGATCAGAGGCTTGATAGTTATATACTGTGCTGTTGTTAAAGATGCTGGTTGATATGTTGATAAAATAGAAGTTGAAGTATCCATAAAACAGTGATAAGTTGCTGAGTCATTGATGATGCAAAGATGTGCAGAATTATCCATCGTTTCAACCGCATGATCATGTGGTTGGATATCTTCATAAGCTTGTTAGGTATCAGGTGCAGAGTCTAATCCATACATTTTTAATTATGAGATATTAAGTTCAATTATACATTCTGGCCATAGTAGACTGAACAATGAGGAAAAGACATGCTACAGTGGTTTAAGAATATTTCCTATTTTAAGTTTTCAAAAAAAAGCTTCTATCATAAGTGCTCGTAAAAGCTTTTATTCGAGATCGCAAGAGTCATACAGCTTGGTGACAAATCAAAATATAAATAATGAACCGATTAATCATTTTTACCTCTTTTTTACTACTGCTCATTGCTTGTCAAGAGGCTAAAGATCAGATGGACTTAATAGGTGAGTTTACACTTGAAGATGGATTTGAGATAAAGGCAGTAGCGGCTGAGCCCTTATTATCTGGTTTAGTAGAGATAGAGTTTGATCAGCAGGGTCGCATCTGGACGCTTGAGATGCCAGGCTATATGAGGGACATCGATGGATCAGGTGAAGATATCCCTGATGGAAAAATATCCATACTCGAAGATACCAATGGCGATGGCATCATGGATAGTAAAAAAGTCTTCTTAGACAACATGGTTTTACCAAGAGCCATAGAACTAATACACGATGGATTACTTTATGCTGAGCCACCTAATCTGTGGTATGTGACAATAGAAGATGATAAACCGGGTAAAAGACAATTGGTGGATTCTACATACTCTCTTGGCGGCAACATCGAGCATGCTCCTAATGGATTGTTATACAACTTAGATAACTGGATCTATAGTGCTAAGTCAGATCGTCGCTATCGATACAAAGATGGGCAGTGGGAAAGAGATGCTACTTACGCGAGAGGACAATGGGGCATCTCCAATGATGATGCAGGTCGCTTATATTATAACAATAATAGCAATCCTATATTCGGTGATTTAATCCAACCCAAACAAGCAAATGCTAACCCTTTCTTAAGCAGTAAAAATTTAGAAAATCAAAACTTATGTAAGTCACGTCGATTCTACCCAGCTCATCCTACCCTCATCAACCGTGGATATGGTGAAGGCTCTTTTGATTCTCTGGGACGGGTTATAGATTTCACTTCCGCTTGCAGCCCTAAGATTTATCGGGGTAGTCAGTTCCAGGATCAGTTTTACCAAAATGCTTTCGTTTGTGGCCCTGAAGGTAACCTCGTCAAACGCTACAAAATGGAATTCAATAATGGCGAAACTAAAGCTGTGGCAACCAGTGAAGGTTATGAGTTTTTAACTTCTATGGATGAGACATTCCGTCCAGTCAACTTAAATAATGGCCCCGATGGTGCTTTATATGTGGTCGATATGCGACAAGCAGTTATCCAGCACCGGGCTTATATGACCAGTTACCTAAAAGAGTTACTCATTAAAAACCAGATGGACACCATCCCTAACAGAGGAAGAGTATATCGAGTGAGTGATAGCAATAATCCAATTGAAAAGCTACCAGACTTAAGTGGCTTATCGCTTTCTGATTGGGTAGATAGATTACAATCTCCCAACGCTTGGCATCGGATCACCGCACAGAAGAACTTAGTGTTTGCCAATGACGAAAGCTTAGTTTCTGCCATACAAGAGATTGCAAAAGACACACAACACCCATTAGGACAGATACATGCGTTATGGACTTTGGAAGGCATGAGTAGTTTAGATGCAACCTTCCTTGCAAATCTTTCTAAGGCCAACTCTGATGTGATGTCTCAAGTTATACTACTCGCCAAGAGTCTATATAATGACGATACAGCAACTACTTTAACACCAATTTTTGAGGAAGCATTAGCTTCTTCTGATTTTGATCATCATTTGCAATTAGCGCATAGTATAGCCGATCTACCTGATGATACGAAGGATGGCATGGTGACTGCACTTGGAACTAAGCATGCAGATAATCCAGCTATAGCAAATGCACTGGTCAGCAGTCTACATGGTAAAGAAGAGCGCTACTTGAAACAATTTCAAATCAATAATAAAGATTCCAAACTTGTTGAAACACTGGCCAAAGCTATAGACAACAAAGTCAATGATAAAAAACAACTTGCCACAATAAAGAACAATGACCTAACTGACAATCGAACCAGAGGTTTTCTAATATACAATCAATACTGTGCTACTTGCCATGGTATGGACGGTAAAGGGTTAGAAAACTTAGCACCTCCTCTCTACCAAACAGAATACACAGCGGGACCAACAGAACATATGGCATTGATCATGCTTCATGGGCTACAAGGACCACTCACCATCCATGGAGAAGTTTATAAGGGAGCAGCTGTAATGCCTGGTATCAAAGACAACCCTGATATATCTGATAGAGATATCTTAGATATCATCGCATATATAAAAAATGGATTTACGACTGATGCAACATGGTCAAAAATGAAGGAAGAAGATGTCGCATCACTAAGAGCAAAAACAGCGGATAGAAAAGAGATGTTTACAGAACAGGAGCTTCAAGAGTGGCCA
>CALDEM010000095.1 GCA_937942435.1 uncultured Saprospiraceae bacterium
AAATTACCTTTTTTGAAGTATTATGATTCACCTGCTCCCAGATTTTTACGACCGCTTGGAGTTGGTAAGTTTAATCGTATGTTCAAAAAAAGATTTCCAATAGAAAAGGATGGGCGATACTATATTGGAAAATCTGAGAACGAAATGAAAGTACGAGCGCCCAATAAAAACTCATTCAATGGTGATGTCTATCTATTAATTAGCCCAGCCGTTGCATCTGCGGGGAGCTTATTTGCAGCGATGGTAGCAGGCAATGATAATACAGTCACCATTGGAGAAGAAACTGTAGGAGGATATTATGGCCACAATGGACATACACCGCTGACATACAAGTTGCCAAAGTCTAAGATATTAACTGAATTCTCAATAGATAATATTGAGCAAGATGTTCCAGTAAAGTCAAATCAAATATTCGGAAGGGGCGTCATCCCAGATTATGAAGTGTCTCAATCTTATGAAGACTTCTTAAATCATGAGGATACTCAGATGAAGTTTGTTTTGGAGCTGATCAGCAAGGGAAATTGATGTGGTTGTGTTGCTGTAGGCTTCTAGCCTCAGCTCTGGGTAAGGAGTTCAACAAGTTGATTTGGGTAAGATTTACTGATTTTGCTGAGGCTGGGAAGCTTACAGCAACCTTAACTTGTATATGTTTTCGATTCAGCATTAGAGATCAATTCAAGCAGTCATGTTTCAGATATACCATGCCAAACTAATGTAGCTTTGCACCCTTATGAACAAGGGTATCCTCTTCATTCTTATTGCTACACTATCCTTTGCGATCATGAATGCACTCGTGAAGTCGCTCATTGATCTGCATCCCATGCAAGTGGTTTTCTTTAGAGCTATGGGGACCTTTATATTCATCTTTCCATACATGCTCTATCGTAAAGTGTCCATCATCGGTAACCATCCAAAGTTGCTGTGCGTCAGAGCGATCGTAGGGTTCATCTCTTTGGCTACCTTCTTCATGGCGATTCATTTGATACCTTTGGGTTCGGCCATTTCGATAAGGTATATCGGTCCCATATTTGGAGCTATACTCGCTTTCTATTTTTTGAAAGAACAAGTCAATTGTTGGCAGTGGTTTAGTTTTCTAATAGCATTTGCTGGCGTAATCATTTTAAAAGGGTTTGACCTACGTGTTAGCTATTACGGATTGTTTCTATCAATAACTTCGGCATTTTTTCTTGGTATTGTTTTCGTCCTCATCCGCTATTTGGCAACTAAAGAGCACTACATGACAATCATCAATTACTTTATGGTGATTTCCATACTGGGAAGTTTTGCTTTTATAAAACATTGGCGTTGGCCCATGGATGGCGAATGGTATGCAGTTCTTTCCATTGGCGTTTTTGGTTTGATTGGTCAAGTATTCATGACCCGAGCGTTTTCATTAGAAGAGGCTTCAGTGCTTGCTCCATTCAAGTATATGGAGATTGTGTACGCTTTGATTATGGGTTTAGTATTCTTTAGCGAAGGCTACACCATCTTTTCTTTTGCGGGTATCGTCCTGATCATATCAGGTATGATTCTTAACGTGTCTGTCAAGAAAGCGAAGGCATGATCTTACCACATAATTCTTATCCCTCTTTCGTGCTAAAGTAGTACGTCACCTTTGTTAGCCATTTGCTGACATCTTTTTCAAGTGTTGGGTCAGTAACGTACTCTTCTATGATCGGAGGATCTTGTAGATAGCCTCTATCGGTCATGTATTTGCGGATAGCGTGATGGCCTTTTATAGTTTGATTGTAGTCTCCGTAAAAATCTAAAGTGATCGCTCGACGATCTGGGATAGAGTAGGAGCTGCTTCCTTCTATGGATATAGGATTGGCCACCGGGATTCCTGCGGCCATGTCAGTGGTAGTACCGTTTCCTTCTATGTTTTTGAAAAACAGTCCACAAGGCATACCTGACATCTCTTGTCCCGCATTCTGCACTTTTAGAAAGATAGCTCCTAGGTTAGTCGCATAAAACTGCTGAATGTTAGCCGTCTCCACCTCTTGACGATTCATCACAAAGTGGCGTTCTCCCATATCTGATTCTTGGATAGTGTAGCCATCGTAAGTACCTGATGCTCTTTCTTCTGCAAGGCGCTTAATGCCCTCAAGTCCTTCATTATAGCTATCACTCATCCCTTTCTTCATACTTGTTAGCATAGCAAAACCTCTCATCCAAAATGGAAGTGGTGCCCCCTCAAATGACCAGGAAACTTCGTGGCCACTTCCTGATTTTCCAATATTGAACTCTGCAAAATTATCACCTGCAAAATCTTCAAAGTTGAGTTGGGTACGTACTCTTTTGTTTGCATCTGATGCTATGATCTTCTGGGTACCGTTGCCCATAGAGACACTGGTCCAAGAACTGTTAGCTCCTACACCTGATGCTACATCATTATAAGAGGTCACCATTGTAGAGTCTTGTTTTAGCCAAGCATTCCATTGTTCAGTTTCTTGAAGATTATTCACCAATCCATAAATAACTGGAGCAGGTGCATCTATCTTGATACTTTCTGTAACATTGAGATCTTTTGGACCAAGAAAGCTGATGGCTAAAAAAAGTATGATAAGTCCTAAAAGAAGGAGGAGTGGGTATTTTAAATATTTCATAGTAGTTGGTTATAGATTGACTTTAGCATGCGATTTTAAGAAGTCCTCATGGATTTATACCATTTTGCAAGGACGAATAATAATATCATAAAAGCGAGTACGCCGATTAAAGCGTAGATAGAATTTAGAAAGTTCCTGTACACGGCTAAAAGAACTATAATCAAGAGGAAGATTGTCGGCACCTCGTTATACAACCTCGTCTTAAACGACGTCATAACTCTCTTACCATCTGCTAAGTTTTTCATCATCTTCTTACAGGAGCCTTGGTATCCAGAAAGCAAGAATACAAAGAGTAATTTGGCATGTAACCAAGTGTTGGCTTTGAACCATGCCATCCCTTGTGATTCTATATAGGCAGCGATCATCAAGCAACCAAATATCCAAGTCAGTAGCATGCCAGGTGTACAAATGATCCGATAGACTCTTGATGAGATGATTTTATACTGATTGATCAATATATCTCTATCGGGTTGCGGCTTGTCAAAGGCCTCCGTGTGATAGACAAATATCCGAACCAACATAAAGAGACCTCCAAACCATCCTACGGCAGCGATGATATGTATGCTTTTAAATAGAAGTATATACTCCGCCATAGTTCAGAATCTTTACCCAAAAGTAAAGAAGCCCCCTCGCAATATCAACGTAGTTTGAAAATCAATAAGATGAAAGTTGATCTGATACCAAGGTTAACTGCTGAGATAGATATGCACGTCGGATGGGTTTAATAACATGAAAGACTATATTATTTAGTCTTTTGATCAGGGTAAAGCCAAAATTAATTTTTCTTTCGTTACAGAATATAAAGTAATAATTTAACCCTATGGCTTAGCTATTATACTATTAATAGGTGTGTATGCGATCTTATGTTGTGTTTAATGAGAAGGCGCCTCATTCCTGAACACATTCTTCAAATATTCTTTTTTACGTGACGCAACCTTTTATATCATGTTGGCGTAATAGAGTTAATTGTAGCAAAAAGTATTGATTGAGGGACTCACACATAAATACGATAATCAATAAATGCATATTGGGCGATAGAACCGCTCAGAATGAGCTTTATAAAGAGTACTACTCTTATGGGTTGAACATTTGCATACGATATGTAAAAGATAACCTAGAAGCAAGATCTGTACTAAATGAAGGGTTTTACAAGGTGTTTAAGAATATCAAATCATTCAACCAAGAACTTGATTTTAAACCATGGTTAAAAACCATAATGATTAATAGTTCATTGGATTATAAAAGAAAGAATGAAAAGATAAGATATCTCACCAGTATAGAACAAGATTCTAATTTGAGCATAAATCCTTCCGCGATAGCCAATATGGCGATGGATGATATGCTCAAAGTAATCAGTTTACTTCCTTCTGCGTATGGGACTGTTTTCAACTTGTTCGTTATCGATGGGTATAAGCACAGTGAGATATCTACTATGTTGAACATCGATATAAGCACGTCAAAGTCTAATTTGAGTAGAGCCAAAAAGAAGCTTCGTGATATGTTAAAAGTAAATGTGGCGATATGAGTAGTCAAGAAGAATATATTAAACTTGAGGAGAGGTTCAAGTTTCTCTCCGAAACTCATGAATTTGATTTTGAACCAGCTGATTGGAATGATCTTAAAGATCGTCTCGATGATGACGATAGAAAGAAAAGACCATTTATCTTGCTGTTTTCTATTGGGACCTTAGCTTTGTTTTTGTTAAGTGCGTGGATGTGGACTTCAAGTGCTCCTAATGAGGCTATTGGTACGATTAACAATGAAAATCATGGAATTGGGCAACAACAAGAAGCGATAGCTTCTGGACAAAGCGCAATATCTGCATCTCAACAACTTGCGCCAACAGCCGACGAGCTTCAAGTTGATGAGCGTATCAATGATGTAGGAACAAGTCAAATAAGAAATCAATTAGAAGCTGGACAATCGCAGGATTCTGATATCACAATACAGTCGCCTGAGTTGTCTGACAAATTATTATCAACAAATGAAAGTAGTAGTAGTCCAGTCAAAGAGCAGAAACAAGAATTTTCATTAGTTGGACCACTGGTGCTAAATAGGCCACCAAATAATTCTAATGCCGGATCTTCAGAGCTTTTAAGTGAAGAAGAAAATTCATTGAGTCAAAATTATAAAGAGTCGACTGCTGTTGATGAACATAAAGAGTCAACTGCTTTTGATAAAGCCGTAAGTGAAGTAGCTTCGGATCATAAAGTTATAGACCTTCATAACATTACTTCATTGACTATATTGCCCTTTGCAGTTCCCCATAATCTTGATGAGGCATTATCTCAATTAGAAGGAAAAATAGTAGTTGAAGAATCCGATGACTCTGAGTATCGAACGCCGCGCTTTTTAATAAATCTAAATGCAGGTGTCGAAGTTGCTCAGACTCAACTTGGAGGTGTCAGTGATACTGATTTTAATTATGGGTTAAAATTAGGATATATCACGGGTAGTAAACTTGTTGTTACGGCTGGCGCTAATTATATAGAAGAGTGTTATCTGGCAGAAGGGGGCGACTATGCGCCACCTTCAGGTTTTTGGAGTTCGACAGAAGGAAGAGGTCCAGAGCAAATTTTGGCTGTTTGTGACATGATAGATGTGTCTCTTGGTGCGTCCTATCACTTTACAGATGTTAGAAGCAGTGGGTTTGTTGCGCACCTTAATTTGAATTCTAATTTCATGATTAGGGAAGAGTATGAATATATGTTTACGGAGAGCGGCGAGAACTGGACTGGTATATTTAGGAATGACAGTCAGACAATATTAAGCAATGTTGAACTAGGTACTACCTACAAAATCAGAACAGGTGACGGACTGTTTATAGATGCGGGGCCTTATTTTAAAATTCCCTTAAGAGGTGTCGGTCATGGCAATGTAAAACTGGCCTCAGTTGGATTTAGAATAGGAGTGTCTTTGGTAAAATAATAATATAGCGTTTATTCGAACCATTTTGATAATTTCATTTTCTATTTTAAGAATAGATTTATTAGGAAAGAGAGACTCATAAGTCTCTCTTTTTTTTGTCCTTCCGATATGATTCTCATTCTTTTTTATAAAAAAATATGAGCGACGCATCCTTTTTTATAAAGTGGACGTAATACCCCCTGTTAAGACATCACAACGAGATGTTTTTAAAATTATAATTCATTTAATAAACTAAGAAAATTGAGAATCATGAAGTATTACTTAAAAGTTCTATTTGTGGTAATCGCTTATTTTAATATTTCAATTCTTTCAGGTCAGATAGAGATCAGCGAGATCGCTAGTGACGGAACAGTCGAAATTATAAATTCAGGCGCCAACACAGTAGATGTTTCTAATTACTGGCTTTGTAATAGGCCAGCTTACACTCGTATGAGTAACCTTACTACAGAATGTGGTAATCTTTCTTTAGCCGCTGGAGAAAGCGTTACCGTCTCTGGCTTTAATTTAGATGCAGCTGGTGACGAGCTTGGTGTCTATTCTAACTCAAGCTTTGGATCGTCAAGTGGTCTTGAAGATTATGTTATCTGGGGAAACAGATCAGGAGGTACAAGAGAGACCGTAGCGGTGGCTGCAGGTTTATGGACTTCTGGTCAAAGAGCAGATGCCATATTATCTTCACAATCGCTCGTTAGAGACCTTGATAGACAAGGAGCATCTGCATATGCTCAAGGAGAATCATCTATTTGTGAGGAAGCAAGTTCTGATGATAACACGTCTTGTGATGTCGACGGAGGAACTATTACTTTCTTAGATGGATCAGATAGAGCGAGCATCTGTGTAGATGGCAACCCTGATCCTCTTGATGTTGTTTTTTCAACAACAGGCAGTGGTGCAAGTTCTGGGTTTATCATCACAGATAACAACAACAATATCCTTGGTGTACCATCAGGCTCAGGTCCATTTGATTTAGATGGCGCTGGAGTAGGTACATGTCTTATTTGGGCAGTATCTTATGAAGCAGGATTTGATGGTGCTGCTGTTGGTAGCAATTTGTCAAACCTTACAGGTTGTTTTGATCTTTCAGAGCCACTTACAGTATACAGAGAAGCACCAGATGGTGGTATGGTTAGCCTGTTAGATGGAAGTACTAGTTTTGCTCAGTGTGCAGGACAGATAAGCTTTGATGTTATGCATGTCAATGATGCGCAATTCTTAAGCTACTGGTACATCATAACAGATTCTAATGACAACATTTTAGGTTGGGTTAACTCAGCTAACTCTAACACAGTTGACCTGAGTTCTGCGCCAGCGGGCACTTGCCGCGTCTGGGGATGGTCGTATCGTGGACTTGGAGATCCGATTATCGGTGATCCTATCTCAACACTAACTGATGATGACTGTGAAGCTATATCAGATAACTTTATAACTGTATACAGAGAAGTGCCAGATGGTGGTGCAGTTACTTTGTTGGATGGCAGTACTAACTTTGCTCAGTGTGCTGGTCAAGTGACATTTGATGTAACGCATACTACAACTGCTCCTAACTTAAGCTACTGGTATATCATAACAGATGATAATAACGACATCTTAGGATGGGTTAATTCTGCTAATTCTAACACATTAGACTTAAGTGGTGCTCCAGCAGGTACATGTCGTGTATGGGGATGGAATTACAGAGGTCTTGGTGATCCGGTAGTTGGAGATCCTCTTTCTACTCTTATGGATGACTTTTGTGAAGATATATCCGAAGATTTTATCACGGTATATAGAGAAGTGCCAGATGGTGGTATGGTTAGTCTATTAGACGGATCTACTTCATACACAGGTACGGCTGGCAACATCGTATTTGATGTGATGCATACAACGACAGCTCCATTCTTAAGTTACTGGTACATCATAACAGATGATAACAACGATATCTTAGGATGGGTTAATTCTGCTAACTCTAACACATTAGATTTAAGTGGTGCTCCAGCAGGTACTTGTCGCGTATGGGGATGGAATTACAGAGGCCTTGGAGATCCAGTAGTTGGCCAACCGCTTTCTACTCTTATGGATGACTTCTGTGAAGATATCTCAGAAAACTTTATAACTGTAACACGCAATGCCGGAGATGATAATGGCGCTGGATCACAGCAAGAATTTACTATAAGACTAAGCGGTCTTCAAGAACCAAACCCTGCGTTGTCACGCGCATATGGTACTTTGAGTGCAACTTTAGATGGAAGTGTTTTGAGCGTCTCTGGATCATTTGCTGGTCTTGTTGGTGACTTTGATGCATCTATAGCAGGTGGTGCACATATACATAAAGCGATAGCAGGTAGAAACGGTGGTGTAGAGTTGTTGCTAACAACTGATGTTGCTGCAGATCTTAGGAGTGGCTCGTATGATGCTTCTGCAAATACTTTTACCCTTACAGATGATCAACTCGCAGCCCTTAATAATAGAGAGTTGTATGTCAATATACATACTACTAGATTTGCTGGAGGAGAGTTAAGAGGGCAGATAGTTCCTACTTCAGATGCATTTTACTTGGCTAATCTGGCAGGTAGTAACGAGGTGCCAGCTATACAGACGCAAGCATCAGGTAACTTGATTTTTGAGGTCACTGGCAGACAACTTACTGTATCAGGTTCTTTCGATGATCTCGAAGGAGATATAGCGATTGCTCTTGCAGGTGGTGCCCATATCCATGATGCACCCAATGGTCAAAACGGAGATGTAGTATTTCCACTTAATCTGACTATCGATGATGATAACAGAGGAGCGATTGTAGCTTCATCAAATAATACATTTACGCTAAGTGATGATCAGTATAACAGACTTAGATCACAAGGATATTATATCAATGTTCACTCACTTGTTAATATGCCTGGTGAACTAAGAGGTCAGATAAAGCCGATAAGTGCTGCTACTTTTAGATCAGACTTAACTGGTGTGCAAGAGGTGCCAGCAGTTAATACCGATGCAACAGGTAGAATAGAAGTAAATTATGATGGACGTGGATCTATCACAGTTAGTGGTTCATTTAATGGCCTATCTTCTGCTATCAATGAAGAGTTAGCAGGTGGTATCCATATACACACAGCACCAGCTGGAAGAAATGCAGGTGTAACATTTGTACTGACTCCTGATCTTTCATCAGATCTTACTAGTGGTATCATTAGACCAGAGGCCAATACATTTAGCGTGACTGATGAGCAAGTAGCTGATCTATATGCGCGACAGATGTATATCAACGTACATAGTCTCACTAATGTACCTGGAGAGATAAGAGGTCAGTTACAGCCATTGGCTAAGAACTACCTTGGTACAAGCCTCGATGGTATCAATGAGATACAACCTATCGCTACAACAGGAGGTGGACACATGCTCTTTGAGATAACTGACAATAGGTTATATGTGACAGGTGGATTTGAAAATCTAATCGGTGACTTTGATGTGTCAATAGCTGGAGGTTCACATGTACATACCAGTGATGCAAGAGGCAACGGTGGTATCGCTCTTTTACTCGATGCTGCCTTAGATGCAGATCTTAGAGGCGGTTCTTACGCTCCTATGGCCAATGGTTTTGATATAAGTGATAGCTTAAGAGATAGTTTGATCAATGGCTATCTATATGTCAACTTACATAGTACGGTATTTCCAAGTGGAGAACTAAGAGGACAGATATTAAATGCTAACAATCGTTTTCCTTCTGCGGACTTTGGTATAACGTCTCCTCAAGGCGGAGCTCAAGTCAATGTTGATGCAAGCCAATCTGGAGACTTTACAGTGACTTGGTCACCTACTCAAGATATCGATGGCGATATCGTTGTATATACATGGCAGCTGGCGTCTGATGATGCATTTGATAATCTTTTGTTCCAATACAAGGTTGGTGATGAGCTCACTTTTGCGGCTTCTTATGCTACGATAGATAGCATATTAGCTGATGCTGGGATTGCTATGGGTGCTTCTACGTCTCTATATCATAGAGTTTTGGCTTCTGATGGCAGTGTTTCTACAGCGAGCCCAAGTAGTATTGTTGGAGTAGTAAGAGGCGCTGATACAGGATGTAATGTAGATGCAGGTGTTATCACATTTGCTAACGGAGAGACAAGAGCATCAATCTGTGTAGATGGTAATCCTGATCCATTAGATGTTGTTTTCTCAGTAGCGGGAAGCGGGACGAGATCAGGTTTCATAATAACTGATGACAACAATAATATCCTTGCTGTACCTCCGGGTGCTGGCCCATTTGATTTAGATGGCGCTGGTGTAGGTACATGTCTAATCTGGGCAGTATCATATGACGCAGGTTTTGCAGGGGCAGTAGTAGGTAACAATCTATCTGCTCTCACAGGATGTTTTGATCTTTCAGAGCCACTTACGGTTTATAGAGAAGCTCCAGATGGAGGTATGGTTAGCTTACTAGACGGAGGTACTAACTTCGCTCAGTGCGCAGGCCAAGTAGTTTTTGACGTCACTCACGTAAATGAGGCTCAGTTTTTAAGCTACTGGTATATCATCACTGATGCTAATAACAACATCTTAGGATGGGTTAACTCTGCTAATAGTAACACAATAGACTTAAGTGAAGCACCAGCAGGTACATGCCGTATCTGGGGTTGGTCATACAGAGGTCTTGGCGATCCAGTTATAGGTGATCCAATCTCTACACTTACTGATGATGATTGTGAGGCTATCTCTGATAACTTTATAACAGTCTATAGAGAGATTCCAGATGGAGGTACTGTTAGTCTTGTCGATGGAAGTACTTCTTATAGAGGTACAGTTGGAGACATCACTTTTGATGTAACACACTCTACGACAGCACCTTTCCTAAGCTACTGGTATATCATCACTGACGATAGTGATAACATACTTGGATGGGTTAACTCTGCTAATTCTAACACGATAGATCTTAGCGATGCACCAGCAGGCACATGTCGTATCTGGGGATGGAATTATCGTGGACTAGGTGATCCAGTTATAGGACAATCACTATCAACACTTACAGATGATTTTTGTGAAGATATATCTACTAATTTCATTGAAGTAACACGTCAAGCTGCAGGATGTGATGTTGAAGCAGGAAGCTTAGCGCTTAGAGATGGAAGAACATCTATCCAACTTTGTGCTGCAGATGGCCGTCCTGATATCCTAAGATTTGTACCAGAAGATATAAGAGGTGATTACAGACTTGTTGTAACTAATAGTGCAGATGATATCATCGCATTGCCAACTACTAATACGATCAATGCAGATGGTATGAGCGCTGGTGAGTATAGAGTATATATTCTTGCATATGCAGGTGCTTCTGGAGTTGAGGTAGGAAACAACATCAGTCAGATCACTGGTTGCTTTGATCTATCTAATCCATTTGTACTTGATAGAGTAATATGTGATGATGTATGTCAGGTTCCTCTCAATCTACGCTTAACAAAACTTTCTTCTTCTCGATACAGAGTAACTTGGGATAGAGTATCTAATGCGAGAGGATACCAGATCTCTTTAGGATTTGAAGGTAATTCAAGAAGATTCCTAATACCGGTTAGAGGTAGAAGTGTTACTATAAGTACTTCTAGCTCAAGAAGAGTAATAGTTGCAGTAAGGTCAGTATGCTCGAGATCAACTTACTCAGACTTCTCTAACGAAGTATACTTCCAAGGAGACGGAAGAAAAGCTTCAAGAGCAAGCGAAACTACAGGACGTCAGTATGGTGAATTCTTTATAGATGAGCCAAGTCTATCTATCTCTCCTAATCCTACTTCAGATTTCATTAATCTAAGCTATGATAACGGCGACGAAGAGAGCTTCTTACAAATATTTGATGCTACAGGTAGAATTGTTCGTCAGTTAACATTACCAGGAGGAGTGATCAATGAAAGCATACCTGTTAGTGATTTACAAAATGGACTATATCAAGTTACAATTACATCTAATGGTGAAATACTTGATCATTCGAGATTTATAAAAATCTAAAAGGAGTGAGTCCCTTTAGTACTTGTTTTGGCTCGTCTGCTCTGCAGGCGGGCCATTTTTATTTTAGATAGATTACCATTTGTTCTTTATAGTTTGAAGGAGTTGATATCCCTTGAGCTTCTTAAGAATCAACAGTTGTTTAAATGACTTAGACTCTAATCTCAGTTCTAATTTCTATTTTTTTTTCAAAAAAAAGAAGCCCTTCACAAGTTGCAAAGGGCTTTCTTATTACTGTTTTTGAAAGCACTAACTATGACCATTGGGTCGACCATAGAAGCTTAATCTTTATCTCTTAAAGAGTCTCTTTAAAAGACCAAAACCTATCCTGGCCGCATCATCCTTGATATCACCATCTCCATCTTGATCTAAGAATGAAGTGAGTATGCTGGCCTGAGGCGTCTTCTTTTGAGCAGTCGCTGCAGAGTTGTTGAGGATATTAGTTAGTCCGCTCATATCAAGACCTTGGCTTCTCTTTTGTTTCCCGAGCATACCCAGTACAACTGGAGCCAACTTAGCCAAGAGATTTGACGATTGGTTACTGTTTAATCCACTCATCTTAGTCAGCGAGTCAATAGCATTGGATTGCTGACCACCGAGGATATGTCCGAGGATGCCTGCACCATTGCCCGCTTTAGTTTGATTGATAGGAGAGCTGCCATTGACAAATCCTACGATATCATCCAGTATGCTACCATCATGATCGCGATCAAGTGCGGCCCCTAATGCACTGGCACCTTGCGAATTTTTAGAATTTTTAGCGAGTGCACTCATCAAGATAGACATAGCTCCTTGGACGCCATTAGAGGTCTGTTGAGGTGTCGCACCACCGAGTTGATTAGTTAGTGCGCCTACTAAAGATTCGCCTACTTGAGACTGAAGCATATCGAATAAATCTGCCATTACATTAAAATTTTCTTTGATTTAAAAAATATCCTAATTGTGGGACTAACTACCCTAATGGACCCAAAGTAGGGTGATTTTTTGGAAAAGAGATTAAACAATTAATAGAATGAAGACAACTAAGCTATGAGGCCACAGAAAGAATTCACATTTCATGAATAAAAACAAACAAAAGTGTGTTCGTTGGCTATCTTGTTTGAA
>CALDEM010000096.1 GCA_937942435.1 uncultured Saprospiraceae bacterium
TCCATTTTCTTACTCATCACATTATTCGCGATATCTATTACTACTTCAGGTCAAGAGTGGATACAGATGCAAAAAGAAGGTAAGAATCTTGAAGAAATCAAGGCGGTGATGAGTGAAAGATTCGATGATAAGAGCACACTAAAAAGTCAAGCCAACTATAGCAGTGCTTATAAAAAGTATGCGCGATGGGAGTACTTCTGGAGATTTCAAACTGATGATAGTGGTCGCTTTGCCAATAGCACTATTGTCTGGGACGCTTGGGAAGAAGCAAACCGTAATGACAAAGAGTCCAATCTAAAGATGGCTACTTCCAACTGGTCATACTTAGGTCCCGATACCATACCGACGGCAACATCTCCCGCATATGCAGGCATGGGAAGGCTCAATGTAGTATCCTTTGATCCCTCCAATGCTAATACAATATGGGTTGGAGCTGCCAATGGCGGACTTTGGAAATCAACCAATGGAGGAGCTGATTGGACCGCAGCAGGTGGTAATTTGCCTGTATTAGGTATAAGTGATATCGTCATCTCAAGTGATGGTAGAACGATCTATATAGCAAGCGGTGATGCTGATGGGCTTCATTCCACCAGTGTTGGCGTTTTAAAATCTACAGATGGAGGGAACACGTTTTCAATGACAGGACTAACTAATAGCGCGACAAGTGATGTTACAGGTATGTTTCAAGTCAATCATTTGTGGATAGATCCGACTAATGTTAACATCGTTGTAGCGACTACAACTCGTAACATCCAAAGAACTACGGATGGAGGCGCTACCTGGACTGAAGTAGATGGATTTCCTGCAACAGACTTAATACAAGACCCTAACAACCCTTCACTCTTATTTGCGGGATCCGAAGCTGATATCATTGTCTCAGACGATAAAGGAGTTAATTGGAGTGTTGCTCATACTATAACTGGTGCAAGCAAAATAGAAATCGCTATGTCAGCAGCAAATTCTAATATTATATATGCATTTGATGACAATGGGACTGGTGTTAAGTCTAGCGACAATGGTTTCAGTTGGGTATCACTAAATATGCCGCAAAACTATAATACACAAGGAGGCTATAACATGGCTATGGTAGTAGCACCTAACGATGCTAATAAATTGATGATCGGAGGTATCTCAGGATGGGTTTCATCAAATGGTGGTATCACATGGACTGAGCACCTCAACGGAGTTTGGACACAACCTGGTGATCCTGGTCAATATGTACATTCTGATCACCACATGATGAAGTATCAACCGGGAAGCAATACGATCATATTCTCTGTACACGATGGAGGCATACACAAAGGGGACTTCCATGACATTGATGCAACATGGACTGACTTATCCACGGGACTTTTTATTACGCAGTTCTATGGAATGGATGGATACCCTGATGATGCAGGTATCCTTATTGCTGGTGCTCAGGACAACGACGGAGCTTTTCTAAAATCGGCGGAATGGAAAAACATAAATAACAACTCCGATGGTATAGACGGAGCTATTAATTACATAAACTCAAACATATCTTTTTGTCAAAGTCAGCAGGGACTTTTAAATCGAACGCTCGATAGTTGGGTCACTGATCAAGATGCATCTCCACAACCTCAGAATCAAAATGATGAAGCGGATTTTGTCTGGCCAATAGAAATGGATCCAACAACACCAACTACTCTTTATGCAGGATATGGTAATATCTACAAGACTACAAACAATGGAAACTCATGGACATCAGTAACAGGTCACACTGCCAACTTTGTTCCTTACTCTTCCATATCTGCCTCACCAGCTGACGCTGCAGTGATATATGCTGTACGTGGAAACGAAGATATAAGGAGATCTACTAATGGAGGGAGCACTTGGACAGACATAACCGGGCCTTCAGGGACATCAAATGCAAAGATCACTAGCATACAGGCTTCTCTTACAGATGCAGCAACACTCTATATCACATATGGCAATTACACAGCTGGTGCTAAAGTGTTCATGTCGACTAACTCGGGCACTACATGGACAAACATCTCAACTGGGATACCTAATATGCCCACTTTTACAATTATAGAAAAGGCAGGCACAGGAGACTTATACTTAGGTACTCAGCTTGGAGTATATGAGCGAGTTGCTGGCGCTTCCACTTGGACAGTTTTCAATACGAACTTGCCTCCAGTAAGCATCAGAGACTTCCATATCCATGAAGCAAGCAATACGCTCAGGGCAGCGTCCTTTGGTAGAGGTATATGGCAGACTTCATTGAGTAGTACTGTTGGTTGTCCATCCGTAGCGGTCCACATATGGACTGGAGCCATAAGCACAGATTGGAACAATGCAGGCAACTGGAACACAGGTTGTGTCCCAACTAACGGAACTATTATAGAGATACCTAATGTTGCTAATGACCCAATCATCGGGTCTGGAATAACTGGACTCGGAAGTGCCATAACGATACAACCCAATGGACTTCTAATTGTACAAGATAATGGCACTTTAAATATGTCAGCTCAGAACATAACAGTCGAAGACACTGGCAGCATTACTATTGAGAGTGGTGGAATATTGTGTACACCTTAATTTAAAATTACCTTCGTATCATAGAACAAAATACGAACATCTGATCTGCTTTAACTTTCAAATATCTCGTAAACTATATCTAACACTTTGTTTCTTGACGAAAGTTCTTACAATATACTTTTTGCAGCTTCATAAACTTATAATTACTATAAGTCTTGTCCTTGCCATATCGATGACATCTCTAGCAGCAGACTACTATGTCTCTACCAGTGGAAGCAATAGCAACCTCGGTTCCTTAGCGTCACCTTGGTCAACCATACAATATGGCGCTGATCAATTAGCCGCTGGAGACAATCTCTATATCAGAAGCGGTACTTACTTTGAAAAGATCAGCATCAATGTATCAGGGACATCCTCGGAGAGGATAACAATCAGTAACTATCAAGGAGAGACCGTACTTGTTGACGGATCTACAGACGCGAGCACAACTGCCATACTTACCATCAACAACAAAAGCAACTTAACGATAGAAGGACTTCACTTTACGAACAACAAGATGACAGATGCTCAGGGCATACTTATAGAGGGCGCCGGTGATGGTATATACATATACAACAACAAGGTATCAGAGATTAGTTTTTCGGTTAACCCAAATGCTCTTGTTACTGAGCAAACTAATGCCCAAGGGATCATCGTTTATGGCCGCAATGGTACTGATGCCATCACAGATCTCAGGATAAATTATAATGAAGTCTTTGATTGTATCTTAGGATATAGTGAAGCATTTGCAATCAATGGAAACGTAGATGGCTGGGAAGTGATTGGTAACCGAGTGTATGACAATACTAATATCGGTATCGATATCATCGGCCATGAAGGAGAAGCACCTGCCAATGATCAAGCTCGCAATGGCATCATCAAAGACAATACAGTTTATAATTGTCTGGCTACATATGCTACTTCTGGTGGCATATACGTAGATGGAGGCAAGGATATAATTATAGAAAATAATACAAGCTACAATAACGGTTATGGGATAGAGGTAGGATGTGAGAATCAAGGCAAAACGACAAGCAACATCACTGTTAGAAACAATATCGTTTATAACAATGAAGTGGCAGGGCTCTCACTCGGCGGATTTGATTATCCTACTACAGGCAAAGTCATTGATTGCACTGTCACAGGTAACGTACTAGGTGCATGTGTCGTATCTCTGAGGAAGGAAGGGATATGATCATCATGGCACCTTATTATCTGTGGTACTTTATTCATGTAAGATGTATTTTTAACTCGAGATTCCCCCCTAATCCAAATTCAACGATTTTCCTCAAAGTTGAAATCCTCACTTCTTTTATATTGTTTTCAATTTTGGAAATGTAAGATTTGGTAGTTCCTACTTTATCAGCTAATTCTTGTTGAGTTAAACCAGACTTAATTCTGGCTTCACGAATCATGAATCCGAGCTTAAATTCTTCATATCCTTTTTCGAAATCATCTCTTTTAGTTGTTCCTTTTTCACCGTAGTATTTGAGCTTAAGCTGTTCAAGTGTTTGTGTATTAGGATTTTTCTTGCTCATATTCTTCTCTGATTTTCTTGGCTCGAGTTATTTCTGATTTTGGAGTCTTTTGTGTTTTCTTATGAAACCCGTTTATTGTTAGTACTAATTTGTTTTCATCGAAAAAGGACATAATCCGGTACGTATTCGAGCCTACTTTCACACGTACTTCATAGATTCCATCTTCGATATGCTTAAGATAAGTAATAGGAACATGTTCAATATCTTCGATAAGTTGAAATGTCCAGATGAACTTGTCTCTAACTTTATTCGGTAGGGTATCAAGGAACGATTCAGTATACTTTTTGTATGTTTTGACTGTTCGGTAATGACCCATTGGCTAAAGATAATAGATGTTTCACTAAAGGGCAACTATTTATTTCTTTGATTTTATCACAGGTAACACCTTCTATCAGAACGATTATTCTGACTCATTCACGGGCGAGCTATTCTTGAGTTATTCTGAAGACTGTACCATCAGCAGAAATATCTTTTATCTGGATGATCTAAACACTTTTGCAAATGCAGAAAATGCACAGCCCGGGTTAATCTTTGATTACAACAATATATATCTTGACAAAGGTGCTACTTACTTTGAGGTGAGTTGGAATGGCACATTTTATTTTGGTTATGCTAATTATATATCAAATACTAATTGTAATATTAATAGCACCTTTGGTGACCCCACTTTTGTTAATGCATCAATCCAGAATCCCGACTTCCATCTACAAGCTGGCAGTGCGGCGATCAACAACGGAGATTCTTCTTATAGTTCTTCCTCTACCGAAGTAGATCTTGATGGGCATGGCAGAGTTGTTTCTAACATTATAGATTGTGGAGCAGATGAATCAGGCTCCAGTACTCTATGTGCCACTAACTATGCAGGAACAAATCAACTGACTGGGCCATTGGCATCAGATAAGACATATCACACATCGGGGATTTTAGAAAGCAGTCAAAGAGTTAGTAGCAATAGCACCGTTGAATATTCAAGTGCTGCGAGCATTGATATATATGCTGAATTTGAGGTGGGTGTTGGATCTACTCTACTTTGTTATATTGATGGATGTGATTGAGTACTCATTTACTTTACGTCTTATTATAGATTATTGAAAATCTTTGCAAATCGCATTGGTAACGCATCTTCAACAAGCATCACTTCTTTTGTAAATGGATGTATAAACTTTAAAGCATGTGCATGTAGGTACATACCCTTTCCTTTGAGAACAAGCCCTTCCAAACCATAGTCTTTATCCCCAAGTATGGGATGCCCGATACTAGATAGATGCTTACGAAGTTGATGGCGCCTTCCTGTCACGGGTTGTAACTTAACCAGGTTGAGCTGACCAAATCTTATAGAATCTACTGACTCAATTACCTTGTATTTAGAGACTGCTGATTTGTTATCTACTTCAGTAGTGATCGTTCCTTCAATATTCATGTTGCCAATCGTGGCAGCATAATAAGTTTTCTCGATCTCTTTAATTACAAATAGGTTATTCAAAGCAATTATACTACTGCTTGTTTTTCCAATAAGCAGGACACCTGTGGTTGCAAAGTCTAACCTATGGACAGGTTGTGGTTGCGCTGCATCTACGAGTGTACTGGGTTTAAGGTTCTGACTCAAGGCATTGGCAATCGTTCTGAACTTGTTGCCACTCACTAAGATACCTGCAGGTTTTTGTATAACAGCTAAGTGTTCGTCCTCATAGAGTACTTTAAGGAAAAGTCCAAGTTCTTTCTTTGCGTTGTTGTGTGGAGGGATCGTTAACTTTATACACTCTCCTCCATTTACAAAAGTGGCAGTCGAACCAACTTCATCATCTACTGTCACCCATTGTTTCTTTATCGCCTTTTTGATGGCCGACTTTGTCATGGCAGCTGCAAATATGCCGATCGCATAATCAGGCAATCGCAGTCGTTGCGTTAACTTTGAGACTATGTGTGTTTCGATAAAGATGATGGACGTTTTGGATAGCGCAAATATCAATATAAACTGAATAGCATATTGACCTTTAAGAATTAATACCTTAGCTGACGGTTACAATGACAGTCATGAGCAAAAATATCCTATTAGTATCCATCTTCATTTTGGCACTTCTTCACGTAGCCTGCAAATCTACAAGCCAAACACAGGCCAAGAGCAATCTACCTTATACAACACCACCAGAAGCCATTAGCGACTTGGACGTGAAGTTTGTTGAGGACATCGCCTATGATACCCATGAGAGAGCAAAGTTCGACATAGCTCTTCCTAATGTCACAAAGCCCACTGGTCTGCTCTTATACATACATGGCGGTGGCTTTATAAATGGTGACAAGGACAGGGTATTTAGCGATTATAATGTCGACAATATGCGTTCACTCTTATCACAAGGTGTAGCAGTAGCTAGCATAAACTATAGTTTGTTACAACTCGGAGGTGATGAAAATGTAGGTGTCATCAAATGTCTCGAAGATGCCAAGCGAGCCCTTCAGTACGTGAGGAGTCGGGCTCAAGACTTCAATATCAACAAAGACGACATCGTGATCTCAGGCAGTTCTGCTGGTGCAGGTGCATCATTGTGGGTATCTATGCAGGATGATATGAAAGACATATCTAGTCCAGACCCTGTACTGAGAGAGTCGACGCGCGTCAAGGGAGTAGCTGTTATCCAGACACAGTGTAGCTATGACATAGAAGATAGATGGATCGCTAATGTCTTTCAAGATTATGGTATCAAATGGAGCATGGTGGCTGCGGTCAATGCAGCTGGCATCAGCCAGTTCTATGGCGTTTCTAACCTAGAAGAATATGAGACTCCAGAGATAGAGACATATCGAGACAAGGTAGATATGATGGACTTCATGAGTAAAGATGACCCTGAGTTTTGGGCAAGCAATACTCTTACACCGGTTGCTCCTCCGCTTAGTCAAGATATCATATATCATCATGCATTTCACGTAAGGGCACTAAAGGAGCGTGCTGATGAAGTAGGCTTGGCTAATGTGTGTTACTATGGTAAAGACCCTATCTTATATGAAGACCCAAGTGGGGAAACTTATGTTGATTTTGTATTTAGAAAGATTACGGAGTAACCTCTCCTCTTTTATACCTGCCCTGCTAATTACCCCCATCTTATCTGACCTCCGATAGATTGTTAGAATCACAGACATAATCACTTTATATAATTACAATTAAGGCACCTAACACTAACCCATCAGCTCCATTAGTATCAAGCCCTGTCAGAACTGTTATCTAGCTATTTACTCTCTATGCTTCTCTTAACTCATTACTATATAAAAAATAACCTGATATAAGAACTAAGATATTTTGACAAGGGAACTCATACATTATTGCCCCCCATATCGATCTCATGATTTAAAATCCGTAGTCTTGATCCCGTATGATCATATAATTCTGATTGGGAATAACTCATACCTTCCTCAATTAATTACAGGAAGTCCACAAAAGAACACTAGAGAGTCTAAGCTTACGGTCGGAACTCTGCAAGTTAAGGACTATCTCATCTGACTTCTCTTGAGTAGCAATACTGCAGCACAAATAATCAAAGACAGATAACAAGCAGGTATATCAAGAAAAAGACGAGGGCATGAAACGTACCCACTAGCCTCGCCTATACTGGCAAATAATGCAAGCGCACCTAATGAAGTTATCATAACATAGAATAGCGCTCTATACTTTTGAAACAAATGCAAGCCAAGTGCTCCAGAAAACAATGCTAAGACATAATAACATGCAGGCATACTAAATAACAATGGGCAGATGTGGCCATAGACGGCTTCATCCCTTGCCAGCCAAACTGATAAAACAACAGCCGCGACAAGAAGCAGAGTAATTAGAAGTTCGTTTGAGCTACTCTTCATATTTTGCTCCTATTCTACTACAGGAACAGTTAAACTTACCGACACCGAATCAGAGACATAAAGTGTCGTGTTCACACTAGGAGCATCGAGTGTAGATCGATGCCCATCTGAGTAGTATATATCCACGGCACTTACCGTCTGACCTTTATCGAATCCAAAAACGAGGGTGTGCGACTGCTCACTGGCGAGGCCTTCTCCACTGATCAACCAGTCAGTCGACTTTGAGTTGTCAGTTTTGGTTACAACCACCTTAGCGCCAAGTGAACGCGCACTTTTTTCTAATTGCACTTTAACAAAACTCTGAGATCCACCATCATTGATATATGCCTTAGAAGGACCCGCCAAGTTAGCAAATACTAAATCTGGGTATCCATCATTATTAAAATCTGCAGATAGAGGGCTCGTACCATAATGAGGATTGGTCACCCCTGACTCTTGGCCCGTCGCGACAAACTGATAATCTGGCGTATTGAGTAGGAATCGACCGGGCAGTTTTACCAGCTTGAAGTTAGGGAGAGATACATAGTTCTCTACTACCGACAAGTCTTGCAATCCATCCAAATTAAAATCTTGAAAGATAGAGCCCCAGCCAAACTCATAGTCTGCGAGTTGCGCATCTTTCGCAGCATTTGAAAAATTAAAACCTCCTTCGTTTTTAAAAAGGATCCAATCTGTGACAAAGTTCTTTTCTTGTTCTGCATCCAAGTCTCCTTTCAACATAGCTCTGGGCATCGTGGTCCCAACATTGCTCGCAAATAAATCGGGGCGACCATCATTATTATAATCTCCGACAGAGATACCCATAGGATATGCAAAGTGATCAGTGAGAGGATTATCGATCATCTTGAAGATGCCGGAGCCATTGTTTTTATAAGTTCTAATCTCGCCTGTATCATGAGAAACCACTAAATCAAGATGGCTATCATCATCAAGATCTACGAGTACTGCTACAAATGTGTTATGCACATAGTCTAAGCCTGATTGAGTTGTGACATTTTGAAACTTACCTCCGCCTATATTCTTCATCAGCAGACTTGAAGCCCCATAAGACTTATCAGTAAAGATGGTTTGTCCTTCGACAAATGCTTGGGCGATATAAGCACTCACAAACATATCCACGAGTCCATCACCATCTATGTCGCCAAGTGTCAGAGATAGAGGAACCGACTTTTCATTAAGAGGAATATTTAGGGCTTGACCTTTACTAAAAGAAGAGCCCTGATTATAATAGATGTAGACATCATCTGGTCTACAAACCAACAAGTCATCATCACCATCTTTGTCCATATCCCAAGTAGCCGCTCCATATGAATGAGCTGCATCAGGTTTATCGTCAAGTTTCCATTCTTGGGTAATATTTACGAAAGTGCCATCATCATATCTAAACAAACCGTCTACTTGGCCCTTGCCGCCGCCTAACCACAACTCAGGTTGTCCATCACTATCGACGTCGATAATCGCACTCCCCATAAAGGGTAGGTGATCTGGCTCATAAAAGTTCTGTACAAAATCTAAAGAGGCCTCTGTAAAAGTTGGCACCTCCACAGGCAGAGGGTCTGGTCTATCATAAGGTATCGTGGCATCTCCACTAAAGTAAGAGTAGATCGCCACAAAAGCAATCAATAGCAATATCACTAAGCTGATTAAGATTCTAAAAAGCCACTTCATAATAACGTCATGTTTTGGATGAGTAAAAGTACAAATACTAATGTTGCAGCCCTCTTTCTATAACAAACATATGTCCTAAATGGGACGATCAATCTTGCGGAACTGAAGCAAGAGCATACCGAAAAAAATGAAGTGAGTAACATTCATAGCTGCAGGTGCGAGGTGATAGCCTACAGGACTTAGCCATAGAAGTGTTGACAAAACGAATGCTAAGATCAATACCGGATTGAATATCATGAGCCATCGCGGTAAACCGATCTTATTGGTATAAATGAGGTAGATATACAATAATGATATCAGGGCTATACATATGCGCAATACCCATACTATCGATTGATAATGACTGCTAAATGCTGCTCTTAATAGCCCAAGTGCATCTGGTTGATCGACTGATTGAAAAGCTACTGCTCCAAAATATCTGGAGCCTATCCATATCCCACCAACCGCAAAGGCATAAATACCTATAACCATCATCAATCTCGAAAACCAGTAACTCTGACTACTAAATATGCGCATCACACCGTAGTAGCCAGCAAAATACAAAGGCGCAGCATAGATAGCCAAAAAGTGGCCTTGACTTGCTCTATCAAGGGGTACATCATCCAGCATGGCGATCTCTCCGCCCGGTCCGTCTGGCAGATAATGAAGCATCCACTCGCCCACTCCGACGAGCACTGAACCAATGATACCCAGTACGAGCAATAATCTGATATTAAACCGCTTCAAGGAAGCAGGTTGATCTATATCCATGGAGCAAAGATACAGCCTACAAATACCAATCAACCATTATGTAAGGCTTCTTATCGCATAAAGAACAACGAATAAAAGAACAATCAATACCAAAAAAAGAAAAGAGTCTACTGAAAATAGAATTAAGGGTGCGACGAGTATGAGCATGAACCACCTTTGCAATAAACCAATTGTAAAATGACCTGTATTAATTACTCCAAACTACTAATGACCACTTACCTACTAATCTGTTCTCTGTGCATGATTGCACAAGAGACAGATTGTGGTAATGGATTAGACGACGACAATGATGGCTACATAGATTGTGGAGATAGTGATTGTTATGATGAGACAACTTGCGAGTCAGCATTTTCTTGTACCAATACACTATACCAAGTAATATCCGCTACTCTTTTTAAGTAGTCACACGATCATAAGTCACAAGAAGAAATTATTAGAAAAACTGAATGCTGCAAATGCTCCAGAATTAGTAAGGAAAGGATTCCAATACGGTATCCTCTCCTTTTCTACTTCTTAATTATAATCGTTACCCTTCTTTCCTTTCATTTTCCGGATTGATACGCCTCTTGATTTCAGTTGTAGTATCGAGGCCATTAATCACCTCTACATATAGTCCGTCGCTCAGCCCAAGTTCTACAACCTTCTTCTCGAAGTCTTGATCCCCGACCACTACTTCAACATAAGTTGAGTCATTCTCATAAACGACGTCGCGCTCTTGGACAGCAACTACACTGTCTCGCTTGCTGATGATAATATCTCCATTACCACTATAGCCAGCACGTAGAAATGCACCTTCTGGTCGTGCTGTGATAGCAGCCTTGATTTCAAATTTTACAGTACCTTCTGCTTCTTCTCCTTTAGGAGAAATAAACTCTAATACTGCATCAAACTTCTCATCAGGTATAGCCCCCACCGTTAATTGCAAAGGCATACCTTCGCTTAACTTACCTACATCCGACTCGTCTACTTTGCCTTCAAATATAATATTGCCCATATCTGCTATCACCGCGATACTCGTTCCTTCATTAAAGTTGTTACGCTCTATCACTGAGCTACCCTCTTCTACCGGTACATCTAAGACCATCCCATCTACCGTTGCCACTACGATATTAGACACTTGTTGTGAACTCTTCGTTACTCCTTCCTTTAATAACTGGAGATTATTAACTGCGGCTTCCAGTTCTTGTTGGCGAATGTCAAGTGTTGATTCAAATTGACTCAATGTGTTTTTCGATTGCAACTTGGCATTGTCCAAAGCATTCTTTTTCAGATCAAGATCTAACTTTACTCGATCATACTCTTGACTGGATGTGATACCTTCATCTAACAACTGTCTTTGTCTCTTCTCTTCTTGTATCGCAAGCTCATAGCTTCTTTGTGCTTCTTCTACATCCAACTTATTGCCGAAGACACTCTTTTGTCTTTCTAACTCTCTTTTAGATTCTGTGACTCTTATCCTTGCCAACTCAACATTAGATCTTGCGCTGTTGACATTAACCTCACTCGGGATCAACTTTATCTTAGCGAGCTTCTGACCTTTCTTTACTTGCTCTCCCGCTTCTACATACAATTGATCTACCACACCCGATACTTGTGGCTTCACATTGACCTCAAGCCGCGGCTTGATAGAACCTGTAGCCACTGCTTTGTTAAGTATGGTTTTAACTTCTGCTTTGGTTGATTCGTATTGTATCGGCCCGCCATCTCCTTGGCTCACGAAGTAGTAGCCTAAGAATACTGTCATCAACAGTAGAATAACTCCTAATCCTATAAGACATCCTTTATTCATGGGTTTGTGATTTTTGTTTTTTTATAATTTTTTTCGGTTGTTGAGATATTCTCTTTTTATAATTCGTCTTGGTTGTTATTCAGTTAGGGTTGAGGGGTTTTTATACTCGCTGCTTTCAGCTCGCTCGTTTTTGTTCACGCCCGCTTGCAGCGTGTGAGTATTTTTACTCGCTGCTTTCAGCTCGCTCGTTTTTGTTCACGGCCGCTTGCAGCGTGTGTGGTTTTTTACTCGCTGCTTTCAGCTCGCTCGTTTTGTTCACGCTCGCTTTCAGCGTGTGAGTATTTTCACTCGCTGCTTTCAGCTCGCTCGTTTATATTCACGGCCGCTTGCAGCGTGTGAGTATTTTTCACTCGCTGCTTTCAGCATGGCTCGTTTTTGTTTACGGCCGCTTGCAGCGTGTGGGTATTTTACTCGCTGCTTTTAGCTCGCTCGTTTAATTAAGGAGCTTTTGGCTCCTTTGTTGTTGTTTTGGGCAAACAAAGAATTATAACTTTTAATATTCTTTACGTGCTCGCCGCTTTCGCGGTTCGTTCCCTTCGAGCACTGTCGTACTCGACTCTTCGAGATCGGTCACTCATCCTTTAGAGCTACTACAGGGTTCACTTTTGAAGCTTGTAGAGCAGGGATAAGACCCGCCAATAAACCAGCGATTACTAATATGATAGTCGCGGTGATGCCAACTATAGGGTTCACTTGCGGATTATAAAAGTTTTCAGTTTCTATATTGTTAGATATCAAAAGGTAACTCAAACCACCGATAATAAATGTCCCTAGTGCCATGCCTAAGAACCCTGATATGGCTGTTATAAATACAGACTCTGTCAATATCATACTAATGATAGAGTTTGGTGTCGCGCCAAGGGCTTTTCTAATTCCGATTTCTTTGGTACGTTCTTTTACAATGATCAACATAATATTACTGACACCGATGATACCAGCCACCAAAGTACCGATACCTACAAACCATAAAAAACCTTTGATACCGAAGAACAGTCCTTGTATCTGTTGAAACTCTTCTTCAAGATTGAACCCGCCTATCCCACTGCTATCATCAGGATGTATGCTCTTTAAGTTTTTCAATACTTCTCTAATCTTAGGCTCCATCTGCGCTACAGCGTATCCAGGTTTAGCAGCGCATACCATATAATCTATGTACTCACCTGTGCCAAATGCTCGAGACATCGTTGTTAGTGGAATCACTACAGATTCCATATCTTCTCTTGTCCATTCTTTGATCTGACCCGGCTCATAGACACCAACTACTTTAAAGTCGACTCCTCTTACTGTCAGATGTGATCCTACTGCCGTCTCTTCTCCAAAAAGCACGTCTCTGACTGTCTCGCCAATCACACAGACCTTGCGTGCATCTGCTACATCCGAGTGATTAATATATCGGCCGCTCGTGATGTTAAAAGCTTCTATAAGCGGCATATCAGTCAACTCACCTCTTATGGTATAATCTCCTGAAGCGATGCCATGGACAACTGGATGCTCACCGATCTCATTGCGAGGTGCGATCTTATCGAGTTCGATCACTTTTTCTTTTAATATCTCAAGGTCAGCAAGTTCAAGTGGCACCATGCGACCCGCCTTATATCCTTTGTATGGCAGTGTTGTTCTTGATGACCAAACATACATGATGTTCTTAGCTCTTGCTCCAAAATCTTTATAAACACCGTTTTCTAATCCTTTACCCATGCCCAACAAAAACACAAGCATAAAGATGCCCCAGAAGACACCTAATGCTGTCAAAAACGTACGAAGTTTATTCTTCGATATTGTAGCGAAGATCTCTTGCCATTTGTCTCTTTCAAACAATCCACTCATCAATCACTCTTTATTGCTGTTACTGGGTTAATTCTTGATGCCTGGATGGCAGGAAGCAGTCCTGCTAAAACTCCTGCTAAAACCAAAACAACAGTTGCTGCGAACACTACTCCAAAGTTCACCTCAGGTCTTCTAAAAAACTCTGACTCTACTCCTTGCAATAAGGCCAACACGCCTACGCCTGAAGCCAAACCTACATAACCGGCTATGGCAGTTATAAAAATTGACTCCTGAAATATCATACTGACTATAGACCCTGGTGTAGCACCAATCGCCTTTCTTATACCTATCTCCTTTGTTCTATCTTTTACGATGATCAACATGATGTTGCTCACTCCTATCACACCTGCAATCATAGAGAAGATACCAACCATCCATATGATACCATTCATTACAAACATGAGGCTTACGAAGCTTTGATATTCGTTTGCCATATTAAATACCCGCAATGCTCTTCTATCATCTGGAGCAATCATCTTTCGGCCTTGCAATGCTTCCTTTGTCTTTTGCTCTAACAAGTCCATGTCTGCTAAGGACAAGTCCCCTGCCGCTATAATCAATTGGTCTAATCGATCTAAAGAAGAATATACTTTTTGGACAGTAGAGATCGGCAAATAAAATCTACGCATCGAGCGCTCGCCTTCCTTATCATGAAAGACACCAACGATCCTATACGCAGCTCCATCTAAAGTAACCATCTTACCAATCGGCTCTTCTTCTTTAAACAGTTGCTCTACCACTGGCTCACCAATGACAGCCACTTTTCTATTTTCTAATTGATCAGCATAGTTAAGCGCTCTTCCTTTTGTCACAGACAAACCCTCGACGATCGCTCCATCTGGATGTATCCCTTGCACATCATAAGCTAATGCGATCTCTTTGTACTTTGCCACTTTATTACCTCCTAAGAAGTACTTACCACTCAGCTCTTCTATCTTCTCAAACTCATCCAACAAAAACTTATAATCATCATTGTCTAACTTGATCCGCCGACCTTCTTTCATTCCTTTATATGGGACGGATGTCCGCCCTGGGCGTATCCACAGGCTGTTGAGCGCATCTCCTTCAAATTGATACGCGATTCCATTACCTAATCCTTTGCCAGCACCCAAGAGTAGAACAAGCATGAAGATACCCCAAGCCACCCCAAAAGCAGTCAGTACGGTACGCAGTTTGTGCTTACCGATGCTGGTGAATATTTCTTGCCACTTGTCGTAATCGAACATTTGTTAATTTGCTTTTGTGCTTTTGTGCTTTTGTGCTTTTGTGCTTTTGTGCTTTTGTGCTTAGGTATTTTTTTGGTTCTAATTAGAATCACTGGCCACCCATCGTTTCGCGATTCCTTCATCACATGTCTCCTTTACACTTGGTTCTTAAACATGTTTAATAACTTCATTCGCTCTTGTGCTTAGATATTTGTGTTAGATCTTTTTCAATTTTATGATTCATGAATTTACAATTACATCACTTGCTCATTCACTAATTTTCCAATTTACTAATTCTCTATCTGTCCGTCTTTCAACCTAATCACCTGATTGGTTAATTCTGCTATGTCATCTTCGTGTGTCACTATAATTGTTGTGATACCTTGTCCATTTACTTTTTTAAATATCTCCATCACTTCATGAGAAGTTTTACTATCCAGTGCTCCAGTTGGCTCATCTGCTAAAATCACCTGAGGATTACTGATCAGTGCTCTTGAGATCGCAACACGTTGTTGTTGACCACCTGACATCTGATTGGGATAGTGACCTGCCCAATCGGCTAAGCCGACCATATCTAAGTATTCTAATGCTCTTGCTGCCCTCTCTTTACGAGGCACTTTTTGATAGTATAGGGGTAACGCTACGTTTTCTTGAGCCGTCTTGAAGTTGAGCAAGTTAAAAGATTGAAACACGAAGCCGATGTGCTGATTACGAAAGAAAGCCGCTTGCTTTTCGCTCAGAGATTTATCGATCAACTGATCGCCTAACCAATACTCACCCTCATCATAGTCATCAAGAATGCCTAAGATGTTAAGCAATGTTGACTTACCAGATCCAGAAGAGCCCATGATAGACACAAATGCTCCTTCATCTATATTAATATCTAAGCCTTTCAGAACATGTAGCTTGTTCGCTCCCATCGTATAGGACTTGTTGATGTTTTTCAGCCTGATCATATCTTCGATTGCATTTGCGCTTGACGCCTTATCGGCATCTACTTTATGATTACTGACACGAAGAACTATAAAATGCTATGGGCAAATCAATAATTTAGATAAACGGGGATATAGATCGGATGAATCAGTAAAGTAGGATATCGAGTGAACTCTGCTGATAAAACTTAAGCGATAACATTAGTTAGGCTTTGATCAGAGGACATATAATTTATACTTGCAAGATAACTGAGCAAGCCATTAGGCACATATAGCATCGGATGGGCGTTGATAGTATGGCAATCCATCCAACCTTAGCACTAAAAGAACTCCATGAGAATAATCTGCCTTCATTTTTATCTTCTCTTTACTATCACTGTTGTAAATGCACAACAACTGTCTATTCGTGGTCAAGTCTTGAGTAAGATCGACTCTTCCCTTGTCTCATATGCCACTATTGAAGTCATGAATCAGCGCAAGGGCGTAGCCTCGGATGGGATGGGACAGTTCTTATTAACACTCGATTCTGTTTCTACCCATGACTCTTTATTGATTAGAGCGCTCGGGTTTGATGATTTGCAAATAGCAGCAAATGACCTTCTTCATACTGACTCAAACAGATTAAACTTCTTTGTTGCTCCGAAGGCTTATCAGCTCAATGAGATAACCATAGTGCCTACTCATCAAACCAAAGGTGAAATTAAGGGCATAGCCAAAGCTGCATATAATGGCCATTACTACGCTCACTCTTTCAACAAGGTTGCACTGTATATTGATAACAACAATAACAGAACTGGAACTATAAAATCAGTGAGTTTCTTTATTCATAAGCATGGAAAACACAAGGCACCGTTTCGGATACGTATTTACAAAATGGGACCATCTGGACGGCCTGGAGAAGACCTCCTATCAGAAACAGTGCTTGGACAAGCAAAGAAAAAAAAGAGTTGGGTCAACATCAATTTGGAAGAGTACGCTATCGCTATCCCTAAAGATGGGTTCTTTGTCTGCATGGAGTGGGTGTATACTTCTGATAAATACTACTATAAAAAAACATTACCACGCAACTTAGGAACCTATCAGCTTTATGGTGCTACCTTGGCAAACACTCCAGCACCATTAGATCAAGGAAGAACATGGACAACCTATCTAGGCAATACTTGGCGTAAAGAAAGTGAAACGAATTATAAAGGAAAGCCTTTCACATTTAACGCCCTGATAAATGCCGAGTTGGTTTATCATGATTGAGATCTATATCCAAATGTCGGACTCAGTCCTTTATATTGTATTTGCATTTCAAATTTTCGAGAATACTCAATGCCATGAGCAATCATTTCAATTGATAAAGCGCGTTGTTAAATATCATCTTGGAAACCATTAGCCAAGTGCTTGTGTACTTCTATTACACAAGCAATTATTTATATGTAAGATCTTCATACTTCACCTTTTTGTCTTAACCTTTATTATCTATGATTTTCTTGATTTCTTGATTTACAAGAACATATAATCTTGGTAATCATTTAACCCCTTGAAATCATGGCTAAGACTTTCTTCGTTCTACCCTACAGTCCCAAAATCCCAATCACCTCTATACTCACGTTGTACCCATTGGTTGGCTGCTGCGAGGTTAGTGATCTCCATCTTTTCACCGTCCCAGAGTAGTTGCTTGCGGCCGATAAACCTGTCACTACCACTCCAGAAGTTGTCAGTGATCATATCTGGATTTTTCAGATTGTAAGCATTAATTGCAAGATTACCCATCAGTATACTCTCGGTGAATGGTCCAGCATATGAAAAGGGAGAACTAGTCTCACCATTACCATAACCTGCCATAGCGGCATTGACCCATTGTACATAATGGCCTTCTGGCACCCGCGCTTCAGTCTCTGCTGGCATCTCCTCATACTCCATACGTCGCGTAGGGATCAGCCTCGGATTAGCACCGTAGCAGTCACACATTAGGGTTCCTTTCGTCCCGTAGAAGATGGTTCCACCATCCCAGTTGCCCATCGGTTCGTCGGGGCCGAGGCCTTCTGGTCGTTCTGGTTGGATACCACCATCCATCCATGCTAACTTGATCTCTCCGGGACCATCAGTACGTGGATATGTGAAGTGTATCTTACTGGCATTAGGGAAGCTCTCAGAGTAGTCCTTTTCTGCAAAGTTGCCGATGTAGCTGCCTGACATACTCGCTTCTACAGAAGAAGGATATTTGATTGGTAAGATCCGAAACACTGGATCCATGATATGACATGCCATATCACCTAATGCACCAGTGCCATAGTCACTCCATCCTCTCCAATCAAAAGGTAGATAGCCCTCGTTATAGTCCCTATACGGAGCAGTACCTAACCATAGGTCCCAGTTGAGTTCTGATGGTACAGGCGCTGATCCTTCTGGTACAGACAAGGCCTGCGGCCAGATCGGTCTATTGGTCCAGCAGACCACCTTCTCTACCATGCCGATCATACCAGAGTCGTACATCTCTTTCATCTTGCGCACACCATCTCCTGAGGCGCCTTGGTTACCCATCTGGGTCACTACTTTAAACTTGTCCGCGGACTCAGTCAGTACACGTGCCTCATAGATGTCATGTGTGAGTGGCTTCTGCACATAAACGTGCTTACCTCTCTGCATAGCGTCATAAGCCGCCACAGCGTGAGTGTGATCCGGCGTAGAGATAGTTACGCCATCTATGTCTTTTTCATGCTTATTCAGCATTTCACGAAAGTCATGATAGTACTTAGCCTCTGGCCATGCTGTCTTGGCCCTTATGACTTGGCGATCATCTACATCACAAAATGCGAGGACATTAGCATGTGGACTCTTGGCACACTCTGCTATGTCACTAAACCCCTTGCCGCCAGCTCCTATACCCACGATGTTAAACGTATCACTTGGAGCGACAAAGCCATTACCACCAAGAACATGCCTTGGTACGATCATGAAGCCTGCAGCTCCTACTGATGCCTTTTTGATAAACGCTCTACGGTTCTTTTCCTTAGTAGTCTTTTGCTTTTTCATACTTATCATTTTTACGATGTCGGATCTTACAGCCTGCCTCACCCAACTACAAGCAGTAAAATAGTGCGGCTATAATTAAAACCAAACAGATCGACCATTAATTTTAGATGACTACTGGTTGTCCCAAATGAAAAAAGGTGCTTACGCCAAGCGCAAACACCTTTACATCTATCGTCATAGACTCATTACTTCTTTAAGATCTTCATCCCGATGTTGAGTAGATCATCCATCATGTTACCATCACCATCTTGGTCTAAGAGACTGCCTAAGACATTGCCTAAGACACCACCGCCTTGCTTCTGTCCTTGGCTCTTGTTGCCACCTAAGAGGATATTAGCTAAACCACCAAGGTCTAGGCTATTAGACTTTCTCTGTTGCCCTACTACACCCATCACAACGGGTGCTATCAACTGCGTAAGTACACCAGACTTAAATATGTCCAATCCACTCATCTGAGCGATCACCTGAGCTGCCTCTAACTGCTTGCTACCCAACAGGTGTCTTACGATACCTGCTCCATTAGTCGTCTTAGGATTGTTAACCTTATTTTGGCCGGCAAGTGTTCCTAAAAGATTTCCAAGGATACCGCCATCATGATCATTTTGTAGTGCTCCCATGAGTCCACCACCCGTCTGCTGATTATTAGCGCTACGTGAGATGGCATTGAGCAATAGCTCAGAGATACCCTGGCTCGCCCTCTTTACTTGATTAGGATCACTGGCACCGATCTGATTTGATAATTGCATGATGACATTATCATTAAGATGTCTGCTCACTTCGTTGAATAGATTATTCATTTATTTAATTAAAGTATGACTCACTCGCGATCGCGAGTGAAAAGTTTATGTACATACTACTATCAATTTTTACGGAGATTTAGTTCCATAATCATTGTAATTAACATGGCTTAAGGTGAGATTACTTCATATTAAAATATCCTTCAGCGTGGATAAGAGAGGAACTACTTTTTTGCCTTTTACGAAAAGCATATATTTAGCTTTCGCAAAATACGAGCATATGGACAAGGCGCTTCAAACAATGATTAATAATATGCCAGAGAAAACTGGTAAGTCACTCGATGAATGGAAAAAGATATTGAAGGCCAAGGCTTTTGCAAAACACTCAGAAGGTGTAAAGTTTCTAAAAAGTGAGCACGGAGTCACGCATGGTTTTGCCAACACAATCGTCACCTTATCTAAAGAAGAGCATCACTCTGAGGAAGACTTGGTGACTAATCAGTATAAAGGTAAAGAGGCACTGTTACCCATCTATGAGCAACTCCTCAAGACAGTAAAAAAGTTAGGATCAGATGTGGTGATCACGCCTAAGAAAACGGCTGTAAGCATCATAAGAAAGAAGCAGTTTGCTTTAATCAAGCCAGCGACAAAGACTAGGATTGACTTGGGACTTAAGATTAAAGACAAACCTACTACAGATCGATTAGAAAACTCTGGACCATTTGGGACTATGTGTACTCATCGAGTAAGAATCACGTCTTCTGATGAAGTAGACCAAGAGTTAACAGATTGGCTGTCGGAAGCATATCAAAAAGCAACTTAGCGGTGGCATAATGGTAGACTAACATCATTAAAATTGTATCATTGAGCTCTGCGTTATAAGCACGTCTTATGACCGAAGAAAACTCTAACATCGATACAGATATCGTCAAGCTGGTAAGGGCTGGAGACCGTATTTCAAGAGTTGTTCAAACAACACTATCCGAGGTTAGTCCATATAGCATTTCAAATACTCAAGGACAAAACAGCTAGCAAAGATGCTGCACAAGAAGTATTTGTCTCGTTATGGCGCAACAGAGAAGGACTAGCTGAGCAGATGACCTTCAGGTCATACTTGAAAAGAGGTGTTGTCAACCGAGCCATATTAATCATACGACTTCAAGATTACGCAATCCTAGAATGCGCAAAAAAATGTCAATGAAAACTAAATCAATGCACAAAGCAAGAAGATCTATCCGCAAATCAGATCAGATATATTGGATAGCAAGTAATTGAAGCGCTCACTATGTCTTAATCTAGCTAAGTACTGATGATCTGCAAGACCAAGGCTTTACTTAGTTTTTGTCCAGCAGCCTTCTTTTTGATATTGACAAAGCTATATGTAAAGTCACACCCTAACTTCCATCGCGTACAGCCATAAGCTGCTTTTCCTTTGATGAGTCGCCCTTCTTTACACTTTGGACATGGAGGCATATCTGCTGCAGAAGTACTTGGATTTTCAGATGAAGATTTTATAGTTTTCGCTTTTGCAAATACAAGCTTTGTCTTCCCATCTAAAACAATTTTACCATCGACTTTTACGCCATCTATTTTAAAGCCATTTAACTTTACAGTGGAACCCTTCTCAACCAATCGCTTAACTTGCACATCGCTGATCTTCTTACCCATATAGATAAATGGAACAGCAAAGTCACATCCACTTTTATATTGGGTACAACCATATCGCGTCTTTCCTTTTACGACGATACCTTTAGCACACTTTGGACATTGCATGGAGGATTTGGCTAGACCGTTTTTAGAAGTAGATTTTGATTTACTTTTTCTTGGATTCTTTTTTTGCCCTTTCCCTTTAGCCGATGATTTAGAATAAGTGTGAGCCACAGGAGCGGCAAACCTTTTTACGTTGGTTTCAATTTTTACTTCTGCGACCAGATCGCTAACCATCTTTTTCATGTCATGTATGAATGGTTTTGGACTATAGTTGCCCAGCTCGATCTCCTTCAATCGCTTCTCCCATTGACCAGTAAGTTCGGCAGAGATCAATAGTTGATTTTTAATCGTCTCGATCAGTTGTATCCCAACTTCTGTTGGTAAGACTTGCTTCTTTCTTCTATAAGTATACTTCCGTCTAAACAGGGTTTCTATAATATTGGCTCGCGTAGAAGGACGACCGATACCATTGGCTTTCATAAGTTCTCTGAGCTCTTCATCATCGACTTGCTTGCCTGCTGTCTCCATAGCCCGCAGCAATGATGCTTCCGTATAATAAGATGGAGCCTTGGTCATTTTTTCTAATAAGGCAGGTTCATGAGGTCCTTGTTCTCCTTTTTTGAAAGATGGTAAGACGCCATCCTCTTCTGATTCTTTGTCGTCATTAGAAGACTTATTCTTTTTTGGAAATAAAACGCGCCAGCCTTCATCAATGATCTCTTTTCCTTTTGCTTCAAATTTCACAGTATCAACTTCAGCCTTGACTGTGGTCTTTGCAACCTTACAATCAGGCATAAACACTGATAAGAATCGTCTTACGATCATATCATAGACTTGCGCTTGCTCTCCGCTCAAATGTTGCTGTTCACCAGTTGGTATGATCGCATGATGATCCGTCACCTTTTTATTATCAAATACCTTCTTTGATTTTTTAATCTTACCCTTTAATATCGATGCAGTATACTCGCTATAATCTGTTAGGCGCTCCAATATCTTAGGCACCTTGGGATACACGTCTTCAGGCAAGTATGTCGTATCCACTCTTGGGTATGAGACGACCTTCATCTCATACAGCTTCTGTACCGTCTTCAGTGTCTTATCTGCTGAGAACCCATACTTGTTATTGCAATGGACTTGGAGACTTGTGAGGTCATATAGCTTAGGCGCATACTCTTTACCATCCTTTCTTTCTACATCGGTGATCACGATGTCTTTGCCTTTGATCTGATCCAGTAGCACTTGCCCCTTTTCGATTACATCAAATCTTCCAGTTGTATTTTTAAAAGTAACATCACGGTACTTCGTATGCAGCTCCCAGTAAGCCTTAGGTACAAAGTTTTCTATCTCGCGATGTCTCTTGACCAGCATGGCTAAGGTTGGCGTCTGTACCCTACCTACAGATAAGACTTGTTTGTATCCACCATACTTCAAAGTGTACAACCTTGTAGCATTCATGCCCAACAGCCAGTCGCCTATTGCCCGTGAGCTGGCAGCATAGTAGAGATTATCAAAATCACTGGCCGGTTTCAACTCTTCAAATCCCTTTTTGATAGCTTCAGAAGTCAAAGAAGATATCCAAAGCCGCTCCACTTTTCCTTGATATTTTGCTTCCTTGATCACCCATCTTTGGATCAGCTCACCCTCTGTCCCAGCATCCCCACAGTTGATCACTACTTTTGCTTTTTTAAATAGCCCTTTGATGATCTTAAACTGTTTCTTCACACCACTATCGCTCATTAACTTAGTCTTAAAGTGCTCAGGCAGCATCGGTAAAGTGCGCAGGTCCCAGCGCTTCCAGTGCGCTTCATAATCCTGAGGTGGCAGCAAGGTGCAGAAGTGTCCAAAGGTCCAAGTGACTTGATAGCCGTTGCCTTCATAGAAGCCGTCCTTACGTGACGTAGCGCCTATGACATAGGCTATCTCCTTGGCTACACTTGGTTTTTCTGCTATACAGACTTTCACTTATCCTCTATAGTTTTAAGAGGTTGAAAGTACGAAAACATATGATTGTTAATCAGATATGATGACAAGCAGATCAATAGCTACTTTATGCATAAGGTCGCTACCTGAAAAAGGATGTTCCGTTAGGAGTTCTCAGTTACATACTGTCTATACTCTTGCTGAGTAAAGATGTTCATCTCGATAAGATGCTGAGCAATTGCG
>CALDEM010000097.1 GCA_937942435.1 uncultured Saprospiraceae bacterium
GGCTGCAGGATAAGCACCTTTAGTCAACTCATAAGCTTTGTCTACTCTGACCTGTGTTCGTCCATTGATATAACACTCCACTCCTTCTACAACTAGGCCAGTAGCAATGGCTAAGCCGATACCTGCTGTAGAACCTGATAGATTATAATTCATAATGTATTGAGTTAAAAAAACTACTTAAATATCTGAATATTAATTTTATATACATGATAAAATTATATAATATGTTAAAGAATTATAGTGCTACTCTCCTCAATTATTATTCATTTTAGAAAACTTCGTTTGTGGAGGAGCAAGCTGTATGGGCGAGACATTCGCCTCTACAACTGATCCTGGTATCGTCCCAGAAGATAATGCTGATCCATACTTCATCTTCATGATACCTGCAGGTTCTCCAGCAGCAGCGATCGGAGCAGGAGCTACCATGTGACCAGCTTCTATTGTCACAACCTCAACAATTCCTACACTTGGTGAATGGAGTCTCATTGTATTATCAATTATTATGCTGATAGTTGGTGTAGCTGCCATCAAAGAAAGAGATGTAGCTTTGGCTTAAGACAAAATAAAGATCATTAGAAAGGACTTGAACTCAATCAAGTCCTTTTTTTATTTTAGTCTTTACTTGCTGTTATTACCATGACTTTAATCCTAAGAGCTTCTTTCCAAGATCAGTGAGCGAAGCAGCCTCATACTTCGTTTGCTCCCAGTTGCGTGGATCTCCTGGGAAAGGATATCCTTCAGGTATGACTCGATCTCTCCATGAAGAGATCCGCCATTCTCTAAGTGATTTATTCTCTGGTTGCGCGGGCGTCATGGCTATGTATTGAGCCAAGCGTGCTTTATCAGAATTGTTCACTCTGATGCCATGAGCTAACATGCTATCCCATATCAACAAGTCACCTTTTTTCATGGGCACTTTGACAATGTCATGGCCAGTTGTGTCGGGTTTAAAGGGATCCCTATCTGTTGGTTGAGTTTTTACCCATTCTTCAAACTCCCTATATAACGATGGCACACACTGAAAGCCGCCCATATCTAAGTCTGTCTGATCGTTAAGTGCTAAGACTCCCTGGACATTAACAGGAGGTGGATTCAAGGAAGTATCGATATCCCAATGGATGAACGCTTCATACCGCTGATTAGGGGCGATAGGCAGATTGAGATTAGCCCTATCTATTGTCACCCAAAGGTCTTCTCTACCCCATATATCTGCAAATGCCTTATGAATCTTCGGGTACATACGATTGTTCCACTGAGCTTGATTGTTATATGCTTCGACCATGCCAGTACCTTTCAACTCTGTCATGCGCATATCTCTCTTGGTATTCTTATCGACATACCAAGTCTCTTTATCTGCTTCGTTCTTCTCTTCAAACTCCCAGATAAACGCCGCCATCTCATCTATCTGAGATTCGGGAACCGCATCACTTATGATGACATAACCATTCTCTTGCCAGTGAGTCCACTGGTCTTCGGTTAACACTTGAAGAGGTTGGCCATTGGTTCTTTGGTTAAAAGTATATCGAGAAGTATAGGAGACAGTAGCATTTCCTGGTTGCTCCTTGTCGTCAAGTTTTACAGCTTTCATCTTGATCGTTTGTACCAAGATAGTAATCTAAAGGAGAAGAAAGTAACCTGATAAGGGCTTTGTCACTTGTATTTGTTATGTTAGTCTCATGAGCAAAGCAAAGTTCACCAAGCATCTAAAAGAGCTCAATATTGAAGAGCTCAAGCATGAGCTGCTTGATCTTTATACAAAGGTCCCAGGTGTTAAGGAGCACTATGCCATGGAGCTAGGTAGTGAAGCTGATAGGTTGCGGATCTATAATAAAGCCAAGAAGGACATCACCTCTAAGTACGCTACTAAATCATTTCGTCGTCCCAGACGACCTCGTATACAAAAAATCAATGCCATCCTTAAGGCCCTAAAGAAGGCGACCATATTTGAGCACGAGATGGTTGATATTTATCTTTTTGATATCGAGACGGCACTTGTATTTATAGTGAAGTATCACTTTTACTCCCAGGTCTTGGCTAATCATATCGTAGGTGTATTTGCGAAAGCGGCGGACATCATCTCAGTAGAACAACTGCAGTCAACCTATAAAGAACGATGCGATCTGATTCTCCAGAGATCAGAGCTGCTGCCTGATATCCACTGGGATCTTGATAACATCTTCAAGAAGTGCTTTTTAGATGTCGAATGATTAGATCAAGTAGTTACATCCTCTGAGATCGCTGGCATCAAGTCTGCCCAAGATCTCTACTTCACTTTTTGAGTTGGCTTGACCCAGGTCATCCGTTGCTATAAAAGACAGCGTATCGATGTTAGCAAGGTCTATGATATTGATTCTACCTCGCTTCTTGATAGATAGGAACGTCCCTGGATCTGTAGGGTCAGATATCAACACTTGCATCCGATCATTGAGAGCAAAGTTGGTTCCATCTGTACAATACAGCTGAGAAAAACACTCTGTCATACCATATTCTGAAGCAATCACCGCTTTTCCAAATCCCGCTTTGAGCATATCATGTAAGCCACGTCTTGTAATCTCACGGCGATTTTTCTTCATACCTCCGGTCTCAACAACCATCAGTCGACCGACATTGAGGTGTTGATATCGCGCCACATAATCTAACAATGCGAAACTCACTCCAAAGAGAACAACTCTTCTCGACTCTTTTTTATGAACTTCTATAGCATCATACAAGCTTTGATGATCTGCAACAAAATACAGCTCTTGACCCAGCTGACTATGCAACATAAAATGTCGAATCATATATAACAAAGACGATGATGGATTATCATGGTAGTTGGGTAGTAGTGAGAGAAAAACATAATCGCTCAATGAACCAAAACGCTTTTCCCAGATATGTTGAGCATTGTCAAGATACCACTGCCCATCCTTTACATTGTGCTGACTACGAGTGACTTGCGTAGTTCCACTTGACGTAAATACCACCTCAGACTCCCATGATCCCGACTTGACACTTATGTCTTTAAAAAGAGAGATAGGAAAAAATGGGATATCCTCAACATGCTGAGGTTGAAAATCGTTATATCTTACGAGATCAACAAACTTACGATAAGCTGGATTGTTTTGATACTGATATTGATAAACGAGTAAAGCCTTATCTTCAAATGAAAGATCGGAGTTAGTGATTGTATTACGTAAAGAAAGACTAGTCAAGTGACTCAACAATTGTTTTCTAAATATGCGCTTGCAAATGTAGGTATCCTAATCATGCTTCTAATGATTTCTTGCGGAGGCGATGATGGTAATGGCGACAATCCCCCTACACTAGAGTTGGTGAGCTTGGATAAACTCGTTATGATGGCTGGCAATGGACCAGAAGATGAGATCATCGTAACAATGAACTTTGAAGATGTAGATGGCGATATAGAAGGTATCACGCCGGAGAAACTCCCATCCAACATATTTATCACCCAGTTAAGAGATGGAGGTGCAACAGAGAATGTTTCATTTCCAGACTTTCCAGATCTGTCAAAAGGCCAAAAAGGAACACTTGACTTGACTATATTGACAACTTGCTGTCTTGGGCCTCGAGGGTGTGCAGAGACGAGGATAGATTCTATCAACGTATTTCCTTATGAGATATACATCGTTGATAGTAGAGGCAATGAGAGCAACAGGATTTTTACTCCTCCTATCACACTCCTTTGTAATTAAGCCAATCTATATCTTTCCTCAGTAGCGATAGTGTTTTAGCCTCTTCGCTTTGTGGATCTGGCTGATGATTGTAAACCCATTGCGTCTGCGGTGGCATGGACATCAGTATAGATTCTATACGACCATTGGTCTGTAGACCAAACTTAGTACCACGATCATAAACCAGATTAAACTCTACATATCTGCCTCTTCTGATCTGTTGCCATCTTTGATGACTTTCGTCAAATATCTTATCATTGTTATCTTCATACAGCTCGGTATAGCAAGATAGAAAGGATTCTCCTACGGCCTGTACAAATGCCCAACAAGTATCCTTAGAAGCTCCTGAAGACTGATTGAGTCTATCAAAGAATATACCTCCGATACCCCTTGTCTCATCACGATGGACATTGAAAAAATATTTGTCAGCCCAAGGCTTATACTCAGCATAAGCTTTAGCAGATAAGATGTCACATGCTTTCTTCATCCGTTGATGAAAGCGTGATGCCTGGTTCGTATCGATATAGTGTGGAGTGACATCGATACCTCCTCCAAACCACCATAGTCCAGAAGCAGTCTCAAAGTAGCGGACATTCATATGTATGATCGGCACCCAAGGATTATGAGGATGTAAGACTATTGATACACCTGTAGCATGAAAGTGGGTAGCTTCTATGCCTAAGCCATTAGCTATGACTTCTGGCATCTCTCCATCGATAGCAGAAAACATGACGCCCCCTTTTTCTATATGCTTCCCTTGGATGACTCTGGATCTACCGCCGCCGCCTTCTGGGCGCTGCCATCTATCTTCTGAGAATGATGCGGTACCATCAAGGTCTTCTAATCCTGAACATATCTTATCCTGAAGACCTCGAAACCAATCAACAATCTCGGTTAACGTTGGATCACCCATTGAGATCTTCTATCAGTTGATTGACGACTTTCTTACTATTGCCGATGTAGACCTTATCATCAACAAAAAACACTGGACGCTTTAAGAATGTATACTCTGATAAAATCAACTTGCGATAATCTTTGTCTGTAAGTTCTTTCTCATGCCAGCCTTCTCCTCTAAACTTTCTTGCTCTCTTACTAAATACTTGCTCATAGCCTCCTGCATAATCAGCTGCTAAATCAAGCGCTTCTTTATCAATATTGTTGGATTTGATATCAATCTTTTCAAATGTATCAATAGCATCGATCTGATTCATGATCCTGCTACAGGTATCACATGTCGATAGATAGTAGACCTTTCTCACTGCTTAGCTATTAGCTTTCTTATGATCGGCTAAGAACTTAGCTAGTCCTATATCAGTGAGCGGGTGCTTTAATAAGCCCATAATCGCACTGAGAGGACAAGTAACAATATCGGCTCCAGCCTTAGCGGACTGTACAATGTGCCTTGAGTTTCTTATCGATGCCGCAAGTATCTCCGTGTCATAACCTTGGATGGCGTATACTTCCGCTATCTCTGCGATCAATGATATCCCATCCCAGTTAGTGTCATCTACTCTTCCGATAAATGGAGAAAGGTATGTAGCTCCAGCTTTTGCAGCTAAAATGGCTTGACCAGCTGAAAAAACAAGCGTACAGTTGGTTCTGATGCCATTGTCGGTAAACCATCGGATCGCTTTTATGCCGTCTTTGATCATTGGTACTTTGACCACGATGTTAGGGGCGATCTTTGCCAACTCTTGGCCTTCTTTTATAATTCCTTCAAAGTCCGTTGATATCACTTCTGCACTCACATCTCCATCTACGATATCACAGATCTTAGCATAATGAGCTTTTACATTTGCCTCTCCAGTGATTCCTTCTTTAGCCATTAGCGAAGGATTAGTCGTTACACCATCAAGGATACCAAAGTCTTTTGCCTCCTTTATACTGTCTATGGAAGCAGTGTCGATAAAAAATTTCATACAAATGGATTAAAACCGTTAGAAAGGAAAAAAGTGAGGAATCATACCAAACCGCTACAACCTCCTACCCTTGCTGCGTTTCCACCCTGGGGGATTTAAAGGGAGCTGGCCGTACGACCCTCACCGGCGGCAAAGGTATATTTTTCAGCAATAAAACGGTAGACAAATTTTAAGGCAGTTTAAAAAAGATCGAGCGTCATCCGCATTAAGCAAAACATCATGAAGCGCAGTCTCAATGCTTTGCCAAGTAATCCTTTATAAACCCCGTAAACTCTTGCCATATCTGATCTTTGTGTGGCAACGTTGAGACCGTCATCACTTCTTTCTTGACGGGATGTATAAAGGTCATGGATGTACAATGCAGGTAGATGCATCGTTCATCAATCCCTTTCTTCCCTCCATACTTCAGATCTCCGATGATCGGGCTACCTGCACTGGACATCTGAACTCGTATCTGATGACTTCGCCCAGTCTTAGGATGAACCTCGTATAAGAACTTAGAGTTAGCGGCTGCAGCGAGCGAAAATGTTAGAACAGCTTTCTTTGCTTGTGCTTGGCCTTTCTTAGCAAGTTTCGATCTATTCTTAGTTGCGTCCTTGATGATATATTGCTCTAATCTACCTTCTTGTTGCTGGGCCCGATCATAGCTAATCATGTGATAAGTTTTTTTAACCTCATCTTTTCTAAAGAGTTCGTTCATCCTGGTCAGCGCCTTGGATGTCCTGGCCATAATCACACAACCGCTGACAGGCCGATCTAATCTGTGGACTGGATGAAGGAAGACAGCGCCGGGTTTGTTATAACGCTTTTTGATATAGGCCTTATAGTCATCTAAGATTGTCTTATCTCTTGTATGATCACCTTGCACTAACGCTCCGCACTTCTTGTTAACAATGATCAGGTGATTATCTTCATATAGAACCATGGTACAATAATAAACATGATATGCTATCCAAGTCGTCTTTTCTGATTGATCCTGGGCTGCCGTAATAAAATACTTGCTTGGCGTCCCAACGAATAATCATATGAGCATTAGTCTTTATCTATAGTTAGATAATACTTGGCATGTTTTTTGAATATAAGGAAGTAGAGTTTTGGTTATTAAATGAGTAGTGCCCGGATATGGAGATATTCGGGCATTTTTTATGCGCCCAACTTTGCGCTACCCTTCCTACATATACCTCTAATGCCCCTCAACACAAAATAATATCTGTCATATTGAATTTATAAACATATAATTCATAACTTTCGTAAAACTCGTTAAAATCTGACTTATATGAATATTACCTACACGGAACTCCGAAAAATCAAGCACAACCTACCTACAGGAAGCATCTCCAAGATTGCATCTGAACTTCAATTGAATGAACAAACAGTGAGAAATTATTTTGGGGCTCAAAAATACGCCGATGGCGAAGTAGCTCCATTGCATCGAGAGCCGGGCCCTTCTGGCGGGATTGTAAAGTTAGAGGACGATAGGATCCTGCGACTTGCAATGAAGATATTGAATCAACAAAATTGATTTAAAAACAAGAAGCCCTTTGAGTCTTACGACTCAAGGGCTTCCTCGATTTATAGTGCTTTCAAAAACTATTCTCTATGACATGCCTAGTACTGAGGCATCGCGGATCAGTATTCTTCTTCTATTCATACTGATTACATTGGATCTTTTCAAATCGTTAAGTATCGTTGTAACCGTCTGTCTTGATGTCCCAGTAAAGTCAGCTATATCTTGTTGTGTATAGTTGTGCTTTAGTAGAAGCTCATTCAAGCCTACTTTGTTACCATATATCTCTGCGTTTTCTTTTAAGAAGTTGAGGATCCGAGTTCTTGCATCTTCAACTATCACTGATTCTAACCTGTGTTGATTGCTCCTCAGTCTGATACCTACTAAGTCAAACATCGCTAAACAAACCTGAGAATTTTGAATCATCACCTTACGGAGTGCTTCTGTCTCAATCATAATCACAGTTGTTCTACGGTCTAACGATTGAGCCATAGCGGATCTCGTTTTCTCTCCAGACAAACTACCTTCACCGAAGATCATACCTGCATGGCAGATCGTCCTAATGACTTCTTTGCCCATATTTTGGTGTGCGCTTATCTTGATCATACCGTTACACACATAAAACATAGCGTCACTACTATCTCCTTTGTGATATACGATTTCAAATCGACGCATGTCCAAGTACTCAGAATGCTTGCATAGATAAATTAACTCTTCTTCTTTAGCATCCCGGAGAAACGGGATCGATCTAATAAACTGACGTAACAGTACGTTAGCTTCGGCTGGTTTTAGGGTTGTCATAATTATCAATTGTACTTATATGACAGATGACTGACACTTAACCCCTACAAACAACAGTCAGAGAATTAGCACTAAATCTATATGTAACTGATAATCAAATACTTACAAATCGTATAATATTGACTTGTATCATCAGGTAATGACAGATAATGTACAATTTGAAATTGTAGCTTTAGATCCAAAAGAAGAAATTATTAAAGAAAAGAATGAACTGAAGAGAAAAGAATCTATCTCTCGATTCTTGGTGTATCTATGCGTCGACTTGCTCCGCCAAAGACACCAGAGGCCTTGCTGATATTAGATATATCACGAGCTGCTGTTGGTAGGTTTGATCCTTGATTGCTCAAGCGGCCATCTACCCATTCGTGGTATTCGTATAGTTCAGGAGTCCATGTGTGCAACTCCAGATTTAGCCTATTAAGAGCGTCTACACCTTCAGTGGCTGAAGCATTAGGCCCATCCTTTAGTGGTTCTAAATCATTAGTCTTTAATCTTAATCTGATCTGAGAACTTGATAGTCTCGCCTCTTCGATGATGATACCTGGTAGGTGCCCAAACTTCTCAACAGCATTTTGATTATTGAGCACTTCATATACTTCTAATAAGCTTAAATCCGGTCCATCGCTAACATCAACTGATCCAGAAGGACTGATCACAATATTGCTAATGAGTCGATTAGGCACGAGATGATAATATGCTGGCAACTCGATTGGATCATCAAGGGTAAGAACTACATCTATAAAATGCTCACTAAAAGTATTATCTAAAGGTACCTTCTCAGTGCCCAAGATCTGCGTTGAAAAACCAACGGATTTTGGTATCCGTGTATTCGCAACTATGGTATCCATATTCTCATCTGGAACCACTAAAGAAACTTCATATGACATGCCTTCTGATACGCGGAAATCTTCGTTGATCAAGTGATATTTCTCACTTGTATTGTTGAAAGCCATTTCTATTTCACCATTAGGGACATCATCACCTCTAAAAAAGGCTTGAGCATCTCTTCGATCGATATTTCTTAATTCAGCACCGATTGGTACACTTTCTAGAAGTTGGATACTTACTACATCTTGAGGTTTAAGCTCTCCAAGAAGATTATACTCATAGGCTCTCTCGGGAGGTATGTTAAACTCAAAATCGTCCCTGCAACTCGACAAGGCGATTAAAAATACTATAAATAGCAGCGGTATTCTCAAGATAGATAGTCAGTTACGCTGTTTTGACGATGCAACGATAAGATTGTCACATTCGTCTATTTAAATCTGACGTAAAACTTGGCAGTGCGTCGCATTCGTCAGGTAAATTTCATGATAAATATAACCCATGCTTAAGAATATTCAAACAATAATCTTTTAACGACAACATATTGAATGCATATGGCGCCAAAACGAGTCAAAATGACACACCAAGGCTCACATATGGGATAAATGGGAGAATACTGATCTGCTCGTTGTTATAGTTACCTCCTGATTCGTCAAAGACCACATCTATATAATAAGGGTTCTTGCGAGCATAGGCATTATATACGCCAAATGATATCTTCTGACTACCCCAATCATACTTGTTATAAATATTGAAGCCAAGATCTAACTTATGATACGGTGGGAGCTCCACATTATTAATCGCTGGTACTATGGGTACCCAGATAAACTGCCCATCAATAACGATAGGATCTGTTGATGCTGGCACAGTAGCGGGCAGAGATGATCCAAAAGTCCACCCTACACTTAGTTCCATGTTGTCATTAATCCTTGTTAGAGTCATGATATTTAGCAGGTGCTTGCGGTCATTAGATGCTCTAAAGGGTATCCCGTTATTGATATTGTCAAACGTTCTGTAGGACTCTGACAAAGTATAAGATACCCATCCTTTAACACGTCCTACTCGCCTCTCGACTTCAAACTCAACACCTCGGGATGCACCATCTCCTATGGGGACATCAACTTGCCAGTCAGTGTTACCACTTATATCTAAAGAAGCGCCCTGAGCAAAACCTGTTACGTTTCTAAACTTTTTGTCAAAAGCTGCTACTCTTACGATGATATCTTTAGAGACTTCTCCTTCAGCTGAGATCGAAAACTGTCTCGAACGCTCAGGCGGGATAATATCAGTGCTAGGCAACCATACATCACTGGGTAATCCAAATCCTGCCGAGGAAAGTAGATGAAAGTATTGGTCCATCACACTATACCCAAACTTGACCCTATACTTATCATTAAACTTCCACTGGGCTGATAAGCGCGGCTGTAGACTACGATAAGTGTTATTATCTACATTGATCGATGAGAAGTGCGCTCCGATATTAGCAGAGAACTGTCTGCCAAATCTAACTTCGTTTTCTATATAGAGTCGCAACTCGTTACCTTCAAAATCATCAAAAGCTCCTTGTGCCTTGATATCTTCTATTGTGATCAGATCTTGACTATTGAGATTATCATCGATAGTTGATGACAAATCACTGCCTGGTATCAACTGATGTGTCGTTAAGTTAAATCCCCCCTTTATATAAAGATTAGGACTGGCATACCAATCTAAATCATAAGCCAATATGGCATCTTGGATATCAGATGAAAACAATCGTGATGTATACCCCTTAGCTACCTCTATGTTGTTACGTCTAGTAATCGTCCTCGTAAAATCAAAGTTATCAAACTGAAAACCCGTGAGGCTAAAACTCGCATGACCGAACAGCTTCTTGCTGATATTAGAAGTCCATCTCAAGGTGCCTATATTATTGCCCCAACTGATATCAGTCTCATCTAGCTCTTCGATGATCCCTTGATTGGTATCTAAAGAACCAGTAACCGTATTGGCATACTTGTCCTTCCCTGTATATAGACTCAGGAAGACTTGGTTTTTTTCTCCTAACTGAAAGTTAACCTTCGCGTTGATATCATAGAAGAAGAAGTTAATCTGTCCATCTTCATCATTGCGTTCAAACTGATATCTACTAAGCGGTTTTAACCAAGGATCCACAATCGTCCTTCTAGCTGAAAACAAGAAAGAACCTTTGCCATCAGCGATAGGGCCTTCTATCGTCCCTTTTATCATAAGAGGACTGATAGAAGCATCTCCGTGTATCTCTTTTTTGTTTCCTTCTTTTGTTCTTACATCCAGTACAGAACTCAACCTACCACCATAGCGAGCCGGGAAGCCCCCTTTGATCAACTTAGCACTCTTGATCGCTGAGCTATTAAATATGCTGAACAAGCCTAATGCATGTCCTGTATTATACACTGGTACACCATCTAATAGGATTAGGTTTTGGTCTGCTGTGCCACCCCTGACTTGCAATCCGCCAAAACCATCAACTTGAGATGAGACACCTGATCTCATCTGTGCCATCCTTATGATATCAGGCTCTCCGGCAAGAGATGCCATACCATTAAGTACTTCTATCGGCATCTGAGCAAAGTCTTCTGTATACTTGGACACCTTGGGGACTTCAGCTAAGATGACTACTTCATTGAGAAAAGTACTGGGCATGAGCTGTACATCAATCACCGTATCTCGAGACAGAACAAGGGGAAGAATCAAGGACTCATAACCTACGTAAGAATATTCTAATTCGTAACTACCAACGGGGATAGATAGGCTGTAGTAACCAAACTCATTAGAAGAATTGCCATATAATCCCGATTGTTCTGCGATATTGGCATATACCAATCTTTCAGCTGATTCTTCATCTTCCAGATATCCACTGACAGTGATGTACTTCACCACCGGAATCGGTGCAGCTTTCTCTTTAACGACTATTTGATTACCTACGATTTTATATTGAAGATCTGTATTGACAAACACATTATCCAGTGCCAACCCAAGCATCAGTCTGTTAGCAGCAAGTGAAACTTGTTTTTGTTGCGGGATGATACGTGGATCAAAAGAAATACCTACACCACTATTTGCACTCAAAAGTATCAATGCACTATCTATGGGTATATCTATAAAATCGACCGTAACACGAGATTCATCAGGAAGACCTTGGGCAAATGAGCTAGTTTGCGTTAGAACGAATCCTAAACAAATTAGTGTTGTTAAGAAGAGATATGGCTTGTGTAGATATTGAATCAAATCACCCAGGCATTAACTATCAACAAAGATAGTACAAAAGATACCACAATGAATTTGGTTAACGCTGACGTGTAAGGGCAGTGACACAAGCTGTCAATATCAAAAGGCGCAAGGCAGCGGATTCTTTATTCGACCTCCTTACAGTTTCCTTCTACGACTATTGTACTTCTGTCAGAATTAGTCCATGTAATATTGGGATAGACTGCAGCCACTGCATCTAGCATCTCATCCAAAGAGGTACCGCCGTGCATATATCGATTGAAAGGACACTCCAATTGTGCGTCTTCATCCAATACAAACTGAACACCATAATGCAAGCCAAGCTTATCAAATAAATCTTCGATAGGCTCATCTTTGAAGACAATCTCTTGCTTACCTGACATCAATCCATTAACATTAGATGAGTATGACTTCGTAGCTATGTCTTCTTGCGGATTAAGCGCTCCCTCTTCACCAGCTCTCAAGGTTATATCAAAACCTTCGCGCTTGCTACTATATAATCTTACACTACCGTCTCTAACGCTGATCTTACCACCATCTCCTTCATGTGAACTTTTTGCTTTGAATGAAGTACCTAACACTCTTGCGTATATATCATTTCCGAGATCGATGATAAAAGGTCGCTCTGGGTCATGACTTACGTCAAAGAATGCTTCTCCTTCTAGAGCTACCTTCCTTGAAGATTTTGATTCTTCTATGACGGTAAGGGTTGCACCTTGATCTAACCATACTTTAGTATCGTCAGCAAGATTAGCATATTCTATTTTTTCTTTGGCAGTGATCTGTGGTTTGTTACCAAATACGAACTGATATATGGCCCAACTCAAAAAGAGTAGACCTGCTGCTGCACCTACAATGTACTTCCAGTTGATCGAAGAAGTCTGCGTGACAGCTTGAGTCACGACTGGTGTTGGCTCTACAGTAGGTATAGGAGTTGCTTTAGGTGCTCTTATCTTCTCATAGAATGCATCCTTAGCGGCGTCTTTGTTCCAATCTTTAGTAGGGAAATAGTTATTGCTTATATTCCATAAGTAAGCAATCTCTTCAGAAAGTGTCTTGTTTTCTGGTATTAAGCTGAGTCGAGCTAGCTCTGAGTTCTCTATAGAAGACAACTGGCCAGTCAAACGCTTATGCGTTAGTATGTAAATGCGTGAGTCCATCGTTTTAAAAATATAAGGGTTACAATAAGAGGACAACAAAAATAGCTACCACCCCTACTCCAATCACATTAAATTTTATTCTTATATGTTAAACCATAAACAATTGAACTTCAGATCTTAAGATCTTTAGTGCTTTTGATATCTGGTTTTCTACCGTTTTAATACTTATATCTAGTGCGTTTGCTATCTCCTGGTATGACATGCTTTCAAACCTGCTCATACCAAATATCAACTTACACTTAGGTGGTAGGCTTTCTATCACCTGATATATCCTCGTTTCTAACTCGTCTTTCTCCATGTAGGCTTGCCCCGAGGGCACCTGCGACACAATGTCGACGGCGGCGTCTTCATCATCGTTGGGGATGATCCGCTTGCGCTTGATATAGTTCAAGCCTCTATTGACTGCTGCACGTCTTAGATATGGTCGTAACGCTATGGAGACATTGATGCTCTCACGTTTCTTCCATAGATCTAAAAAGATATCCTGCACAACATCTCTAGCCGCTTCATAATCATGAATCACCCTATAGACTACTGCACAGAGGTAATCGAAGAATCTATCAAAAAGCAACTCTATCGCTCGCTCATCATTGTTGTTGAGCAATTCGAGTATCTCTTCGTCATTAAATTTTTCCTTCATCAGCTGCCAAGGTACATATATTACACAATATATTAATATGTCGGCTATCTAGCACTGTCGTACAGTGTTAAAATTGTGATGAAGCTTTTCATTCTACAGTTCACAAATCCATATATATGACCTTTGAGATCAAACTAGTGAGAGCTTATAGTGTTCTTTAAGAATGATCGTATCAGAAAGTATCATCATAAAGACCAATCACAAAGTCATCTGGGACTACCTGATGGACTTGGACAATAGGAAGGACTACATACCGGCGTTAGAAGAAGTGATCATGCTCACTCCCCTGCCTATCCGGCTTGGATCTCAGTATATCGAGGTTGCAGAGATCGGTGGTAGGAGACTAAGGACCACCTATGAGATCACTGAGTATGAACCATATGAATATGCCATGGCACAAACCATCGATAGCATCTTCCCGATACAGGCAGAAACTCTATTGACAGAGCTAAGCGATGAGCAAACTGAGGTGAGGATAGATCTTGACTTTAAGTTAAAGGGTATATTCAAAATGGCATCAGGGATAGTTGGCGGTATCGTAAGGACGCAAGCAAGAGGTATATTAAAGCAGGTGAAGGGAAATGTTGAAGATTTATGATCAAGAGAAAACTTGTCATTGGGCAGGGTTCTTCTTACTGCGGGTAGAAGAAGAGTTTGCTTCACAGAAGCATGAGGTTGGTTTCTCGAAATAAGAACAGACCTTCACTTACTGACGAAATCTTCGATTTGTCAGTACAGGTCGTTCAGTTTTTCCTTCAATCTTTCCAGATCCGAGATAAAATCTCGATCTGGAAAGCTCAAACAAAAAAACCCTGCCATTTGGCAGGGTCTGTTCTTATTTTGGGTGGAAGATGGGTTTCGAACCCACGACCTCCTGAACCACAATCAGGCGTTCTAACCAACTGAACTATAGCCGCCATAAATTCGCTTTTTATCAAAACAGTATCAAGCGAAGTTTTACATTATTACAAAAAATGGATGACTAATTCAAGCTAAAATGGT
>CALDEM010000098.1 GCA_937942435.1 uncultured Saprospiraceae bacterium
AATAGAGATGGGGAGGTGCTTGATGATCCGGACAACTTTAAAACCAAAGAAATCTCTAAGCTTTCTGTGCTCGAGCAAATCTTAGAGCCAGAGAAGAATCCTGATTTATATAAAGATTTATACCATAAAGTAAGAATCAACTACTACCCTCCACGCGGAGATAACAAAGAAGGCTGGGATAACATCGATATATTTGGATGGATGAACTATCCGATGCAGATCAAAATTGACTTCCTATGCAAGGATTCTATCCTTGCAGCGCCTCTTGCCTTAGACCTGGTATTGTTCTTGGACTTAGCTAAACGTGCAGGTATGAGTGGCATACAAGAGTGGTTATCATTCTACCTTAAGTCGCCTCAAGCTCCTAAAGGTGTAACACCAATGCATGATATCTTCAAGCAGCAGATCAAGCTTGAAAATACGATTAGATATATTGGTGGTGAGGAGTTGATTACGCATTTGGGGCAGGATTATTAATAGGAGGGGGCTACAATTAATTAGCTCATATGTATTGCCTTAATATTTTAGCCCAAGCTTTCTCAAAGTTACTTCGATTATAGGCTTTAGCTGTAATTAGGGCATTATCTGAAATACTCTCACACATTGATTGTTTTGCAGTGGTATGATTAATTGATTTTACTACTGACTCCCAATCGGGATAAGTACTGATCATACAATTATATCCCCTTGTCATATAATCCCTACCTCCATAACCATCAAAACCGAATATAATTAGACCTCTTCTCATAGCTTCTAAAGACACTAGACCAAAGCCTTCATCAATAGAAAGTGTAAGTAAATATTTATATCTATCTATCATTTCTAAATATTCATCCCTATTTATGCCACCTTTCAAATAATCAACTTCATCTATATTTAAAAACTTCTTTTGACTATTGTTAAAATAATTTAAACGCGCTTGTCTATTTTTTGAATAGACCAATAGCGAATTTTTCTTGTGATCAAACGAGGTGACAGTTTTCGGTCTTTCAGTGAAAGCTGAAATAACATTAGAATCTAAACTATAAACTGTACTCAGATACTGTTTTACGAAAGCGGAAACAGATACATAATGATCAAATTTCAAATCCAATCGGCGATAGGTATTATAATGTTGTACGTACATTATTTTTTTACACCGAGCCCTATAACCAAGCAAATAATCCGAAAAAGAAGGGTTGCTTATTAGAATATCAGATTCTTCATGGCCCTCTAAAAAATCCTTCAGGGAAACTTCTTCAAAATCTCTCTTATGATTAAAAATATTATTTTCTTTATAGATAGAAGTATTTAAGCCAACGGAGAGAGTCTCCAAGTTAAATATCTCCTTACATACTCTGGCTATATGATAATTCATATGATTACCACCGTTCACACCATATGCTCCTACGACCCAAGCTCTTTTCATTGGGTAATTTTTGGCACTGCCAATACGTCAAAAAATGGTCTAACCTCTAAACTTCTAATAAGAGACTTTGAATAATAGTTCTCACTTGAGTTTCTTTTATAGGTATTCATATAAAAGGTATAATCCATCTCAAACAACATCTGCTCTAATTGCAAAGGGAAAGACCCATAGCGTTCAAGCTGTACTTCACTAATTTCAATATATAGGATTGGTTTCTGTGTGAATAGCATGTCTCTAACCGACTCCAATATTTTGTATTCCATCCCCTCCACATCCAATTTCAAAAAATCAATTTTCGTGATATTATATTTAGCGATGTGATTTGATAAAGTTGTTGAGACAATTCTATCACTTGAACTGATATTAGGTAAATAATGATTGGCCCCAGAATTTCCTGCTTCTTTAGATGAGGTGAACTGAACACTTATTTCATCATAGATAAGACTATTACTCAAGGTAGTATAGTCAGACAGCATATTTGATTGAATATTTTTTTCTAGAAACTCAAAATTGCGAGTATCTGCTTCTATACAATAAATATGACCTCTTCCTTTAGATAGCTTTTGTGCTATCGGTATGCTGTAAGTTCCAATATGACTGCCTATCTCAACGACAATATCATCTTTATGAATATGGTCCAAAACCATCATTAATTCGTTACGCGTATGAGCACCAAATTTTTCTAAATGATGAGTTATTAGATCATTTTCAGAACAATAGAAAATTCCAAATTCTGTGTCAACTCTTTTCATAACATCCTCCAAATATAGTTCGTTCTGTTACAAAAGAAAAGGGGCCCAAAAAATGAGCCCCTTTGTATCATAAATATTTATTACTAAAGCTTTATCATCTTGCCATATGAAATGTTGTCTTTAGTTTCTATTCTATAGAATATTATTCCACTGTTCGTAGAATTAAGAATGCTATTATCAACATTAAGAGCGTTCTCTCCTTTTGTGAATATTTGAGAAACTGTATTTATTTGCTGACCACTAATTGAATAAAACTCAAATGTAACTTCCTGCTCGGTTTCTAATTCAAAGAATATATTAGTCTCATCCGCAAAAGGATTTGGTGAATTACCTATCACATTAAGTTTATTTAAAGAATTGCTAGTGTTCAGGACTAAGTCTCTTGAAGTGAAATCACTCAAATAAATTTCAGAATTCAAAGTGTTATTCTCTAACTCTATCTCTTCTGCATCTACTTCACTAATTGGAAATGAAAACAGAATTTCTTCTGCAGAAATTTGAGTATTAGATGTAGGTCCTGCCCAACTAATTTTTACAGAGTTACCATCAATAACATAATCACTTGTTTGCAATTGCAATATCCCACTTATTATTTCATATGGGACTTTAGTGCTATTACTAAATGTTAGCTCTAATTGAAGTCCAGAAATAATTTGGCTTTCACTTAAGCTAACATATGCCATATTATTCTTTAATTCTATTTGCAGAGCTATTTGATTCTTACTCCGCGTATCAGAAGTCAAATTATATTTAGTATCTCCATTTACATCTCCTCTTTTTATCGCTATAAAGTCTTCATGCATCATATTGGACTCAAGGTCATTCAAGGATATATTACTTTCAAAAGGGAAAGGATTCTTTTCATCTATAAAATTAAAGGCTTGAGGAACGAATACCCAAGCTTTACTTTCATCTACAACCTCCACACCTAGGATAAGTCTCCTAAGAGAAACAAGGTCTAATACAGAGACTTTATTGTCTTCATTGACATCTGCTGCAATGACCTTATAAGGACTATTAAGCCTTGTAAGTCCAAGGACATGACGTTGTATAAGTACAAGATCTAAAGTTGTGAGGCCATCTAAAGTCGCATCTTTTTTGTTAGGTATGATATCGTAATCTGCATGCATTGCCAAATTAGAAAAACCATACTCTCCATATTGGTTAGTCACAACTTCTTCATTCATTAGCTCTGATGCTACTTGGACTTGTGTACTTGTCACTCTATATTTTTCTTCTGTATAGACTTCTCCTGCGATGGCACCAGTCGTCTGAGCTAACACATTTCGTCCTTCTTCGAAAGGGCAACAGCAATTAAATATCTCAATGTCACCGATATTACTTTTGAGTAATGTTGGAGCATTCACATCATCAGCCAGCGATACAAAAATATCTGTTTCCCTGTTTGTAGCTAATTGATTACCAGTTGCATTTATGCCTTCTGCACCATAAATCGCACATCCTGTTCCGTTTGGTGGGTTAGCAAAATCAGCTATTATTTCCCCACAATTTAGAGTTCCCCATACAACACCATCACAAGATTGATCGATCACACAGTTCTGCTCGGCAGGACCATAAGCAACTCCTCCTGCAGCTGAGTTACCGACTATGCCTGACGGATAATTTGGATTGGTATTATTAGGATCATTTAAACCAAGAAAAAATTGTGTGTCAAACTGCCATGAGTTATCACTTGCTCTGGTATATCTCATCATTTCTGCAGAATGGGCATTCCCTCTTTCTGCAACAAGAACTGAGGTACAATCCGAGCTAAATGATAAATCAGTTATCTTGGACATATCACCACGAGCAACTACAATTTCTATTCTTTCTGCACCTACAAAGGTGCCATCTGGATTTAGCGCAACACTCCATATTTCCTTAGGTTGGATTACATCAGGAGCTGTGCTTGGCACTTGAGCGTTTCTTGCAAAAAATAATCGAGATGTCGGACCGCAGTCATTGACCTGAACACCCCATATTCTCTCACTATCAGTAACTAAGCCTGGGACATGCTGATATGCTCCAAATGGATCGAACACATCTGTTATTAATCCTGATGATGCATTAATACTGTATAATTTACCATCTTCTAGATTAGAGACAAAAAGGTGGCTCGACCTTTGATCATAGTCAAGATTTCCAATTCCATTACCACTCAAAGCGTTACTAGTAGCGCTATTACCAGTATTGGGTATGAGATTAGCTCCAATTATTGTAGCATTAAAACTAGCTGGTGAAGGATATGTTGATCTCGTAGAAACGAATGTAGATGTAGCCTCAGGGTTTGAAAAATTAGCTCTATATATTCCAGCTGCTCCAGCAGGCCCTGTCACAGAAGGTGGTGGCGGACCTTGAGTAACAAACTGTTGAAAATCGAAATCGTATACATCTGAAGCTCCAAGGAAGATATCTCCATTATTTGGATTAAGAGCTATACCATAAATATTTCCCAAATTACTTATCCTCCACGCTTCTGGACGCGTTATGTTTACTTGATTTGCTCCAGTCGCAATTGGATCAGACCAATTATCTCCCCGAGGTGCTTGAGAATTCTTTCTAGTGTCTACTAGAGCTGCTACATGACCAGTAGTCTCAGTAGATGTCTGTTGGACTGTTGTACAAGTCATAACTGCAAACCCACACCATGGATTAGGGTCCACTGGACACGGAGTAGTAGGACAACTCCCAGTATTATCATTAATATCTAGAGTGACTACACATCTGGTCTGATCACTCGGGTCACATCTACTCGTTACCCATATAGTAACCTCATAGGAATCTCCAAAAATGCTCTCATACGTCCGACTCATCACCTCACTATCCTCTTCAAAGGATATAATAAAATCATCAAGATCCGTATCAGGATCATTAATCTTACTGATAAAATCCTTAGCCCATACTTCTACCATACATGCATCAGGCATAAATGAAGTGTGAAGATCTTGACAAAACACTGTCAATGGAGGACAATCAGTTTGTCCTTGGGCTGATGCTCCAACGCTCGAGACTAAAAGAATAATTGATGCAATCTTTAAGAATGACATCCTAATGTTGAAAAGTGTTGCTTTTCTCATGGTATACATATTTTAAAACTGGTATTATAAGGTCTGTACTGCGTACTATTATCTAATTACTTATTAGTGGACAGTGCTGACACTGTCATTTAACCTTACTGTAGATGGGAATTCTACTATTGAATAGCAAATATATTATTAATAATCGTAATACGTAATCATCTGATTATTAATTTAACACATATTATATTTTATTATAATATGTTTATATGGATGTCTTATGGATTATCTTGTCACTCAAGAGGTTGTGATAGATAAGTTGTGACTTGTTTTTTTGAATTATGACCTGAGTATGACTTATAGTCTCGACGATATCACCCAGTTTTACATATAACCCCTTAGATAGATCGTTTTCATCTTTGACCAAGTGGGCTTGTTTAATGGAGCTATGATCCTCGCTTGTATCCTTCAATGAAGACCTAAGCATCATCTCTCGCCTGACCTGGCTTTCCTTGTCATACAGCGTAGAAGAGCTCCATATGTGTATATCATTTGGCGAAAGCTCTCGTATGTGCTTTGTGTTGCCATCCCAGCGAAACTCATATCGGTGATCCATACCTTCAACGATAATCATTGTAAATGGCTCAATATTCCAAAAATCAAAATGTTCGAAAAATGACACTGAATGATCATAAGTAAAAAACTCCTTCATCATTACGCCACGACTGAGTCGATAAGGGAGTACTCTTTTATGGTTGTCCTTCGCTCCATTCAGAAGGCAAATGGTTCGATTATTTTCCGCAAGGATGATCCAACTTCCACCTGCGGTATCTTTGGGATACCATATCTTTTGATCGTTTATCAATTCAGATACTACTTCTTTAGCATCTCTATCAAGATATTCATCGCGATTAGAACTAAGGATACAGCCATCCTGTAGAGGTATAAGAGAAACTAAGCACATATCTTAAAGATCACCAAGCTGAGGTCTAACAATTATCTCTTCAACAACAGCTGACGAGGACATCTCGATGGCATTAGCTACACTTAATGCGATATCATTAGCCTCCATAAGGCGCTCTCTTGGCAGATCAACACCCGACCAAGAATTAGACCATGTTGCTCCTGGCAATATCGATGTAACCTTAACTCCCTTGGGCTTGAGTTCCTCCCTTAACACCTTAGAAAAACCGAGCAGAGCAAACTTTGAGATGCTATAAGAACCACCATTAGGATAGGCCTTTATACTTGCCACACTGCACATGTTAAAGACGTGTCCGCTACCCCGTTCTGCCATCAATGGACCAATTTTACGAGTCAGATGATATGCACTATAAAGATTGACATTAATCATCTGCTCAAGTGCTCCTGCATCTTCTTTTAAGATCTCTCCTGGCAAGAAGACTCCAGCATTATTCACAAGCACGTCTATCACCTTCATCTGAGTCATCACGCTTACTGCAAATGACTCGACCTCCTCTTTTACACCCATATCACAGACTACTCCCATAATCTCCTGATTGGGATATGATTCACTCCATTCTTTGGTGAGCGTATCTACATCATCCTTACTTCTCGCACAAAAGGCTATGTTATGCCCCTTAGACAGCAACAAATCACCTATTGCCCTTCCGATCCCTTTGGTCGCACCTGTTATTATTACATTCAAATCTCAAAATTTTAAGAACCAAAAATAGCCTAATTTCGCAGCCGACATGGCGATTCTTAAGTTCCTTATGATCGTTCATATCAAAAGACTAATCCGTCAGCATGCAATTGATAAGAGATCTTGGAAAGTTTATAGCATGGCTACCAGATATATTCTCTAAGCCAGAGAACTGGGGTATGTACTATAAAGAGACTGTCAGACAGATGTACGATATAGGCATCGGATCTATGTCTATAGTAATGTTGATCTCTGGATTTATAGGTGCAGTAACAGCCATTCAGTTCTCTTACCAGCTCTCTGGTGGATTTATACCGGACTACTATATAGGATATATCGTGAGAGATATCATGATCATAGAGATGGCAGCAACGCTAACTTGTATCGTACTCGCCGGCAAAGTTGGCTCCACCATGGCTGCTGAGATCGGAGGTATGAGACAAAAGGAACACATAGATGCCATGGAGATCATGGGTGTTAATACTTCTTCATATTTGGTTCTGCCTAAGCTGATCGCATCAGTGATAGTGATACCACTATTAGTAACGATAGCTTTAATAGTAGGTATCGCAGGAGGATACATAGCCGCTACTTATGTGGCGGGGCTTACTCCTGTAGAATTTGAAAAGGGGCTAAGGTTTCTCTTTGATCCTTACAATGTCGTGATGATGTATGTTAAGGCCATTACTTTTTCACTAATCATCACATCAGTCGCTTGTTTTCAAGGCTACTTTGTAAGTGGTGGAAGTATCGAACTTGGTCAGGCTAGCACACGTGCCGTTGTTTTTGGATCGATCAACATATTGATCGCTGATTTAATAATTGCTTTACTTCTAATGGGCTAATATATGATCAGGGCAGAAAATATAGTCAAGACGTTTGGATCACAAGAGGTCTTAAGGGATATCAGTTTCACCTTTGATGATGGTAAGACAAATCTTATAATAGGTAAGAGTGGCGCGGGGAAAACCGTCTTCTTAAAAATATTAGTTGGTCTTCTTCAACCTACAAGTGGCGCTGTCTGGTTTGATGACATCGACGTCTGTTGTATATCTAAAGAACAACACCGCGAACTTAGAATGCAGATAGGTATGCTTTTTCAAGGTAATGCCCTCTTTGATTCTTTGACCGTAGAAGAAAATATTCGTTTTCCTATGGACATGTTCACTACAAGAACCGCCAAAGAAAAACTCAAACAAGTAGACTACTGCTTAGAAAGAGTAAGTCTAGAAGGCATCAACGATAAGTATCCATCTGAGATCAGTGGTGGGATGCAAAAAAGAGTAGGTATCGCAAGAGCGATTGTACTCAATCCGAAGTATCTCTTTTGTGATGAGCCCAACTCTGGTCTTGATCCCAAAACAGCCATTACAATTGATGACCTAATCAGTGGAATTACAAAAGATAATAAGATCACTACCATTATTAATACCCATGACATGAATAGTGTTATGGAGATCGGTGACAATATATGCTTGCTTTCAGATGGCAAGTTAGCATGGAAGGGCCGCAAAGAAGAAGTGCTCGATAATGACAATGAGGTATTGATCGACTTTATCTTCGCATCTCCCTTCTTACAACGTCTTCGCTCACAAGCACTCTCTAAATAACCATACTCCGACAATGTCTGATGCTTTAGTTGTATCTAATTACAAAGACACACATCAAAGTCTTGACAACTTAGAGCAACAGTTGACCAGCACAAGCAATAGATTATCTATCCTAAGATTAATCATTTTTATTTCAACTATAGCACTTACTATTCTACTTGCCTCATATCAACCTATCATCGCCGTTATAGTTTGCATCTTAGGTCTTGGTCTATTCTTATATATTGTAAAAACCCATCACCGAAAAGATAGAGAACGACAAATAGTAAGTTATAAGAAAAGCATAATATCTAATGAGTTAGATGCTATATCCAAATTAGAAAATGAAAACTATGATGGCTTAGACTTTATTGATCAGGATCACAACTATACCAGTGACCTTGATGTATTTGGACCATTTTCCTTGTATGCACTTGTCAATAGATGTAGAACTTTTAATGGGATCAACATCTTAGCAGGATTTATGTCAATGAAGCCCAGCCTAACTGATATACAAGATAGAATCACAGCCATCGAAGAATTAGAAAATGATACAGAGTGGCGGATCAACTTTTACGCTACTCTCTATGAAATACAAGATGGGCAAAATATCAACACGGCCAAAATCGTAGAAGGCATTCTTGATACAGATTTGTCTTTTGCTACTGAACAAAAGCTGTCTTTGTATAGAAAGATTGTTCCTATCCTATGGTTGGGCTTAGGTACTTTATACTTTATATATCCAGATGTCAGCTATATACTTGCGATTGTCTTAGGGTTGATCAACTTTAGGATAACCATGAAGCATGCCGAGAAAGTTTCAGCTATCCAGAATAGACTTTCTAAAGCGGGCAACCAATTGGATAAATATGCGGAGGCTCTAACGATCATATCAGAGCGACAGTGGTCAGCACCCATCATTAAAAGCAAAATAGCCGGTAACAGCCAAAATGAAAACCAAGTCAAAGCGCTACGCAAATTAAAAAGTATATCAGATCTACTCGATTACAGATTGCACATGATACCAGCTTTTCTATTGAATATCGGGCTACTATGGGACAGTAAGATTACAGCCAGTCTTTCTAATTGGCATGTCAACCATGGACATCAGATAAAAGAGACATTTGACTTGATCGGACTTGTCGAAGCTTTTTCATCATTAGCCACTTGGAGTTATAACCATCCTGCCTTTTCTTATGCCCGTGTCACTAACGAGTACTTTTATCTTAATGGGGTTGATCTAAGACATCCCTTGCTACACTATGAAGAGTGTGTACCCAATGATTACAACTTGCGAAAGGGTGATTATATGAGTGTGATCACAGGCTCCAATATGTCAGGAAAGAGTACCATCTTAAGAACGATTGGACTCAATATGATCCTTGGTTATTGTGGTACAAAAGTCGCGGCGATGTCCCTTAGTTATGGCTTGGTGGAGTTGATCACATACATGCGCATCAAAGACAACTTGGAAGAAAGTGTATCTACTTTTAAGTCTGAACTCAACAGAGTCGTGAAGATATTAGACCTACTTAAAAGCGACAAGCAGTCATTTATCATCGCTGATGAGATGCTTAGAGGCACCAACTCACATGATAAGTTGAAAGGTTCTAAAGCTATCGTCTTAGAAGTGATCAAGCACCAGGCATATGGTATGGTCGCAACTCATGACATCGCTCTGGCTGAGATGGGTGAAGATCACGACGGCATATCCAACTTTTACTTCGATATCGACTATGCTGATGGGGACCTACTCTTCGATTATAAGATCAAGCCAGGGATCTGTGAAAACTTCAATGCCTCCTTTCTCTTGAGCCAGCTAGGTCTGAACGTTACACAAGAAAGTCCTAAGAGAAAACATATTAAATAAACTCATAATTTAATATGTCTAAAACAGCTACCGTTTGCGGGGTATTTTAGATATTGTGATAATTATCAATTGTCAGGTCTACATTCCCCATAGTAGTCAAGACAATCACCATTGATTTTGACAATATGAGAACAAAAGCACAATCTCGACTCGTAAGTGTATCTAACACCTTGATCGCTTCATTCGCAGTCTTATTTTTTTCTTTGATAAGTACAGCGCAGTTGTCAGCACAAGATAGCTGTAGAGCCGATACCAGCTTTACTGACATTCTTTTTGTCATAGACAACTCAGGCAGTATCGACGATCAGGAGTATGACGAGTTTTCTGACATTATAATGGCTACGATACGCAATGTCCAAGACAGATGTGTATCATCTCAGATAGGAGTACTGCATTATGGAGGAGCTTTTGGCGCAGAGACTTTCTTGGAGTTTAACTTCAGCCGATTCAACAATATCCCTGATGTTGAAAGACAATTTTGTACTACGCGTAACCAGTTTGGCAACTGCTCTCAAGGAGGAGGAGACGATCTTAACGCCGCGATGGGCGCTGTTGTTGAGGGGATTCAAAATGGGACTCTTAACAGAAGACCACTCAATCAATTAGCACTCGTGATATTTACTGACGCCTTTGGGTTTGATGAGTCTTGCAACTTTATAAACTGCTCAGTCATCAGGCCTTTTACCAATATAGACATACTCAAATCACAGTTTGGTGCACAAGTCACAGTGATTGGTGCATCAAGTCAAGCAGAAGCTTCTCTACTTGGATTATACGCGTCGCCCGGAGGCACCTTTGATAATGTGAATTTATTCAACCAAGATTGTGCATCTACTTTTGACGGTTGTCAGTTGCCTCGTAAGTATGTACCTATCGAGTTTGATAGTCCCGTCATGCCTACTTCAGATAGTATCGCATCATGTGTGGACTGTACGATAGAGATATTAAATGTAGTTATGGCAGACGCTGGAGAAGATCAGATGGTATGCGAAGAGGATGATGCAACACTTACGCTTACCGCAAATCTTATAAACGGTATCCCACCAATAACTTATGTCTGGGATCAAGGTATAGGCGAAGGAAATAATATTCTAGTCAATCCATTAATTACTACGACTTATACAGTAACAGCTACCGATGCTAATGGATGCTCATCAACGGATCAAGTCACTATAACAGTGGAAGACTGCATACCAGATTGTCAAGTGCCGATCATAAACTGTCCACCTGATTTTTCTTCGTGTCCCGGTGGCACAACAGACCCATCTATGACAGGTATGGCAACTGCAATTAACCCCAATGAAAACAATGAGGCTTGTGGTAACATTATCATATCCTTCTCAGATGAGGTAATCAACATGGGTGATTGTCCAAATCAAAGGATAATAAGAAGAACATTTACAGCAATGGACAGTCTGAACTCTTCTTTATCCTCGTCATGTGTTCAGATTATATCCATGACTGATACTATAGCTCCAAGGATCATAATCTGTCCTGAAGATGTAGTCCTTGATCCCGCCAATCCAATCCATGAATGGGAAGACCCTACTGTCGAAGAAAACTGCAGCTTCACTATAACTTATAATATCCCTAATGGTAGCACTTTTGCTACTGGAGAAACAATAGTCATAGCGACGGCCACCGATCAGTGTGGCAACTTTGACACGTGTTCATTTGTAGTGACGGTCCCAGAAGACGTCATGATCATCTGTCCTGATGATATCACCTTAAGATGTGATGAGTCCATGACTCTTTCGGATATACCTATGGCTGTGGCGGAATCTAATTGTCCTCTGTGCGAAGACAATCCAAATAATTGTACACAGATCGAATCTACAATAACGGATACAATCATCGAAGGCGATATAACAATTTTTGAGATTACATATATCGCTTCTGATCTATGCAATACTTCAAGCACTTGTACAACTCAAGTGATCATAGACAACTCCTCTTTTTTAGAATGCCCTAGCGATATCATGGTGCAAGCACCTCCATTTGGATTTACAGATGTGTCGTGGGAGGTGCCTGTGTTTCAGACATGTTGCACCCTTTGTAAAGTGCAGCAGATACCTGGCTTTCTGTATATGGGTCAGTTGGGTGATTCTTACTACTACTGCTCATATGCTCGCGTCAGCTGGGCTAAGGCACAACGTACCGCAGAAGCTAACAACGGGCATCTTGTATCTATCAATTCGGCTTTAGAAAATGAGTTTTTAGCGAGCCGACTAATTGAGAGAGAAGCATATATCGGGCTTACAGATAGTGCAACTGAAGGAGCGTTTGAATGGGTAAATGGTGATCCATTAGATTATGAAAAATGGAAAACGGGACAGCCTGATAACTACAACAATGAAGATGTGGTAGAGATGAACTCACAAGGATATTGGTATGATGTAGATGGCAAGGAGAAACGCGAGTTTATAATGGAGATAGAAGTATGCCAACAAGTCACTCAGATAGAAGGACCGAGTCCAGGGTCCAGGTTTAGGCTTGGCCGCACGCCCATCACTTATGTTGCAGAAGATGGTTGTGGCAATACGGACACTTGTACTTTTGATGTCGTCTTAACCCCATTCTTGCCAGATGCACTCGAAGTACTTGTAAGCGACACCAGATCTTTTGATGACATAGAGATTGAGATCAGTCCTAATCCAGCTTCTTCTCGTCTATATATCATCAACAATGGAGATGATCAATTCTCATCAATTGATGTATATCAAATCAATGGACAGCTGATAGATCGGATGAGAAAAGTGGGCCAAGACAAAATACAACTTGATGTCTCTGCCTATCAGTCTGGACTACACTTGATAAGGTTAACCACCCAAAGTGGTGAGGTTATAGTCAGGAAAGTGATTATTGAGTAGATAGAAGTTAGGCTATTGCAGTATTTGCGCTTGACGCAGTTACTTGATCATCAGCTTCTAAAATAGCAAGGACATGAGCAAGGACTTCTTGGTTCATGCCCAGACCAATGTGACTACCTACGACTTCGATATTTTGATGATCAGTTTGATCAGCTTCATCCATACAGGCTTGCCAAGGCACGATACCATCCGTCTTAGAGTATATAGCAACAGAAGGAACAGGTACTGGAAGTATTAACTCTTCAACCCATTTTGGTTCTTTGCGCTGATCTTTACTTCTCATCCTCAGAAGTAATTGATACAACCAATTGGCATAATTAGGTGATTGAAGATGTCTATAGGGTGATCCGAGGGTGATCACACGTCTTGTTTTATCAGCATGAAGTGTTGCCAATCTTCTAGCATATATACCCCCAAGACTCCATCCGATAATCGTTAACTTTTGATCATGATCGTTATATATCTTCTCTATCATATCAGATAGCACATCGATCTCCTCTAATCGAGCATAATTGCGCCCAAGCCCCCAATCTATAGTCTTATAACCTAATCGATCAAAAAGATTTCTCATCGGACCTGTTGATACATGGCTGGCCATAAATCCAGGTATGATTAAGATGGGATAACCTTCGACTTGATTAGATGATTGATGTGTCTTTAAAAAGTTATCTGCTCGTCTTCTTTCATTGAGCGCTCTAAAGAACTCTGACAAGTGCAACCATAGGGCCGGTCGTTTGATCTCTTCTGACATAAGTACAAATCTATGGAGAAATTAGACTTGATATATGATTAGCTTGCTCGGCCATGATCTCAGCTCAATTTGATTATATTGAGATATTAAATCCAACTCAATACAAAATGAAGCACCTAACCATACCCCTCATGATCTGTATCGCTATCCTTTTTAGCCAATCATGTCAACAAGCCAAGAAGATGTCTGATCATATGGATACAATAGAAGAGAGTATGGCTGAGAAAACAGCAACAAAAAGCTCAACCTCTGTCTCTGCGAGTAGTGTGCCAGGTTGGCATACATTTAACAAAACAGGCCTTGATCCATCGTGGGAGATGGGCGAAGATGGTGTTCTTTCATTTGACAAGAGTCGAGGAGAAGGAGGCGACATAGTAACTGATAAAGAATACGAAAACTTTGAACTTAGCTTAGAGTGGAAAATATCTGACTGCGGTAATAGTGGCATCTTCTGGGGCATCGTAGAATCAACTGATTACAGATGGCCATGGCAGACGGGTCCTGAGATGCAGATCTTAGATAATAAGTGCCACCCTGATGCAAAAATCAAAACCCATAGAGCCGGAGATCTTTATGATATGATCGAAACATCAGTTGTCAATGTAAAACCTGCCGGAGAATGGAATAGCATCAAAATAAAGTCTGATCGTGGTAACATGTCCTTCTTTCAAAATGGAGCCGAAGTGGTAACCTTTACGATGCATAATGAGAGCTGGGATGCGATGAAGGCCAAAAGCAAATTTAAAGATATGGAAAGCTTCGGGACAGCTCGTAAAGGGCGAATCGGACTGCAAGATCATAACGATAAGGTCTGGTTTAGAAACATAAGCATCACAGAGCTCTAACGAGCTGATCTCGTGGCTTGACAGAATGATTTTGTCAATCACTTTGATTTAGCGACATTTACGTGCAGTGAAAGCGTTCAAAACTAATCTTACAACCCAGAAGGTCTTAGCCTTGCTCAATCGATTTCTCGATATACGCATGGGTGTACTTGGGGCTATCAGCATGGGTCTTCTGGTCTACTATATCAATAGTGATCATGGTATACTACCAGCACTTATAGCTGCTTCTAAACAAGCAGTGTACACCTTGTTTTTTGGAGCGTTGTTTGTTAAGATGGCAGAAAATGTAGCAGTCCAATTTGAAGATCGAGCCCTTGCTATACTTTGTGGCGGATTAACTCCTTCGCTACTGACAAGTGTTCTCACTTATGTACTTCATGCCATCAAAGGGACACCAGAACCATTTTATTCTACTATACCTACGATGGTCTTAGGAACTATGAGCTTTAGCCTTTGGGCTTTTCTAAAGCATAGATCTACATATCAAGCTAAGCAATGATTGTCTCACTATCTTGCAAGTCAACTCAAACCTCCAGTTTGATAAAACGACAACCCGATCCAGATGACTCTTCGTTAAAGTAAGTCTTTGCCCTTTTTATTATTTCTTTCATTTCTGGTTTTGCTGAAAGATCAATTTGTTCGCTTGGATCATTTACAATATCATATAGTTCTATACTGTCGGTTGGGCTTTTATTAACCTTTCTAATCGCTTTCCAATTGTCAAATCTAACAGCTTGTTTGTTGCGCCACTCCCAATAAAGGAATTCGTGATTCTTGGTATCACGTGATTGAAATAATTGAGGCAAGAAGCTGATACCATCAGTACTTTCCAAATCTTCTCCCCCAGTCAACTCTAACAAGGTTGGACCGATATCATAGTTGGCATAGTACTCATCAATCTTCAAACCACCTTCGATCTGTCCTGGCCACCACGCTATCATAGGAACTCTGATCCCTCCATCATGCAAGCTCCTTTTAAATCCACGCAACCCACCAGTACTATTAAATGGGCTTTCGAGTTTCCCATCTATCTGATGCTCATCTATACCTCCTTCATCGGAGGGGCCATTATCACTGGTCAGAAGAACAAGTGTATTATTTTCTAATTGTAAATCTCTCAATAATTGCAAAATCTCGCCAATGTCTCTATCAAGGTGACTAATCATGGCAGCAAAAGTTGCCCTTGTCTTATATGGATTAGGACGAGCATAGATCTTATCTCCTTGATAATCAAACTCCGGGAATATACTATCGCCCTCTTCATCAAGGTATTGTCCCCATAGTCCATGATGTTTTTCTTCAATATAATCAGGATCTCCAGGCTTGGGTATGACTACCTCAGCGTGGCCAATTGTAAAAGGGAGGTAAAGAAAAAAAGAAGTGTCCTGATTTTCTTTTATAAATTCTAATCCATGATCCAGAAACTCGTTCTGCACAAATCTATCAGGCGAGATATAATGAGGGACAAGACTTCCATCATCCATTGATTTGAACATATAGTCTCTTCTGGTCCAACCATTAGTCTTGCCATCGATGAAGTGCTGATGTGCGTCTTCTGCATTAAGCCATCCAACAAATTCATCAAATCCACGGTCAAATGGGCTATCCCCAAGTACTCTTTCTCCTTCGAGTAAGGCAAGATGTTGTTTGCCATACATGGCAGTGCGATAACCATTGTCTTGCATCAAGTTAGGCCATGTCTGAAATAAGAGTGAAAGACTATCCTGTCCGTTACCACAGCTACCTAGATGTCCCGTGTGCATACCTGTCAGCAGCGCAGCTCGAGAAGGTCCACAAACTGTTGATCCAGCATAAAAATTAGTGAAATGTGCTCCTTCATTAAACATGCGAGAGATATGCGGAGTTTTCATCAACCTTTGTCCATATGGCTCAAAATCACCGTATCCTATATCATCAACGTTGATAAGAATGACGTTTGGTTTCTTCGGCTCTATCGCTTCTTCATCACAGCTAAACATAGAGAAGACCATCAATATCAAGAGACCACAATGAATCTTACACATTTTTAAATGTAAAAAAAGCACTTTAGATCTGACTCATCGAAAGATTATTAAGTACCAAAAAAAACAGGAAGAGCAAGGTAATTATCGACACAATGGCCATCTTTATGCACTATGGAAGATAGATCATTGATACATCTGATCCCGATCTTATGGAAGAATAAGAGCTTGATACTCGGTAGTTCGATTCTAGCAGGAGTAGTGACTGCCGTGATTATGCTCTTACAACCTAACTACTACCAATCAAGCACTACTTTTTACCCAGTCAATAATGCACTTTTGAAACCTGGTCTTCAGGTCAATAATCAAAATTATTATGGCGATGATCGAGATGTCGATCGACTCCTCAGTATGGCTACCTCATCTGAACTTGCTCATGAGCTAATTAAAGATTATCAACTTGGTAGTCATTATGGCGTCCGAATAGATGATAACAATGATCGTGTAAAGCTGATGAAGAAATTTAGAAAGTTATACAATGTCCAAAAAACACCATACGATGCTATCAATCTCTCGGTAGAAGATAAAGATCCAGAGATGGCTCAAAAGCTAACAAAAGCTGCATTGGAGAAAGTTGATAAGAAGGCGAATGAAGTAGTTGTAAGTTCGCAGCGGAGGATGTATGATCAATTAGAAGTAAGTCTTGCAGCAAATACTCGACGACTATCTTCTGTTACTGATAGTTTACAGAGAGTAAAAACCAAATTCGGCATATATAGTACTGAAACACAAGCTGAGGCGCTCACCACTCTAGAAATAAAATCTCCAAGTAGTAGTGCAGTCAGAAGCAAAATTGAAAACTACTCAGCAGGTATTGCCATCGTAACTAATCTCCAATCCATTCAGTTAAAACTGAATGATGAGATAGCAGACATAGCCATTAAGATGCAACAATTAGAAACTTCTATTGGATCTACTGCACCATCTGTGCACATCATTGAGGCGGCGGACTTACCCATTGAAAAATCGAGACCAAGAAGATCTCTTTACGTACTTGGATCTATGGTGCTCGTAGGATTGTTAGCCCTGTCGCTTGTCCTAATTAAAGAAAGCCTTAGCAGGCTCAAGAAGGCTTAATGTCAAAAACACAAGCGCCATATATCCACATACATCCTTTATTGACTAGTGACAAAACAGTCATTGCTATAATCTTCTTTGCTGTAGCCATCATAGCTTTTTCTATTATGGTTGACTCCTATTGGATATCAGTTATTTTGCCAGCCATTGCTATAGCCGGCTACTTCGTTATTTTTCAATTAAAGCTATTATACCGATTACTGTTTTTTTTCATCCCGATATCAGCAGAAGTCCAGTTATCAGGAGGACTGTCGACAGATCTCATCGGTGAGCCCTTACTGTGGATATTGTTTATCACAACCTTTTTATTAATGCTGTGGCAAGGTGTTCCTAAGAAGGGGTTTTCTATTTTATCATTAGCGTTACTATTTCATATTGGGTGGATAGTCTATACATCCCTCTTTTCTCATCATCCCACTATCTCCTTAAAGTATGCTCTTGCTAAGTCATGGTATATCCTACCTTTCTATCTTTTACCCTACTACGTTGTCGATCATAAAACAGATATTAGATCAATATTCAAGTTCTTCATTGTTGGTACACTTGTAGCCGCGGCGTACTTTTTTATACAGCACTATCAACTTGGGCTATCTTATCTCACTAGAACCAATGCAGGACAACCCATATGGCGCAACCATGTTAACTATGCAGCAACATTGGTGATAACACTTCCGCTCTACTGGTATTTATACAAGTCATCATCTTCATCTAACAACTGGATATACTTTATAGGCGCTCTTAGTGCTTTGGTATTTATGCACTTTGCATATGCTCGCATCACTTATCTATGTATGGCTGCGGCCTTAGTTTATACACTGATCATCAGAGTAAAGTTGACTCGATTATCGATAGTCATAGCACTGATAGGCGTCATCAGTGGCACTCTATGGCTCAGTCATAACAACCAGTACCTTGAGCTTGCCCCAGATTATAATAAAGCCATTATGCAGATGGACTTTGAAAATAAAATCTCCGCAACAACAAGTGGGCAAGACATATCAACAATGGAGCGAGTCCATCGTTGGGTCGCAGGTGCTAATATGATTGTAGATGAACCCATCACAGGTGTAGGTCCTTCTAATTTTTATGAAACTTACAAACCCTATTCTGTATTTAGTTTTGAAACGTATGTAAGTGACAATCCCGAGCGATCAGGTATCCACAATTACTACCTTATGATACTTGTCGAGCAAGGTTGGATCGGTCTATGCATATTTTTAATTCTAATCATTGTAGCCTTATACAAATTAGAAGACTTATATCATAGCACAACAAGCAAAGAGCAAAAGCAACTCTTACTCTGCCTAGGCACGACGCTTATGATGATCATCACTATCAACACAGTCAATGACATGATAGAGGTGATCAAGATAGGTGGCATGTTCTTCTTCCTTTTATCTACGATCTCCTATCTCCCTTTACCAAAAGAGGAGCATAAATTAAGTAGATCATAATTTCTATTTACATTGTAAGGACTAAATCGAATCACGTTATGAGCACTACCCTATCAGTTAGTCCGATTACTAAGAATTTTATCAATGGCCATCTATCCAATGGCCAATCCACAACTATTGATGTCTTAAATCCAAGTGATGGAACAGTGATCTCACAAGTCGTAATGTCATCTGTTGATGATCTCTCCCAAGCTGTTGCAGCTGCTCAAAAAGCTTTGCCAGGATGGTCTGGTCTGACCTTGAAGGAAAGAGTACAGGTCTTCTATAGATTCCGACAACTTCTTGAACGAGACATTGAAGAGTTGACAGAACTTGTCCATCTTGAAAATGGAAAGATTCATAGTGAAGCCAGAGCTGAAGTGATGAAAGGGATAGAGTTAACAGAGTTCGCTTGTTCGCTTCCGCAAATGATCAGTGACGAGATCCAAGAAGTGAGCCAAGGTGTTGAATGTAGAACGAGCCATATGCCAGTTGGTGTAGTAGCTTCTATTACTCCATTTAACTTTCCAACTATGGTGCCTCTTTGGACCATTCCTAATGCTATCGCTCTTGGTAACTGTATGATTGTGAAGCCCTCAGAACAAACGCCTATCAGCGCGATGAAGATAGCCGAATTATTAAAAGAGGCCGGTCTGCCCGATGGTGTACTCAATGTGATCAATGGTGATAAGAAAATAGTAGAGGCTATCTGCGATCACCCTGATATAGAAGCTGTGTCATTCGTAGGATCGACTCATGTAGCCAAGATCGTATACCAAAGAGCTACCTCTAATCTTAAAAGATGTGTTGCACTAGGCGGCGCAAAAAATCATCTGATTGTACTTCCAGATGCACATGTTGACATGACCGCAACCAATGTCGCGGCCTCAATGGCAGGCTGTGCTGGACAGCGTTGTATGGCTGCATCAGCCATGGTCGCAGTAGGTCAGATAGATCATATCGTAGATCGCATCTGCGAAGAAGCACGAAGTATAAAAGTTGGAGAAAACTTAGGAACAGTTATCTCAAAAGCAGCCAAAGAAAGAATAGAACAATACATCACTGAAGCTGAAGAGCAAGGTGCTAAAGTCTTAGTAGATGGAAGAAATGTGAGTGTCTCGGGCAAAGAAGAAGGGTTTTATGTTGGCACTACAGTTATAGACCATGTACGCCCAGATATGAAGATTGCTCAAGAGGAAGTCTTTGGGCCCGTCCTATCTATCATGAGAACAGACAATATAGATGATGCCATCAAAATAGAAAACGCTTCCAACTATGGTAACGCATCTTCTGTCTTCACACAAAATGGCTCTATGGCTAATTACGTTATGGACAGAGTAAGTGCTGGCATGGTAGGAGTCAACATAGGCGTACCGGTTCCAAGAGAACCATTCTCATTTGGTGGTTGGAACGAATCTCGCTTTGGCGTCAACGATATAACAGGTAAGAGCTCCATCAGCTTCTGGACAAAATTGAAAAAACGAACAACGAAGTGGAATCCAGAAGATCGGACTAACTGGATGTCCTAGACAATCAAAATGTCAATCAAAAAAGAATATAAACTTGGAATTAAGTAATAAAATATATGACTTCGAAGAACGGTTAGTCCGGTTGGCAGGTGAAGTGATTTTCTTTTGTAGAAAGCTTGAGAATGATTTTGAAAGCGATTACTATAAAAAGCAGTTAATAAGATCTTCCGGTAGTGCTGCATTGAATTATGATGAAGCTCAAGGAACAATAACCAACAAAGACTTCATTCATAAGTTAGCGTTAGTATGTAAAGAGTTAAAAGAGTCTCGGTCTTCCTTGAAAATACTGAAATATATAAAAGCAGGAGATACCCAGAAAAGGAATTGACTATTGATAGAATTAGATGAAGTCATCGCAATATCATCTAAGATGATCATTAACAAGCAAAAATGATCCATTCATTATCAACGGATCTTCAAGTGAAAGAAATTTGACTTTTTAATTTTGATTTAAATAGTGACATGATACAAGCACCAAATATAAAAGACAACCTCGATTACACTCTCTTCTCCTGGTCATCTCAGGGAGCACTAAGTCCTATCCATGCGGACCATGCGAAGGGCGTTTACCTTTTTGACTCTGACGGCAAAAAGTACCTAGATTTTTCTTCACAATTGATGAATGTCAATATCGGTCACGGGCGCCAAGAGGTAACAGATGCAGTAGTAAGACAGATGGAACGATTGAGTTATGTCGCACCCAGCTTCACTACTGATGTAAGAGGTGAATTGGGAAAAAGACTTGAAGCGATCAGTCCAGTTGGATTGACGAAGACATTCTTTACGTTGGGTGGCGCAGAAGCGATAGAAAATGCAATAAAGCTAGCTCGTCTGCATACAGGTCGACATAAGATCATGACTCAGTATAGAGCTTATCATGGAGCGACAGTTGGTGCTATGACCGCAGGTGGAGATCCACGTAAGTTGAAAGTGGATGCACAACAAGCTCCTAACTTTGTACATGTGCAAAACCCTTATGCATATCGCTGCCCATGGTATTCTGATAGCATCGAAGAATGTGGCAAAAGAGGCATCGCTAATTTAGAAAAGATACTAAAGTATGAAGGCCCAGAAAACTTTGCTGCCTTGCTTATGGAAGGAGAATCGGGGTCATCAGGATGTATAAAGTATCCACCTTTTTATCTCAAAGAAGTCAAAAGGCTATGCGACAAGTATGATATTTTATTGATAATAGATGAGGTGATGAGCGGATTTGGCAGAACAGGAAAATGGTTTGGCATAGATCATCATCATGTAAGTCCTGATATGATGTGTATTGCCAAAGGGTTGACTGCAGGTTATTTACCACTGGGCGGACTGATGGTCTCAGAGACAATCGCAAAAGCTTACGACGACAACTATCTTCCTTTAGGTCTTACTTACTCAGCACATCCAGTAGCATGCGCATCTGCTCTATCTGTATTGGATATTTATGAAAAAGAAAACTTGGTAGAAAAGGCAGTCGATAATGGAAAGTACATAGATTATAAAATGACTGATCTCATCGATCGCCACCCTTCTATTGGTGATTGGAGAAACACCGGCATGCTGGGTTGCATAGAACTTGTGAAAAATAGAAAAACCAAAGAACCAATGGCCCCTTGGAATGCTTCAGCATCTGAGATGAAAACCATGAAAAAAGTAGCTGCTAAGATTAGAGAATTGGGCATGTTCACTTTTGTAAAGTGGAATTTCATATTTGTAGCGCCACCGCTTAATATAACTCAAGATCAAATTGATGAAGGTTTGAGCATCATCTCTGAAGCAATATCCATCGCCGATCAGGAAGTTATATAATTAGAAAATATTTCTAACTAATTGAAACTATAAAATGTCACTACTTATAAAAAACGGTCGCATCATCACTGCTTCAGATGACTATAAAGCAGACATCTATATCCAAGGAGAGTTGATACATACTATTGGCGAAGATCTTAACATGGATGCAGATCAAGTGATCGATGCTTCTGGGCATGTAATATTTCCAGGAGGGATAGACCCTCATGTACACTTGGAGATGCCTTTTATGGGGACGTACTCAAGTGACAGCTACAGCTCTGGGACACTTGCAGCTCTTCATGGTGGTACGACGATGGTGATTGACTTCATACTTCAGACACAAGGTAAGTCACTACATCATGCGCTTGCTGCTTGGAAAGGAAGAGCTAACAACAACTGTTATGGCGATTACTCTTTTCATATGGCGGTGACGGACTTCAATGATGAGACATCAAAAGAGATCGTACAACTCATCGAAGAAGAGGGGATCACTTCCTTCAAGACATTTATGGCATACAAGGGAGCATTGATGATCGATGATGGCCAGATGGTTAATCTCATGAAAGAAGTAAAAGATAAAGGCGGTATGGTCACCGTCCATGCTACCAATGGTGACATGATTGATCAGCTGATTGCAAAACACAGGTCTGAAGGAAAGCTATCTCCACTCTATCACTATCTATCACAGCCAGAGATAACTGAAGCTGAAGCATCTGGAAGATTCTGCGATATGGCTGACTATACAGGCGTGCCTGCATACATCGTACACTTGACATGCGAAGGCGCCCTCAATGCCACGCGAAGAGCCAACCAGCGCAATCAAAATGTATACGTAGAAACTTGTATCCAATATCTATTGTTGGATGCATCCTTGTACGAAAAAGACTTTGATGGAGCAAAGTATGTCATGAGTCCACCTCTAAGAGAAAAGAAAGACCAAGCCGCTCTTTGGGCTGGTCTCAATCATAACAAAGTTCAGGTGGTAGGCACTGATCACTGCCCTTTTATGTGGGAGCAAAAATTAATGGGTAAGGATGATTTTTCTAAAATCCCTAATGGTCATCCCGCTATCGAGCATCGTATAGAACTCCTCTATTCAGAAGGTGTCAACAAAGGACGGATTACTCCACAAAAGTTTGTCGAAGTCACATCTACAAACGCAGCCAAGATCTTTGGTATGCACCCAAAAAAAGGATGTATAGCAGTAGGCTCAGATGCTGACTTGGTCATCTTTGATCCTAATGAAAAGCACACCTTATCAGTTGAGACACACCATATGAATGTTGATTACTCAGCTTACGAAGGTTGGGAAGTGACAGGCAAGTGTAAGCACGTCATACTAAGAGGACAGCATGCCATAGATCAAGACGAGGTAAAGATTGATAAGGGCTTTGGGACGTTTGTTAAGAGGGGCAAAGCTAAAGCTGCTATTTAACGAAATTCAGAGCAGAGATCAAAGTCTACCGCAAGACTCAATAAAGCTATCCATAACCCTTACGATTCCTTAACTTTGGCGTAAGCCTGCTCATCAAGGACAGGTGAAGAATATAGCTTATGAGTAGAAAAGTAAAATCAGGCCTTATCCAACTCGGCCTGCCGATGACCGAAGGTGAAGGGTCCATCGAGCAGATCGTCAAGGCAATGACTGAAAAGCACATCCCATACATCGAAGAAGCGGGTAAGAAGGGGGTGCAGATATTATGTCTTCAGGAGATATTTACAACGCCATACTTCTGTCCCAGCCAAGATGCCAAATGGTACTCGACGGCCGAAGCTATCCCTGATGGACCTACCACGCAGCTCATGTGTGAGTATGCTAAGAAGTATAACATGGTCATCATCGTTCCGATATACGAAAGAGAAAGTGCAGGTATATTCTATAATACTGCCGCGGTCATTGATGCCGATGGCACATACTTGGGCAAATACAGAAAAAATCACCTGCCTCAGATCGCAGGATTTTGGGAGAAGTTCTTCTTTCGTCCGGGCAACTTGGGATATCCAGTATTTGAGACAGCTTACGCGAAAGTAGGAGTATACATTTGTTATGATCGTCACTTCCCTGATGGTGCTCGATGTTTAGGGCTCAACGGCGCAGAGATCGTCTACAATCCTTCTGCGACCGTTAAAGGCTTATCTCAGTATCTCTGGGAGTTGGAGCAACCTGCTCACGCTGCCGCAAATGGTTACTTCATGGGATGTATCAACAGAGTGGGAACAGAAGCTCCTTGGAATATCGGCGAGTTTTACGGTAGTTCATATTTTGTAAATCCTAAAGGGCAAATATTTGCTCAAGCATCGGAGGATAAAGATGAGTTACTTATCTCGGAGTTTGACCTCGATGAGATCGACGAAGTTCGTAGCACTTGGCAGTTCTACAGAGACAGACGTCCTGAGACTTATGGAAGAATCGTAGATTTATAATTAGAAAATGAGCGATTTTAAGAAGCCCAAAACTACGGCTGAGTACGAAGCTAACTTCCCTCAGCTAAAGCCACTCATGGATGCTAATATGGCATACTACGAGAGTTCGAGATGCCTCTTCTGTTATGATGCACCATGTGTTAAGGCTTGTCCTACGAGCATAGACATACCATTGTTTATAAAGCAGATCCATACTGAAAATCTCACAGGAGCTGCCAAAACAATTTATAGCGCAAACTTCTTTGGTCACACGTGTGGCAAGGTCTGCCCTACTGAGGTACTTTGTGAAGGGGCATGTGTTTACAATGAGCAGGATGTTAAGCCTATTGAGATAGGTCGATTACAAAGTCATGCTACTAGTGATACTATTAGAAAAGATAAAAGCATATTTAAAAAAGCTGATGCAAATGGAAAAAGTGTTGCCGTCGTCGGGGCAGGACCAGCTGGTATCGCTTGTGCAAGTGAGTTGGCGACTTTGGGTTATAAGGTAGACATCTATGAAGCCAAAGCGCAGCCATCTGGTTTAGCAATACACGGAACGGCGCCTTATAAGATAACCAACCAAGACGTGATAGATGAAGTAAAGTATTTGCAAAAGCAGCTTGGGTTTAAAATTATCTATAATAAAAATATAGACACCCGAAGAGAACTCAACACCTTAGAAAGTAAGTACGATGCTATCTTCTTAGGCATAGGTCTTGGAGATACGCGATCAACAGGAACGCCAGGGGAAGAATTAGAAAATTGTATCGGAGCAACAGAGTTTATCGAACAACTTAAGTTAGATCCACTTTCAGTAACAATTGGAAAGAAAGTTGTAGTCATCGGTGGTGGCAACACTGCCATGGATGCCGCTTCTGAGTCAGCCAGATTGGGAGCAGATGTAACGTTGATATATAGAAGGTCCAAAGAATCTAAGGGCGCATATGAGTTCGAATATGATCTTGCAAAATCTGTAGGTGTAAAAGCACTCTTCAGTACCAATGTAACTGAAATCATAGGCGACCAAAAAGTGGTTCAACTCAAGTGCGTCAAAACACAATCAACTGATGGTAAGTTAAAGAATATAGATGGCTCAGAGTTTACAATAGAATGTGATTTTCTAATTAGAGCAACAGGCCAAGTCAAGCAAAAAGACTTTTTAGATTTGGCTGGTCTTGAGTATGACAAGCGAGGAAAAGTAAAAGTGGATAGCGACTCTGGTCAATGTAGCAACCCTCAATATTTTGCAGGAGGTGATGCAGTCAATGGTGGCGCAGAAGTTGTCAATGCATGTGCAGAAGGCAAAAGCGCAGCACAAGGTATACACTCTTATTTATTAGGAAAGCAATCTTAAAATGCAATTAGGCCATTCCCTTTTACACGTTTATAATCCGTTCATGAGGCTATCGTTTTTTTGTACGTTTCACAAAGAAGAAGGCGTTAAGAAATTAGGAAATCTTGGACCGATTTTAGACTTCTTCTTTGGGTCTGACGAAGGAGGAGAAACATTACAAACAATGCTCTTTTTTGGTTCTTTTTTGAGCAAGCAAAAAATGAACAACTAAAAAATAAATTAATGGCAGACTTAAGAGCTAATCTTGCAGGCATAACTTCACCCAATCCTTTTTGGTTGGCGTCAGCGCCACCGACTAACAGCGGCTATCAGATCATGAAAGCTTTTGATGCTGGGTGGGGCGGAGCCGTCTGGAAGACCATGGGCGTACCAGTTGTTAATGTATCCAGTCGTTATGGCGCTGTCAACTATCGCGATACCAAGATGATGGGTTTCAATAACATTGAGCTGATCACAGACCGACCACTCTCGGACAACTTAAGAGAGATAGAAGAAGTCAAGAAGTACTTTCCTGATCATGCCGTCATTGCTTCTCTCATGGTACAAACCAGAGAAGAGTGGCATCAGATTATAAAAGATGTAGAGAACGCTGGAGCCGATGGCATAGAACTCAACTTTGGCTGCCCACATGGTATGTGCGAACGTGGGATGGGTTCTGCAGTAGGCCAAGAACCTAATGTCCTACAAACGATTACAACATGGGCGAAAGAAGTAGCTAAAGTACCTGTGATTGTAAAACTCACACCTAACATCACTGATATTACAGAACCAGCAAGAGCGGCAGCAGCTGGTGGCGCAGATGCTATATCATTGATCAATACCGTACAAAGCATCGTTAATGTTGACTTAGACACTTTTGCTCCAAATCCATCGGTAGATGGTAAAAGCACACATGGAGGATACTGCGGACCAGCAGTAAAACCAATCGCCCTAAACATGATCAAGTCATGCGCACAAGATCGAGATGTTAACATCCCAATCTCTGGCATCGGCGGCATAGAAACATGGAGAGATGCAACAGAGCACATGTTGCTTGGAGCATCTAACGTCCAAGTTTGTACTGCTGCTATGCACTATGGATTTGGCATCGTCCGTGAGATGAAAGCTGGCCTTGAAGACTATATGGATAGTAAGGGTTTTGAAAAGCTAGATGACCTAATTGGAAAATCCGTACCGAAAGTAGAACCGTGGGAGCACCTTAATCTCAATTATAAAATCATCGCAGAGATCGACAGCTCAAAATGCATTGGTTGTCAACTGTGCTATATCGCTTGCGAAGATGGTGCACACCAAGCCATTGAGCTCAGTGAAGTGGATGGTGAGCGAACCCCACACATCATTGAAGAGAACTGTGTAGGTTGTAATCTTTGTTCACTCGTCTGTCCAGTCGAAGAATGCATAACAATGGTGGACGTCACAAAAAACAAAACGCATGAAAGTTGGTCAGACTATATCAATAATGGTAAAGCGCCAACAACTTTTGATGATGATCGTGCTGGAGGAAAGCACCATTGGGTACCAGAACCTAAGGATGCGTTGAAGAAAAGAAAGTAGAGCTACAATCTTTTGTGAATAAGCCAAAGCATCATAACATCAGTTCAAACTTAGGTAACATACTTGCGCTGCTATTCTTGATTCCGTTAGTATTCAGTATCTTCTTTATGCCTTTTGAATTTACCATCATTATTATTGTTATGGTGTTCACTTCTCTTCTTACTCCATTGATGATCCGTCATTATGTTGTTGTAAAAAACGAAATGATTTATAAATACGATCCAGGAGAAAAGTATTCTATAAATGGAAAACCGATGGCCAAGAATAAGAAACCCTCAATGTCAATAGACATAAATAAAATCGTCAAAATCGAACAAATTATAAATAAGCAGAAACTAAGTGGATTACTGATTTATGTTGACTACCAAATAGAACCAACAACTTTTAGAACCACGACTGCTTCAGAATTATTAGAAGAGATACTCTTAGTTAAAGATGATATTCCTGTGTCTTAGTTTATCAATACAATGTTAACATCATGAGCGCAACATACTTTTGTATTTTAGAAGTGTTTTATAAATAACACATTGTAACATGAAAATAGGTCTCTTCTGGTTAAAGTCATCTAGGCCTGGTCTTTGGTTTGCGACGATGTGGTTGTACTTGTTGCCAACCAGTCAGATGAGCGATATCTGGATGTCAGTTCCATTTTGGTTAGGCATCTTATATGTGACCTTTCCTTTGAATTTATTGGTCTATGGATGGAATGATCTTGTCGATGCCGAAGCAGATAAGTACAACCCAAGGAAGGATAGTTTTCTCTTTGGTGCAAGGGGCTCTACAGCAGAAAACCAAACACTCCCCAAAGCGATTATAGTATCTCAATTACTGACCGTACCTCTCATTCTATATTTCACTGGACCTAGGTTTCTAATTTTATTTGCTGCTTTTCTTTTGATCAATTGGTTATACAATCTTCCTGAAAGAGGTTTACGCAGTCGGCCACCATTAGAACTCTTGTGTCAGATTGGTTATCTATTAGTCGTACCCATAAGCATCATGCTGAATGATACCAATCCATTACCGACATGGTCATATGTCTATCTGATCTTATTCGCTTGGCAGTCTCATCTGATGGGTGAAGTGATGGATATAGAACCAGATAAAAAAGCTGGTAAAATAACAACTGCTGTTATCATTGGCATGAAAAAGACCAAGGCACTGATTATCTTCTTAGTGACCGTAGAGGTTCTACTGTTGATTATAATCTTTGAAGATTACTTTTTTGCAAGCATCTTGGGCGCAGGCTTGATTTGGTTACTTATTGACTTGCTTATCATCTATAAGAACAAGACTTATACTCTCTTAGAGATGAAGCTATTCGCTTACATGTCCAACATTGTTGCAGCCATAAGCATGGCATATGTATGGTGGTCAGGCTGTTTACTAGGATAGAACTTTTCCCTCTTTTTACAACTGCGGATTAACCAGATACTTCAATCCACTTCCTGCTTTGACATAGGCGGCGATATTATCAGGTTCGCATGCTTCACTCAATGAGATCGTCTTATGAAACTCACTTTTGAATGTTGTTTTGATCTCATCTGCCACTCTCTTTTTCATCTTAGCAAAAGCTTCTGGGCCTACTCTTTGTATGATCGGTGTGACGAGCCACCCTCCGACATTCCAATACATACCATATGACCGATTGAGCACAGTGGGTTGCTGACTGAGTCCGCCGTAGATGTATACTTGCTTTTTAGTTACAGATCCATAGACACTGTATGCTTCTTGTTTGCTCAATATGGATTTCTCCATGGCATCCAGTATATCATTGGTCATAGAGCCTCCTCCTATACACTCAAATGCAAGGGTAGCACCAGTTTCAGATATCGCTTTTATCAGATCATCTTTAAAACTTTCTTCACTACTATTTACAACATACGCTGCACCGATAGACTTAAGCAAATCAACTTGTTCTTGCCTCCTGACGATATTGATCAATGGGATACCATCTGATTTACATACTTTAACTAACATCTGACCGAGATTAGAAGCAGCTGCAGTATTGATGATGGCGGTGTGTCCTTCCAACTTCATAGTCTCAACCATAGCAAGGACTGTATAAGGATTGACGCAACTTGCGGCTGCATCAAGAGCAGTTGTTCCTTCATTCATGACGATACATGCCTGAGCAGGTACACATCTATATTTAGCAAAACAGTTAGCACCAAAGAGTGCCACAACTTTGCCTTTCAGATGTTCTGCTCCTTCTCCAGCGTCGATAACAGTTCCAGCTCCTTCATTTCCAGAAGGGAGAGACATGCCTATCCTTCTTTTAAAATGTCCGAGCAAAGCAGGTGGATACACAAGCGGTTTAGGGTCTGCTGTTGTTCCTATAGTTACCGGTGTTATCATGTTGGACATGCCAAATAAGACAGCGACATCAGAGGGATTGATCGGTGCTGCTTCTATCTGTACTACTACCTCTCCCTTCCTTGGCTTTGGTGTATCAGAAGAATGAACAGTTAGTTCTAACAATCCCTTCTCATCTAATTTTGACCTTAACTCTTGATTCATAATTCTTTGCTTTGTATGTCTATTTTATCAAAATGTAAATTACTTATTTGTAAAGCGTTGTTCGTACGAAAAATTGGCTTAAACCAATGGTCGAAATGAAAGCTGATATTGGCTTACTCTTTTTTGTATTTTGATAGCGATACTTTGATTTATATGATACACTTCTCAATATTAAGACATGTTCCAACTTAATCGTCGCAAGTTTGTAGGTCTACTTGGACCATTGGCCGCCTCTACACTTTTTAAAGCGGGACCTGATCTCATCTTGCACAATGCCAATATTATAACTGTAGATCCCAATCAACCCAGAGCTCAAGCCATTGCCATCTTTGGAGATCGCATACTTCATGTAGGCTCTGATGAGGAAGTGTTGAAGTTAGCGACTTCATTTACCAAGAGTGTCAACATGGATGGGCGGACGATCACTCCAGGCTTCATAGATGCACACTCTCATCCAGCTTCTTCAGGACGTCGTCACTTGATCGATATCGACTGCTCTTTGGGCTCCATAGAGAAAATAAAATCTTTAGTTAGAGACAAAGCAAAGACGCTTGATAAAGGTCAGTGGGTTTTTGGATTTAAGTATGACGATACCAAAACTGCAGAAGGTCGTTACATAAACATATCAGATCTTGATGAAGCTGCACCAGATCATCCAGTTATCATCAATCACCGTGGTGGGCATACTGCATTTGTAAATTCTAAAGCACTTGAAGTCTCAGGTATCAATCCCTCGACACCAGATCCTAACGGAGGTCACATAGATCGCGATCCTAAGACAGGACAACTGACTGGTAGATTTTTAGAAACTGCCACTGACTTGATAAAAGCTGATCGACCAGGACTTACAGATCAGATGTATATCGACGGCGTAGAACTCATCTCTAACATGCTCGCCAAGTCCGGCATCACTTCTATACACGATGCCAGTGGCGGCATCAAAGATCTCGATGCATATCAACAGGCCAGTAAAACTGGCGTACTTAAAACTAGAATCTATAATCATATCCGTGGATTTCAGATTTATAAAATGATCGAAGCAGGAGTAAGGACTGGTCTCGGGGACAAATGGGTAAAAGTAGGACCACTGAAAAGTGTGATCGATGGATCTATCTCCGAAAGGACAGCGAGACTATCAGAACCATACATTGGTAGCACAGATGACTATGGTATACTCGTCACAGATCCAGACGACCTATATGAGTTGTGCAGAGATGCGCACAATGCTGGTTGGCAGATCGGAGTGCATTCTAATGGTGATGTAGGTATAGATATCTCTCTTGGCATATTTGAAAGGTTGCAAAAAGAAAATCCACGAAGAGATCCAAGATTTAGATTAGAACATTGTACTGTGATCAATGATAGACTTGTAAAAAGGATAGCTGCCATCGGAGCGATCCCATGCCCATTTTCCACTTATGTTTATTGGCACAGTGAGAAGATGAAGTTTTATGGAGCAGATCGATTACAAAATATGTTTGCCTTAAGAAGCTTCTTAGATGCGGGTATCAAAGTGACACAGACTTCAGACTACCCTCCTGGGCCATACGAACCGATGATGGCCCTTCAGTCAAGTGTGACTCGTGTCGGTTATGATGGACAATTATGGGGCGCAAGTCAAAAGATCACTGTCGAAGAAGCTATAAAAGTGGGAACCATACATGGCGCATATGCTTCTTATGAAGAACATGATAAGGGCTCTCTTGAAGCTGGCAAACTGGCCGATCTGGTTGTACTTGGCGCTGACCCCACAAAGGTCGACCCTATGACTATTATAGATATACCTGTTATGAAAACGATGGTTGGAGGTCAGTGGGTTTTTGAGATGTAATAATTCTGAATCTCGATTGACTTTTCTAATTGCAATGGCTAATAGCGACCTTCACAAGTCCTAATTTATTTATAGATAGCGAGGCCATAGTAATCAACTTCATCTTAAGGGTGAAAATAGATTTTCCGATTTTGTTCAACTTTTCCAATAAGAAGAAAGAAAAATTATATAGAAATTCTATCGCTGATAAACCCTTACATAATCAACAACCAAGTGAGATTGATCTGCAATCTTATCAACATCATAATTATCAAAAAACCAACCCCCGACTGCAAGGTTCAAGACTAGCTTGTGCTTCATGTTAAAGAACTCATCGACATGCTCAAATGTATCCACGTCGTATGTCTTAACGATCTCACCATCAAAGATTATTTGAAATTGGTTTTGGGACCAAACCAAGTCATACACATGAAAACACTCTGTTAGTTTTTCTTCAAACTTATAATGACCTTCATTAAACTTTGCGTCGGTTTCTAAAGTGTTGACTTGAGCTCCATAGTGGAAGCAAGATTGGAATTCATAAGGCTTATTGCCACGTGCTTCTAATATATCTATCTCTCCTTTTGTTGGCCACGGGTCATTATATGACCACCACGCAGGCCACAGGCCTTCTCCCTCTACCAACCTTAGTCGTGCTGAGAACCTTACTTCTTGATTGCCTTCAGTAGTATCAGGGCCAAAGTACTTTTTAGATTCTATTCTTCCCGAAGTAAATTCAAAATCCTTCTGTTCATCATTAAAAGGATCTGTTGCTCCGCTTACCTTTTCTCGTTTGGCAGTGATATACAATAAGTCTTCTTTTAGCGATATATTTTCTAATTGATAATATTGTAACTCTTCATTGAAGGCGCCACTCTCCCAAGCATCCCAATTAGAAAGATCGGTATCAAAGTTGTCTTCAAAAACTAAGGTCCAATTATTATAATCTGACGAGTCTGCTTCGTAACCGCAGCGTTTTACGCTTGGGAGTTCGGTCGTTCGTGTGAGATTTATATGATCGGATTTTGTAATCTCTACTCTTTCTTTTTGGGGAGAACATGAAAGAATAGAAATTAGAAGTAAGAAAGAGATATATTTCATTTGGTTCTCATTGTTAACATTTTCATCTTTCACAGTGGAGAAGTCAAATGTATTTGTAATACTCAATTTTTAATTTATTTAAAGTTATCAAAAAAGTCAGGAATCACGTCATAAATAATTTTGGGCTTTAAACCCAAATGATATTTTTCAAATAAGCTAACCAATTTCTCACCATCAATTAATTCTATTGGCGGGACTCCGTCTCTTTTCGCTTCTTTTTTAGACTCAGTTGTGAATCGACCTGTAGTAATAAAGATACCTTTATCAGCCCTTCCTTGCATTGTTCCTCTAAAATCTCTTATGTAACTTGGAGATACGCTTTCTTTAAAACGCTTGCACTGAAAAATAACAGTAAAACTTACAACTTCATTTATTCTTAAGATTCCAGTTCCGTCGATTCCATGATCATTGGACCCGCCAATAATTTGAACATTCTCAATTCCTATTTCTGTCAATAGTCGTTTACAAATTAATTCAAATCCTCTAGGAGTTAAATTTTTCAAAATGTCAATTACTATTGATTGATGTGATTCATCTAAGATTTCGAGATTATCGATTTCCTCACTTTGCTTATCTTTTTCTTGGGATTTTTTATTATCTGAAACGGTAGTTTGGACCCTCTTAAAGAGTTCATAGACCTTGTTTTGATCAAGATTTATTTCAAAACCTTTTTCAGTTAGTTTCCATAGCCCTCTCGTTGAAGAATCAATGATTTCTGATTTAACCAAATATAATCTTGCAAATTGAATTGCATTTCTAACTTTTGGAGCGCCAGACTTTAAGGTGATATCTAATTCGGAATCTGATATTTCCATTCTCTTTATAACACCATCAATTATTTCAGAAGTTGCTCCTGCTCCTCCAGCTTCCCTTAATGCTTCAACTAGAGGAATCCAGTATTTTAAGAACTTAGGTCCTTTCATTATTATAATCTTTCGTACTAATACTAATCTACTACTACATGCGGTACCTTACTCAAGTCCCAATCAATCACTAATCCACCTGCGAGACTCCTGGCGATACTATCTCCATATAGATGTTCTGCCAGATATAGTGCTGCTTCAAAGGATTTGGCTCCTCCGGCTGAGGTGATGTACTTACCGTCATGGACAAAGAGAACATTGTCTCTTACATCAAGCTGAGGGAACATCTCTTTGTACTTCTGGATATCAGATGGGAATGTAGTAGAAGCTACATCATCTAGAAGGCCCGCTTTAGCCAGTACAAAAGCTCCATCGCAGTGGCTAGTGACATAAGTGGCCTTCTGTGATACTTCAGCTACCCATGAGATCATCTGTTCGTTGTCCAGATCAGTATCTAGATGGTGTTCTGCACTGGGTACAACTAGTATATCGATATGGGGCATCCCATCTTGGGTATAATCGAAGTCAGGTAACATCTTGATTCCTTCAAATGATGTAATCGGCTCTCTGGTATCTGCCACAAGAAAAGTATTCATAGACTTGATGCCTGCTCTAAATATGGTATGCTGAAATATGTCATATGGCGCTGTCAACTCCGTGTTATAAACCCCATCCATGATTAAGAAGGCGACGTTATATCGATCAGGATGAAGATCTTTAGATAGCGCACTATTAGTGGTCTTTTCTGCTCCAGAATCATCTGATTTTTGAGTCATTTGACATGATTGACATATCAATAATACTAGGGTAAACCCGATGAAAACACTATGTTTTAGTGGTGTTGACATATCAACGATTAAAATCTGATGGCATAAAATCTAATTTCTCCCAATGTGTTAATCTCGATGGTACTGAATGGCACTTTTACGATGTTAATCACATCCAGAAGCGTTCGTAAGATAGGAGAATCTACATCTATCTTAGAGAGGTCTGCATCCAAGGAGATAAAAAACTGACTATATCTGGGATGTTGGTCCAATGCGCCATCTATCTGTGGAAATTCATTAGAGAATCCACCAAACAGATTGCCCGCTCCATATCCTACTGCGATATTGAGCCATTTGGGGAAACCCGAATCCGGAAAAAATGAGAGAATGTTAGCAGATAACCAAGTGTTCTGGGCGTTATAGTCCTTCAGATATCGCGTCGCAAAACCTGTCCCATAGAGTTCGTTAGCTCTACGCTGGTAGAGCTCATCTCCATATCGGTCCTCATAGTTTATAGGTGTACTCGAAGACTTCAATCTGATCCTTTGCTCACCCCACACATTTTGCTGTAAAGCAAAACCACCGATACCGATCACGTTAGCACCAAAATCACTTAAAGAAAACCCCCATTCTGCTGAAAAACCGTCCATCACCTCTATCGTTGATTGGGCCAGAAGCGCTGTGGCAGCACCTGTCCATATCGCTGACTTATCGTCCATACCCGTCCATCTCCATGTCTTGTAGGCCCACTCTGACTGGAAGTATGCAGAGAAGATATGTCCTGCCTTATCAACGCCTCTCCATTCGCCAAGATCATTGTATAAGTGAAAGCCTTCAGAAGGAAAATCTTTATACCAAGCGTCATATAAAGCAATGGAAGATCCAGTATATATCGCCCCCCCAAGAGATAATGTCCAAGCCAATCGTTTTTTATTGACTTTTGATGTAGTATTATTCTGTTTTAGATCGTTTTGTACACTGTAATCTTGGGACATCACTGCTGTGCTTATCCCCAGAAGAGCAATTATTATAACTCCTTGGCATACTCTGGTTCTAAAACCTTGGTTTACGCTTAATTGGAGATAACTTACGATATTTGATATATGAGACAAGATTTACTAGTCAGGTCAAAGATTAAACGCATATTTTTCGGATCCATTTTGTTGATGGGCCTAGTGTCTATGTCGAGCCATCTAACAGCTCAACAACAAGGACACTTCACGGACTTTCGGATGGCTCCAAGCGCACTTAATCCTGGACTCACAGGTGCTTTTAAGGGTACTTATCGGATCAACGGTTTATACAGAGGTCAGTGGGGCAACTTTGGTGATAGCAATGCTGCTAAGACCATCGTAGCATCTGGAGAGTTTAACATTAAAGGGGGACTACTCTTAGAGAATGATTGGATCTCAGCTGGTCTGAGTTTATACAATGATCAAGCAGGTACTGCTAATCGGAAGTATAATTCTACGGGATTTAGCGTAGGCTATCATATCGGTTTGGATGATGACTACACCAATGTCTTCTCAGTGGGACTAAACTATAGTAGCCTCGGTAGTTCTGTAAGCAACTACAGATTACTGGGAGACATAGGTAACTCAAGTGTACAACCCAGCTTCACTTCAGGACAGTTTGAAGGAGAGTGTACACTACCAGGTTGTGATACTCAGAGTGAAGGCTCCTCTAATGCAACTGATCTGTCGCTTGGAGTAACATATAAGACTGAAGTCAATGACAACGTGGTAAGATTTGGCCTTGCGCTCAATCATCTCAACGCTCCTGAGACCACGATCGCGGTGGCTCGAGGAGGTAATCGTGATACTAATGTAATGGTCACGCCCACTACAGATCCCAATAGGACAATCGATGCATTCAGAAGAAACCTTGTCTTTCATGCCGAGGCATCTACTCTGATATCAGACCGAGTAAGGGTCAATCCTGCATTTCTATTTATGACATCAGGAGGTACGACGGAGATACAACTACAATCCACTATGGAGTACTTGGTCAATGCCAAAGAGCAGTTTAGTTTGATCGGCGGTATAGGATTCAGACCATTACCATCATTTGATGCAGGATATCTGATCGGTGGTATCAGGATGAGAGATCTACAAGTCCGACTGAGTTATGATATCAC
>CALDEM010000099.1 GCA_937942435.1 uncultured Saprospiraceae bacterium
AGCCAATCCGATATCTCAATTAGCTTTTACACTTTCTAATGGATTTACTTTTGTAGAGTACTATCTCTCAAGAGGGATGAACATAGATGACTTTGCGCCCAACTTATCTTTCTTCTTTTCTAATGGCGTAGATCCAGAATATGCAGTCATCGGTAGAGTGGCAAGACGCATCTGGGCCAAAGCCATGAAGCATAAGTACAACGCTAATGAGCGCTCTCAAAAATTAAAATATCACATCCAAACTTCAGGAAGATCTCTACACGCTCAAGAGATAGACTTCAATGACATCAGGACGACCTTGCAAGCGCTGTATGCGATTTATGATAATTGTAATTCGCTACATACGAACGCTTATGATGAGGCAATTACAACACCAACAGAAGATAGTGTAAGACGTGCTGTAGCTATACAGATGATCATCAATCACGAGTTAGGTCTTGCGAATAATGAAAACCCGTTGCAAGGAGCATTCATCATAGAAGAGTTGACTGACTTAGTAGAAGAAGCTGTATTGGCAGAATTCGATAGAATCAGTGAGCGCGGTGGCGTCCTCGGTGCTATGGAGACCATGTATCAACGCACTAAGATCCAGGAAGAAAGCCTGTACTACGAGACATTGAAGCATACTGGTGAATATCCGATTATTGGTGTCAACACCTTTCTAAGTTCGAAGGGATCACCCACCATCATACCAGAAGAAGTTATCAGATCCACAGAAGAAGAAAAGTTACTTCAGATTAAAAACTTAGAAGCGCTTCATACACTTCATAGTGACAAGTCTTCCGAAGCACTTAGCGCTTTACAAACATCCTCCCTTACTAATGAGAATGTCTTTGATCAATTAATCGAAGCTGCGAAGGTGTGTACGCTTGGACAGATTACCGAAGCATTATTTGATGTAGGTGGGAAGTATCGTAGGAGTATGTGATTGAGGGAATGAGCAAATTAGCTAATTTGAAAATTTGCTAATGATGTTGATACTGAGCTCAGAAAAGTAGGGGCTTCCATTCGCTACTTCCCATATACTCTTATTCACAAATTAAAAATCTACCGCATCCCATAATTAGACTTGGTTTTCTCCTCATTACAATCTTTAACGAGAAAGTATTATAGTGATGTGCTATTTCTTGAGTAATTCTTTATATTTCAGGTATTGTTTGAATAATATTGATTGATGATAAGGAATGCTTGCTTCTTGATATTTGTCTTATTCTATTCATGTTCGTCAACATCTTCTATTGCTGATCGCCCTTATGACGGTGTCGGCCCACCTCCTGGAATGCCCTCTGAGCCAGGCAAGTGTTATGCGAGATGCTTGATGGCGGATCAGTATGAAACAAAAGATTTAGAGTATATTGAATATACTGGAAATGCAGAAGAGGAAAATGTAGAAGTCGAGTGGATAGAAGAAGTTGTAGTTGAAAGATCAACCAAATGGGAGAAAAGAAAAGCGGATAAAAACTGTTTGTCAAAGAATCCCGAAGATTGTATGGTTTGGTGCCTTGTTGAGACGCCTGCTCAAACGATTAAGTATCTAACTGTGAAGGATACCTCTACAACATCTAACTATCGCATAGTCAAAGAAGAAATTAAAGTGATCACAAAAAAAGGAGGCAGTACTGATTGGAAGGAAGTTGTTTGTAAAAATGATCAAACACCAGCTTTTTATACAAGTCTATTGAAAGCGCTGTTTCGAGAAGGATATAATGTTGATCCCAATTCTACTATTTTGAGTCAACGATCAAAAAATGCACTCGTAAAATATCAAAAGGACAACAATCTACCTGCTGGTCAATTGGATATTGAGACGTTGGATGCATTGTGGGTCAATTTTTGATGAAATGTTAAAACTCATGATGTTTAGAAATTGTAAGTTGGTGATTCTGCGAATAATGACATTGGTGTTCTTTGCCTTTGATTCATCGATGTATTTGGATGCGCAAGTAAATGATGATAGGCCTTCTGAACCTGGTAAATGTTATGCCAAGTTAGTTATACCAAATATCTACGAAATCCAGAACATTCTGTATGTGGAGTATATTGGAAATGAAAAGTATGAAGATGTTGAAGTTGAGTGGATGGAAATAATTTTACAGCCCTCAGCGAAGGTTTGGGTTGAAAAGTATGAAGATGATTGCCCTAAAGCATGTAAACATGTGTTTCCTATTTGGTGTTTAGTAGAAATTCCTGAAAAGGTGATCAGTGTTCTGACATTAAAAGATACAAGTCAGTCAGATAACTTCATTGTAATGGAAGAAGAAGTTAAAACTATCATAGAGCCTGGCGGGTTTAAAGAGTGGAAAGAAGTTATTTGTCATTCTGATATGACGCCAGATTTATATCGCAGAATAAGTACTGCTCTAAATGAGCTGGGCTATGAAATTGAACCAAAATTACCAGCTATGAATGCAAAGTTTAAGAAGGCGCTTACGGAGTTTCAGAAACACACTGAATTACCCATAGGTGGGTTCGATGTAGAAACTATGGATGCTTTAGGAGTGAAGTTCTAACATTGTAAGTTAGCATTAGCTAATTACCAAATTAACCAATTAACACATTAGATCTCCTACCGCATCCCATAATTAAACTTAGTCTTCTCTTCATTACGATCTGTAGCAGGTGGTGGAGCCACTGATAAGTCAGAGATGCGATTATAAAGTTGGTCGGTCATATCGATATTAACCGCATCTAATGATGGCTGTAATTGTTCGACAGTACGCGCTCCGATGATCGGAGCAGTGATGCCGGGATGAGCGTTAACCCAAGCGATGGCTAAGGAAACAGGATTATGACCCGTTTTATTTGCAAGTGTGGTAAATTGTTCTGCCACATCATACATGTATTGAGCGCCGTATCTGGTCTGGTACATTTTATTTTCCATGAGGCGGCCAGACTCTGGGCGTTTGGTTGAGCCGTATTTGCCAGTTAATAAGCCACCACCGAGTGGGCTGTAGCTGATGACGCCAACATTTTCAGATTGTGCCATAGGTAGGATCTCCACTTCAGCTTGACGTTTCACGAGGTTGTACATCGGCTGTAGACATACGAACTTTGACCAACCCATCTTATCAGATATACCGAGCGCTTTTGCAACTTGCCATGCAGCAAAGTTGGAAGCTCCGAGATAAAGTATCTTCCCTTGAGCGACCAAGTTGTCTAAAACTCTAAGTGTCTCTTCGATAGGCGTCCCTTCATCAAATCGATGGATAAAGTAGAGATCTATGTAGTCCGTATCCAATCTTTTTAAGCTGGCCTCGACTGCTCGAACGATATGATATCTACTAGCGCCCATGCCATTGGCATCTTGGCCTGTTCGAAAGTATACTTTAGAAGTGATGACCACTTCATCCCTACAATCCTTGATAAAGCTACCTAAGATTTCTTCTGACCTTCCTCCAACGTATACGTCTGCGCAATCAAAAAAGTTAACACCCGCCTCTCGACATGTATCAAACATTGCCCGCGAAGTCGACTCATCTGCTATGCCTCCAAAGGACATAGTGCCAAAACAGAGTTCTGAAACTTTTACGCCAGTGTTGCCTAAGTAATTGTATTTCATATTGGAGGTATTTTGCGAAAGCTAATGTACCGATTAACTGCTAATAGTTGTCAGCCAATAGACAGCCAGAGCCTCAACTTTCGCTTTAGTACCATTAACAGACCATCAACTGAATTTCGTATTTTCGCGCAGTGGTAGAAAAAGATTGATCCTTTATAGAATAGTTCTACCATTTTATCCCAGTAAGACTCTAATTTGTAGGCTATGAGCATGTTGAAAAAACTTAAGAACATTTTCGTCGTAGAAGATGAAACCTTTGTGGAAAAACAAACAAAAAGTACATCATCTGCAAAACCAGCAAGTGATAACAAGGCGGCACCTAAACCAGCGAATGTGCCTAAGAGCAGAGTAGACAAGTCAACACCCAATGCTTCCATTAAGCCAGATCGCAAGTTTGTAGACCTGCTCCTTAAGGCGATAGAGGATAACAACATCGAAGGATTTGATTATCTGGAGTTTAAGCAATCGGTACAGTCATTGACTAAGGTGGAGTCCGATGAATCTAAGCGATACCAGAGTGCATTTGCCATGGCAGGAGCGATGGGCTTGACTAAGTCCAATCTCTTTAGCAGTGCAAAGCACTACGTTGGGGTTTTAGATGCTGAGGAGAAAAAATTTGCGGAAGCGTTCAATGCGCAAAGACAAAAACAAATCAACGAACGCGAAACCAAAGGTAAGCGGCTTGGTCAATCCATCAAGGACAAAGAGACTCAGATCAAAAAGCTACAAGCGGATATCGAGAAAGAGAAGAAGCAGCTGAGCAACATAGAGTCAGATATATCTAAAGCTATGGCTAAGGTAGAAGCAACAAAAGAAGGGTTCTATAGTGCCTATCATATGGTGCTGAAGCAGATCAAAGACGACTTAGATAAGATATCGAACTATATCAAGTGATCACTTTTTGATCATAGATATGCTCTAATCGTTATATGACGGTTCGGATTGATGCCTATTTGCTTAGATATGCTTAATTTGCGTCAAGGATAATTAGACGACATGGAGGCCGAATACAAGCCTAAATCATTTTGGACAAAACCTGAAGGTGTAACAGGTGCTGTATTTTTAATCGGCATCATCGGTGGTGCGGGCTTTTTACTATTTAGTTTTTTGCCTGCTGTGATCGCCATGGCGTCCTCTACATTGGGACTTGCAGGGCTGATCGGAGCATTGGGGTTGGTTATTTTTATGGCCTTGGACTCTAAGGCGCGGGCGCTTGTATCCTACATGTATAAGAGTGCGATGAGGTGGATCACAGGACTCTTCATAGAGATCAATCCGATCGCTATCTTAAAGAACTACGTAGATGAGATGACTGGCAATCTCAAGAAGATGAATAAACAGATCTTGAAGTTGCGCGGTCAGATGCACAAACTCAAAGAGTTGATGCTTAACAATGAGCGAGATATCGACTCTCACCTCACAGAGGCTAAGCAAGCTAAAAAAGATGCTAATCGACAGATCGTCGTTATCAAATCACGCAAAGCAGGACGCCTCAAGGAGTCCAATATGAAGTATGAGCAACTCTACAAAAAGATGGAGATCTTATACAAGGTGCTTAAGAAGATGTATGATAACTCTGCTATCCTTAAAGAGGATGTTGCCGATCAAGTCGAAATAAAAGAACAAGAGCTTAAAGCCATGAAGGCCAGCCATAGTGCGATGGCCAGTGCGATGAGTGTAATCAAAGGAGACGGAGATAAGCGCGCTATGTTTGAGATGGCACTGGAGGCCGTAACTGATGATGTCAGCAACAAAGTAGGTGAGATGGAGCGCTTCATGGAGATGTCAGAAAGCTTTATGAGCTCTATTGACTTGCAAAATGGACTATTTGAAGAAGAGGGGTTGAAGATGTTAGAGCAGTGGGAACAAGAAAACTCTCTCTTGTTGGACGAAAAAGACGAGCTCCTACTTGGTGATGGTCAGTCCTCAGAAGGCCTTGATCTTAATGAGCAGATGGTCAGTAAAGAAAGAGTTGCTGAGCGCGTTAATCAATATGACAATTTGTTCGACTAAAAAAGACGGTTACGCGGAACCTATATCGTCGATAATCATTTTACAATTATTATACTATACATAAAAACAAACATGGCTAAGACACAACTTACAATGTTCTCTAAGTTGCTTTTGACAATTCTAATTGTAGGAGCAGTAGTTTTTGCAGGATACTATTTTATTAAAAAGACAGATGCTGGACAAGAGCTTCAGAAGCAAGGTGATGAGTATGTAGCGCAAAAGCAATCGGGATCTAACTCAACTTCTAACGCTGCTACAAGAAATGATAGAAATAGGGGCAACGATGATGACGTCGTTAAAGTGGGCGTCGTCACTTGGGGAGGATACGCAGGTGGCCAATACTTTAACGAAGGGTTTGAGGCTTCTACAAACTCAAGGTTTTATAAAGACTATGGCATCAAGGTACAGTTTGAAGTACTGGATGACTTTGAAGCATCTCGTAATGCGTTTAGAGCAGGAGAAGTTGACTTATTGTGGCAGACGATTGATGCATTTCCAACGGAAGTCAATGGGCTCGGAGATTTTGATCCAGTGATCGTATGGCAGGCAGACTGGTCCAGAGGTGGAGACGCCGTTGTAGCAAGAAGAGGTATCACTTCCGTATCTGATCTGCGAGGTAAGAAGATAGCTGTGGCGGAGTTGACGCCTTCACATTCATTTTTGATATGGTTGTTAGAAGCTGGTGGCCTTTCGGTAAATGATGTAGAGATTGTGCCGCAAGCCACTGCCATAGATGCAGCTGAGGTATTTAAAAGTCAACGTGTAGACGCGGCTGTGGTATGGAGTCCAGATGATATCTTATCACTCAAGGCGGTACCTGGTTCAAGAGTACTTGAGAGTACGAGATCTGCAGCTTACATCATTGCTGATGTGTTTATGGCTAAGAGAAACTATCTGGAGAATAATAGAGATAAGATCGCTAAGGTCTATGAAGGATGGATGAAAGGAGCGGCGGAGATCAACTCTGATGCTAACGCACGTAAGAAGGCGGCTTCTATATTAGCAAGAGAATTTACCGAAAGGGGAACTGCTTTGACAGATGACGAAGCAGCTGAGATGATCGGCAATGTAAGACTGACTACGCATGGTGATAACTTAAATTTCTTCGGGTTAGCTAGCGGTTATAAGGGAGTATCGGGCAATGATCTCTACAGTGAGATGTCTATCAAGTACACTGACTTGGGATATATAGAAGGAAGAGTGCCTAACTGGAGACAGATCGCATATCCATCATTTGTCAACAACGCAACGTTGAATGGAGCTATTCATGCAGCTGAAGGAGCTAAAGAGTTTTCAAAAGCATCTAAGAGCGATGAGACAAAAGAAGCGATTGCGACTAAAAGAGTCAGTATCAACTTTAGGACAGCAGAATATCAACTGGACGAAAACTCAAAATATATCATCGACAAAGAGTTCGTGAGTATCGCGAAGGCATTTGGTAATGCGCGGATCCGTGTAGAAGGAAACACGGATAACACAGGTGGCTATGCCAACAACATAGCGCTTAGTAAGAGAAGAGCGCAGGCAGTGGCGGACTATCTCATCAGAGAGTATAACATGCCTCGTAATAGATTTATCGTGGTTGGTAATGGCCCTGATAAGCCAGTGGCGACTAATGACAACGAGCGAGGAAGATCGCAGAATAGACGCACGGACTTCGAATTAATCGCTGATTAATAGATGTCATTATTCAAACTTCGTGGTCCATTAACTAAGCAGCAAGACGTTGTTCTTACTTTAATTGGTATAGTAGTCGTCTTATGTGTTTGGTGGTTATTGGCGGAAGTTTTTTCTGAGCAAAAGGCTGTCTTTGATGATTTTGATACGACTCTTCCGAGTTCACTTGGGGAAGACGTAGATCAAGCGGTATTGGATTCTATCGCGATGATGGATTCTATCGCTTTCGCAAATGCTACAGAGTTTGAAAAGGTTTATCCATTGCTTCCTACACCAATGAGTGTTGTCAAGTCTTTTCCTTCATTGATCGGTCAAGACAAGCTAATCCCAAATGCTCTAAAATCTATATGGCTCAATGTACAAGGATATGTTTGGGCGGTTCTTATAGCGATACCTTTTGGTTTTATCATTGCGCTATTTCCCTTGTTTAGAGGACTGTTTAGTCGACAAGTGGACGCTATGCGGTTTTTGCCACTGACCGCACTGACTGGACTATTCATCATATGGTTTGGCATACATGATGAGATGAAGGTTGCTTTTTTGGCCTTTGGTATCATTGTATACCTACTACCCGTTGTGGTGCAGCGGATCTATGAGGTTAGTGATGTTTATCTGAAGACGGTATTTACCTTGAGTGCAACAGATTGGCATACAATTAGGACGGTTTATATACCCTCTGTGATGACTGAGTTGATAGAAGATATCCGTGTATTGACGGCTATCTCGTGGACCTATATTATCATCGCAGAACTCGTTAATCGGGCTGGTGGGATTGGCTCACTCATATATATAAAGTCCAGACAGGGGCAGTTGCCAAAGGTGTTTGCGATATTGATTGTGATCATCATCATTGGATTGTTGCAAGACATGATATTTGTGTATATCAGTAAGCGGCTTTTTCCACATAAGCACTATAAGTCATTCTTTAAAGGATTGAAAGAATCAAGATTTGGTGTTTTGGCCATGCTAGGGATCTTGTTTTTGGCAGTATTGGTCAATGGCTTTTTTGGCTTGTCATCGACTGTCCTGCTGATAGGCATAGCGGTCATCGCCTTGTCTGCCGTGTTGTTTGCCTTGTATGGTGAGTATCTCATCTTCACTTCTAAAGAAAGAGTATGAGTAAGATCTTTACAGATACAGAACTACCCAATATAATCGATCTCAAAGGCATAGGCCAGTCTTACGATGGTGGCGAAAACTGGATCATGAAAGATCTCGAGTTTTTAGTAGAGGATAAACCAGATCAAGGTCAGTTTGTCGTGATCTTGGGGATGTCTGGTAGTGGAAAGTCTACACTTCTGCGATATATAGCAGGACTCCAAGATCCAACCGAGGGAGATATCTTGATTAATAATCAGAAAGTAGGAGAAGGTGATCGGGTGAGTATGGTGTTCCAACAATACTCCTCTCTACCGTGGATGACAGTTTTAGAGAATGTGTCCCTTGCTCTTAGATATAAAGGGGTTGCTGCTGCAGAAAGAGAAGATCAAGCTAGAGAGATCATAGAGTTAGTAGGGCTCGCAGGTCATGAAAACAAGTTTGCCCAATATCCCAACCTTTCAGGAGGTCAACTACAAAGGATCGCTATCGCAAGAAGTATCATCGCTAATCCGAGGATACTGCTGATGGATGAGCCATTTGGCGCGTTGGATATCAGAACACGGCTCAATATGCAGGACTTGTTGACCAGCATCTGGCGCAAGTTTCATTCGACCATAATATTTGTCACTCATGATATAGCGGAGGCGGTTTATCTCGCAGATGATATCTATATACTGAAGTCAAGTCCATCGAGATTTGTCAGACACATAGATATAGACTTGCCATTGGTTCGATCTAAAGAGACTAAGAGACTGCCTCATTATACAGAACTCGTACATAAGGTTGAGGACGCTATGATGGAGGTGTCGGAGATGGGATAATATAGTTTATGATTCTAACAGCCGACATTTAGTTGAGTTATTAAGCTCAATTATGGCTTTATAATAACGAACGCGTCAATTTTGCACCATGAGACTTTTGTTGCTACTTCTATTTTTGTGTATGACCCAATTACTATATGGCCATGGATCTCACGGCTCAGGGATAATGGCAGGTGTTACTCATCCAATCTTAGGGATCGATCACCTTTTAGCCATTTTTGCGATGGCTCTCTACGCAAAGATCAATCATCGTGATAACGCATGGTATATTGCTTTTTCTTTTGTTGGAGCAATGGTGGTTGGCGGACTACTTGGGATAAAAGCTAACCCTTTTCCGCTGGAAGAAACTGTGATAAAAGGATCCGTTGTACTTTATGGACTGCTGCTTGCCTTAAGGTTTAAGGTACCTTTGAAGGTTTATGCTTTTATAGGATTGGTTATAGGGCTGTTTCATGGTCATGCGCATGGTGTCGAGATGCCTGACTCAACTGAGGTTTATCAATATGTTCCAGGATTTGCACTAGGGGCGATCATAGTTTGTGCTTTTGGAGAATTTGTCGGAAGACATATGTCTGCCAATGAGGTCATAAGGGCGCGTGTGATAGGAGGTTTAATAGTGGCAGGGGGTATATGGCAATTTTTAGCCTGACCCAAGATCCAATGTTTAAGTCTAAGGGATTAAGACAAAAAGCAACAGGGCAAGACCCATAGATAGAAAAAATCCGATCATAAATATGTTGAAAGCAACTCGAATGAGTTCCATCTTGCGCCCAAGCCTTGATCCGATGTAGTGCAAGTCATCGGTTAAGTGATCTTTGACAGAAGCGCTTTCTTCTACTGCTTTGTCTACGTAAGCCTTGTACTCCTGTTTGTTCATTTTGTAGAAGTTACCAAAAAAGAAAGGGCTCACTCTATCTCCCTTTTTCATGGCTTTAGAATTGACAAAAAACTTTCCTGGTTTTAAGACAAGCACCGAAAGATATATCGTGATAAATCCTGTGCCTACCAAGATCGAAAGAGGTACAGTGAGATGATAATGCTTGATGACATCTGTATGAGGTATCAATAATGGGACTAAAAAGGTGAGCATCAAGGCGTTGATACCCAATAGAACATTGGCTTTGTTATCGGCTATGTTGGTTAGCTCAATGTTGTTTCGCATGGTCGTGCGGATGATATTGAGCACGTCCTTAGGGAGTTTGTTCTTGTTTTTCTTCTTTTTAGGTTCTTCCATGCCGCTCGAATTGTGGATGACGATTAGTTATATAGTTTGTCTTACGAGCGCTGCAAAGATAAAGCAAAGATACTTAGCAGATGAATCAAGTGGTCTCGTACTGAGATAAATAGTAAATCAAATTAAGAAGATGAGTAATATGTATATATTTGTAGGTCAGAGATAAGTGACTCAAACAGATATATTTTGATCAAGTACTTAGCTAGTAATCCAATCAGTAATGCGATCCGTGAGGTCAGAGGTATCTTGGATCCAGATCAAAAGAGACGAGCTGGGATTATGATCATTTTGTTGATTATCAATGCTGTTTTTGATTTTGTAGGATTGGCAGCTATCGGTGCACTGATTATCAGTGCTTTAGATGCCGAAATCTTTAGTGGTCCAGCATATGTCCCAGCTGAAGATGTAGGAGGTGCTGCGATTTTCTTTAATTCTAACTTACGGCGATTGTATGATTGGAGTGGGGCTGCAGATGAGATTGCATTTCTGTTCTTCTTGTCGATTATAATTTTTATAGCCTTTATCATTAAAAATGCGATTAGCTTATGGATCGGTTATGTCCAATCTAGATTTGCTTATAACATCTCTCTCAGATTGAACAAAAAAATGTTCAAGTACTACTACGATCAGGGCTACTTGTTTGTAAAAGATTCCACCGCTGGAAAAAAGGTGTACACTATAGTTGACATACCTATGAGGTTTGCTTCTCACTATATGAATACGCTTTTGCAAGTGGGTACCGAGATCGTAATTATGAGCATTATTGCTATCTCGCTTTTACTCATCAATCCTATGGCTGTATTGTTAATTGGAATTGCCATAATCCCAACCTTCTTGCTCATATATAATTATAGTAAGAATCGAGCGAAAGATATAGGTATGAAGAGAAACGAACTTTCTCCAATTAACTATGGAAGAGTCATAGAAGCAATGAATGGTTTTGTGGATGTTAAGCTAGGAAACATTGAAAATCAGATGTTAGAGAAGTATGAGGAAACTCAAAGGAAACTCAATCGAGTAGATACATTATTTTATGGAATCTATCATAAGCTTAATCAACGTACCAATGATATCATTTTTGGAATGGGTATCCTTGTGATTTTTGGTTATGCTTTCTTTTTTGGGATGAGTAGGACAGAAGTTTTGTCGCTTTTGGGTTTGTTTGCTATTGCAGCTTATAAATTTCTCCCGGGCATTAATAGACTTATGGCTTCTTTGCTGACTATAAAAAATTCGGCGTTTGTTTTTAAAGAACTGAAGAAGATAAAGAATGTTGAGCTATCACGTTTTAATGAAGTAGACGCTATGAGCTTCTCTGATGCTCTCACTATTAAGGATATATCATATAAATATCCTGTAGGTACCGAGAATGTCTTAAATAGCATAAACCTTACGATCAAGAAAGGGACGACAGTTGGATTTATAGGGTCATCTGGATCAGGTAAGACTACACTTTTAAAAATATTTCTAAGGTTGCTCAAAGAGCAAACGGGTAGCATCAGTATAGATGGCGATATCATTGATGAAAAAAACGAGAGTGGTTATCAAAAGATCATTGGTTATGTTGAGCAGGAAATATTTATCCTAAATGATACGATCTTCAACAATGTTGCATTTGGGGTTGAGCATCCTAAAAGAGAAGATGTCGAGCAGAGTTTAAAGGATGCACAACTGTGGGACTTTGTTAGCAATCACCCAAATGGTTTGGATATGCTTCTTGGAGAGAACGGAGTTAATCTTTCAGGTGGACAAAAGCAGAGGATAGGTATCGCAAGAGCGTTGTATAAGAACTCAGAGATATTGATGTTTGACGAGGCAACAAGTGCTCTTGATAGTGATACAGAAAAAGCAGTTGTTGAGAGTATCAACCACTTGTCTAATATCGGAAAGACAGTGATTATAGTAGCTCATAGACTTACGACACTGGAGAAGTGTGATCATATATATGAGTTGGATGGGGGGAGGATTGTTGGTGAGCCGCTGTATAATGATTTAATTAAAGAGAAGATACTACATCAAAAATAAATGCTTGTCAAATTATAAGTTAGATATAGATGGATGCCTTTTAGTTAGCGTTATATATGGGAGTTAGTTTAAAAAAGTATATTAGATATTTTATAGAGTGGGCCATCCCGTCAATTTGGTTTTATAAAAGATCGTATTCGCAAGATGGAGAAGATGTGACCTTAGAATCACTTTTAGCTTGTGATAAAAATTATAAAGGTTTTTATATAGATGTCGGTGCTCATCACCCGTACAGGTTTTCTAATACTGCATTGTTTTATAAAAAAGGCTGGAGAGGGATCAATATCGAACCGACACCAACTCTTTTTGGTCCTTTTGAAAGGCATAGAAAGGACGATATTAATCTCAATGTTGGTGTTTCCCATGAGAAGGATGTCTTAGAATTTTTTGAATTTGATGAACCAGCCTTAAACAGCTTTGATAAAGAGAAATCTGAAGACATTGACAAGGGTGTTAGATATAATATCACTAAAAGATCACTAATACCGGTTCAAACATTGGAGTCTATATTGGATGAGTACTGTGCGGATAAAAGAATTATCGATTTTATTACCATTGATGCAGAAGGTTGGGATCTTAATGTTATTAAATCTAATAATTGGGATAAGTATAATTTTAAATTTGTCTTAGTTGAAGCAGATGTTGAGATTGCTAACTTGTTTGAGAATGAGGTGTATCAATACTTGATTGCTCGCAATTATGAGCTCGTCGGACTCTTGAAAAGAACCAGTATTTTTAGATTAAAAATGAAAAATTGACAAAGATTATTATCAAGCTGATTCGATCCTTTTCTATTAGTAACTTATTTTTTAGTTTTTCTACTCTTTCAAGAGCTTATCTTAAGGAAAGTGGATGGTTGTTGAGTGTTAAGAAAGGGATACCGGTTGATAGAGACGGGGTAGAGTTGCCGTGGTTTACATACTGTAGTATAGAGTTTATAAGTGAGAAGCTTAATAGTACGTTGAGCGTATTCGAGTATGGCAGTGGTAATTCTACATTGTGGTTTAGTAGGAGCGTTGACGAGATTATTTCGGTAGAGCATGACCTTGGTTGGCATTCGAAAATGGCGGAGAAGATGAAGTTGAAGACTAATGTGAACTATTTCTTTAGAGATCTTGAATCAGGAGAATATGAGAAGGAAATTTTAAATTATAAAGAGAAATTCGATGTTGTAATTATTGATGGCCGCCAGCGGATACAATGCACTTTTAATTCTATTGATGCATTGAAAGCAGATGGTGTTATCATTTTTGATAATTCTGATAGAGATAGTTACGATGAAGCTTATTCTTTTCTAGGTTCGAAAGGGTTTAAGAGGATTAACTTTTGGGGATTAGGTCCAATAAATTCATATTCTTGGTGTACTTCTGTTTTTTATCGAGAAAAAAACTGTTTTAACATATAATCATTTCATGTCAAATTTTCAAGATATTAGCTATCGTCTTCATGAAGATCAATATAATGTAAAGGGCAATGAGCTTACGCGTCTGAAGGATTTGGAGAGTATAAACTTTTGGCGTCATGAACGGATGTACAATACATTGAAGCCTCTTTTTTCTGAAAATAAATTGTGGTTGACTATTGGTGACGGTCTAGGAACAGATGCTAATTGGTTAGAAAAGCAAAATTTGAAAGTGGTAGCAAGTGATATTGCTGACTCTGCACTTATCAAGGCGAAGAGGCAAGGGTATATAAAAGAATACGCAAAAGTAAACGCAGAGAATATACAACTTGATGATAATTCATTTGATTCAGTGATATGCAAAGAGGCGTATCATCATTTCCCGAGGCCATACATGGCTCTATACGAAATGATAAGAGTGTCTCGAAAGGCTGTCATATTAATTGAGCCAAGCGACATAGGTATAGAGATGCCACTGATGATAATGGTAAAAAAGATATTAGATCGATTTAGCACTAATCTCATTAACAAAATATGGAAGAATAGATTTTCATTTGAAACCATAGGGAATTATGTATACAAGATATCTGAACGTGAGATTGAGAAGGCAGCAATGGGCCTCAACTTGCGATACATTGCATTTAAAGGATTAAACGACTATCATTCATACAAACTTGATTTGTCTGCGCCACTTACAAACAGAAGAATATTCAATAAGGTAAGAAGGAGAATAATGTTGAAGAATCTATTGTGTAAAATTGGGCTAATTCCTTATTCGTTGAAGGTTGCTGTTATATTTAAAGAAAAGCCTTCTGAGACTGTCCTAAAAGCATTAAATGAGGATGGATATAAACTAATTGAGCTGCCTAAAAACCCTTATGTATGAGCAGCCTGGCACCAATAGTGTTGTTCGCATACAATCGTCCAGATCATACCTACGCTACCTTAAAAAGTCTTAAGGAAAATGATTTAGCGGAGCGTAGTGAATTGTTTATCTATTGTGACGGCCCTAAATCGACTTCTGATGAATCTACATTAAATGCGATAAGAGAAGTCAGGGAGATTGTTAAAAGTGAAAAGTGGTGCAAAGAGGTTACAGTTGTAGAAAGAGAAGTTAACTATGGGTTATCTAAATCTATTATAACTGGTGTTACAGCGATAGTTGAAGAATATGGTAAAGTCATAGTTTTGGAAGATGATATCGTAACGTCTAAAGGATTCTTAGCCTATATGAATGACTCTTTAGATAAATATGAAAAAGTAGAGGAGGTTATGCATATAGCATCCTACTTTTATCCTATCAACCATAATTTTGAGACGCAGACCTTCTTTTTAACCTTAGGTACATGTTGGGGGTGGGGGACTTGGGACAGTAGCTGGAGGTCGTTTGAGTCGTCCGCAGATTCTCTTTGGGAAAGAATAAATGAACAGCCTTTAGACATATTAAAAGAGTTTGATAACCAGAATAATTCATTAAGGTTGTTGAGAAGGACAAAATTAGGCCAAGTAGATTCTTGGGCCATTCGATGGTATGCTTCTATTTTTTTAAACAAAGGACTTGGCCTTCATCCCTACAAATCACTAGTAGAAAATATAGGTTTTGATGGTACGGGTACTAATTACTTTGCTCTTAAAAACAAAAAAGTTGATAAAGTGAGTTTTATTGAATTGGAAGATATTAAAATTGAAAAGTCGAAGAAAATTGCTCTAAAGTTAAGAAAGTATTTTTTTCGCCAAAGGCTAATATCAGCCCCTGCGTTTTACTTTAAAAAAATTAGATGCTTAGGATCATTTTAAGATTTTTGAACTTCTTATTCGAAAATCGTTTTGATGGAAGCGTACTCGAGGACTATAGACTGCATAAAAGCCAACGTAATACTCGAGGCACGACTAAGTTTATGAGCCATAGTACTCATTATGTTGATGGTAGAAACTTCATTACTTGTAGAAGAGAAATCTTTAGAGATGAGGTATATAAAATACCTACTAATGAGAATCTTGACTCACCCATTATAATTGATTGTGGGGCAAACATTGGCTTAGGTGTAATTTATTTAAAATCACTGTTTCCTAAAGCAAACATAATTGCATATGAACCGGATGATGAGAATTATGACGTTTTATTAAAGAACATTGAAAGCCACAATTTTACTAAAGTTGTGGCTCACAAGAAAGCTGTGTGGATTCATGATCAAGGTGTAGAGTTTGATTCAAAAGGTACTATGGATAGTCAAATAAGTCCTGAAAAAAGTAAAACTAGTATATCAATTGACTCTGTGAAACTGTCAGATGTATTAGCTCAATTTGAGAGAATATATTTTTTAAAGATAGACATTGAAGGTGCTGAGAATTTGGTTGTCGAGGACTGTAGGAACTATATTGACCGATGTGAAAATATATTTATAGAATACCATTCTATCTATAATGATACCCAGAAGCTTCCGCAAATACTAAGTGTTTTAACAGAGAATGGATTTAGATATCACATCAAAGAAACTAATACAGTTAGGTTGCCATATTTGCAAAAATATGATTCTGGCGAAATGGAATTTCAGCTCAATATTTTTGCATATAAGTTATGATGACCTGTACGGTAGTCTGCCCGATATATAAATCCGCTTTGTCTCATGAGGAAGAAATTGCAGTTAAAAATAACAGCAATGTCCTGAAGAATTATAGATTTGTTTTTCTCCATCCCGAAAATTTGAACTTGAGTTACTATAATCAATTTGATTCGAGTAATATAGAGTTTGTTCCTATAGCGAATAAGTATTTTGGTAGTGTTCAGAACTATAATACTCTTTTAATAAGTGAGTATTTTTGGAGTCTTTTTAATACAGATTATTTACTGATTTGCCAGACGGATTGCTGGGTGTTTAGAGATGAATTGAAGAGTTGGACTATGAAAGAGATTGATTATATAGGCTCTCCTTGGTTTGAAGGATTTAATAATGCCAATGAAAAATCAAAGATAGTCGGAGTAGGCAACGGAGGGTTTTCACTTAGAAGTGTAAGGAAGACTAAATTAGCAATGAGTGAATTTAAGTGGAGCAGATTTTTCTGGTCTTCAGTTGCTTCTTTTAACCTCAAGAACATTTACTATTTATTGAAGGCTCTTTTTTCTAATAAAGGGTTAAATGAAGATAAGTACTTCTGCCTGTGTCTCTCGTACATTTGCGATTTTAAAGTAGCCAATATATCTGATGCAATCCAATTTGGATTTGAATCTAATCCTGATCGGCTTTATCTAATGAATGATATGAGGCTTCCCTTTGGCTGTCATGGATGGAATCGATATTCACCTGAATTTTGGAAGAAGCATATACCTGAGCTAGAGAGTTATTTTGATTCAATTTTAGCATAATATGATAGAGAAGCCGCTCATATCAATTGTTACCGTTTGCTACAATGCCGCAGCTTACATCGAAGGAACTATACAGAGTGTTGTTAGACAAGAGAATAGAAACCTTATTGAATATATAATAATTGATGGATTATCGAATGACGATACCATGGCAATTGTTGGAACTTATAATAATGAGATAGATTTAGTTATATCTGAAAAGGACAATGGTATATATGATGCAATGAATAAGGGCATTAGGCGTGCTACTGGAGACTACATTCTTTTTCTTAATGCTGGCGATTATCTCTATGGTTATGATCTTGTTGGATGTTTGGAAAAGCAGACTGTTGATATATTTTATGGAGATACAATTTTGGTTAACAATGATGGTAAGATCTTAGGTAGCCGAAGTGAAGTTACAACACGGAAACTTCCAAAGGCTTTAAATCATAAATCACTGAAAAAAGGATTGGTAGTTTCGCATCAATCATTTATACCTAGAAGATCAATAGTTCCAGAATATATTGAGGATAACTTAAGTGCGGATATAGATTGGGTAATAAAATGCTGTTCTTTAGCATCTTCCATAGTCTGTTTGGATAGGCCCATATCTTATTTTCTTGTAGGAGGCATATCAGATCAAAAAATACTAAAGTCTTTAACTGATAGATTCAAGGTCATGTCAACTCATTATGGTTTAGTTCAGACTGCGTTTCTACATATCTATTTTGTGATACGTTATTTATTGAAAAAAATTAGAGTTGCGATCTGATTTGTATAGATGATTGTTCTTTATGCCGCCTTTTTGGTTTGAACTAAGTAGTAGGCACATGTCGTGATAAAATTTCTTAAATAAGGAATACTTCTTATGATGGGCAATTGCTTAGTCGGAGTTAGTTTGAATTTTACTTCGTAATTTGGATTAATCAAGAATAAAGTCTTCTCTCTTATCTCTAAGTCTGCAGCCTTTAGACATTTTTCCATTTTTTCGATTGAAATACCCGTATCCCAAATATCTAATCTGGAGTCTATCACTACAGGTAGCACACCTGAGACTTTCATTACCATTTTATATATAGATCTTGGTAATAAGTGAGTGTAAGGGATCTTTGACAAAACTCTATTTCTAATTGCCTGTTGATGGCCGCCAAATGGCATTTGCCATGGAGGGAAGCCAAAGAATATTACTCCGTCTTTACGCAAGAATTTTGTAACATGAACCATAAATCGCTCTTGATTAGGTATGTGTTCAATTACATCTCTCAAAAAGATAATATCAAAAGACCCAAAATTTTCGTCAACATCATATATGTTTTTATGGATCAGAGTTATATTTTCTTGACCATTTTCTTCAAGGTAGAGTTTGGCTCGTTCTAATTGCTGTAGATTCAAATCAACACCAACTACTTTACAACCTAATTCAGCAAATGGTAATAAATTCCCTCCTTCTCCACAACCTATTTCTAATACTTTTAGCTGCTTAGAGACAACCTTTACTCTTGATATATATGGGATGACATATTTCTTAGTAGTATATGCTTGTTCATGAAAATATCGTCGTCTATCAGTGTGTCTTTCTTGCATTAACAGCAGTTGAACATAAGATTCAATAATGTCACTAATATATTTCATAATATTGACATATGAAATTTAGCTTTATTGTTCCTACTTTCAATAGGTTGCATGAATTGCAAGAACTAATTCCTTCATTAGATTCTTTAGATTATGATGCTGTAGAATACGAGTTGATTATTATTGATGACGGTTCTACAGACAATACAGCCAGATACATTAGAAGTCTAAAGATGACTATGTCGGTTCAATACGTACAACAGACCAACCAAGGTCCTGGATCTGCACGGAATAAAGGTATGGAGTTGGCTAGTGGCGATTATTTTTTATTTGTTGATTCTGATTGTTTAATTCCACCTAATTATTTGAAAGAGATAGACATTGGTTTAAAGGTTGAGTTATTTGATGCATTTGGAGGACCTGACACTTTTCACCCTAGTTTTTCGCCTTTGCTCAAAGCAATCAACTATTCAATGACTTCTTTTTTAGGTACCGGAGGAACCCGGGGAAGCAAAAAAAGTGTGGCAAAGTATTTTCCACGGAGTTTTAACATGGGAATAAGTAGAGAAATCTATGAAACTATTGGAGGCTTTGGTGATTTGCGCCATGGGCAAGATATGGACTACTCTGCTCGTATCTATGCCGCAGGTTTTAGTGTAGGTTTTATAGAAAAGGCATATGTTTTTCATAAGAGACGTACCAGCTTATGGAAGTTTATAAAACAAATACATAATTGGGGAGTAACTCGACTCAACCTAGCTGCAATGCATGATGATATGCTAAAGCCGATTCATCTAATGCCTGCGTTTATTGTTCTTTCTGGTATCGTTTTATTGGTTCTTTCTCTAGTGTATCAGTTGGCCTTGAGTCTACTTAAGATTGGTTTATTGGGATTACTTGTAGTTAGTCTGATAGCATTTATTCAATCGCTTGCAACTTATAAATCAATCAAAGTCGCTTTCTTATCGATATTGACACTGATCATTCAAGTAGGTGCATATGGGGTCGGAACCCTTAATGGAATATGGCAAAAATGGATTCTTAAAAAACCACTTGCCAAAGGAATTACAAAGAATTATTATGGAAAGAACTAAATCTAAGACTTTTTCTTTCTCTTTCTTTTTTTAGCCACAAGAGCCAGTTCCTTTGTTTCGCCAAGAATGTCTTTTATGTACATCCCTAATGCACCTAAGCCAATTAGTAATAAAATAAGAGAAGATGCCAGAGTAATTTTCTCACCTATGAAATATGACGAAGGTTTAAACTCAAAAACCACTTCGTGATTGCCAGAAGGTATTTTTGCCGCTCTAAGCGCATAGTTGGCCCTCAAGAGAGGGGTTGCTTTTCCATCAACAAGAACCTTCCAACTATCTCCGTTAAACCAAATCTCACTAAATACTGCAATACCTTCACCTGTATTAGAACTATTGTAGACTATTCTGTCGGGAGCATATGAAGTAATTTCAATGGTGCCAGAACTCGTTAAGTTGCTAAGATCTATATCGCTTAGTTCCTCCTTGAATTCACTACTAAGTATAATGGCATCAGTTTTGAGATTTGTATTCTCGATAGAACTGAACTCTTCATCTGGGCTGTTTACTAATTTTACTTTGTCGACAAACCATGCAGTACCTAAAGCTCCTGGGTTTTGTTGTAGTTGAGGCTTCCCATCACCACCAGATGTTACGAAATATTTTGTGTTTAACATGTTAAACACGTTCATGCTGTTTTTAGAAATGTATCCGTCAATTATATCTTGAATACGTTGCAACTTAACAGGATCATATCCTCCAATTGTATTATGAAAATATGATGTATTAGCGGACTTAAACGAAGTGACATCCATCACTCTATAGTTGTGTCGATCCTTTTCAATATTGAGTATCTGCTGATCAACAGCTCTTGGTTGAAAACTATTGTTGACAGTCCTTTTGGATTTATAATCTGAATAACTGAGATATCTATTGTTGACTCCTATATTATCTATAGTAGTTAAAAGGATTAATGCACCAACTAACATTGAGGCATTTATCTTTGATTTTATAAAGGCCCAAAGTACGAGAAAAGACAAACCTATAAAAACAAGAGTTCTGATGGAATCGCTTTTTAAAGCTGACTTTCTATCTGTTATAAAATGTGATGTATCTAAACCTTGCTGTGCATACATTGGATCACCGGCACTCTCAAATGAAAATATGCCAGGAAGTATAATCCAAGAAAGAATGGCAAAACCTGTTGTAATGCCGGCACTGATGTATAGAGATCTTTCAAATTTTTTTGTAGCTCCTTCTTTGATTAATTTGTAGATAGCCAGGGCTCCCAATAAGGATAGAAAGTAAGGCGTGATTGATAAGATAGACTGTGGAGCTCTAAACTTATTGTATAACGGCATATAGTCGAATATCATCTTGTTAAACCATTCTAATTGGTTCCCCATCGATATTAGGTATGTTAGTAACACACCTCCTACTAGCCACCATTTAAGTAATCCTTTAACATAGATTGCTCCTAATAAAAAGAGAAAAATACTCACAGCTCCTAAGTACATTGGGGCTTCGGTAAATGGCAAGTCTCCCCAATATAGAGGAGCTCGATTAATTTTATAATTTTTAAAAGATTCAGATTTAGTGGAAACGTTCTCGCCTGACCCACCACCTGCAAATTTGGGTATAAAGGTCCCTCCAAGATCAATAATTCCGTTTGACCATTGCATAGCATAATCCCAGTTTAAGCCCTCGACCTTACTGGATGAGTTGGCTCCACTTAAATTTGCCTCTGTTAAGATCGGGGCTCCACGCATAGATGCGTCAGAATGGACCTTCATGCTCCATATTTTAGTAGCGCTACTTCCTATACCCAATACGCCGGCAGCTACAATAAGTGCTACTCCAATACCAAAAGACTTCCAGTCTTGTTTTTCTTTTATCAAGACAAATAGCTTCATAAAGCCGTAGATCAAAAAGACCATAAAAATGTAATAGGTCATTTGAGGGTGTCTCATAAACAAGCTCATCGCAACTCCAAAAGACATTATCACAAAACCGAGGAGATTTTTTTTTCTTTCGAAGATTAGGATGACACCTAAAATTAGAAAGGAAGTATATGACAGCACATCAATCTTGCTAGTATGGCCTGCCTTCCATAAAATCAAATTAGTAAGGGGCAATGTAGTAGAAACAGCTAGTAAAATGCTCAACAGGTTACTCATGCCAAAACCAATACGACCTAATAGAAAAGCGCCAAGTAATGCTGTGAAAAAGATAGCCATAGGGTGCCCTTGGCCAAATTTTAAAACTTTATCTACATATACAAGAACGTTTTTTCGTGAGGGAGCTCCATATAAGACAGGCATTCCTGCAAATTGTGCAGGATTCCAAATATACATTTGGTTATCAGCCTCTCTATAATCTCTTAAGAGTTTGGTTTTGGCCTGACCTTGCAATTCATCTACTCTTTCCAATGTCTTCCCCTGATACTCAGGAAAAAACATAATTGTGACAAGAGCCAAAAATGCCAAGATTGGCCAAATGTTGTTGATGATAGATTTGATGTTCATTTGAATGTTACTCATTATGAAAATCTAATATATGACGATCTGTGCTATATAAGAATAAATTGAATACATGGATTTAAATTGATATCACGATATATAGTCAAATGAAGCAACTTAATCATTGAAATAAGGTTTATTACCTTTGATGTAACAGTTCTCTTTGAAACACCTAAGATACCTCAACACCTTCCTTTACAACTACAAGTGGCGACTGTCCTTGGGTGTCATCTTTGTCGTTGCTCAGAACTACTTCAGGGTGCTCGTGCCGCCACAGTTTCGTAAAGCGCTCGATTTAGCGACAGTTTGTCTCCAAGAATATCGTGCATCAGATGATGCTGAAGAAAGGGCTATCATGCTCAGATATATAGGATTGACACTGTGGGAGTACGCATGGCTGGTTTTACTGTTTGCTGCTATGATGGGCATTTTTATGTTTCTCATGAGAAAGACCATTATTGTGGTTTCTCGCCTGATCGAGTATGATTTGCGAAAGCAAGTCTTTGCTCATTATGAAGAGTTGGATAGTGCTTTTTACAACCGGACTTCTACAGGTGATCTGATGTCACGTATCACTGAGGATGTCTCTAAGGTGAGGATGTACTTAGGCCCTGGTTTGCTGTATTGTATTAATCTGGTTACACTTTTTATTCTAGCCATAAGTAGTATGTATAGGGTCAATCCTACATTGACTTGTTATGCGCTTATACCGCTGCCTATCTTGTCCATCTCGATATACTATGTGAGCAGTGTGATCAATAAAAGGAGTACGGTCATTCAGACTCAGTTGGCTAAGCTCAATACCGTCGCGCAAGAAGTATATTCTGGTATTAGGGTGATCAAGTCGTATACCAAGGAAGATAGATTTCGACAGTCATTTGCGGAGGAGTCAGATCTATTTTTAACTAACTCGATGTCATTGGCAAGAGTCAATGCTTTTTTTCGACCCTTGATGTTATTGTTGGTTTCTTTAAGTGTTTTATTAGTTGTGATCGTAGGTGGTCATGAAGTGGCAAAAGGCAATATCACTCATGGTAACATCGCAGAGTTTATCATTTATGTCAATATGTTGACATGGCCATTTACGGCGATAGGGTGGATCGTATCGATTGTGCAGCAAGCGGAAGCATCTCAAGCACGCATCATACAATTCATGAATACCAAACCCACGGTTGTTTCAGAAAGCGATGAAGATCTAGAGATAGAAGGTCGAGTGAGATTTGAGCATGTTCACTTGACATATGCGGACAGCGGTACTAAGGCATTAGAAGATGTGTCTTTTTCTTTAGAGAAAGGTGAGATCTTGGGTATCATCGGTCGTACGGCATCAGGTAAGTCGACTATAGCTTCTCTCTTACTTAGGATGATCGATCCTCAATCAGGGACTATATATATAGACAACAAGGACATCAAGTCGCTCAATCTATCTCAATTGCGCCAGCGTATTGGCTATGTACCTCAAGACGCTTTTCTATTTTCGGATACCTTAGGCAACAATGTTGCTTTTGGAGAAGAAGAGTTAGACATAGATAGGGTGAAGTTTATTGCAACGAAGGCGGCGGTACATGATGATATCATGGGGCTGCCCGAACAATATGATACTGTTGTAGGTGAGCGCGGAGTTACGCTCTCAGGAGGCCAAAAACAGCGAGTAGCATTGGCCCGTGCTTTGATCAAGGATCCTGATATAATCATATTAGATGACTGTCTCTCAGCTGTTGATACAACCACCGAGCAGACGATCTTGGGCTATCTGAGTGATGCGTTGAGCGATAAGACAAGTATCATCATCACCCATCGTATCTATAAGCATTTAGCGTTTGATAAGGTTATTGTTTTGGACGAGGGTCGGATCATAGAGGCAGGAACACCTGAAGAGTTGATGGAGGCACAAGGATACTATTATGACATCTTGACTAAGCAGACTATGGATGAAGAGAGTCAATTCCTCAGTGCTCATTCTGATAAATCCTCTAAGTA
>CALDEM010000100.1 GCA_937942435.1 uncultured Saprospiraceae bacterium
CCATCAGATATAACTGTAGAATGCTTCAGCGAAATTCCATCTGCAGATATTACAGTTGTAACCGATGCTGCCGACAATTGTGATGGAGCACCAGTAGTTGCTTTTGTAAGTGATGACATCACAAGTGCTATGTGCGATGGCGACGTAGTAACAGTAGTAAGAACCTACAGTGTTACGGATTGCAGTGGCAATTCGATCAATGTAACTCAAAACATAAATGTAGAAGACATCACTGATCCAACGGCAAGTAATCCTGCACCAATCACTGTCCAATGTCTTAGTGATATTCCTGCGCCGGATGTTTTAGATGTAATTGGTGAAACTGATAATTGTACTGATGTGCCGGTTGTTAGTTTTGTAAGCGATGAAGTGACAAATGACGCATGTGATGAAGGTGGGCTAATAGTACTTAGGATTTACAGAGTTTCTGACTGCATAGGTAATAGCATCGATGTAGTCCAGACGATAACCGTAGAGGATATAACCGCACCTATCTTGCCAGTTGCTCCAGCAGATGTTGTTGGACAATGTGCAAATGACGTGCCTGTGATGATGGATTTAACTGCTGTGGACAATTGTGCAGGAGTAATAATCGTGAGTCCAACAGAAGTTACAATGCCAGGCTCTTGTCCAAATAGTTTTGTCATAGAAAGAAAGTGGTTATTCGCTTTTGGTTGCGGTAATCAAGATAGTATCGTTCAGACAATAACAATAGACGATACAATTTCCCCTGTGTTACCAGCTGCTCCAGCAGATGTTATTGGACAATGTATGAGTGACGTGCCTGCGATGATCAGCTTGACTGCTATAGACAATTGTGAAGGTAACTTGACAGTAAGTCCTACAGATGAAATGTTGTCTGGTTCTTGTCCAAATAGTTTTGTAATAGAACGAAAGTGGTTGTTTGCGGATGCTTGTGGTAATAAAGACAGTATAGTTCAGAGTATTACAATAAATGACATTACTGCACCAATAGTGCCTGTCGCTCCCGCGGATGTGATAGGCCAATGTTCTAGCGATGTGCCAGCACCAGTGGATTTAACGGCGGTGGACAATTGTGAAGGCGACATAACAGTAAGTCCTACTGATGAATTGATGTCTGGCTCATGCCCTAACAATTTTATTATAGAAAGGAAGTGGTTGTTTGTAGATGGCTGTGGTAATAAGGACAGTGTGATACAAACAATTACTATAAATGATATAACTGCACCAGTTTTTAATTTCGAACCGGCCGACATCACTGTTGATTGTGAACCAGATATACCGGGCGATCAAGGCGTTTCTGCAATGGATAATTGTGAAGGAACAGTCCCGGTTGTCTTTATGCAAGAGTTGATCGAAGAGGACGCTACAGGACAATTGATTAGAAATAGATGGGAATCTATTGATTGTAGTGGTAACCCTATACGTTATGATCAACTGGTTAGATATAACTTCAAATTTCCAGAACTGGAATTAATTAAAACAGGAGCCATAGCATATACTGATCAGAATGATTCTTTTGCAACTGTTGGGGATACAGTATTCTATGCATTTAAGATTGAAAATACGGGTAACGCCAATTTGATTGATATAGAGATTCAAGATGAAAAATTAGAATCTCTAACATGTGATAGTGTTTCGTTACAACCGGGAAGTTTTGGCTCATGCTCGGGTTTTTATATAGTGACAGCTCAAGATATTAATGCAGGTAGAACTTGTAATTCTGCAACTGTGTCAGGTGCAACAGTAGGCGGTATTGTCTCGATTGATACATCAGATAGTGGACATCCTCTGGATGATACCGGAGCTGATAACGACAACACTTATGTCTATCTAAATCAAAATGCCGAGATACAATTGTTTAAAAATATAGACAGGGTAGAAGATGCTAATCAAAATGGAATTGTCGATGAAGGTGATTTGGTCCACTATAATTTTTATTTGTTAAACAGCGGAAACGTAACACTCTATGATCCGATGATTGAGGATCCAATAGTCAATGTTACAGGTAGTATAGATAGTCTGATTTCTGGAGCCTCAGATTCTACTTCATTTACGGCAGTGTATGTCATACGAGATGCTGATGCCGCGCGCGGATATGTGGAAAATAGCGCAACAATTATAGCAAACACACCAGCAAGCATGAATGGTCAAGTAGCTTCAGATGTATCTGATGCAGGTAGCAATGGTCAAGAAACACCCAATGGTTTGGGTGAGTTAGATGATGATCCAACAAATGATCCAGTCATTCTTTGTGTCGAACAACCAGCCAGTTGTCCATCTCCATTAGTCTTGTCTACATGTCTTACGCAAAAAGAAGTAATTTTAGAATTTGAATCTTGGATGGCTTTATTTAGTGGTGGGGGATGTGTGGCTACTGGAGCTTTTGCTGAAAACTACGATGCGCCTGATTTTTGTGGAGGTAGAGTAGATGTAGTATATCACTTAGTCGATGCTATGGGTGTCGCTATTGCAAATACTTCTTGTACTACTTATTTTGAAATTATAGGTGATCAATCAGCTCCTGTCTGTCCCGTAGAATGGGATATTATCCATATGGCAGACAATTCTAATTGTTTTGTTCAGCCGTACTCTTCTGTTGTAGAATTAGAAATCATAACAGGCCTTTCAATTGTTGATGACTGTTCTTTAGCTGCGGATATATCATTGAGTTACACAGATGATTTGATTAGAGAAGAATGTAGTGATGGATTCTATTTTGATGAAAGAACTGTAATTAGAAACTATACTTTTACGGATCAATGTGGTATGGTAAGTGACATCTGTCCTCAAGAGATAACTTACCGTTTTGATGACTGTGTATTGCTTTCAGATTATGGAAGAATTGCAATTAACAGCCAAGGAGAACTTAGGGTGCCTGTCAACTGTAGTGCTCCGGAGATAGTTGAGTTTAGCCCTGTACAAGGTCAATGTGGCTATGTAGAATATATGTGGCTAATCTCTACAGAGGTAGATCAAAACGGTAATCCGTTTATACCTACTAACTTCAATATCGGTACTATTTGGAAGCTGATCCCTGGAGCTTTCGGCGAATCATTGAACCCAGGTGTCATTGTAGAAGATACATACTATGTGAGATGTGCACGTAACTTCTCATGCTGTGACTTTGGAGAGTCCAACATTATCTCCATACTAATCGACGACAGTGCTACGTGTCCAGCAGACCCGATCGTTCTGCTGATTAATGAGGATTGTGATAGTACCATAGTTCTTTCTTCTCCTGCTGACGATTACTATAATAATGAGCAGATCCTTTATAAGACAGACGCTTCTATAAGGTCAAGTAACAAGAATGGACCAGGATCTCAGCTGATCTTACAGAGTGGGACGTCGACGACGCTTTCAGAAGGATTTTTGGTAGAAAAAGGTGCGATACTGCAAGTAGATACTACGGGGTGCCAGTAAGATGGTCTGTATATTGACTTAATGACATCCCTAAAAGTGATTTCTCAATAAAATGATTGTCAAATGTTTACATATTACGATTATTCGTAATATATTGGCATTCTATTTGTGACTTAGATAACTATAAGATTAAGGATATGCCTAAAATACTGATTGTAGACGATGATAAGGGGATAAGACAAACGCTCCGTGACATCTTAGAATTTGAGAAATATAAGGTGGAAGAAGCAGTAGACGGGCTTGACTGCATGGTTAAGATCAAGCAGGCGTCTTATGATGTTGTGATCTTAGATATTAAGATGCCTAAGATGGATGGTATGGATGTTATGGACAAGGTGAGAGCTTTACGCCCAGATCTTCCTGTAGTTATGATTTCAGGTCATGGCAATATCGACACAGCTGTAGAATCTGTAAAAAAGGGTGCCTTTGATTTTATCCAGAAGCCGCCAGATTTGAACAGATTGTTGATTACGATCCGTAACGCAATGGATAAGAGCTCCTTGATCACTGATAAGAAAGTCTTGATCAAAAAAATTAATCGCAAAGAGGTGGTTGAGATCGTAGGTGACTCTTCAGTCATGAAGGAGATCAAGTCTACAATAGAAGTGATCGCACCAACGGAAGCCAGAGTGATGATCCATGGCGAGAACGGAACTGGTAAAGAACTCGTAGCACGTAAGATCCACCAAGAGAGTGGCAGAAACGAGCAGCCTTTGATAGAGGTGAACTGTGCAGCGATACCATCTGAACTCATAGAAAGTGAATTATTCGGTCATGAGAAAGGATCGTTTACATCAGCTCACAAAAGCAGAGCTGGAAAGTTTGAACTAGCGCACGAAGGGACTTTGTTTTTGGATGAGATAGGCGATATGTCGCTTTCTGCTCAGGCTAAAGTACTAAGAGCGCTGCAAGAAAATAGAATCACACGAGTGGGTGGTGATAAAGAGATATTGGTCAATGTTAGAATCATTGCGGCAACTAACAAAGATCTGCGTAAAGAGATCGCTAAAGGAAACTTTAGAGAAGATCTATATCATAGACTTGCAGTGATCATCGTACATGTACCAAGCCTAAGGGATCGTAAAGAAGATATCCCGCAGTTGGTACAACACTTTGCAGATAAGATCTGTAAAGAATATAATGTACCTGTAAAAGCGTTTGAACCAAGAGCAATTAAGGAATTACAAAAACCTAATTGGTCAGGTAATATCCGCGAACTTAGAAATGTAATCGAACGACTGATTATACTTTCTAAAGACAGCATCACGACAAAGGATGTGAAAAATTTCGTCTCTGGAGTTCAGCCGCCAAGTACAGGTATTGATAAGGTGCTAGACAAGTTTGACACCTTAGAACAATTGCAAGAGTATATTGCTGAAGTTTATAAAACTAGAGAACACAGCTACGCAAGATAGAAAAAGAAAGATATGACTAAAAGGATGCAGAAAGAGTGGCGTCAGCTTAATGCTGAAAACTCTTGGACGATGTTCAAAGTGATCTCAGAGTTTGTTGAGGGCTTTGAAAAGATGAATAGAATTGGACCTTGCGTTTCTATATTTGGTTCAGCACGGACCAAACCTGGTACGAAGTATTACGAGTTAGCCTCTCAATTAGCGGCGAGATTATGTAAAGAAGGATACGGCGTTATCACAGGTGGAGGTCCTGGTATCATGGAGGCAGGCAATAAAGGTGCTCAAGAGGCAGAAGGAGTTTCAGTAGGACTTAATATAGAACTTCCGTTTGAGCAAAATTCTAATCCTTATATAGATCCAGATAAAAACATATTTCACAGATATTTCTTTATTAGAAAAGTGATGTTTGTCAAGTATGCACAGGCTTTCATAGCGATGCCAGGAGGATTTGGTACGCTTGATGAGCTATTTGAAGTATTGACATTGATTCAGACAACTAAGATATCTCCTGTGCCAGTGATCCTTTACGGTTCAGAATTTTGGAATGGTATGAAAGATTGGATTACTAACGTTATGCTTGAAGAGCACGGCAATATAAGTCCTAAAGATCTTGACCTTATACCGATCACTGATAGCATAGATGAGGTGATGCAGGTGATCAATGACTTTTACACCAATGAAGGTCATACGGGTGCGCTTGAACCTAATTATACTTTAGAGTAGACGTTATAAAAAATATTATAAATGCAAAAAGCCTTGATCTTCAAATCAAGGCTTTTTTTATAACCAATAGGCATTATTAATAGTTGTTGTCAAGCCAGTTTAGATTTTGTTTTAAATACCCTGTTTATGCTAGCTATTGTTCATATGTGGGTTTTTATATTTATAACTCTCTCTTCGTATGCCAGTTAATACGATATTAGCTTTTGTAATTATGACTGCTGTCAACTTTGATCATGCTTTAGTTTTCAGAAGTCAGAATCTTTTGTGTTTACAAAAGACCAGTTGAAACAATCATAATGCTCAAACTCTGTTTATCCCCAGTAGTTTGGGCTTATGATTCTTTGGCACTATGCCAGCGCTAATAATCCTTTCTAATCTGGATTGGATTACTCATTGTAGTATTGATTAAGGCATTTCTAGTGCTTTTAAACAACACATAATTAGCAAGATTCTTAAAAAATGATACAAATTCATAATTTGTATAGTGGTGATACTTCCGTTTTAGTGTCTTATACATAACCCAAGAACCCCAACATGATCAGTGAAAACAATCTCACAGAGGATTGGTGTCTTTTTAGTGCGAGAATCAAGTGGCTTATCAAAAGTGTCTGTGTTATACTTTGCCTATCTTGTTTATGGGGTAATCTCGGTGCCCAAACTATAGTTTTGGAGAAAAGTAATCCAACGCCATTTCCCAATGTAAATGATGCTTTTAACTTTGTTTTAGACCTTTCGTGCTCAAGCTCTACTGGACCATGTATAGGTGTTGAGATTAGAGACACAATTCCTGAGTATTTGCAGTTTTTGAATTTTTCAAACCCACTTCCAGCAGGTGTTGCGAGTGCAACATACGAACCTGTTACAAGGGAAGCTGTGATTACCTTTGATGCTAATGTTTCAGCAGGTTCCTCTATTCAATTAAACATACAAGTATTATTTCCATTTGGAACATTAGATGGTTCAGTAGCAACCAATACTGCTTACGCATCATCGACTAACGCCGGGACAGATGTCAGCAGTGCTACAGCAACAGCACAAAATGGACGCACGCCTGGAGATTTTCCAGATGAAAAAGACGGACATTCTTCACTAGTTGCAGGAGGCTATCAATTTTGGCAAATTGTCATTGGAAATATAGGTTTTACCACCATAGACGATTATTCAATAATAGATACGATCCCAGCTGGTATGATCTTGGATCAAATTAGAACCCCAGAGTTTGCCAATGTTGATCATATGGGAAGCTTGTATTATCAGCGTTCTGGCGATCCTGGAGTATGGTATCTATGGACTGGATTTAATCTTAACAATAGACAAACTCACAATGTTGCAGGGCTGGGATTGCCCGTTGGGGAATATGTTTCCATCGTTCGTTTAGACTTGAATAGTGTTTCCGGATCTGGACTTTATAACCCATACATATATCGTGATCGTTTTAGAAGTACATGGACTGTATATGCATTTGAGCGTGGAGGAAGAATGATGGGTGATACTTTTACCAATTGCGCCAACTACTCAGGTACATCTGGGGGTTTCCCAATCTCTGATGTGGACTGTATCACAACTACAGTGGCAGAACCAGTTGACATAGTAGGCGGTAATCTCGATCCTATTGGTGAAGATGGAAATAGTCAAGAACTGTATTCCATAGAGGACACCATGAATATCGCCCTCGAGTTTTTTAGTGGCCCAAATATGGGATTCGAGATTGTTGGAGGGGTAATGGCTGTTGTCCTACCTCCCAATGTAAGTTATATTCCCGGATCATGGTACTTTGGTTTTGGAGAAGATAACGCTGACAACCAAACACCAATTGTTGAGACAGAAACACTTATCGATGGACGAGAGTTAGTTCGATTTGTATTTGATAGTATGCATAACAATTCTTTTATTATAGAGCCCAATACTTTCTGGGAAGGGTTTAGAATTGTCCTTAGAACTGTTATAAGCCCTGCTGCGATGCAAGGATCATTTGACTTAGAATACTACTATTACGCTGCACATTCTACACATGACAATTGTAATGTCAATGACGTTAACGGTTATCTAGGAGGGTATAGCACATATGTGTGTAATGAGAACAGGAATGTCGATATTGTAAGGCCTCCTGGATCAGCAGGGTTGGAGTCAACGATGGAAGTAATCGGTACCCTCGATACAGATTATAGCCAATATCCAGAAAGAGCCCTAACTGTACCTGGAGGAATATCCAATTATAGAATTATTATCAAAAATCCTAACGTTGACGAGATTGATCAGCTAGTATTTGTAACCGTCTTCCCTCACATTGGAGATCATGAAGTATTAGATGATAGTACTCCAAGATTTAGTGAGTGGCAACCAACTCTTGCTGAAGCTGTATCCACCGGGATCGCTCAATTGGATGTTGAGTATACCACCGTTTCAAATCCTTGCCGTGATGATTTGTCTGGAAGCAACCCAACTCCTTTTCCGACAGGATGCAATACTGCCAGTTGGTCGGCAACTCCTCCAGCTGATATAACAGATGTGACAGCACTCAGATTCGATTATGGTAATACAAGACTAGCACAAAATGATTCTCTAGTGGTTTCATTTTCAATGAGATCACCTGTAGATGGACTTCCTGATACATCAATTGCTTGGAATTCATTTGCCTATGCAGCTAGAAACTGGGAAGATTTTACTGATTTGCTTCCTGCAGAACCTATAAAAGTAGGAATTGAATTACGCCCTGGTAATAACCCAATAGTTGGGGATTTTGTTTGGGAAGATACAGAACCCAATGGTATTCAAGATGTCGGTGAGGTGGGCCTAGATGGCATCCGCGTAGAGCTATATCATGATGTAGATAATGATGGCGTACCTGAACCTTCGGGGCCTGATACATTAGAGCTCTGGACAGTAACCGCAGCAGGTGGTAAGTACCTTTTTTCAGATTTTGACTATGGAAGATATTTTATAGTTTTTAGTGACATTCCAACAGGTTATGTGCCTACACACCAAGATATAGGGTCAGATGACTTAGACTCGGATGGGTTAATATCATCTGTCATGTTATTTGACAATACCGTCATTGATTATAGCCTTGATTTAGGATTGTATAATGGTGTTATACCTCAGCAAGTTGGCTTGCCTGATTGCTTTCTTGCACCAGATGAAACCTCCGTCTTGAGCGCATTTGATCTTGTTACTGCTTCAGAGATATTGTTAGGTAATCATGGACTTACAGGGATAGAAGCCATAGAGTATGATCCTCTTAATCAAAGGTTATATGGGGCAAATTCCGCCGAACTATACCTATTGGATGCATTAACAGCAGCACCAATATTAGTAGGTCCTTTTAGTCCACTGAATGATGCCGACGGTACGTTAGGCGTATTAGGCTTTACAGATGTAGATGGTATGGCAAGAGATCCAATTAATGACTTATGGTTTGCTGCTGCAAGAGTAGACGACCCAGTTCAATGTGGCAGACCAGATGTTTTATTTCAATTTGACCCTCTTACTGGAGCTTATATTCCAGGGGCTTTTGATGATTTTAATGGTGATGGAGATCCGGATGACTACGTGGAGATAGAGATACCAAGTATGGCGCCTTGTCTTCATTTGATCGATGATATGGGCTTTGATCCATTGACTAATACCTTGTATGGTATTGCTAATGGTATTGAAACCTACTTTAATCAAACCTTGGTGGTAACTATAGATCCAATCACTGGTGAGACTAGCAACTCTGGAAATATCACATACTTTGATGGTACAGCTTTTGTCAATCTCGTAGATGTTGAAGGACTAAGTATAACCTTGGATAATCGAGTGCTTGTAACTACTGGAAAATTGGGTAATCCGGCTAACTCTGTTTTTGAGCTTAACGGCGTAGGTTCTTCATCTGTTACAGCGACGCTGTTAAAACAGCTATCTTATCAAGATTACGAAGGGATTACATGTTTAACTTTATCAGACCCTGCCGTGATAGGTGAGTTTGTATACGAAGATCTCAACAACAATGGTGTCTTTAACTCAGGTGAACCTGGTATAGATAGCGTGTTACTCTACCTTGTCAATTCTTTGACGGGCGATACTCTATCACAGACTTTAACAAACGGTTTGGGGGGCTATTCATTCGAGGGAGTGTACCCAGGCACTTATGAAGTTCACATCGGATTAGAAAATTATTTGGCGGATTATAGTTTGTTCGGACATACTTTGACTGAGGACCCAGACAATGTATTGGATGGAGTAGGGACAACTATTCCTTTGTTGTCAGGAAGTGAAGATTTAACGATGAACTTTGGTTTTGCTCCTGCGCCCGCCTACATCATATCTGGTACGATATACGAGGACATAAACTACGGTGGAGGTGCAGGTGTAGATTATAATGGTGCCAATGCTTCAGCACAATCATCAGGATGGACGAATGGAGACATAGGTATAGACAATGCCAGAGTAGAGCTATATGATAACACGGGGGCTTTTGTAGATTTTACATTAACTGACGTAGATGGCCTTTATACCTTTACGGATGTTATGCCAGGTACTTATGCTGTAAGGGTAGTGAGTGGCAGTCTTTCTTCTAATCGCCCAAGTAACTCGACTGGCCAAACTATAATTCCTGTCCAAACATATAGACAAGATGCAAGTTCAGTTTTCGACAATGAAATTGGAGGAGCCGATCCAACAAAAGTAGATGCCGCAGCTAATAATTCATCTGCCAATCTCTCCAGTCTAAACACGACCACCACGATTGGCCAGTCCATATCAAGCGTGACTGTTAGTTCTGCAGATATTACTGATATTGATTTTGGTTTTAACTATGATATAATTGTAAACACTAACGATACTGGCCAAGGATCATTGAGACAATTTATTCGCAATAGCGACGAATTAGACAATACTAATTTAGACCAAGTAGATAACCCAACAGGAGGTGTATCTTTTCCAAAAGACGCAGGAGTAGAAACTTCAATCTTTATGATTGATGGAGGAGGTGTTCATACCATAACACCACTTTCCGCTTATTCTTTGATTAGAGACGAGTTCACACATATTACTGGCTATACCCAATCGGGATCAGCAGTAGGACCGATAGATTCAAGAACTTTAACAATCGAATTAAAAGGTAACACTGTACTTTTTGATGCCCTTAATATTTCTGCAAGCAACACTCAGATATCAGGACTTGCTGTTAACACGTTTAGATCAGGTATACGGACGTCTTCTTCTGGACAAGGACTTTTTGTATGGGGTAACTATGTAGGTACGGACCTAACTGGACTTATAGGTGAAGGCAATATTGCTATGGGCATCAGCCTTCAAGATTATGATGCATCATTTATAGGAACTAATGGGGATGGTATCGGCGATGCTAATGAAGGCAATCTTGTTTCTGATAACGACTTTGGTATTCAGATCAGATCTACAACGGATGTTCTAATTGCCGGCAATATTATAGGGCTTAATAAAGATGGAAACGCCCCAATGGGCAATAACTTTCATGGTATATTTATCCGTGACGCAGATGGAACAAATGTAGTAGGCTTTGACGACCAATCGACTTCTACCGTTGCAGCTCATTTTAAGAATGTTTCTTCTGCTAACGATAACGACGGTATACGTGTCTTATCATCTTCTGATCAAATGATCTCAGGTAATTACTTTGGGACTGATGTCACAGGAACAATTGCATTTGGCAATACTAACTATGGTATTCAAATACAAGGGGCAGCTTCTGACAATATCATCGGTACAGACTCTGACGGAGATGATGATGCGTCAGAGCGAAATGTAATATCAGGAAATGGATCAGGATTGCGATTTTTGGTTTCTGGTACAGGTACCAACAATAGAATATCTGGTAACTACATCGGAGTATCTGCAAGTGGAAATACAGACTTAGGTAACCTTACCTCTGGTTTAGATATCAATGGTTCTTATAGTCAAACTATAATTGGAACCAATGGAGATAATATAAATGACTTGGCAGAGAGAAATGTCATTTCTGGAAATGGTGATGACGGAATGAGATTCACTAATTCAAGTGATAATATTATAGCGGGCAATTTTATCGGACTTGGTGCTGATGGTACAACAGCTATCCCAAATGATAAAAGAGGGGTTTTCTTTACAACCACCTCTGCTAACAATACCGTTGGCTATGATCCATCAATGGCTAATCAAGATGCACTCATCGTCGGTAACAGAATAGAAAACAATGGCGATACTGGCATTGGCCACGCTGGAGTTGGCACACAAAATAGATTTAGTAGAAACCAAATAGCCAATAATCAAAGTCTCGGTATTGATTTAGACTATGATGGAGTCACCCCTAATGACGATGGTGATGGAGATACTGGAGCTAATGATTTAATTAACTTTCCAGTTATCACTTCTTCTTTATTGTTAAATGATAATTTACTCATACAAGGCTTTGCTCCTGCGGGTTCTTCTATAGAGTTTTATGTAGCAGATACAGGACCTAGTCCTAGTCCATTACCTACTTTATTTACTTCTTCATTTGGGGAGGGCAGTAGATACTTATTTACAATTGAAGAAGGCGGACCTGATGATACACAATCAACTACCGGATCCTATAATAATGATGGTACAGGTGTCATCGGTTCTAGAACTCAAGCACAGTTTGCTTTTAGTATCGATGTATCTTCTTTGAGCTTAGCACCTGGATTTAGATTATCAGCTATTGCGATCGATGCTAATGGCAATACATCCGAGTTCAGTGGAGTTTTTGAGATTAGAGAGAACTGTGGGACGGCAACTACTAATCCTCATATCATGTACTATAGATCTAGATAAGATAAATGAATAATGGTGTGGTGTAAAACCATTGAATAACAAATGTAAATAGGTGTGGGCAACTGTATGTTAGAAAAACGCTCCAGCTTGAGTCAGCGAGCGCTAATGGGATTATTAAGAGTTGCTACCCTTATGAGTCTTTTTCTATGTTGTCTACAGGAGATCAATGCACAATTGGATTCTATCCACTATATCCCGCCAGTTCATAATAGAAACTTTAATAACACATCCAATGGTGATCGATATCAAGCGGTTTATCTATCAACTCCATCGATATTGCCTATCACAGTCGATATTGAAGATGGTACAGGAACACTACTGAAGTCATTAACAGTTTCTAATTCTTCTGATGCAGTATTTGATCTCAATGATTTTTACGGAAATAATAATGGTGTTTATACCAACGCAGATGATACCAACCTGTCAAACAACAATACGGTTTTATCTGTAACTCGAGATTCTCTAAATGTACCACTCAACGAATCAGGAATTATACTTAAAAGTTCGGGCCTCTTTTATGCCAACTTTAGAATTAAAACAGGTTTTCAAGCATCTTCCTTAACAGCTAAAGGACAAGCTGCCGCAGGCACGACTTTCTTCATAGGAGCTAATGCAAATAACACCGAGGCATCAAGGGATAGGACTAACATTTTTGCAAGTTTCATGGCGACAGAGGATAACACAACCATCACAATAGATGGTTATGCAGACACGACGATTTTTCATGACGCCACGGCTAATTTTAGTGTTTACCCACTAACCTTCACTTTAGATGAAGGTCAATCTTATGTTATTTCAACCTATACAGATGAAAACGTCACCAATGGCACTGAAAATGAATTGATAGGAGCGCGAGTCAATTCTGATAGACCGATTGTTATGAACACCGGAAACCTCTTGCACGCAGCACTAGGCGTAACTGGTGCAGCAAGAGATATGGGTATGGATCAAAGTGTGCCGATAGAGTGGTTGGGGACTCAATACGCATTTATCAGAGGTAATCAAACTAATGATAATTTAGAGATACCTATGATCATTGCTATAGAAGACAACACTGAGATTTCTATAAACGGTGTAGTTGATACTACTATCCAAAGAGGAGAGTACTATCGTATCCACGGTTCTAATTATTCGGCAGACAAAACAATGCTTAGAAGACATCCCTATTGAGGCTGATGAAATCAGATGGATTAGAAATAGTGACAATAGAATCATATCAAGAGATATGACTATCGATGTATTACAAAATGGAGATTATACCGTACTCGCACTTAATGGTACGTGTGCAGATAGCATCCCTTTTCTTGTAGAATGTGTACAAATAAGCTGTCAGGATTATGATGGAGATGGTGTTAATGATATAGCAGATCTTGACTCAGATGACGATGGTATCTTAGATACCATCGAGTGCCCACTTCAGTACCCTGTACTAAACCCATCTTTTTTAGATGACTCAGAGTGGCGTACTAACGGAGGTTGGAGTCTTGGATCAAGCATCGCTCAGACGACATCCACTAATGTAACAGATAGGCTGATTGCCCAACAAGTAGGTGGTCTAGATGATGCATGTAGTAACTTTATAAGACTTCATCTTGATATTGCCTCAACCGGCCATCTTGATGATGTGATGTCTGCTGATACGGCTGAACTTGAGTTAACATTCGACGATATTCTCATTGCTAAAATATTAAATCCTGCAAATGATAGCTTCGGCTATGTCTCGCAGATTGGAGACAGCGTAAAAGTAGATGCAAGTGTTTTTCCAATTAGCAGACAAGCGTCTATCGATTATTATAGGATGACATTCTATATTGATTGGAGTACGCTTCCAGAGAATGGAGACTTTATAATTAACCACACAGGGCAAAGAGATGTCTTTTATATTGATAATGTTGAATTCGAGTTTTTAGGCTGTGGTGTAGCAAGCGATAGGGATGGAGATGGCATACCTAATTGTTTAGACTTGGATAGTGACAACGACGGTATACCAGACGAAGTAGAAGGGTGTGGCTCGATATTTACTAGCACTATAACATATACTCAAACCGCCAGTGGATGTTCTTCAGGCTTGATCGATGGCAAGGGATGTACCCCTTTAGATTCTGATGAGGACGGAGTTTATAACTTTATAGATTTAGATAGTGATAACGACGGTATATGGGATGGACTCGAGGCAGGTCATGGAGATAGTATTGACGTTGATGGTCGTATTTACCAAAGTGATATGACCTCAGGGACTAATGGCCTCTATGATGCTTTAGAGACTTTTGCCGACTCTGATACGCTTGCATATGCCATATCTGATAGTGAAGATCTTCCAGATGGGACATATGATCCGTACGAAGTCGATAGTGACGACGACGGTTGCTTTGATGTGTATGAAGTTAATTTCAATGACGATGACAATGATGGCATAGTCGAGACTGGAGCAGCTACAGTAGACTTAGACGGTTTAGTTGTTACTCATACCTATAGTTTACCTCCTCTCTTAGATAGGTGGCAAGACGCAAGCATTATTCATTGTGAGATCTGTAAAACAACACTGACTAACCCGCATGTCATGTTCTTCAGGAGATACTAAACTAATCGTAGAGGGTAGTGGTAACGCATATAACTCTTGTCTTTAATATATATGATGGACTCTAAAGCAATAAGTACTTCACCTTTTTCTGCAACACAATGTTCAGAAGCGAAACAGGTGAGATATCGAAAGTCACTGTCCTTCTGGATCGACCTTTTGGTCAAACTTATCGCTATATCCTTTTTTATAATTTCACTAAGCCATGTCTTGCGTGCAGCTGATATTGATCATAATGACGAGTTTGATACATATCCTGATCGAGAAGAAGTTATCAAGGTACATACCGATGACTTCCTTCAAGAAACCTCCAAGTAGCTGATTGATGCCAATACTTATGAGGTCCTCATACAAGCAGATGGAGCATCCTTCAGTCCTAGCAAGATCTATACACATACCATTATAGTTGACGAGATTAGGTGTCTTCGATTTATGATTGAAGACGCTAAAGGTGATGACTTTACAGCAAATGGCTTTTATAAGATAATCATGGATCAAGAAACACCAATATCAGTATCCAGTTTTGATCAAGGTGATGATTTTCTTTGTCTACTCCGCAACCCAGATTTGCGAATGATCCACAAGAAGAAGAGCAGGTTCTTGGAAGCTGAGTCAAGTCAATAACTAATTTGAGATCAGTCCCACCTTTCATACTTATTAGGAAATAAGAACGGTGTCAGATTGCGATATTTTTGCAGATATATTACAGTCTAAAAATGATTTTCCAGCAGTCTATTTTTACATTTATAATATCATAATCAACGTTGTAAATTTCTCATTCAAGATATTGAGATTGAAGATTTAGGCTATGTCAATCATGTCATTTCTTACATAGATGAGCCAAGCTTTTATGTCCTAAAATCTTCATTGTCAAAACCATTTGTAAGAGTCTATAATAGTCGGATTGAGGTACGAGATATTTGCATTTTTGATAAACTTGAAGTAGTCAATTATGGCCAAAAAAAGACGATGCCAACGTGCCTTTGTTCTTGATAAGAAGCCATTACAACATCTGTTTTTGATCATGATTAAACTGAAGTTTTATCGTCTAACGTAAACCTGAAAATGAGTTTTTAGACTCTTACAACTGGGGTGCTATGCAGTTCAATTATCACAGTCGGGTTTACATCACGAGGCTCTTCTTTATAATAGATAACTGATGGGTATTGATGACCTTTCGGTTGGCGCATATGTGCTTCAGATTACCAACAAGACCATAGAGTCAAGGGCTATTTTTATAAAAATTTAGCAATTTCCTCGTATTTATTTTTTTTCTATTTGTTGTTGGCAATCCCAGGTCAGTAATAGCGTCTATTTTATAATTTTTTCAGTGATTGCTATACACTCAGGATCAAAGTGTAAAGTATCTAACAATTAGAAATATTAAATTTATAAATATGTTTACTACCGTTCGGCATGGTATCTTATGTTCTTATGTAAATAATCTTACATTTTTTTTAATTATAAATGGTGGCATCACAGTTTTTAACTGTCTTAATTACGAGTCTTTTCCAGTTGGAGGAGGCTCTTCCCCAATGAAACCAGTTGTTAAACTCTATTGATACGTATTTATAGATTTAACAAGTACTAATGAATTCTATTTTAGGAGAACTACCTAATTGTAGTTATTTCCAAGCGTCGTCTGATCAACAGGCGTCCCTCAGAAAGAGTATAATCTCTTCTTCCATAAATAAGTATGCCAACAACGATACCAACGAGCCTTCTGCTCTACCGGGTCGACTATATATATATTCCAAAATAAATCGAACAAGTTTTAAGTCACTTAGAAACACATTAAAAATGTACAATTTTACTAATTACCAACACATCAAGGTAGCATTATGGGCTGAGGCTCTGATTGCTTTGTTGACGTCGGTTTTTGCTATTTCAATTATTTCGAATAACACTCGAAAGTTTGGAAGTGCCCTCGTAGCATCGTTATTTGTGCTTATGGCTTCAGGCCTATCTGCACAAATGAATAATGCTTGTGGTACCGACCGAATTATTGAAACAGATGTTCAAGGGTTACTCAACTCTTCTAACAACTGTATCAACATCAGCAACACTTCTAATATGCTAGGAGCTACTGTCGAAGTCTGGATCGAAGATCGAGATTGCGGTAATGACTTCCCGTCATCTATTAGAATAACTGGTGGAGGACAAACTGTAACTGCTGTAGGTATTCCTGCAACACAACATTCTGGATCTACTGCACTCGAATATATTTATCGAGCGCACATAAATGGTTCCTTTGGTCAAGTTTGTATTTCTGATTTGCGTGGTTGTCAAAAAGCAACCAGTATTGCAGTTTATACTGAGCGACAGATGGACAATGCCTCTTCTGCACAGTTGATCTATGATCTTGAGTTTAATCGAAACGGTTGTAGCCCGATGACAATTAATGTTGGTGCGGGATCAGCTAATAGAAACTTTGAGATTCAAGTACCGATTCACGAAAAAGGTGATGATGGTAGAACAGTAAGAATAACTGCAGAAGCTCTTCAAGGAAATTCTGTCGTAAGAAGTGCTGATCAAACTTTCAACGTACAAAACGCTGGAGTCGAAGCAGCTCTATATACGCTTGGTCTTAATAATGTACCTGGAGGTGCGGATGAGATCAGAGTTCAAGTTTGTTCTCCTAACAGTGGAGGTGATTCCTTTGGAGTTGGATCTGTGATAGTTGCTTCTTCTAATTGTCAACCTGATAGTCCTCAAGTTTGCGAGACTTGTCCAGTGACAAGTACTTGTACTTTTGATAGAGCCTTCTTTGGTTATGGCGATACAAATTCTTCTGGTGGTTGTGACTGGGCAGCTGGTTCTACTGGCTATGATAGCCAAGGCTCACCGATAGCAGAGACTTGTTCAGATGGATCTATTAGGTTCACTTCAAGGATCGTAAGTAGGGATAATCCTTGCGAAGTATGGGAGGTGTGCATGTACCTCACTGGAGGATATGACTGGGTTACTTGGTCTGGTATGGGACGAGACTTTTACCGAAACAGTGATCCACATAATCTTCATGAGACTTGGATGTATTATTATTTAGATGATAATAGAAGTTTTTGGAATGGTGTAGGTTCATGTAACGATGGACAACAAGTCCAAATGTCAAGAAGACCGACAGGAGCAACACCTAACATTGGTGTGCAAGTAGGATATGGAGCTGGAGAAAATAGTTCGCCAGATCAATTCAACTATAGAGCATGGTTTGGATTAAGCGGTGCAATCAATACTGATTGTGGAGATTTCACAATTACAGGAGGAACTTGCGCTCCAAGTTGCGCAGGAGAGATAACTGCACTTCGTATATATGATCAAGAAACTGATCAACCAGCTGTAGGTATACCTGCATTAACTAATGGATCTTCTATTAACCAGATAGATCTTCCATCAGAGTATTATATAGTTGCAGAGGTATCAGGAAGTGACGGGTCTGTTAGACTTACAGTCGACGGTCACGATCAATGTGAAAATCAGTTGCCTTATTCTTTCCCCGGTGGAGGAGAAAATGGAAATAACTGGGATGGCACAGTAGGTGCACATACTGTTTCAGCACAATTATATAATGTAGACAATTGTGGCGGTAAGATTTGTGATGAGATTAATATTACATTCCAGATAGTGACATGTGATCAAGGAGATATCATTTGTCCTCCAGATATAACAATAAGCTGTGATCAAGATCTAAGTGACTTATCTCTTACTGGTCAAGCATCTTTTGCATGTGATGCAGATGTTCAAGTAGACTTTGTAGACATGCTCATTAGAGAGACTTGTCCACAACTCGTAGAGAGAACATGGACTGCGACAGTAAGTAGGACTAATACCAATCCATGTATTCCTATGAACATTGCTCATTGGAATTTTAGTGGACCATCCACAGGTAACCTATGTGGAGATTTTGGAGGTGATCCTCTTGGAGGTTCTGGCGTTCCTGCTTCGAGCACAAATAGAGGCCAGTGTTCAAGCGGATTTAGTGTTTCCAATGTAACCAAGGATGGAAAAAGCTCTTGTGTCAAAGGAGCGTTCGGTTCTGCAAAGAGCGGAGCTTGTGTAGGTGGACAGGATTCTAACCAGTTTTCTGGTTCAGATAGCGATGTGACCTCATTTAGAGTAAACTTTGGTGCTAATGATCAAGGAAGATTGACACAGTTCTCATTCTTCGAAAGAGCAGTGTCATTTAATGAAAACTTTGGTCATAACTATCCGCCATCTTTATACGGTATAGAGGTAGTTAAAAATGGTTCTGTCATATTCAGACGTGATAATCAATCAACTTCTGATAAGTGGACTCAAGAGAATTTTGATTTCTCTTCAGATGCTGATTTTGAATATAGCGGAGTAACAACCTTCGAGTTTAGACTGCTAGGTTATGCTCCTTCTCAAAATAGAGATAAGGATGATCAAAACATCTGGGAGATTGACGAGTTCAAAGTATTCGGATGTTGTGGTACTACTACCATGAATGTGACTGAAGAGTTCACATGTACTCAGATGATCACAATCGACGATAAAGAGGACCCTACATTGTCTAATGTTCCAGCTGATATAACAGTAACATGTATAGATGATGTTCCTGCAGTATCTCAAGATGTTGTAGCTAATGATAACTGTGCATTCGAATCTTCATTTACGGAAGTGGTATCACCAGAAGGTGAATCTTGTAACTTCTCGATAACACGTACATGGACAGTTACTGATGACTGTGGTAATGAAGTGTCGGCGTCACAAGTCATAACTGTAGCTACTGATATCGAAGCGCGTATCATAGCTGATGATACTAATGTATGTGAAGGAGAAGAGGTAATCCTTAGAGGACAAGCGAGAATGGGATGTGGAGATGAGTTTACGGATTTTACATATGCTTGGTCAGGGCCAAATGGTTTTACAAGTACTAACAGAGTAATAACTGTATCAGGGCTCGGTACATACATATTAGAAGTTACAGATAGCGCAGGATGTACAGATACTGCAGAAGTAACACTAGATGATGAAGAATGCATGAGTATCGGTTCTACGGTATTCATCGATAATAATAATAACGGTATCCAAGATCTTGGAGATGGTGATGAAGGTATCGCTGGTGTAACCGTCGAGCTTTGGATGAATGGAGCGCTAGTAGGCACTACAACCACTGATGACGATGGTAACTACTTTTTCGGCAGTCTTGAGCCAGGTGATTATATAGTAGAGATCCTTGCGGAGGGTAACATGGGTCCTGGTGAGCCATTAGAAAACTTCCACAGGTCATCAGATCCAACTGATACTGCTGATAACAACCAAGATGGTGATGATAACGGTATACAAGAAGGTGGCATCACAACAGATGTATCTTCTCCAGTAATTACCTTATCACCAGGTGATGAGCCAACTGGAGGTGCAGAGTCATCTCAAGGTGGTACTCAAGATGATGGAAAAGATGCTAATGGAGATATGACGATAGACTTTGGTTTCGTGCCAGAGCTAAGCATAGGTTCTACAGTATTTATAGATAATAATAACAATGGTATCCAAGATGTTGCTGACGGTGACCAAGGTATAGCTGGAGTAACACTCGAGTTATGGCAAGGTAACGACCTGGTAGCTACAACAACTACAGATGCTAATGGAGATTACTTCTTCGGATGGTTGGCTCCTGGCGACTATATAGTTGAGATACTTGCGGATGATAATATGGAAGATGGACAGCCACTTGAGCTTCTTCACCTTTCTTCAGTTCCGACTGACAACAATGACAACCAAGAAGATGGTGATGACAACGGTATGCAGCCTGACGGCTTAGGTACTGATGTTAGCTCACCAGTGATCACTTTATCTGCTGGCGATGAGCCAACAGGTGAGTCAGGTCAAGGAGGAGATCAGGATGGAGATCTTGATAGCAACGGAGATATGACCGTAGACTTTGGTTTTGTGCCTGAGTTCAGCATCGGATCTAATGTATTCGTAGATGATAATGACAATGGTCAAAGAGATCCAGGAGAAGAAGGTATCGAAGGATTCTTAGTAGAAATCTTTAACACTGGTGCAGATGGCATCGCTGAAAATGCAGATGACCAAAAAGTAGGAGAGGATGTAACAGATGCTAACGGAGATTACTTCGTAGGTTGGTTACAGCCAGGAGACTACTATGCTGTGATTGCAGAAGTCTCAGATGAGTTCCCGCTTAGCAGTTCGCCAACAGCTTTAGATCCTAATGATAACCAAGATGGAGACGATAACGGTATTCAAAATGGCCTCGGAGAAGGTGTATGGTCTAATGTAATAACGCTTAGCGCAAATGACGAACCTACAGGTGAGTCTGGATCAGGAGGAGACCAAGATGTACCATTTGGTGATGACAATGGTAACATGACACTTGATTTTGGTTTTAGACCAGCTGTAGATATCAGCTTAATCAAGTTGGTAAGCGAGACTAGACCTAATGTAGGTGATGTAATTACCTATACTATAGAAGTAACCAATGATGGTCCAAGTGACGCAACAGGTATAACTGTAGAGGATAATATCCCTAATGGTTTCTCAGGTGCTGCTAACGCAAGCAACGGAGGTATCATAGCAGGTGACCTCATCACTTGGTCTGGTATATCACTCGAAGCTGGCGAAAGCATCACACTTACATTTGATGTGACTGTCGAGGCTCCAGGTGTTGGTATAGATTATAACAATATAGCCGAAGTTACAGCACTTGATCAGTTTGATATAGATAGTGAAGAAGACAACGGTGCAGATACTGATGGAGACGGTCTGATAGGATCAGAGGATGACAATCCTAATGACCCAGGTCAAGATCCTGATGATGAGGATGATGCAGATGATGAGCCAGTGCTTCCACAAGTTGTTGATATCAGCTTAATCAAGACTGTAAGTGATGCTACTCCTAATGTTGGAGATATTATAGAATTTACAATTGAAGTTAGAAACGACGGAGATGATGCAGCTACAGGAGTTGTAGTTACTGATGAAGTACCTAATGGTTTTAGTGGCATATCAGCCATCAGCAATGGTGGTAGTGCAGCCGGATCAACAATTACTTGGTCAGGTCTTTCGATCGCTTCTGGAGCAACCCAGACTTTGACTTTCGCTGTAGTTGTTAACGCACCAGGAGAAGGGGTAGAGTTTAATAATATCGCATCAGTTACTGCTATGGATCAGTTCGATGTTGATTCAGAGCCAGGAAACGATCCTGATACTGATGGAGATGGACTGATAGGATCAGAAGATGACAATCCTAATGATCCAGGACAAGATCCTGATGATGAGGATGACGCAGATGATGAGCCAGTAGAGCCACTTTTATTGAGCATCGGATCTAACGTATTTGTTGACAACAACAACAACGGTATGAAGGATGCTGATGAGCCAGGTTTAGCAGGTATCACTGTTCAGATTTTCAACACAGGAGCTGATGGTATCGCTGAGAATGGCGACGACGAGTTAGTTGGAGAGTCAGTAACAGATGCTAACGGAGATTACTTTGTAGATGGTTTGATCCCAGGTGATTACTACGCAAGTATCTCAGATGTTGATGAAGACTTCCCAGCGAGTAGTACACCTACGAGCTTAGATCCTAATGACAATGCGGACAATGATGACAATGGTCTTCAAGATGCGATAGGAGACGGTGTATGGTCTAACGTGATCACACTTAGCCCAGAAGATGAGCCAACAGATGAGCCAGGTTCAGGTGGCGATCAAGACGACGCTCTTGATAGCAATGGTAACATGACACTTGATTTCGGTTTTGCTCCTCTTGTAAGTATTGGATCTAACGTATTTGTCGATAACAATGACAATGGAGAGAAAGATGCAGATGAGCCAGGTATAGAAGGTGTAGCAGTGATGGTGTTTAACACAGGAGCTGATGGCATAGCAGAGAATGGCGACGATGAGCAAGTTGGCGCAGCAACGACAGATGCTGATGGTAACTACTTCGTTGACGGTCTTGTACCAGGCGACTACTATGTTAAGGTAGTACCAAGCGATGAGTTCCCTCAGTCAAGTACTGATGTAGCATCTACAGATGCACCAGATGACAATGTTGATAACGATGACAACGGACTTCAGCCAGATGGCAAAGGAGCAGATGTATGGTCTAACGTTGTGACGTTGACAGGAGATGATGAGCCAACAGGCGAAAGTGGAGCAGGAGGTAACCAAGATGCATCAGACGATGACAATGGTAACATGACTGTTGACTTTGGTTTCTTACCAGAGTTAAGCATAGGATCAACAGTATTTGCAGATAACAATAACAACGGAGTTCAAGATCCAGAAGATGATGGTATCGAAGGAGTAATTGTGATGGTATTCAACACAGGAGCTGACGGTATAGCTGAGAATGGTGATGATGAGCAAGTTGGTCAAGCGGTTACAGATGCAGATGGTAACTACTTTGTAGATGGTCTTGCACCTGGTGATTACTATGTAAAAGTAACTCCAGATGAAGACTTCCCAGGAAGTAGTGATGATATCAGTTCAACTGACAATCCTGACGGTGACGTTGATGGCGATGACAATGGTCTTCAGCCAGATGGTCTTGGTGCAGATGTTTGGTCTAACGTAGTTACGTTGATCGGATCTGACGAGCCAACTAATGAGCCAGGCCAAGGAGGTGATCAAGATGACGCTGATGATGCTAATGGCAACATGACAGTTGACTTTGGATTCAGACCAGCAGTTGATGTTAATTTGATTAAAGTAGTAAGTGACGCAGAGCCTAACGTAGGAGATGTGATCACGTTTACAATAACAGTATCTAACGAAGGACCTAATGATGCAACTGGTATTTCAGTTGAAGACAATGTTCCTAATGGATACAGTGCAATAGAAAACATAAGTGGTACAGGTTCAGCAGCAGGAAGTGTAATTACATGGACTGGGTTGGACATCGCTGCAGGATCAAGTGTTGATTTGACATTTGATGTAACAGTAGAAGCACCACTCGATGGAGTTGATTTTGACAACGTTGCAGAAGTAACAGAGTTAGATCAAGCGGATATAGATAGTGAAGAAGGTAACGGTATCGATCCTGATGGAGACGGACTCATCGGTTCTGAGGATAACAATCCTAATGACGGAAGTGTAGATCCAGATGATGAGGATGATGCAGATAACGAGCCAACAACACCACAAGTAGCAGACTTGAGCTTGATCAAGACTGTAAGTGATGCAACTCCTAATGTAGGAGATGTAATCACATTTACAGTAGAAGTGATCAACGATGGTCCTAATGATGCGACTAATGTTGCTGTAGCTGACGAAGTACCTAACGGATACTCTGATATCAGTGCGATCAGCAATGGTGGAAGCGCAGATGGATCAGCGATTACTTGGGAAGGACTTACAGTTCCATCAGGAGGAAGCGTGATCCTAACATTTGACGTAAGAGTAGAAGCACCACTTGATGGTGTAGAGTATGACAACGTAGCAGATGTAACTGAAAGTGATCAGTTTGATCCAGATTCTGAGCCAGGTAATGGCCCAGATAGTGACAACGATGGTCTCGTAGGAACAGAAGATGACAATCCTAATGATGGAAGTGTTGATTCTGATGGAGATGATGACGAGGATAACGAGCCAACGACACCACAAGTGTCAGACTTGAGCTTAATCAAGATAGTAAGTGATGCAACTCCT
>CALDEM010000101.1 GCA_937942435.1 uncultured Saprospiraceae bacterium
AATGACTTCCCAGTAATCCGTCATCTCAACGAACTGGCAGAGATACAATTAATTAATGTAGATAGGATTGATTTTTTAAAGTCACAAATCTTATTCTTTGCTGGCTCATTGATAGTCATTGGATCAGGGCTCTATGCACTCCTCTTCCATCAAGCTTTCGCCAAATACAGGACTTTCTTTTGGGCTTTCTTTTTTACATTAATTATTTTTCTAATTCTTAGAGCCAAAGACTATTATGCCATAGGTCTTTATCCAGTTTATACTGCTTTTGGAGCTATCTACTTAAGCAAGATTCTCAATCATGGGTGGAAGAGATATTTGCAACCTATTCTAATTTTACTTCCCATATTATTTTTCACATTCATGTACGATGTTGCCTTTCCCAACAAGAACCCTCAGCACTTTATAGATCATCCAGAAAAGTACAAAGAGATCGGTATGCTTCGCTGGGAAGATGGCCTGGATCATGACTTACCCCAAGACTATGCAGATATGTTAGGGTGGAAAGAATTAGCACAAAAGGTTGACTCGGTATATGATCAACTTCCTAATCAAAATCAGACGATCATTATCTGTGACAACTATGGACAGGCCGGAGCAATCAACTACTACACAAAGCACGGGCTTAGAGCAGTTACCTTTAGTGCAGACTATATAAATTGGTTTGAACTTGATAAGCCTTATAAAAATCTAATCAGAGTTATAGAAGCTGACTATGTTGAAAGCGAAATGAATGAAACAAGCGCCTACTTTGAATCAGCAACAGTCGCTGGTTATATCACTAATCCATATGCCAGAGAGTCAGGGACATCAATCGTAAAGTTCATAGGTGCTAAGGTGGATATCAATGAAAGGTTGAAATATGAAGTCGCTGAAGCACAGAATTACGAATAAAATAACTTACGATCTAACTTAGATCAACATTATAAAATACGTAGCGTACTCTGAATGATGAAATAAAATCTATCTTCAACTGTATCGTGGCGCTTACAAAGAAAAATAGAAATTATAATATCAAGATTAATGTCTTTTTGGTCAGCACTCTTTTGCTTATCAACATCCGTTGTCAAGTAAAGCCTCAGGACCAATCTCTCCCTAATATCATCGTAGTACTCGCTGATGACCTAGGTTATGGTGACATATCCTCTTTTCACGAAAGCAACAAAATAAAAACGCCCAATATCGACAGAATAGGAAATGAGGGCATGCGCTTCACGGATGCACATAGTCCTTCTTCTGTCTGTACACCTACGCGATATGGGTTACTCACTGGGCGATATAGTTGGAGAAGTAAATTGAAAAATGGTGTGTTAACTGGAAAATCTAAAGCCCTCATCCCAAGCTCTCGGAGGACCATCGCTTCAATTCTAAAAAACAAAGGCTACAAGACAGGTTTTGTTGGCAAGTGGCACCTAGGTTGGGACTGGGCTCAGATCAATCCCATCGATACTACTGGTGAAGGTTGGGATGAAAAAGATTTTTCTAATATCGACTTTACAAAACCAGTCACCAACACTCCAAATGATTTAGGTTTTAATTTTAGTTACGGACATTCTGGCTCCCTTGACATGGCACCTTACGTCTATGTCGAAAATGGGATACCAACAGAAGTGCCAGACTCTAACACAGTGAATACTGGAAAATACTCTTGGTGGCGCAAAGGACCGACATCAAAGGATTTTATCCATGATGAAGTGACACCCAATTTTTTCAATAAGAGCATCAACTATATAAATGAACATGCTCAAAAAAAAGATCCGTTCTTTCTCTATCTAGCACTTCCTTCTCCACATACACCTATCCTACCTACTGAAGAATGGGCTGGAAAAAGTGGACTTAATCCTTATGGTGACTTTATGCTTTTGATAGATGACTATATCGGCAAGCTCTTGGATGCAATAGAAGCACAAAAGATAGATGACAACACCATTGTGATATTCACAAGTGACAATGGATGTTCTCCCGCTGCTAAGATTGATGAGCTAATAGCACAAGGGCATTACCCTAATTCTATCTATCGTGGACACAAGGCAGACATCTTTGAAGGAGGTCATAGAGTACCTTTTCTAATTAAGTGGCCTAATAGGATAAAGAGTAAAGGTGTTTCAGATGAGACGATTTGTTTAACAGATCTAATGGCAACATTTTCTGATATCGTCAGTCATGACTTAAAAGACGATGAAGGAGAAGATAGTTATAGCTTCTTACCTATTCTTGGATCTGAGCCGATAACGTCTTCAATAAGAGAAGCCACTGTTCATCACTCCATCAATGGCAGCTTTGCAATCAGAAAAGACAAATGGAAATTAATCATGTGCCCTGGCTCTGGTGGTTGGAGCTATCCAAAACCAGATAACAGAACTGTCTTAGCAACTCTACCCAAGTTGCAACTCTACGATCTTGCCAATGACCCTAAAGAGTCAATCAACTTAGTTTTGTCTCATCCTGAGAAAGTTAATGAATTAAAATCATTGCTCAGAAAGTACATTAATGAAGGCCGTAGCACACCAGGAAAGCCCCAAACAAATGATGACATTGATTTTGAATGGAAGCAAGTTGGGTTTTTAAGCGTTGCCGAAGATTAAATCTTCATTACTTTCGCTCCATGACATTTGCAGAACAAGTGATTAGTTTTCATCGCAAGCTCAAGCCTAATTGGAAAGTCCCAAAGGAGATAGGTCTCATTTATCCATTTGATCAAGATGAGACTTGGAAAGTCTTTGAGACCTTTTATCACAAGTACTTCAGTGATCAAAAGCAAAGAACTTTTCTATTTGGTATAAATCCTGGAAGACTAGGAGCAGGTGTAACTGGTGTTCCTTTTACAGATCC
>CALDEM010000102.1 GCA_937942435.1 uncultured Saprospiraceae bacterium
AACTGATCAATCACCCAACCAAACTTTGTGCTGAAACCATAGTTATTCAATGGCATAGTGACAGTGCCATTCTCGGACAATTTAGAAAATAATCGCTCCAATTCATTTTCACTTGAACAAGCTACATAATTAGATACTGCCGGACTAAAATCCCAGTCATGTACAAGCGGGCTATCGCTACACATAAAGCTACGTCCATTGATTTCAAAAATGGCATGCATGATCGCCCCTTTCTTACCAGGTGAGCCAGCACCCCATCTTTTCACATTAACGATCTTTGAATTATCAAATAAGTCTACATAGAACTTCATCGCTTGCTCTGCATTGTTATCTTGAAATGTCAAGAAGGTACTAATCTGATTGTTATGATTGTCCTTTTGTGCAATTATAGCTTTCAAACTATCCACTTCAACAATGAGCTCTTCCATTTTTACAAGATCTGCCTTTTCCACTTTTAAGTCAGAGCAACTCAAAACCAAAAAGCTTGTGATCATTATTACGCTTATAGATTTCATCAATTCAATTTCTTTTTGCATTCCGTTATTAACTCAAGAAAGGACTCCTTAACTTATCCATGGGATAAACCGACCCACTCTCTTTTTGTACTCATTATACTCGGGATACTTGCCAGCAGATATCTCTTCGCTAAAGTCTGAGCTCCCCTTAAATAAAATAATCAAGAGTAAGCTACCTGTGATTGCCCAATTAATCCAGATGCCTGTTGCACTGACAGTATATAAGTAGAACAATATCCAAACCAATTGTTCTGCTGCATAATTAGGATGTCGGACTATACCCCATAATCCTTTATCTAAAAATCCCTTTTTATAATCATCGGTCATCTCTATCTCTCCTTTGAGCGCCTTGTACTTTTTATTTTGATAGTCCCATTGTTGTTGATCAGCTAGTGCTTCTATAATTACTGCGATTACAAAAGTTCCCGCTAATACATAATCCCATATGCCTAATGGCCTACCATCCATGCACTTCACTATAGGCAATGTAAAAAGCAAAATCAATCCTAATTGATAAAAGCAGATAAAGAAAAAATTAAAAATGACCCACTTCCAATGAGGTTGAAACTCCGGCTTGGCCAACAAGATCGCCCAGCGATAATCTTCATCGCCTTCCCAAAACCTCCATTGATAACCACCACGTCTTGCAAAGTTATAACTTAATCTCAGCCCCCAGATAGTTACTAATATAGCCATCAATAGGATCCTTGGTTCATAGTCTGCATCTACACAAGCTATCCATACATAGATGATTGGCAATATCGACCAGAGCTTATCCACCTGACTATAATTCTTAGATAGAGTACTCACAACAAAACATAATAGTGCACTCGCTATATACAAGTATGTAAGGGTCGTGAGTGTACTATGCTGTGATTGAGTAGGAAGATCATCATAGTGAAATGCCACAAAAGGCACGACAATCAGAGTAAAAATTAAAAAGAGAACCGTCTTCCACATAGCCAGTTGATATAAAGATTACTGAAAGTAAGCTTTACTATCAAATTAGCTAGTATCCTAAAAACAAAAAAGGTAGCTGGACGAGTCCAACTACCTTTTTATAATTTTCTACGCTAAACTGTGATTAGCTTGCTGGTGCATCCGGCTTGTATACCTTTCCTTTGATAGAAAGGTATGTGTTAGCTGGATCAGTGTTAGCAGTGATCGTTACACGCTTGTTTTCAGCTTTACCGCCTTCAGCACGTGTTTTACCTTTTCCTCTTGAATCATACTGTACTTTAATTTTAGCTGTCTCGCCTGCTGCGATAGGCTCTCTTGGCCAATCTGGCACTGTACATCCACATGATCCCACTGCCTTAGATATTACTAGTGGCTCGCTACCAGTATTTGTAAACTCAAAATCATGAGTGATCTTCTCTCCTTCTTCGATTTCTCCAAAGTCAAACTCTGTCTCAGCGTAAGAGATCGTAGTAAGAGGACCAACTGGCACAGTCGCTGCAGGTGTTGCCGCAGGAGCTTGTGTTTGAGGTGTAACTGCTGCTGGTGCAGTTTGAGCAGCATTAGTAGCGTTGTCTTTACATGCAACTGTAAGCAAAGCCAAAGCAGCTACAAAAAGAATAGAATTCAAAAACTTCATTATGTTTATTTATAGATTAACGAATTACTGTGAGGCAAATATAAGTCGACATATTAGAACAACCATCATATTTGGTTCGGTTAACAAGCGATTAACAAAGCTTACTTACTTATGTTCTATCCAGCCGACAAAATCATCCAAGGTGAGTGTATTCAAGCACTCCGCCGGCCTTAGAAGGGCCTTTCGAGCAGCGCTTACACCATATTGAATGTCAGATATACCTTTTATATTGTGTGCATCTGGGTTTATTGATATCAAGACACCTTGTTCTACAGCGTAAGGGATCCATGTCCAGTCTAAGTCTAACCGATAAGGGTTGGCGTTCAACTCTATAGCCACATTGTGCTCAGCACAGGCGTGGATAATGGCTTTATGGTCGATCGGATAACCTTCTCTCGATAAGAGTAATCGACCTGTTGGATGTCCCAATATTCTAGTATAAGGATTAGCAATAGCGTTGATCAACCGATTAGTGGCTTTGACCATGTCCATCTTAAGATTAGCATGTACCGATGCTATAATCACTTCAAACTCTGCCAATACAGCATCGTCATAGTCTAAGCGCCCGTCGCCAAGTATATCACTCTCTATACCTTTAAATATCCTAAAGTCCTCGTAACCAGCATTTAGCTGATCTATCTCTCGCATCTGTACTTCTACCTCATGCTCCTTTAAACCTTCTGCGTAAAATGCCGACTTAGAGTGATCTGTGATGACCATGTATTGATAGCCCTGATCTATCGCAGCTTGAGCCATATCAGCAAGGGTATTAGTCCCATCGCTATATGTCGAATGACAGTGCACCACGCCTAATATATCTTCATTGTCGATCAGCTCCAAGGCGTCAGACTGAGCAAGATCTATGCCTTGAGGCAGATCTCTACTCTCTGGTGGTATATAGATACAGTCATGCTGATCAAATACAATGTCATCCTGTTCATTTATGCTATCTGCTTTGTACTGATCATACCAATGCTCCAACCAATCTTCAGAGGCAGATCCTTCCCACAATGTAGCGTTATATGACTCTTCATCGATGTGATAATAGTTGACAGTAGTTCCTTTATACTTAATCTTCGGTCCATCATCTGATCCTTTATCCTCCTCTTCAAAGGATGCACCTGGTAGAGAGCTGATCCATTGTCTAACTACTCCCTCTTCCTCAGTACCGATCATATCGATGCTCTCAACGATGGGCATCTGTCTCCTTATATCATTGATAAAATCTATTCTCGCTGAGGCAAATGCTTCAGTCAAGAGATCCATGAGTTCATTGGCTTCTTCTACGACATGGCCAAAGAGGTATTTGCCTTGAGCATCAAGATAATACACGAGCTGAGCCCTAAGGTTAGACTGCGTCTTCTCACCAAATCCCTTTAGATCGACCAGTCGGTTCTCTTCGCATGCATATAATAGTTCACCAGCAGACTCTATCTGTAGGTCTTGCCAGATCGTAAGGATTTTCTTAGCTCCAAGCCCCTTAATCGATAACAGCTCGACGATACCCGGTGGTGTCTTATCAAGATATTTCTGCAAAGTTGACATCGATCCAGTATCGCGCAGTTCTTCGATCTTATCTGCGATGTTCTTACCGATGCCGTTTATCTCCATAAGATCTTCACGGGGCATCGTGACCAACTCATCTGGATATCTGCGGATCGTATTATAAGCACTGGTATAGGATCTGATCTTAAAGGGGTTTTCGCCATGTAGCTCCATCACCTTGCCCAACATGTTAAATGTTCGAGCCAGTTCTCTATTAGTCATCTGATAGGATTAATAAGTTGCAAATATGGTCAAGGAATATGAGAATATCAGACAAAACATATACTTTCGTATTTAATTAATCTATATATGTTATATCCATGAGATACGTCATTATCATACTTACGTTAAATGTTCTTTGGGCATGTGGAGGTACGTCATCTGGCCCCACATATGATCTCAAAGGTTTCCAAACAGAATCAATCGGTGGCGGTGCTACCTTCGCGAGGTATACAGATCAAGCAAACTATCCGCTTTCATCAGGACATGTGATCAATGGGGTTCGTAATGGAGCTTGGACCACTTACCACCCAGAGAGCTCAAAACCAAAGACAGTGACTAATTATATCAATGGCGTGAAGAATGGTGATGAGATTCAGTTTAACGATCGTGGCTACGTGACTAACATTGTGGGCTACAAGAATGATGTCTTACATGGCCTAAGCGGGACCTATAAGAATGGCAGAACTATCAATGAAACCACTTACGCTGATGGACAGATGAATGGACCATTTCGCATCTATGACGAGAACAATGGTAAGATCCAGCGCAGCGGCACTATGAAGAATGGTAAGCAACATGGAGAGCTATTATACTATAAGCCTGATGGCACTATCAGCTTACGTTATGAGTACAACAATGGCGAGAAAGTCAGTGGTGGCATCGTAACAGAATAACCAAACCTGAGTCTTTAAAACCTTTTAAGCACATCGTATCTCAGGCCTATATATATTATGATTTTTTATATATAGAAATAATTGTTATATATTAGCCTCGGATTTTAATGACAAACGGTAATGTATATCAATAGCTTATCGCCAGAATTAGAAGAAATGCTGGCTTACGATAATACCAATGACATCGTCCATATGGAGATATCCGATGCGACCATGCTCAAAGAGTATTTTACAGAAAAGGTAGTACAACTGCTGCTTAATAAACAGCGCTTACTCGTCGTAACGCCTGACAGCATGGATCCTTCTATCCCTGCTAAGATACTGTCACAGTCTAACCTTGCACACTTCACAAACTTATGTGATGCATCGGGTCAGTCGCCTGATATAGTAGAGCGGCTTAGAGCTTTAACACAGTTGACTGAGATACCTTTACTAAGACAAGAGTATCAGCACATACAACTGAAGCATAAAGATCTATCGACTAAGATCCACAACACGCTACTATCTATCAATAAGAGCAGCATCAAGAGTCCTTCTTTCAAGGATATGCTCCTGAGTATAAAACCAAGGCCAAAAGCGGATATACCTGAGTCTCTTATAGAAAAAGTATCAGAGATCAATATAAACCCGAGGATCTTAGCAAACATCGATAAACTTCAAGCAGATCTTCAACCCAGGTTTATCTATATGGATACTTGTGTACTGATGAATCCTGCTGGCTTAGAAGATACAGAAGCGCTTCGTCTCGCAAGACAACAGCTATCTATCATAAAACAAGAAGTAACCTCCGCACTTATAGGTATAGAACAAGAATTGTTCTTGATGAAGCGTATCATCTCTTATGAGCTGGAAGATGAGCTTTCTGCTTGGATGAAAATAAAAGAAGAACTACAGAATGCCTTTTTAGAGAGTGAGTTGGATAACTACTATTCTTCTTTTGAAAAGACAGGCCTTCCCATAATTGATAAGTTTCATGGATATAAGTACTTAAAGTTAAGTGTCCATATAGTCCCTGAAATGGGTTGGGGCCAGGTATCTAATATTTTAAATATTGTAGATGCTGTTATCGATCAAGCCAAGTTGTCAATAGATTCATATCATACAGAGTATGTGCGCAAGTTGAGTCCATTTAACACGCACAATCCTGAGTTAGATATACATGTTGCTGCAAGTATAGAAGCACTGAAGCATATCAACAGTTGTAAGTACATAGATTTTAAATCACCGATACAGTTCTTACAAGTCGATGCATTGCTTGGATCACTTAAAGAAGCATATGATCAGGTTAGTCTATGTGAGTCCGCATTAAGTGATACTGATTACATCAACTTTAAAAAATACGTTAGAGATCTCAATATCTCACAAGAGGTAGTCAATGGGTTGTACAAACTAAATGACCAAAGCTGGAGTGATGTCATCTCTTTTTATGGACAGAGAAGTCACCTCATGGTTAATTATAACTCAAGCATGAACCAACTACAAGATTGGTATGAAGAGTTAAAAAACAATGGTGATCTGTTGAGACATACAACTCATAAAGAAGTCC
>CALDEM010000103.1 GCA_937942435.1 uncultured Saprospiraceae bacterium
CTATCCTCATTTTTAAAGGGCTGATTCAACTTCTCGCGAAGATCGATCACTCGCCAGACCTTTCTTTGCCAGATCACATCGATCTCTTCGAGAGGAGCATAATCTAGAATACGAAGGTCTTCAGCTGCCGTTCTAATGACGATATCATCTAGATATCCACTGTCATCTTCATTAAATTCTGAAGATTCTAAAACGTCTTCTGAAACATCGGCCTCTTCTCCTTGAAGGAAAAAGTCGTCATCTTGTCCTATTAAGCAGGATGCTGCCAACAATAAAAACAAGAAATTAAAAATCTTTAAAGCGTTCATCTAAAAGAATCTGTTATTATTACTTAATACTAAAAGTCATTGTTCCAAGATCACGAGGACCAATATCTCCAGGACACTTACACTTGATATTCTCAAAGAAGAATCTATCTCCTGCGGTCGCTTTTGAAATCAACCTTTTTGTTTCCGCATTATAAGATTGTCCAGGGTTATTTGCAATTTCAGCATCCGCTCTTCGTGGTACTCTAACCACTCTAAACCCTGCTATATTACACTTCGCATCAAAATCAAAGCCTTCTAACCTTGGTATTACACCTCTTTGAACTTTAAATTGTCCACTTGGCATAGCTCCACCTCTGTTATCTCCAAGCTTCGGTACTGGATCAGGTATTCTCTTTACTCTAAAGTCTTTACTTGCCGTAAATCCTTCAGCTGAGATGTTCACTTTTGCAAACTGTCCATTTGGAGTTGGTTTAGTAACCTTGACGTTGAATGTTCCATCACCGTTCTTGTTGATGGTCCCACCGCCTCCAGTCATATTTACCTTCACCTTGTTACTTGGTACACCTGCTACTGATACTTCTACTGGGTTATCAACACCTATGTAGAAAACATTCATCTTAGAAGCAGATATTGTAGCAGATCGCTCTCCTACTTCGTACTCATATGTCTTGTTAAATCTCTGAACTTCTCCAGTTACTGGATTGGTTACAGAACCTTCAACCTTGTATGATTTTTTACCAACGCTTGAAGCATTTTGAGTAAATGATCCTACACCGTCTGCATTTAATGTAAGTGGTTTTCCATTTACACTAAGTGCCATACCAGTGTTAGACTCAGCTGAAGCACTTGCACTGATAAAAACATCCGTACTAAAAGGCTCACCTTTAATTACATATGTCTTCTCAGGAGCTGATACAACTGTAAACTTATCAATGACAACATCTGTAGTCGTTCCAACTTCACCTGCGAGATAGTTTAGGAATGATGACTCAGTACTGATTACATCGTTCTGAAACTTTCTTAGGATAGGCAAAATCGCCTGTACAGGCATTTGCTTAAAGTTAAATGAAGACCAAGTATGATTTCCTGCTTTACCAGCATACTTATCTTTCCATGTCTTATCATCGATGATAGTTGGAAGTTGAGCATCCATAGTCGCTCTGTCTTCTTCATCTACCATAGCTAATATGCTCGCTCGAAAATCATTAAGCTTTTGCTTCATCTCTTCACCAACACCTTCTTTTACAAGCATACGTGTGGTAACATCTTTATTCTTCTTTCCTCTAAGATTAGTGGTAGGCTTACCGTCTTTCTCTACATAATCACCATCATCGTAAGTGCCATTCTGATTACCACTCATATCTATCAGCTTGTGCATGATATCTTCTAAGTAGTCATTCATCTCTTTTGCTTGCGATCTTGCTGGGTCAATTAGATCAGCATATTTAGCTAGTGTGTTCTTCTTTTTAGCGCCATCTCTAATCGCTTGTGGTAGAGCGTCGTTAGACTCGACAAGTGCTTCATTTGACTTGATCAATCCTTTATCGACAATCTTAAACGCGTTGAAGATCTCTGCTGATACATTCAGTGCCAACATGGCGGTCAATACCAAATACATGATATTGATCATCAGGGCACGGGGTTCCTTTGGTATACTCATTTCTTAATAATTATGGGATAATAAAAAGGAAACCTCTACTGCTTTACAGTAAATGCATTCAATACGTTACCGTACACTCCGTTAAGTGATGACAAGTTTCTTGTTAGAGAAGACATTTGCTCCTTGTAGATCTTAGTATCTTCAACTGTATCTGTAAGCGTCTCCATAGCTTCATTCAACTTAGTGTAGAAGTTATGAGCAGACTTTAACTGTGCAGAAGTCTCAGAGAAATCAACTTCTTGAAGTGCTTTCAATGATCCTAAACTTGCAGACATGTTTTGTAGTTCACCAAGCATGCCTCCTAAAGAGTTTTCTACTGCTTCTGCGTTTAAAGCTCTTGAAGGGCCTTCTACAGCTGCTACAGTGCCTGCTGACAGAGGTGTGATACCTGCGTTATACTTATCTAAACCTGGGTAAAGTTTTTCCCAGTAATATTCTTTTTCTGGTCCTATGACTCCTAAGAAGAAAAATAAGACAGCTTCCACTACCAATCCGATAGTAAGTAAGTCAATCTTTTGACCAGCGATATTAGGCATCTCCCATGACTGGATTTTCCAAAGGGCTCCCATCATGACTAAGGCTGCACCTACTCCGATAATAAGGTTCTTGAAGTATTTGAAACCTGACGAATGTGTTAAACTCATTGTAATTGATTTTAATTGTTGTAATAATTGAGGTTTTAAAAGTTGTTTTGTTTGGGTAGTTCAGTATCTGCGCAACTTCTAATTAGAAGTCATTTAGTGATCTTGGTAAGAAAGTCATAGCACATCTAAATCCAATGTAAGATCTTGCGCTATCCTGATATTCGTAATCTCTTGTGTGTGTCTGTAAGAAGTAGTAGACATCTTTCCATGATCCCCCTCTAAGCACTTTAAGCTTATAGTTAGCTGGATCATCGTCTTTAGCATCGTACTTGATATCTGGGTTAAGATCATGGATCAAGTTATACGCTCCTGGCGCATAAGCTGTCTCAGTCCACTCTGATACGTTACCAGACATATCAAATAAGCCGTAGTCATTAGGAAAGTAAGAACCTACCTCTACAGTACGCTCACCACCATCTTCTCTGTAGTTACCTCTACCGGGCTTAAAGTTAGCCAGTAGGCACCCTTTAGCGTTACGCACATAGTAACCACCCCAGCCATATGGAGAGATATCTCTACCACCACGTGCGGCATATTCCCATTCGAACTCTGTAGGTAGTCTAAAGTCTTCTATAAGCGCTTGATCTTCGCCTCTCTCGTCATTCCAGATCTTTGTTCTCCAATGACAGAATGCCTTCGCCTGCTGCCATGTCACGCCGACTACTGGGTAGTCATCAAGTGATGGATGCTCTAAGTAATGTCTTGTGAAAGGTTCATTATAACTATAGGCAAAGTCACGTACCCAAACGAATCTGTCTGGATAAACATTAACTTCTCTTTTTTCTATTACTTCACTTCTTGATACACCAGAACGGCTTCTCGCTGCTTTCTTCCAGTCGATCCAGTCATATGTATAGCTGAGCTGATCGTTGTTAAACTCTCTTCTACCACTGAGCGACATATCCTTTGTATAGTATAGCTCATCAAGCGTCTCATCTTCATAATCCAATGGTACCTCGAGATCTATCTCCTCATTACCATATTCATCTTCATAAAAGTCACCCATGATATCATGAGCCTTATAGTCTCGCACCCAATTGACAAACTGACGATACTCGTTGTTCGTTATCTCAGTCTCATCCATATAGAAACCAGTCATCGAGACTGTCTTCTGACGCTGTGTGTAGCTACTGAATATGTCCTGATCACTCTGACCTATGGTTAAGTTACCAGAAGGTACGTATACCATGCCAATAGGGTTAATCGGCCCTTTCCAATTGGGTCGATCTGCAACACCTACGAGCTGTCCACCATTGTCTCTGCCACATGATGATAATAACATCCCTACAACTGCTATACAAAGGGATAATTTGGAATATCTCAGAATCATTTAGTCTGACTTTATGCTTATGTTATTGATTTAGACTGAATAGAAACTTAAAAGCAAGCCTATATATTATTTCAGCGGGCTAAAGAATTGCGATTCAATCTGATATTTCTTACCGATTCAAAAAACGTGCTAAACTCAAGGATATTATACTTTAATGTAAAGTATCTGTCTTTAATTGTATCGTGGATTATATATGATACGTGGAAGTTCACCTGTACGGATGGGTTTATTGAGGTTATAATTGACTAAAAACTCATGCGTGCCATCGTGATATCTCCTCAATCCTGACAAACCAACATCAAAAGAATAGGACACCCTGACATTATCACTGACACGTATCCCTGCTAGCACCCCTATGGCATCTATCGTATTAACATTATATCCTCGTAGGGAAATACCGCCTATAAACTGATTGTAATGAGCCAGCGTACCGATATCCAGCTGAGTCTGAGATCCATCTGATCTAATCAATAAGTTAGGCTCAAGTGCTATAACCTCTGTCAGCGGAAATTGGTAGGAGCCAAAAAGAGATACAACTGCTTTTTCGGTAAACGTGGAGTTACCTGCTTCGCTTGCATTACCAAGATTATCTAAGGTCACACCTAACTCTAAACTTTCTCCTGCATAAAAAGCTCCTAAACTCCAGATCGGAGCGAAGCCACCAAGGTTGGCATTAGTCAATCTTGGATCATTATGGTCGATGAGATTGTCATCATAGATACCATCAGGCGTGAGCAACGCTTCATTATTGAGCGTGATCTGCTGTCCACCTATCCTTAAACCTCCTGATATCAGGCCAATCGGACTATCCAAAACAAAATTGTAGGATACAGTAGCAGACGTTCTCTTAAATGCGCCAAGCTCATCATTGAGTATAGTGAACCCTCCCGCACCACTCAAGAAGTACAGCGGTAGATGTCCATTGATGATTTGTGTTTTAGGTGACCCAGGAAACTCGGACCACTGTGACCTAATCCCTGCTGAGATACTGAGCGATCTGTCTAATCCAGCATAAGCCGGGTTAATCGCATACTGGTTCAATATATATTGTGTCCATTGCACAGATTGTTGCGCCTTAGACTGATAAGACAGACTAAAAAGTAGAACTATGACAAACCCAAGTATCTTCTTCACAGCAGTAACATTGGTCAACAACAAAATAGAATTAAATCACTGAAGTTCAAACGAAAGACCATCATAAGAGGGAAATATATCTTGAGGAAGACTGCTTTCCCATTCTTTTGTTGGTCCCATCAGATGACTCATGTGTATAAAGTAAGTACGTCCAGCATTGATAGACGCTGCCGCAGCTAACGCTTCATCAAAAGAAAAGTGGCTGTGATGTCTCTTCTTTCTGAGCATATCCAATATCAATATCGGTATATCTGCTACCTTATCTGCGGTATCTTCTGGTATCTCATTGGTGTCTGTCATATAGGCTATCTGATCTTGAATGATATAAGACAGGATCGGTAAGCTACCATGATGTGTCCTAACTGCCTCTACAGATATGTTACCGATGGATACCCGACCACCTGGCAATATCGGCAACAACTCAAACCGAGGTGCGCCAGGATAAGGTTGCTCTATGAAGGCATATGGAAAGCGGTCCTTAATCTCATCGAGCACACGTGGCTCTGCATAGATGCGCATCGGCTTCATGGACTTAAAGATCATCGGGCGGAGATCATCAAGGCCTATGATATGGTCGTTGTGCTCGTGTGTTAAGAAGACGGCATCAATGTTGGTAACACCATGGTTAAGCGCCTGTGTCCTAAAGTCAGGACCAACATCAATGATCACAGCGTTAGCATCATCTTCTATAAAGGCGCTGCATCTTAATCGATTATCTCTACTATCTGTAGACGTACATGTAGCACAAACGCAACCGATGACAGGGATGCCTTGTGAAGTACCAGATCCAAGTAAAGTAAATATCAAATGCTCTCTGTGCTGTGAATCAACAATGTACAGCAATATAACAAGAGAATGCTTAAAGGGATGACTGAATAGTCGTGGCTTATGCAGCCTTAGTATTGGTCACTAGGGTGGATAGTATATACCGAAGATTTTCTATCCGAGCACTTATATCATGAAACTTGTTGACAACGATGATCTTACGGTCCTCTAAGATGCAGTAACCAGTTTTAAAATTACCCTTCTCAAACCTCACTGTATAATCAAACTCACGTAATTTGTCGACTAATTTTTGCATTTGATATCTTGTCTTCTTCTCACTCATCGTTCTTTCATTTCTTTGACGGGGCGAATATATTGAAACTATCCATATATGATAATTATCATAATATATTTATTCAGAACTTTTTTCTCATCGACATTATTGCTTGTATTTAGCCTCGTTTTAGGTTCATTTCAGGGCACATCTGCACAATCAGATGTCACCGATAGGAGATTTCAAGCAGATGTAGTCATTGGGGTAAACTTCTCTCAATTAGATGGCGATGGCATTGCCGGATTTAACAAAGCAGGCATCAAAGCTGGTCTTGATATCAGCTATCCTACATCAGCTACCAAAGGGTGGACGTTGGGACTGTACTTTGATCAAAGAGGTAGTAGTACCAGTCTCATCAGAACTAATGTATTTGATCAGTTCATTGCGCTTCAGTATTTATCGATGCCCATCTCATTGTACAGCAAGAGTTGGTATCAGGATGACATAGATCGTTACAAGGTCAAAGTGTTTGGATCAATCATACCTGCGAGGTTGTTCTCTTCATCAAGTGACAATCCCACCTTTGACAATGACGTAGATAATTTTAAGAAGTGGGATGTATCCTTTCAAGTGGGCGTCTCATATGGTATCGGTAGAAACGCATCAGTAAGACTTGCTGCAGAACGATCCATACTTAAGATCTTTCGCATACCTAATAGTACAGAGACAGGCCTCCAGAGCTATCAACTCAACTTGTCATATGCCTATAGTCTATAGTCACATATGATACGAGCCATCATAGATATAGGGACCAACACGGCACATATACTCATTGCGGATGTGCTTGAAAACAGAATCCATCAGATACTCCATAAGCAGCGACACTACACCTTCTTAGGCGAAGGTGGTCTCATCAACATCAGCTCGGCGGCGATAGACCGACTCATGCATGCTCTTGAGCGATTTGAAGTTTCTATAAAAGAGAATCAATGTAAGCATGTCCGAGTATTGGCAACTGAAGCTCTTAGATCGGCAAGTAACGGTCTGATGATTCAACAGACGCTGGTTGATCAATTTGGTTGGCCCATCCAGATCATCAGTGGTCAGCAGGAAGCTGGATATATATATCATGGAGCCAACCAATCTACAGATCTGAGTGAAGGTGACAGTCTCATCATGGATATAGGTGGCGGAAGTGTTGAGTTTATCCATATAAAAAGTGGAGCTATCAGTTTTCAGAGGAGCTACCCCATCGGTATCTCGCGCCTATATGAGCACTATCACGTCAGCGATCCGATAAGTCAAGAAGAGATAAGTCATATTATTACTTTCTTAGATAGTACCCTTTCGGAAATGTGGATTGAGCTAGCAAAGGCTAGGCAAATCAAGTTAGTGGGATGTGCAGGGACTTTTGAGGTATTCTTAGATAAAAAGGAAGTAGACAATATCAATGTAGCTGCATCTCATGTATCAGTAAAAAAAGTAAAGAAGCTCTGGGAAGAAGTTAGAACTAAAAACGTAGAAGAGCGGAAACTGGTAAAGGATATACCCAAGGAGAGAATAAAGTACATAGTTGTAGCCATTCTATTGATCAACTATGTCACCGATCATCTTGGCCTATCTGATTTTGTGGTGAGCAAATATGCCTTAAAAGAGGGAGGAATAATTGATAGTAGCTTATTTTTAGATTAATCTAAATTTATTATTTTTGTAATCTAAATACATTAATACATTGACAGAACTACTCACTACACTTACCGAAGAATGGGCGATAAGAGCGCTCATCGCCTCGTCTCTTGTAGGCATCATGTGCGGTGTGATCGGGAGTTTTATGGTCCTGCGCAATATGTCACTGATCGGTGATGCACTATCTCATGCCATACTTCCGGGTATCTTTGTTGCCTTCGTACTCATAGGATATAGCAGTACGGGATTCTTCGTTGGTACCTTACTTGCAGCTTTGTTATCGGCAGTAGCGATGACGTGGATCCAAGAACGGATCAATACGAAAAACGATGCTGTGATAGGTATCATATTCACCTTTATGTTTTCTCTTGGAGTGATCGGTATCTCATATCTCAATAATCAAGAAGGGGTACACCTAGATCTTAAGGACTTTTTGTTTGGCACCGTGTTAGGTGTCTCTACTGAGGACATCATCATCACAGCGATGGTAACGATGTTTTGTATCACGAGTGTCATTGTCTTTTACAGATATCTGTTCATCACAACCTTCCAACCGACGATAGCTGCTACAATGGGTATCTCTGTTAAGACCATGCACTACTTTTTGATGCTCTTGTTATCGTTTGCGATTGTAACAGCCTTAAGGACTGTAGGTATCATACTTGTCGTCGCTATGCTGATAACCCCATCGGCAACAGCGCTTCTTTTATCTGATAAGTTAAAACGGGTAATAGCCATATCTGGGTTGATAGGATTTGTCTCTGCAGTCATAGGATTGTTTGTGGCCATCATCTTAGATACAACGCCAGGGCCCGCTATGTGCGTGGTCGTAACCATCTTTTACTTTACTGCAGTTTTCTTTTCGCCAAAGAATGGTTTGGTCTTTAAGAAAATTAGAAAACGCAGACTCAACTTACAGATAGAAAGAGAAGACATCATCAAGTATCTGACTAAAAACGAGACTATACATACTTCTAATATTGCTACCGTTGGATCCAAACTAAATATCTCAGTTGCCAAAATGAAGCGACATCTCCGTACGCTAAAGACTAATGACCATACAAGTATCAGTTCTGATATACACCAACTTACTCCAAAAGGAAAAGAGTTAGGTCAGGATCTTGTTAGAGCACACAGGTTGTGGGAGACATTCTTAGTAGATAAGGTTGGACTGAAAGGTGATGAGATACATGAAGATGCAGAAAAGTATGAGCACCTACTCGACCCAGAAATCCTCGATCAACTTGATGCAAAACTGGGCTACCCTGATAAGGATCCACATGGTTCACCCATCCCTCTTAAAAGAAATAAAGAAGCACTACTCTTATCTCAACTCAATCCGAATCAAAAAGCCGCCATCTCTAAGAATCAACTCAATGATACAATCGAAAGCAGATTATGGGAACTAGGCTTGGCTCCAAGTTCAGTAGTACAATATGATCGCAAGGATAACGCTGATGTTATCATACTATATAAAGGAAAAGAAATTATAATTTCTGAGGGACTAGCCGACCAGATACAAGTCAATTAGAACTCAACTTTGATCATCCGATCTTTATCTTGAAGATCCTTTCGTAATTCTATCTGACGATTGTCCTTTCTAAATATGTCAATCACATCAGCAGCATAGTCTTCATGGATCTCTAAATAGACAGCACCTCCAGGGTTGATATGTTGAGCTGACAACTCTTCTATCGTTTTATAAAAAACAAACTTGTCATCTCCAGCAAAAAGGGCCTTCTCTGGCTCATATAACAGAACATTGTCTGCCATAACTTGTCGATCTTTCTCATCAATATAAGGAGGATTAGAAACTATAATATCAAATCTCCCTAATGCACCCCACAAGGATCTATCCAACACATCGAGATTATAAAAGGTCATCGGCACACCTAATCTTTTACTATTGATCCTGGCAACATTGAGCGTATCCATATTATAATCTATCCCACAGAGTCTTGCAAACTTATACTTCTTCCCAATCGTCAGCGAGATGCATCCTGAGCCTACTCCTATATCTAAAATATCTACCTGTTTCTTCTTCTGTTTTAGGTCTTGTAATATCCAATGCACCAACTCTTCCGTCTCTGGTCTTGGAATTAAAACATGTTGATTGACTTTATACTTGTAACCGTAAAAATCAGCAAGGCCAGTGACATACTGGACAGGTTCTGATCGAAGTAATCGTTCTATATCTTCATTGAAGTTTGTGAGATCTTCAAAGGGTCTTTCTGCACTCAGATTAGTTATGCCATATGCATCTTCTAATAAGATCCTAATGACATTGTGCGCCTCTCGATAGCCATAGATAGCAGACAACTTCGATATGGCTATCGACGCTGCTTCTTTAATATTCATATTGTTCTTGAAGCATGAGAAGATCCGACTTAGTATCTATCGATACAGGCTGATGATCGACTTTGATCATCTTGATACTGAGCCCATGGTCCAACCAACGGAGCTGCTCTAATCTAAGTTTGTCTTCTCTATATGTAGGCTCTAATTGTTTGATGTGTTCATAGGCTTTTTTTCTAAAACCATATACACCGATGTGTTGATATACCTCCATATCGGTTGGCGATTCGCGATAGAAGTCTATGGCATGTCCAGAGGGGTCTACAGATACTTTGACAACATCAGAACAGTCATCCTTACAAATCGCAGCCGTACATAAAGATGCAATATCAATAGAATCGTCAGACTTTAATACTTCAACTAAATGGTCTATAATCGCTGGATCTATGTGGGGTTGATCTGCTTGTACGTTGATTAGATAATCTGCTGTAACAGTATGTTGTATAGCCGCAATGCAGCGGTCAGTCCCGCATGTAAAGTTCTGTTGACTGCGTATAGTATCTGCTCCGATTCTGACGCTTTCCCCCTCCAATAAATCATGGTCTACTACAATGGTAACTTGATCTAAGAGCTTACACTTTTTGGTTTGATCGTAGACATGTTGGAGGATCGACTTATCTCCTACTCGCATCAATAACTTACCCGGCAAGCGCACTGAATTATAACGCGCAGGTATAAATGCAGCTACATACTCTTTTTGATCTGCTCTCTTCATTACGAAGCAAATATATCGTTACAAGCGATAGGATATTAGTTAAAATTTGACACTGGTGGGTTTCTTGATGAGATGTGAGTTGATTTATTCGGGTATCACAGTATACATATTATGATTATTTTTAATATTTTTACGACTCATTATCAGATAGATAGATCATGATACGTATATTTTCTCTTTTAATCTGCATGAGCTGCATGTCATCCGTCGCTGCACAACAACACTTTAGTGCATCGCCCATGTCTAATGGAAGCTTTGCGATAAAGATCGAAGCTCCTGCTGGTAGTACGCTATATAGCTTATCCAAGGCAACTGGTTCTGATATAGCGTCATTGAGATCTATCAACAAAAAAAATAGTGATGCTTTATCATTACATGAAGTAATAACACTACCCATCAACAGCGAAAAAATATGGAATAGTAATACTGGTTTAAGCAGTCCGATCCCAGTATACTACAGAGTTAAGAAAGGTGATAACCTATATCGCATATCCACCAAGCTGAGCTATACAGCTGAAGACTTGGTCGTCCTCAATAACAAATCGAGTGCAAGCTTAGCTTGGGAAGAAGAGTTATTATTGGGTTGGATAGATTGGCCATATGCAGCAACTGAAGCAACTCCTGTGGCTATCGTAGGAACACAATCACAAACCTCGCCAGCATCCACATCACTCTCTGTAGAACGTAAGCAAGGATATATCGTAGCTGATATCGGATCATACATCAGTGCTGTGACGGATCTCTCTGAACCAAAAGCAATCAACATACCAGCTCTTTCAGATATGGACATGGAGGTTAAACAAGAAGTTTATAAGGAAAAAGGTATTGCCTACTGGGAGAAATCAAAGTATCAATCCAAAGAGATGATCGTGATGCATCCACATGCCAAAGTAGATTCTAAGATTTCGCTTTACAACCCGATGCTTCGTAGGAAGGTTCAAGCCAAGGTTGTCAGCGAAATGCCAAAAGAAGCGTATCCAGAAGACATAAGTATTGTAATTTCGCCGTCAGTAGCCAGTGCGTTAGGAGCATTGGATAGAAGATTTCAGGTAGAAATCACTTATGTACAGTAAATGGATATAAAGAACAGCGTACTCGAGACAATAGGAAACACTCCACTCATAAGACTTAATAAGATCGTTGCTGGTATCCCAGCTATGATATTGGGTAAGGTAGAGACTTACAATCCAGGTCATAGTATAAAGGATCGCATGGCACTGAAGATGGTAGAAGTTGCAGAATCAGAAGGAAAAATAAAGCCCGGAGGCACCTTCATAGAGTGTACTTCAGGTAATACGGGTATGGGCATCGCTCTTGCTGGCGCAGTAAAGGGTTATAAGTGCATATTTACGACAAGTGATAAGCAATCAAAAGAGAAAATAGACATGCTAAAAGCAGTAGGTGCCGAGGTAATCGTATGCCCTACTGATGTCAGACCTGAAGACCCAAGAAGCTACTATAGTGTGGCTGAAAAACTAAGCCAAGAGATACCCAACAGCTACTGGTGTAATCAATATGATAATCTCTCCAATCGTCTCGCTCACTATGAGTCTACAGGCCCGGAGATCTGGCAACAAACGGATGGAAAGATCACACATCTCGTCGTTGGCGTTGGCACTGGAGGCACCATATCTGGAACGGCGAAGTATCTGAAAGAACAAAACCCTAATATCAAAATATGGGGTATCGATACGTATGGCTCAGTTTTCAAAAAATACCATGAGACTGGAGAGTTTGATGAAAAAGAGATCTACCCATATATCACTGAGGGTATCGGAGAGGATATCTTACCTAAAAATGTAGATTTCGATCTGATCGATCATTTTGAAAAAGTAAGTGATAAGGATGGTGCTGTGATGGCCCGTCGTATCGCAAGAGAAGAAGGTATCTTCTTAGGTTATAGTTGTGGGTCAGCGTTGGCCGGAGTGATGCAGATGCAGGAGCAACTCACCGCTGACGATATCGTAGTTGTTATCTTTCACGATCATGGCAGTAGATATGTAGGTAAGATCTACAATGATGAGTGGATGCAAGAACGCGGCTTCTTAGATAGAGATCTTAAAGTCAAAGACTTGATATTCAAAAAGGTAGATAAGACATTCTTAGATATCGACCAAGACAAAACAGTAAGAGCGGCCCTTGACCTCATGAAAAACAATGATATCTCTCAGATGCCGGTGACACAAGATGGCAAGGTCATTGGTTCTATCACTGAAAGTAAAGTACTCAAGTTTATACTTGAGAACCCACTTAATAATGTAGACAAAGCTGTCAAGCACATCATGTCTGATCCTTTTCCAATTGTATCCGAAGATATAGCTCTGAAAGATCTCAGCAAGTATATCACAAAAGAGGTGCCTGCAGTGATCTCAGTGGAGAAGAGTGGACAACATCATGTCATCACTCAGTATGACATCATCCAAGCTATATAATACTCTAAAGAAAGAAAGCCTAGAGTATCTCTGAAAGTCTTACCTTTTGGCTCATTATCATTGTGACTTTATAGATGGATAGGCTTAAGGCGCTGGGTATGAGTATCGTGGAGGTGATCCTATTCATAGGGATACTAGGCATGTGCTATGTATTTGTCGGTGCATGCTTGGTTTTTGTTGATCTGGCAGAGGTCCGTGATTTTGATCAGCAAGTCGTCGATGATCCTTACAACATGTTGATGCTTATCTACCTTCCTGTCTTCATAGGATCAATCATGGGCGTCTTGATCGTGCATCAAGTTATATTCAAGAGGTCGTTTTCATTTTCTGGGCTCACTACTCATAGCTTTCTTTCTCAATTTTCAAAAGGAACATTATGGAGTGCTGCTTTGTTGACACTGGGCTTTGGGATACTTTATATGATGGGTTGGATCGAGATCCAATCTGTAAAGATGAACGCGTACCTCTTTTTTGGATTCATGTTATTGTTCTTTGTACAGAGCACCTTTGAAGAGCTAGTGATTAGATCATTCTTACTCCCTACTCTTGCTCATCGATTTAATATCTGGATTGGTCTAATTATATCGTCGATCGTCTTTGCTTTTTTACATTTTGATAATGCCAATAGTAGTTGGTTGAGCCTATTCAACATATTTGTAGCCGGCATGCTTTTAGGGATTATATATCTGCGCTATATGCAAATATGGGCCCCAATTGGACTACACATGAGTTGGAACTTTTTGCAAGGCAACTTCTATGGTTTTGAGGTGAGCGGTATAGATGTATATAGTTATATCGATTCTGTAGAAGTAGGTCCTGACATCTGGACAGGTGGTGGATTTGGTTTTGAAGGATCGATCATCGCTTCTATACTTTTAAGTCTGTCATCTGTGTGGATATGGAAACAAGCACCAGAAAACTTTAAAGGGAAATTACTAATTTCATCTAAGATAAATACTTAATCTTAGTCAGATATGCTTGAGCAAAGATCAAAGAAAAACATATTCTCAGAGTGGCTAGAACAGCTCCAACAAGAGAGCTGGCAATTAGAGTTACTTATCTCAGGACTTGCCTTGTTTGGTATCTGGGAGAGTCGCTCGGGATTGATGAAATTAGAAAACTACTTTGACACCAATATAGCTGGAGAGTACGTAGGACTTTTAAATCCAGTGATAGATGTCTTCTGGGCGGGCTGGGCCATCTTCATGACCAACCTCTTGATCCACATCATCTTAAGAGGATTATGGATCGGGGCTATCGGTCTACGTTATGTATCAGGAGACATAGACTTTGATGAGCTCAATTACTCTGATATATTTAGAAGATTTTTTAAAAAGAGAATAGGAGGTTTTGATGAATATATAGAGAGATTAGAAAAGCTAAGTAGTGTGATTTTCTCGTTCACATTCTTGTTGTTCTTAATGCTCTTCTCTATCGTTTTTCTAAATCTTGTTTTCGCTCTTATTTCTGTTATAATTTATAATGTCTTTTATCCTGACTATAATGGACCTCCTCCTGCATTATTAATTTTTGGTCTTGTATTTTATGGCATAGGCCTATTGGTTCTTATTGATTTTTTAACATTGGGTGGATTTAAAAGAGTTAAAGATCCAACTTTTTCTAAAATCTACTTTTGGATATATAGAACCTTTAGCATTCTTTCTCTGTCCTTTATATACAGGCCGTTACTGCTTAACTTTATAGACAACAAGTATACAAGAAGGCTATTCTTCTTTGCATTTCCTTATATTATTGTATTGATCATGGGCTTCCGATTGATGTCTCTTGAGAAGTACTCTTACATTCCTGATTTTGACAAACGTGGTGATATATATGACTACTTCGTTGATGAAGAATCAATCAATTGGAACAATTATGATGATTTGAGATTAGAATATCACAAGACTTACTCTGATTTAGAACGGCCACTTGAGAAAAGCAGGATTATAATTGCCAGCCTTGACAAGTACGAATTAAGCGGTTCTTATGGCAAGATATTTTTAAAGTACTTGAGAAACGACAATAAGATGATCGCGCGCCAACACCCAGAGTTTGCTAAATACAAAGAAACTGGAATCAATCATAGAATGTTTTTTGATGGCGAAGTAGACGATCCAATCATAGAAGAGCTAAAAACACAAGAGCTGAGCGAGATCAGGTACATGCTTAAAGTTGTCAGAGATCAAGAGGATGAGATAGACAGTACTCAAACCAGTCAATTTGGACATCTCTATGATGAATATAACAGTAACACTACGGATGATATAAGCGGATTAAGAAGCAGAATCCGATCAAAGTATATCGACCAAAGAAACAATCATGCGAAGACTCGCATAAAGAAGAGCAAAGAAATTATACTGAGTAACTATAAGATGTGGATAGATGACATATCTTTTAATGACAGCCTACAATGTTCTTTTTATACCCACCCTAATCTTCATGAGCGAGGATTGTTGTGTTACTTTCCTTTAAAGTCAATGGAAGTCGGACCGCATCTCATACATCTGAGAAAAGCATATGATGATGATGATTGCATTGACGACTGTCCAGAACATATAAAAAACATGCCTTTTAGGATTATTGACTAAATGTTATATAATCGTTCTTGATTATCGAACCAATTGTTATCTTGACAATAGATTTTCATCACCAGCGAATGACTACGATTATGAATAACACGATTAAACTTGGATTGATATTAGCGGCGATAGGTTTAATAACTACCCTATTATATAGGTATGTCATTGGATTTGATTTTATGTTTTCTTGGAAATCAGGTTTGGTTTCCTTCGCAATCTCGATAGTCATCACTATTATTTTGGCAAGAAAGATGTTAAGAGACCCAGAGGGTGAAAGATTAGGATATGGTGAAGCTGTTAAAAAATTGTTTATTGCTTATCTAATAAGTACTTCTATTGGTGCGCTGGCTGGAGCCGCTCTATTTTCTAATGATCAAGAATTGAAAGAAACATTTACAGAATTGAATATCAACGCCCAAGAAACTGGTATCAGAATGGGGGCATCATTAACAGGAGCAAGTGAAGCAGATATAGAGGTAGAGGTAGAAAAATATAGAGAAGGTGTCGCCAGCGGAGAAGTTCAATTGCCGCCTTACCAATATGCTTGCAGTAATTTACCTTTGGCATTATTTTCAAGCGCGGTAGTATCCATCTTTCTGGCACTGATTCTAGCTTTATTCATCCGAGAAAAAGAAACGCAATACGCCTGATCAACAGGAAGTATACTTAAGAAATAGTCAGTTCTTCTTTTTGACAAGGTTGGATTAGTACATCTTCGCGTTCGTCAAAGGAGCACAAAGGCTATATTTGCTGTTAAAGCATAACTATCACCATAACCCCTAAATATCTCATCGCCATAGGTGGCCCGACGGCTTCTGGCAAAACAAGCACAGCCATCCAATTGGCCCAACACTTCAACTGCGTCATCATATCTGCAGATAGCAGGCAGATCTATAAAGAGACGAGTATAGGGACTGCTCGACCTACAGCACAAGAGCAATCTCTGGTCACTCATCATATGATAGATGAAGTGTCTATACTCGACGACTTCAGTGTCGGAGCTTATATAGATCGTTCTTTAGCTATACTCCAAGAAGAGTTTCAAAAAGGGGATGTCGTTATCTTAGCAGGCGGATCCGGATTATATATCAAAGCACTTACTGAGGGCATCGACATATTTCCTGATGTCAAGCAAGAGGACAAGGCTTTTTACAACGATCTATATGAGAAACAAGGGATCGAAGTTTTACAAAAGGAATTAGAAAGGGAAGACGCTAAATATTATAATGTTGTCGATAAAGACAATCCACATAGATTGATCAGAGCACTCTCGGTGATCAAATCATCGGGCGAGCCCTTTAGTTCATTCTTAAAAAAAGAGGAAACAGTCAGAGACTTCCAATCAATCCTCATCGCACTTGAAAGACCCAGGCCGGAGCTTTATGATCGGATCAACCAAAGAGTTGATATGATGATGGATAAAGGCCTATTAGATGAAGTCAGAGGCCTCCATGATTATAAGCACCTTAAAAGTCTCAATACTGTAGGGTATAAAGAACTCTTCTCTTATATAGATGGTGACTGCACCTTAGAACATGCTATAGATAAGATCAAGCAGCACAGCCGCAACTATGCCAAGCGACAGATCACATGGTTTAAAAACCAGCAAGACTATACTCACTTCCATCCTGAAGCGGTAGATCGGATGATCGCGTTTATAGAAGAAAAAAGGTCAAAAGACTTAAGCTAGTCTGCTATAAAAAATGACATACCACAGCCCCCATCAAAGTCATCGATAAAAACCAGTAGCCAAAGTGAACTCCGATATACTTCCATCCTCTTCTCTCGAATAAAGCTAAGATACCTATCAACGGTAAGGCAAATGTCGTAGCGGCAAAGCCCCCGTGTAGCGCTCCATGCTTCCAATCACGATGGAAGTTGCCATAGCGAGCCATAAAGTCCTCTAAGTACTTGGTCACTTCAGCATTGCTATCACCAAAGCCCGGTTGTTCGGTCAATACTTGAATGATACCCATCTGATGGATGGCCAATGTCGCTATAGTAAAAGCCACGAGTAGACTAAAAACGTAGGTCAAACCAAAGATCACTAACATGTTGCCAGATTGAGCTTGCTCCTCTGTAACACCTGAAGTACGCATCCAAACCGTGCCAAACACTTTGGGACTATACCAGATAGACCCAACGACCAGAGGAATAACGGCAGCTACAAATAGAAAAGGAATATTAAAATCCATGGATATTAGTTTTGTGCAAATATCTTATTTCTATTTGGTTGTGAGTTCAGAATGTTATTTCTTTCTTTGCTCGGATCTTAATTTAAAAAACTGATACATGTTAAACTTATCTGTCCTGCTCGAGGCATCAGCATTTAAATATGGCAACAAGCCAGCTTTTACTTTTGGAGATACTACACTCACTTATGCTCAGACCAATGGGGCTGCTAATCAAGTGGCCAATGGCCTCATAGCTAATGGAATTAAAGAAGGCGACAAAGTGGCGTTGAGTTGCTTCAACCTTCCTTACTTCCCTATACTCTACTTTGGTATACTTAAGGCAGGTGCGACTGTAGTGCCATTGAGTGTTTTGTTGAAAGAGGATGAGATAGCATATCACATCAGTGATAGTGATGCCAAGGCATACTTTTGTTTTGTGGGGTCTCCTGACTTACCGATGGGTAAGATGGGTTATGCCGGGTTCAACAAAGCAGATAAGTGTGAGCAATTTTATATGATCATGCCCAACCCTACTGATCCTTCTCCTATAGAAGGAACAAAGACATTAGGAAGTCTTATGGCTGGACAATCTCCCGTGTTTGAAAGTGCAAGAACGGGTGCTGATGATACAGCCGTGATCATCTATACTTCAGGTACGACTGGAAAACCAAAAGGAGCAGAGCTTACTCATAGTGGCTTACTACTCAATGCTGGCATATCTAAAGACCTCTTTGCCATCAACTCTGATGATACATCACTCATTGTGTTACCGCTCTTTCACATATTCGCGATGTCGTGTCTCATGAATGCCGTTGCATATGGTGGAGGG
>CALDEM010000104.1 GCA_937942435.1 uncultured Saprospiraceae bacterium
GCCCAAAAATCTACTAAGACTGGCAAAGCACTTTTGGATACCAATTCATCAAAGTTTTGATCAGTGAATACCAAACTATCAAGCTCTTTCTTTTTCTTCTTCCAAAACATACTTTACGGTTTGCACCTACAATTAGAAAAAAGCATAACCAAAGGTAAAGTTGGTATTCCAACTATTAGTTAAACTATTGCGGCCATAGGCAAATTGAAAAGGCCCAAGAGGAGATTTTACACCCAGTATCGCTCCAAAACCCCAGAGGCTTACCTCCTGATCTACACCATCTGTTTCCAACAAAAAGCTCCTTCTGCCATTCAAGTAGTCAACTCTAAAAGAACCATAAACACCACCGAAGAGATTAACTTGAAGCTTCCCTCCTATTTTATAAAACTCTTCCATATGTAGTTGATGAGTATTGAGGCCAAGCATGACTATACTCTTATAATCCCGATTTTCCAATCCACCAATCCTATAATTATCAATAAGAGAGCTGGTTGATTTTAATCCTCCTGCGACATCGGCAGCTACGACTATCTCTTTAGTCAGACTGGCGACGGCCTCTCCTTTGATATGAGCATCGACATAGGGCTCATCTTGAGGGATAACGAGTGGGTTTTGATTTCCAGTAATTAGTTGACTATTCAAAGGGCCATGTACTCCTCCTTGTATCCCAATCTTGATGCCTTTAGTAGGAAACTGTAGATCATTGATATTATCATAAAGGACCTCTCCCTTAATTGTAGCATCTATACGTCGGTATTTAGAAAGGCTCTCCTCATCCAATCCTACTGGCTTAAAGACATATCCATCCACTCCGACAGAACCAGAGATCAATATTTCATTATTTGGCTCATAGCCTATGGATATATGTCCTTGTGCATTGATCTCTGCATAGCGCTCCCTAAGCGTCTCTGATTCATAGAGATTTTGGTCATACCGGTGGATCTTACCTAAGACGTTTAGTATAAAATCTTTCTTATTACCCAATCTATAATAGTAATCGACTTTAGCACCATAGTTCTCGGCCAGTCTAACTGTGGTATAAAGTACAGAAGGCTCGTCTAAGATATTACGCAGTTCATTAGTCAGCACAAGAGACGTAGATGAAGATGGCATAAAGTTGAACGTACCAGAAAGCGTATTGATCTTTCTGGGTTTGGCTAATACCGATAAGATTTTTTCTCCTCGACTATTGTTTAGAAAAGTATAGTTTATGTTTTCAAAGTGCTTCGTACCAAATATCCTGGTGATGCCATTTTCTATTCTGTCTAACCCGACTTCTCCTGTTGTAAACAAATTACCATACTTAAAGTTAGCTAGAGCATCAAAAGGGCTTCTAATAAATGGAAATCTCGTATCCGTAATATCCAACTCCTCTATAGTGGAGAGAGACTCCGGTGTGCTCAGTTGATAAGTACTTTGTGATGCTGCAAGTTGTTTTATTTTTTCTATTTGTTCTGTTGCCGCTATATATCCTTCGCGCGTTAAAACATCTGTCTGATCAAATCCAAATGAAGGATAGTCCTTGACATCAGGCTCTATCAAGATATCCACCTTTTTCTTCTGTTCTTCGCTGTCTAAGATGCCCATCATAAACGCAGATTGATTCAGGATCTCAAGCAGGTTATTGAGTCTTTCTTTTTCTTCAAGCTTAGAACCTACATATACACCGATCACAATATCGGCTCCCATCTCAATCACCTCATCTACAGGGAAGTTTCTAATCAATCCTCCATCTACCAACAACTTACCATCCATCTCGACAGGAGCGAATACAGATGGTATAGCCATACTCGATCTAACGGCTGTACCGAGATAACCGTGATCTAAGACTTCGACATCACCGTTTTCTATATTGACTGATACACACTTAAAGGGATAAGCGAGATTATCAAAGTTGTCGATATCATGCGCTGGACAAAACATCCTGTTTAATTCGAGATCAAGCTTTTGGCTATTCAAGAACCCCTTTGGCAGGCTCACTCCTCCTTCCTTTATCTCAAGCGTAAGGCCATAGCGATTATGATAAGTCTTTTCAGAAGGCGCAATCTCGGCCAGCGGCACATCAGTAGCCAGCAGCTCCGACCAGTCCTGTTCTCGCGTCAATCTTTCTATCTCCTCTGCACTTCTACCCATCGCATACAAACCACCGATGATGCTACCCATACTGGTACCTGTGATGTAATCTATCTTAACGCCCTGCTCTTCAAGCACCTTAAGCACACCAATGTGAGCAAGTCCATGGGCAGAACCACCACTTAAGACAAGACCTACACGCGGTCTGTCATCTTGCGCCTGAATGCCAAGAGATATAAGTATGCAAATGATGAAGTATACAGTTTTCAAATAGTCTGTTTTTCGAATGATCGACCATCCACCGTATCTCCATTAATAGTTATGATTTATGGAGCCGGATTAGGTATGGCCTCGTGGATGGCGTTAATTTCCTTGATAACGTCTTTTTCCAATTTTATATTTACAGAATCAATGTTTTCTTTTAATTGAGCCATGGTTGTGGCACCGATTATATTGGCAGTTAGAAATCTTTGTTGAGTTACAAAGGCAAGAGACATTTGCGCAAGCGTCATCCCATGCTTTTCTGCAATCTCGAGGTATTTAGCTGTAGCCAGATGACATTGATCTGATTTATAACGAGACATACGTTCAAATAAGTTGATACGAGATTGAGGCGTGTCTTCATTTTTGTGGTACTTCCCACTCAATAATCCAAATGCCATAGGACTGTAAGCCAGTAGACCTGCTTCTTCGCGGATCGACATCTCCGCCATGCCTACTTCATAAGTACGATTGAGCAGGTTATAAGGATTCTGAACACTCTGGATCCTTGCGAGGCCCGATTGCTCTGACGCCTTCAGATATTGAGACATGCCCCAAGGTGTTTCATTAGAGATCCCAACATACCTCGCTTTCCCAGACTTAACGATCTGATCAAGGCCTTCTACCACTGAGGAGATGTTATCCTCCCAGCCATCTCTGTGATAGTACCCCCTCTTACCAAAGAAGTTAGTGGTTCGTGCTGGCCAGTGCACTTGATACAGATCTACATAATCAGTACGTAATCTCTTAAGATTTCCCTCGAGGGCGGACATGATATTAGCGGGTGTGTAGTCCAGATCTGTCCTGATATGATCAGTGTAAGGCCCAGGTCCGCAGATCTTGGTAGCTAAGATGATGTCATCTCGCTTGCCTCTCTTCTCTATCCAAGTCCCTATATACTCTTCTGTTCTCCCAGATGTCTCAGCTCGCGCTGGCACTGGATAAAGCTCAGCTGTATCTATAAAGTTAACACCTTGTTCTACGGCATAGTTAAGCTGCTCATGCGCTTCCGCCTCTGTATTTTGCTCACCATAGGTCATCGTTCCTAAGCAGATCGCACTCACGTCTATATCTGTCTTGCCAAGTTTTCTGTATTCCATCGTCCTTCTTCTTTTGTCTTCACAATGTAACAACTATGATCCTTTTGAGACACCCGCTATAGCTTGCCACATAGCTCTTCTATCAAGAAGTCAAACAATCATATATATTGATTCTCACCCGTTTTAAAGAACATAAGATACAAGTTGTCCCTATAAATGGGTATTTTAACTGAATCAGGAGCCATTTGCAGTCATTTATGATTCTTTACTCGGAGTTTAGTTATTATATTCGCGCTTACTAATTTAATTGTCACTTCTTAACAAATCACTACTCATGAAGCAACTGCTACTCCTATCCCTAACACTACTATTTATAGTCTCATGTTCTGATGACATAGAACACACACCAGTTACAATATCAGATGACCAATCACATACTATAGAACAGATCAACGACTTTATATCAACCCAGACCGCTAAAGACAAAGTCTTCGATTGGTCAGCAGCTCCAACTACCATGATCCATAGCGCAGCAGCGTTAAGTGATGAGATCATAGCGATCGGTTATACGGCTACTGGCTATGACAACATAGAAGAGATCATAGGTGTAGAAGATAGACTACCTGATGCTTTCTTAGCACAGCGTGATGCCATCCTTCAAGATGTACTAGAAGAAGAACAGAGAGTAACAGGTGATGAGAGCTTAGAGCTTTCGCAAATATTGCCTTTCGAGCTTGATGATCAGATACCTACACTTGCAGTAAAAATTACCTCACTGACATCTATCGAAAGATTAAGGTCGGATGTTAACATCAGATATGTAGAACCTATGGGTTACGATCCATCTGATATAAAAGAAAGAGAACTTAAAAGTTCCTCAGGTTGCAATGGCAATCCTTCTTCTATCAATGGAGGAGACTATAGTAGTACCTCTTCTTTCAACGCTAAGATCCCATGGAATTTTTCTAATCACAATGTGCAAAGCGCATGGAATACTTCTACAGGTAATAACATAAGTATCTGCATCATAGATACAGGCGCATCCGATAGCCAAGATAACTTAGGCAGTCAGTTTACATCTGGCAACTCCGGAGGTCGCTTTATACAAAAGTATAGTACCAAATACTCGGGCTCATGGTGGTGGAAGAGAAAAGATAGTCCGCATGATCAGTGTGGTCATGGCACATCTATGGCAGGGCTAGCTGCAGCACCATGGAGCACTGATGGTAACGCTCTAGGGGTAGCCTACAAAGCCAATCTCGTCACTGTAAGAGCAGTAGAAGATGTGCTCATATCAACCTCCAATGAAAAGAACGGCGTAAAGGACGCACTCAAGTTAGCCGGCAATAGATCAGATGTAAAAATCGTCAGCATGTCTATCGGTAATATCATCTCATCTGGAACAGTACGAGACGGTATCTACTATGCTTACAACAGAGGCAAGCTATTATTAGCAGCAGCAGGTACTTCTACGAGCTTTACAAACTGGGCAGGCGTAATCTTTCCAGCTAATATGAGCCAGACAACTGCAGTCACTGGTGTTAAGGCACAAAACTCTTATCAAAGATGTAACACATGTCACAGTGGTAGCAAAGTAGATTTTACAATCGAGATGCAACGCAGTTTTGATTCTAATAGAAACTCGCTGGCTCTTTCTAAAAACGGAAATGGAACACAATATATAAGCGGATCTTCCGCAGCCACGGCAACAACCGCCGGCATCGCTGCACTCGTCTGGGCGACTAATCCATCCATGTCAAGAAGCACTGTAGTCAACAGACTAAAAAATGCATCTCAATTAGGAAACAACAGAAGCGGAAGCTACGGCTGGGGCAATATAAATGCACAAGCTGCAGTTCAAGGATCAACGTACTAACAAGAACCATCAGTAAGTGCGCTGATAGGGCTGCCGACAAGTCGGCAGCCCATTTTTATTTAACCTTATCGCACATACAATTGAATTGTAATTTTAAAATTTCGTTCAACCGTTTTATTCCAAACCATGTCTGCAGACAGCAATTATATAGCTGCTTTGGGTTTCAATCCTCAGCATGATTATTGTCTATCCAGAGTCCCTGCTCCAGTGATATCAACGAACTCTTCTAAACCGACAAATTGATAAGTCAATGCATCTTTTGACTGAAGCTTGAGTGTGATCATGCCAGGTGCGCAGACATCACCAATTGGCTGCTCGATAAAACGATAAGTGCCATTTGAAAAACCTTGATACGTCCAAATAGCACTGCAAGCTTCTGAGGGCTCATCACAGAAGTAGATGTCATTATCGCACTGTGATTTGTCATTAACTCCATAAGATATTTGAGCAATGGTTTCCTCAGTTGAAACTTTATTGAAAACAATATCTGCTCTAAAGAACCCATAGTCGTCTTGAAGTAATTGGCCTGACCATGATCCTAATATCTGCTCTTCTGGTGATTGCTCAGATGAACATGAAGAAAATGCGGTAAGGGCAGATAGGGCTACAATAAGAAAAAGTGAGTGTCTCATGATACTTATTTGATGATTGATGTATCAAAGATCAAGCAACACCCAGCAAATTAGCCTATACCTAAGTATAGTTCTGTTAATGTAAACTTATAGTCTCAGCTGCTATGAAGACAACAACTAGACCTCCTCCACCAACAACTCCTTCCTCAACTTAGTAAGTTCATTGTGCAACTCTTTTTGCACTTCTTTATAATCAGGATGATCATAAAGGTTCTGCATCTCGGAGGGATCCCTTTCTAAATCAAAAAGCTCCCAATCATCGAGATCGGTATGATAGTGGATCAACTTATATCTATCCGTTCTAACTCCATAGTGCTTCTTGACACTGTGCCATCCATGAGGAAACTCAAAATACTCGTAGTACATCGAGGAGCGCCAATCATCAGCCATATTGTTCTTAGCCAACTGACGAAGTGAGGCCCCTTGCATCTCTCTGGGAATCTCGATACCGGCATAATCCAAAAACGTAGGTGCAAAATCTAAATTCAAAACTATGTCCTTATTTCGCTGACCAGCAGAGATCTCCTTTGGAAACTTCATCACCAGAGGCATGCTCAGCGACTCCTCATACATCCATCTTTTGTCATACCAACCATGCTCTCCCAAGTAGAACCCTTGATCTGAAGTATAGACCACGATGGTATTTTCTTCCAGTCCATGCTCCTCTAAGTAGTCCAAAACTCTTCCTACATTATCATCTACCGCGGCTACAGATCCCAAGTAGTCTTCCATGTAGCGACGATACTTCCATTCAGACAGTTCTTTCCCTGTTGGTTTTCTTTTTAGAAAGTCTTGATTGATCGGATCATAGTGAGCATCCCAAGCAGCTTTTTGTTCATCATTCATCCGACCATATGCATTGGCCCAGGCATTGACATCTGTAAATCCCGGTGGGCCTCCCCCAGTACCTGATGGAGGTAACTCATCGTTAGGATGCAACTTCATATCAAGGTGCAAGAACATATCATCTATATGCATGTCTTGCTCAGCTGCTGCAACGGAGCGATTAGCATAGTCATCATAAAAGTTATCCGGCATGGGTATGTCTTTGTCTTTGAACAAATCAAAGTGCCTTGGTGGTGGCATCCAATTACGATGAGGAGCCTTATGATGAAACAGCATACAGAATGGCTTCGTCTCATCTCGATTTTCAAGATAGTCTAATGCAAAGTCAGTGATCAGGTCAGTAGTATATCCCGTATGTGTCATTGTATCGCCCATATCGATCATCCGAGGATTATAATAATCACCTTGGTTGATCAGTATGTTCCAATAATCAAATCCTTGAGGTGTCGTCTTCAGGTGCCACTTCCCTACCATAGCCGTCTGATATCCTGCCTTCTGTAGTAGCTTAGGAAAGGTGAGCTGACTTCCGTCAAATTGATCTCTGTTGTCCCTCAATCCATTGAGATGGCTATACTTACCTGTTAACATGACTGCTCGACTCGGAGCACAAATAGAATTGGTCACAAAGCTATTTTCGAACAAGATGCCCTCATTGGCGATACGATCTATATTGGGTGTCTGTAGCAAGTTGTGCCCATATGCACTTATAGCCTTCTCAGCATGATCATCTGACATGATGAAGATGATATTGGGTGGAGTCTTTTTCTCTTCTTGTTGGCAGGAGGTAAGTGTAGCAAAAACTAAGAGAGCAAAAATAAGTCGTGATACATGCTTCATCAGATGGATATTTATGCTCTCCAAAATAGGTAAAATTTACCGTCGGCTCATAGGATCTTATGCCACTGATAAGACGCTTTTCCCACATCCACAACCCAACAATTAAATGGCGCATTACAACATGACTTTGAGAAATATTGAAAAAACATAGTCAGAATAGGCGATCGAAGGGAACTTTATCTCATTGATTATCAGTACTTTATAAAAAGTGTCCCCATTCTGTCTACCCCCCTTTTTCGTCTTTTCGCCCCTCTTGACCTCATATTGCGGTCATAGTTATTTACAAAACTTCAAATCATGCATACAACACAATTCTTTCAGCAACCCACAATCGGCGTATCGGCTCGAGAGCGGCAAGTATTAGAACTCCTCTCTAATGGTCAGTCGACTACTGAGATTGCAACTGCACTTTATCTAAGTCCGCATACAGTCAACGATCACCGCAAGGCACTCAAGTGGAAACTCGATGCAAAGAACGTCGCCCAAATGATCAGAAAAGGATTCGAACTACAATTACTCAACACATCAACACTTTAAAACATGAAATACTTAATCGCACTTCTCTCTTTTACATTTTTGCTCCAACCACTTAAAACCAATGCTCAAGCGCCTACTAATGCAGATCACTATAGCTGGATAGTTTTTTCAACTGGGTATACTTATAATCCAGATGACAATGGTGGTACAATCAATCACCCTACATTTAGAATGAAGGTGGCGCCAGATTGGAACAATCAAGCCACAGCGCTGATTAGCGTCCAAGGTGGTGGTGCTACTCATGGGGTGTACTGGGATGCAGACACGCCAAGCACGAATACCTCGGGAGGCGCAAGAAGAGAATTGCATAAGCGCGTGGGGACTATAATTACAAACTACGATTACACTTTCGTTGGTTTTGATAATAACTGTGGCGACAGGGCTATATTTGAATCAAGTTGCGGAATATTAGATAGCGATGCGCCATCCTTTCGGATTTATAATAATCGTAGTGGCATTTTAGGTGAAACCGGACAATTCTTAACAAGTTGGGTAGGAAACAATACGATTAGAGCTCAACTTCAGTCGACTTGGCGGTATTTAAATGGTGCAGGACCAACAGATCCTCTTACATTTGAGACTTTGGAAGGAACTGTCTCAAGAAGCCATACCAACTATAATAGAAGAGCCCCTTCTCAACTATCTAGTAGCGACAAACAAATATTTGGGTACGAAAATCATTGGAATTCTTCTATGAATCCAGCATTTAGCAATGGTGCTGATGTTACCTATTCATTTACGCTTTCAGAAACGAGCGAGGTGATCGCTAGTACGAATAATGGTACAACTAATTTTAACAGCTTAGTCCATTTTGCTCAAATGGAAAATAACCAAATTACATTCCTGAACTCAAGTAGCGATGACAATGGAAATCCCAGAGAATTATCTGCGATACTTCCTCCGGGAGATTACTTCATTATTGTAGAAGGAGATAATTTTGAGACGGGAAGATTTCGATTAGATCTAAATGTAGCTCCTGCTGAAATTAATGCAGGAAGTATCAGTCATCCAGACCTTTGGGTCAAGGAAGGATGTTCGATCAATTATGACATCAATAATGACATGTCTGGTTCCGTAGACTTCGGTACACCAGTCTACTCTTGGGAAAGAAAATCTTCTAACTCGTCTAACTGGACTGTGATAGCAGGAGCCGATGACCCAACAATAAGCGGTGAAGAACTCGGTAGCATGAATACCCAAAATCAAACGGAAACAATCGAAGTAAGGAGAGGATATACTTCGCTCATGAAGACAGTTTACTCAAATACCCTTTCCTTCGAAACGATCAAGGATGGAGAAGCAGGCACGCGAGGGAACATCAGCGGAAAGATAACTGGTAAAAATGGAAATGGAGAAGTAGCCAATGTAACCGTATACGCGGTGGCAGACCCACCTGTAAATGGCGCTTGTCCTAATGACATCTATGTGGCCACTTCTTTAGGAAATGGAGAATACATTATCCCTAACATTTACTACGGAAGAGA
>CALDEM010000105.1 GCA_937942435.1 uncultured Saprospiraceae bacterium
ACTCCTTGTTCGGCTTGCTTAAGCGCAAATACTATCTGCGCTTCGGTGAATTTACTTCGCTTCATTTGCTCAGTTTTTACGTTACTAAATTTACACCGAATTCTCTAAATATAACTTGGCCTGTTTTTAGGGAAGAGGTCATATAAATCAAAAACATAAAAAAGAGGTCTCATTAGACAATGAAACCTCTTTTCGTTTGTGAAAGCTATATCGATTTAAGCTGCTACAGCCTCCTCAGCTTTCGGTGCCTTATGCATCTTAGTGAAGTCATTGATGACAATCTCTGTCACATAATGCTTACGTCCGTCACTGTCTTCATAGTTGCGGTACGTCAGCTTACCTTGCACCATGATCTGATCACCTTTCTTGGCGACCTTGTTCATGTTTTCTGCAAGCTTACCCCAAGCTATGATGTTGTGCCAGTGCGTCTCTTGTACTAGTTCGCCCACACGGTTTTTGTAATACTGATTAGTGGCGATAGATACTTTACCTAGCTTCTTGTCATCGCCAAAAGTTTTTACTTCTACGTCGCTGCCAAGGTTTCCGATAAGCGTTACTTGATTTCTTAATGCATTCATAATTGATAATTTTTTGATCCTCCGCACTTGTGTTTTTAAATGTGCTCGGGATGAATAATTGAAAAAATTTATCTGACTTGAGATGTGTGATACATCCGTTGATCAGATCGACAATGCAAATATGAGGTAGGATGCAAGCCGTAGTCGTTTAATAAACGAGTAGTGCCGTTTGTAATCGTTTGTATCCGTTTGTACACGGCTAAAATGCTTGTTTTACTGCATTATCGGTAAATCGAAGAAGGAACAATAATCTCCTTAACTTAACTAAATGTCATTTTAAGGAATCGACAAGGTTGTATTTTGATAGCATGAATGATCAAATACTCAAGTAAGATGGGTCATACTGCATCATGAATAACTATTTAGTGAAAGCCGAACTACAAACTTTAGGGTAAGACTAAGAAGGTAATCAACTACCCAAACCCCCAGAACCCTTTATCTGGATCAGTCTTTACATCTTTACTAAAAGGAACCATCAGCTGATATCCGATATTCTCATCTTTAGAGTCATCGAGAATGTCTAAACCAAACTGAACCTTCTTAGGATCATCATAGACCATCGTACCGAATAGGCGATCCCAGAATGAGAAGATGTTACCAAAGTTTGTATCCGTCCAAGGACGCTCAAAGTGATGATGAAACTTATGCATGTCTGGCGTGACAAAGACATAACTTAAGGTCTTATCCAATGCTCTTGGCAGACTGATGTTGGCATGTGTGAAGTATGCGAAGAAGATCGTGCAGATCCTATAGAAGAGGTAGTAGGCAAGTGGTATGCCCGTAACCAAGATGGCCGCTAGTGCAAATATCTCTCTTGTGATATAATCACCGGGATGGTGTCTTGTACCTGTAGTTGCATCAACATGCGTATCACTATGATGTATCATGTGAAACCTCCACATCCAAGGCACTCTATGTAGCAGATAGTGGACTGCATACTGAGCCACTAGATCAAGTACCATCACTGCGATGATCAACTCTAACCAGATCGGCAAGTCTATCAAATATAGCAGTCCAAAGTTGTTAGTTGTTGCCCAAGTATAGATGCCTACTGTCAAAAACGTAAAGAGCAAATTGAGCCCAAGATCAGAAGCAAGAAAAAACATATTGACGCCTACATGCTTGACTTTCTTATATCCAAATCTAAATAGTGGCGATATCGCTTCTATGATCCAGTTAAAGGATAAGCAACTGAATACCCAAAGCAGTTTTTGCCAAGATGGCATCGTCTCAAAAAAGTCAAGAAAAGCTTCCATACGATGTTGATATTTGGTTAAATATAATAATCGTTGCTTAGTTCTACGAGCCAAAACCGACTGTATCTACTTTGACAATTGGCATATAGCGTAAATCATAATGGCAGATTGTTTTTATACCTTTCAGACTTAATCGATCTAAAAGAGATATAGTCATGCTAAGAACCTTATTTGTTATTCTTTCCTGCTTTCTGATGATATCATTTGCGAAAGCGCAGAGTACCTCTAATCATGGTAATAAGTTTGAGCAGATAGACCCTCTGCTGCCAAGTCCCAATGAATATCGTAACGTAGATGGATCTCCAGGGCACAAGTATTGGCAGCAGCGTTGTGATTATGATATCTCCAGTACGCTGGACGCTGACCTCCATCGTATATCTGGAAGCGAAAAGATCACCTACACCAACAACTCGCCTAATACCCTGAAGTATCTCTGGATGCAACTGGACGAAAACCAACATTCGACATCTAACACTAATCAATATTTTGATCCAAGCTCCATCAATGATATCATGAGTGAAGCGGACCTAAGAAGTTTAGATCCAGCTAATGAAGTCAAAGACTATGGTATAGTGATACAAGAAGTTAAAGACAACTCAGGACAACCTTTAGATTATATGATCAATGGTACGCTGATGCGGATCAATCTAAAGACGCCTATCAAGTCAGGGGGGCAGTTTTCATTTTATGTGAAGTGGTATTATAACATCGTAGATAGAGTAGCATTATTAGAACTCAACAAAGACTTTGCTAACTATCCAAGAGGAGGATATGAGTACTTTCCAAAAGATGGGAACTATCTCTATACGATAACGCAGTGGTATCCGAGACTTTGCGCATATACAGATAATAGAGGCTGGCAGACTAATCAGTTTACTGGGCAAGCTGAGTTTGCGCTAACGTTTGGTGATTTTAATGTTGAGATGACTGTCCCTGCAGATATGATTGTAGGTGCTACAGGAGAATGTCAAAACTACAACCAAGTCTTATCCGCAAAGCAATTACAAAGATGGACTCAGGCACAAACTGCGATTAAGCCAGTGGAGATTGTAACGCTTGATGAGGCTAAAAAAATGGAGACATCCAAAAACTCAACCCAAACTAAAACATGGAAGTATAAAGCTGAGAATGTTAGAGACTTTGCATGGACGGCCAGTAGAAAGTTTGTCTGGGACGCGATGCCATATACGACTACTGACAATAAAAAAGTGATGTGTATGAGTTACTATGGAAAAGAGGCCTATCCCATCTACAATAGATACTCTACCAAAGCAGTAAAGCAAACATTGGAGAGTTATGGCAAGTACGCCTTTCCATATCCTTATCCAGTTGCGATATCCGTAGAAGCAAGTAATGGTATGGAGTATCCTATGATCTCTTTTAATCCTGGCCGTGCAGAAGAAGATGGTACTTATACAGAAGGAGCTAAAAACTCCGCTATAGCAGTCATCATACATGAAGTGGGACACAACTGGTTTCCGATGATCGTCAATAGCGATGAGCGTAAGTGGACTTGGATGGATGAAGGACTCAACAGTTTTGTAGAGTTTTTAGCAGAGTCCGACTTTGACAACAACTTTGATTATGGTTTTGGGGCGACGACTACAATATCAGATTATATGGCACTGCCCAAAGAATATTTAGAACCCATCATGACCAATGGAGAGAACCTTGTCAACTTTGGTGCTAATGCATATACTAAACCTGCTGCAGCATTGAACATCCTAAGAGAGACTGTGATGGGCAGAGAGTTGTTTGATTATGCTTTTAAAGAATATTGCAATCGTTGGGCCTTTAAATCTCCAGCGCCAGCGGACTTTTTTAGAAGTATGGAAGATGCAAGTGGTATGGACTTGGATTGGTTCTGGCGTGGTTGGTTTTATAGCATCGATGCGACTGATATATCTCTGGATAGCATCAAGTGGTATAAGGTGGATCTTGAATCTGACCCTGAGCAGTTTGTAGATACTTTTGTTTACAAATTAGAAGAGCCATTTGTAAGTATCTCACAAATTAGAAACAAAGAAGAAGGAAAAAAATTCACTGTGGATGAAGATCCGGAGTTGCAAGACTTCTATACTTACTATGAACCTTGGAAGACTGACGACTCTACTGTCAACTATGTCACTAAGATGTATGATGAGACTTACACAAAGGAGGAGAAGCAGGAGAAGTTTGGTGCTAACAACTACTACGAGCTACACTTCAGTAATAAGGGAGGGCTTGTGATGCCAGTGATCATAGAGTGGACTTATGAAGACGGGTCGACAGAGATGGAGACGATACCTGTGCAGATCTGGCGTAAGAACGAGAACGAGTTTACGAAAGTGTTTACCAAGGATAAAGTCGTCACTGCAATCAGGATAGATCCATTAAAGGAAACCGGAGATATCGATGAATCCAATAACAATTGGCCAGTCAAAGAAGTACCGACGCGCTTCCAAGTATTTAAAAAGAACAAGAGCATCAAGCCACTCAATCCAATGCAAAAGGCCATGAAAAAGGAGATCAAACCTTAATTAATAATTAATAACAGATGTGAAACCCTGTAGCGGGAACATTATATCTAGCTATATCCGTTATAACACTATATACACTCTAACTATGAATCTAGAAAAGTCTAATAACCCCATGTTCACTGAGAAATCCATCGCTAAGGCCAAAGCACTTGAGCTCGAAAGGAGAAGTACTACGGGAGGCAATATGGATAGCGCCGAGGACATGACGGTGAGCGGAGCGGTCAATAAGACATTTATGCTGCTTGGGATCTTGATGGTTACAACGATCTGGAGTTATAGCACGCCAATGCAGATATTTATGCCGGTTGGCGCATTGGGTGCTGCGGGTGTATTTATGTTGACGAGTTTTAAGCCACATTTGGCTCCGATAACGGCACCTATATTTGCTTTACTAGAAGGGCTATTTGTTGGTACAGTATCTGCTATTTATGCAGCATCGTTCGAAGGTATTGTCTTTCAGGCAGTTAGTGCGACATTGGCGACATTAGCTTCTATGTTGATGATCCATAGATCAGGTCTGATACCAGTCACTAAGAAATTTCGCATGGGCGTATCTATGGCTGTCGGAGCTATCATGATCGTCTATCTTATCAGTTGGATCGGTAGTTTTGCTGGCTTCACTGTACCATTCATTCACGAAAGTACTTGGCTCGGCATCGGTATCACAGTTGTGATCATCGGGGTGGCAGCGCTTAACCTTCTATTGGACTTTGACAACTTTGAAAAAGGGGAGGCATCCAACGCTCCGAAGTACATGGAGTGGTACTATGGTATGGGCTTAGTCTTTACAATTGTATGGTTGTATGTTGAGTTCTTGAGGTTGTTTGGCAAGCTTCAGAGTGACTAAAAGGTTGGGCCTTGCGGCAAATTTTTCACTATTATATTTGCCTCTCTTGAGGTAGGATTAAATTGGTTGACGACCCCATTATTATGTGCGTCCTATAGATGCACTGATCATCACATAGAATCCAGCACAGAGAAATCGAAAAGTGTGCGCATCTAAAACAGTTTCATTTTTTATTATTTCAACTTTTTAGAAAAGTTGAGCAAAATCGGAGAAATTATTTTCTCAGTTAAAATGAAGTGATGTAGTAGGACAGATAATATGTATAGCTTCTGTCAGTGTACAGTGAGGATGTGATCAAAGAAGATTTCTTCATTTTAAGCTTGTCCAGCTTTGCCGCTGCTCCATATACTTCAAGGCTACGCAGATTTTTATAATTTCAATTGTTGTTAAACAATCCTACTCCTTATATATTTAAACTGGCCATTGTGATTTGATTCATGTTCGCAGACATGAAACCACTTACAATAATTGTTAGTAGGTGACGACCAGAAATTATCATCTACTATCATCAACCAATCATCATCTTTAGACTTGAGTTCTTCGAGGGTGAAGTTTCTCACATTGTCAAGAAGATCGAGGTAGAAGTCTAAGTCATAGCCTTTGATGTGTCTTCTGCCATTGTCTCCAAGATTAGAAGCGTAGTTCCACTTTGCAGCATCTGTACTTGATAGTCCTTCCCATCTTTTGCCATCGAAGGTATTGATCTGATAGAAGCGCTCTGTCGCGGCCAAGTGCCACAGCATCGCTCCGATCGAATTAGAATCTTTATCTAATAGAAAGTCTAAGTCGCTGACAGACATGCCTCTGACGGGTCGAAGTACAACTTCACGCATCCAGTTGAGCATGGATACTACCGTGCCCACATTTGGTGTATAGCCTTCTCTTGGTCCAACAATGTTGATGTTGGATGAAGATTGTGGCAGAGGACTTATTGGTTGGCTGACTTCGTTAACACATGCATCAACTAAAGGAAGAGATAGTAAGGTGCTGCCAGTTACTTTAGTTGTTGTTTTTAGAAACTCTCTTCTGTTACTCATGGATAGATATTTAATGGTTTGATCTAACTTTTGAAAAAGTCTGATTAAAATTATGATGAAAGTGAAAGCGATGAGGTCTTAAGAACGCTAGTTAGTGTAAGAGAAACGAATGTGAGTATGATATTAACGTCATCATAACTTATACCATCTCCTCAAGCAAAGGTGCTGACGCCTGAGCGCCCATCCTTGTCACCGATATACCAGCAGCTTTTGTAGCGAAGATTATGGCTTCTCTCCACGATTTGCCAGCGGATAAGCCTGTAACCAATGCTCCATTGTAGACATCTCCAGCAGCTGTCGTGTCAACGCTTTTGACTGATTGTGCTTTTATAAAAAATTGCTCACTTTTGGTTTTATAAAGTGAGCCTTGATTGCCCATCGTAATGATGACATGATGCACTCCTTTTTCTAAAAGATAACTGGCAGCTGCAGTAGCTTGATCAGTATTATCGACTTTGATGCCAGTTAGAATCTCCGCCTCTGTTTGATTAGGTGTGATGCAGTAGAGCCCATCAAGAGATACATCTTTTATAGTTTGAGCAGGAGCGGGATTTAGGATGAGTTTTTTATCTAAGTTTTTAGAAAGCTGGATGATATGCTCAACTGTCTCTATTGGTATTTCTAATTGTACAATTATAATATTTGCGGAAGCGACAACAGAAGAGGCTTGATCTATATCATCTCCTGTCAGATGTGCATTGGCGCCAGAGGCAACTACGATTTCATTTTCTCCTTCGGCGTTGACAGTGATTAGTGCGACGCCAGAAGCAAGGTGTGGATCAGTGATTAGGTGATCGATATTAATCCGTTCTTTTAGAAAGCCTTCTTTGGACTGACGACCGAACACATCGTCTCCAACCTTGGCGATAAATGATACATCGCCACCCAATCGTGCAGCTGCAACGGCTTGATTAGCACCCTTGCCTCCAGGAAACATAAAAAAGTCGCCACCGATGATGGTCTCTCCGGGCTCTGGAAATCGAGATGTCTTGACCACCATATCAGTATTGGCACTGCCGATGACTACGATATCACTCACTGCTGATATTTGTTGTTATGGATGAGCGGCAACCCATACGGCGCCATCTTCAAAGTATTCTTTCTTCCAGATAGGTACGGTCTCTTTAAGTGTGTCTATGGCATATTGGCAAGCATCAAAAGACGCTTTGCGATGTGGTGTACAGACTGCTATGATGACTGCGATATCACCCAACTCAAGTGTACCTGTCCTATGATGGATGCTAATCTTTAGCGCTGACCAACGCTCGACCATTGTATCTGCGATCTTCTGCATCTCTTTGATGGCCATCGGCTTATATGCTTCAAAGTCTAACCTGACCACAGCTTTACCCTGGGTCTGATCACGTACTGTACCGACAAATAAGGCATTGCCACCTGCTCTCTGGTCGTGGACATAATCATAACACTGAGATACGCTCAATGGCTTAGAACTAATCGTTATATCTATCATAACTATGATCTATCCACCACTGACCGGCGGTATTATGACTAACTCGTCTCCTTCTGAGATGACATAAGCGTCATCTTGGTAGGATTCGTTGACAGCGATAGAAAACTTAGCGAGCTTATCGAAGTCTGGATACTTCTCTGATAGTGCTGTTTTCACTTGAGAGATTGTGGCATGCTCAGAGAACTCCATCTCGCCTGCTTTGCCGCCCACTATGTCCTTGGCGATCCCAAATGCCAATATCTTAACTTTCATAAATGGTCATATGATCTATCCAAAAGTAGGGTATCCGCCAGCCATCCGCATGCTTCTTGCCGATTATTTACTCGAAAACTGTCGGTTGATTAATCTATCTTCATAATTCTTTAATGGATTGATGATGCTTTACGACAACCATGGTCGAGTTATAAACTATCTGCGGATAGCTGTCACAGATCGCTGCAATCTGCGTTGTCAGTATTGTATGCCTGAAGAAGGCATCGACTATGTCAATCGATCTCACCTTCTGACATATGAAGAGATCGAGCGTATCGTTTCCTTATTCGCAAGTCTCGGGATCAACAAGATCCGTATCACTGGGGGCGAGCCCTTCTTGAGAAAGGGACTGATGGAGTGTATCGAGCGCATCAATCAGATCGAAAGAGTAGATTCTATACACATCACAACTAATGGTACTTTAACTAAAGACTTAATACCCAGATTTGAAGAGATCGGCATCAAGTCTGTTAACTTGAGTTTAGATAGTCTCGATGCGGAGCGATTTAGGATGATCACCAGAAGGGATGATCTTGACAAAGTGATGGAAAGTCTTACACTACTGGTCGAGCACGATATAAAGACCAAGATTAATATGGTGGTCATGAATCAGAAGAATGTCGAAGACATCCTCCCGATGATAGAGTTGACCAAGCACCTGCCGATCAGTGTAAGGTTCTTAGAAGAGATGCCATTTAACGGAAGTGGTATACATGATGAGATGGCTTTGTGGTCGCATAAGGACATTCTTGATTTTATAAAAAAGGAACACACTGGTGCTACGCGACTAGAAAGTGAACCCAATAGCACTTCTGTAAATTATCAAATCCCTGGATATACCGGATCCTTTGGTATCATAGCATCTTATAGTCGTAGCTTTTGTGGTACTTGTAATAGACTGAGGCTGACTCCAACAGGACTCATGAAGACTTGCTTATATGACTCAGGCATCTTCAATATCAAAGACATGATGCGTGCTGGCGCAAATGATGAAGAACTAAAAACTGCGCTTCTTTCTGCAGTTGGCTCAAGAGCAATAGATGGTCGAGAGGCAGAGCAACGCCGAGCTGATGACTTGATCAGTGA
>CALDEM010000106.1 GCA_937942435.1 uncultured Saprospiraceae bacterium
AACAGAGTGCATACCTGCAGCTCTTGCACCCACGACATTGATTTCATTATCATCTATGAAGATGGACTTTTGACCTGCGATCTGCGCATCTTGTAGCACGTGTTGATAGATATCAAGATTGGGTTTTCTCATATGGATCAAGTGCGAGAAGTAATCTTTAGTAAAGTACTCTTTGCCAAAGTCGGCTATGCCATATTCTTTCTTGAGATAGTCATAGACCCAAGCGATGTGTGTAGCATTGGTATTGCTCAGTAGGTAGAGATTATAATTTTCTTTGAGGGACTTGAGCATGTCTAGTCTATGCTGCGGCACTGTGCCGAGCATACTATTCCATACATCGATGATCTCTTGGCGATCTATGTGTTGATCACTCTGCGCTTGCAGCTCCGCTATAAACTCATCTTCACTTGTAGCACCTACTTCATTGCGTCTAAAGATAGATTGATATGGTTCTACTGATAAAGTAGAGACCCCAAAGTGCTCACCCAGTCGACTGATACATCTTGGAATATCAAGATCTATCAGTACCCCTCCAAAATCAAATATTACATTTTTGATCATGATCAAATGTAGTTAAATATGAATGATGGAGTCACAAGAATGGTGCTTGCTGAAAGGACTGTAAATAAGCTCGCTTCTAGTCCACTCAGCAAAACAGTATAAGACATTAAAAAAGCCACACATGAATCATGTGCGACTTTTTATAATTTCTATTTTTCTTGCAGTCCAGGAGAGCGTTCTAAAAACTCATTGTATAAGAGTGTATGTCTACTCTCGATCGGCACATTCCAACCTTTTATAAAAAGATGTGTGATCCTCGTTTTCATTTCAAATGGATCTCCTGTTGAAACAAACAAGTTTGCAATCTTTCCTTTTTCTATGCTACCGTATTTGTCACCTACGCCAAACATCTCTGCTGGGTTAATTGTAATCGCTTTTAACGCTTCATCAACGCCCATGCCATATGCAGCCGCAAAGCCTGCATGAAATGGCAGATTTCTAACATTCTCCGTATCGTTGGTTCTCAAAGCTACTTTGACACCTGCGTTGGACATGATTCCAGCATTTGCGTAAGCGACATCATAGCGCTCTTCTGACCTGCCAGGTATCGCTTGGACTGGACCAGTGATCACTGGGAGACCTGACGCTGCTATCTTATCTGCTACTCGATATCCCTCTGTGACGCCTGTGAGGATGGCTTTGACATTTTTCTTTTCAACCCACGCGATAGCAGCCTCGATATCTTTGTCTTTAGTAACATTGATCATCAGTGGGATCTCACCTCGGTAGACTGGCAACATCGCTTCCATCTCAGGTTGATATGTTAGGCTGGAGTTTGACTTATTAGCAGATGCGCTATCGATCATATGATAAACTCTAAGCTTATCCCAAAACTCGTCTATTTCTTTAGTCGCCTTTTCTTGGTCCTTCTTGATATCTTCTTCAGATCTTCTATCTCTTCTTCCTCTCTTTGCTGCTGAAGGAAAGTTCATCGCTACGGCTTTAAAACCTGCGTCCATTTGAGCAGGCGTATAACCTACTAAGTTGATCAAACTTGCCGTCCCCGAAAATACGCCACCCGCAGGCTTTACAATTACGGATGTCACTCCATTAACTCTTGTCACTGGTATAGCAACAGAGTTAGGATTGACTGCAGTCAAGGCTTGCATCTGAGGTATAAAATCTCCAATCTCATTGAAGTCATTAGTCAGTGATACAGAACTCACTTCTGATAAAGCAAGCGTCGTACCTCCATCTATAAATCCCGGATATATATGATGATTGGAGCAATCTACAACTGTTGCTGAAGTGCTGCTCAGTCCCTTACCCATATCTGCGATCATGCCATCACTGATCAGCACATCAGTGCCTTCTACTACACCATTGGTGATAGTGTGTACCGTTGCATTTTTTAATAAGACATCACCATAAGTAGATTTTGCGACTTGCTGTGCAGAACTATCACCCCATATAAAGAGGGCAACAAGTATGACGATTGATTTTATTATAATTCTATTCATGATTAATCTTGTTTTTGATCAGCGAAATATTCAAATACATCTTGCATACATCTATCTGCTTCCGTCTCCGCATGATGATCTATAAATGAAGAAATCTTTTCTTCCGGATCGATATCTATTCTAATATCATCGTTGTCATTTTCTATATCAAATCGTACGACACCATCAACAATTGTCATCTGCGGGATCGCATAAACTGACAGCGGGTGCTTGTCAAAGATGGCGATGTCTCCTTCTTTTCCAACTTCGATAGACCCTACTCTATCTTGTATCCCTAATTGGATAGCAGGATTGAGTGTGATCAACTTTAGCGCTTCATTGTCTGTAAGATCTCCATATCTCTGCGTCTTCGCCGCTTCATGAAATAAGTGTCTGATCAACTCTCCAGAATCAGAGTTGATCGAAGTAACGACACCATTGCGCGTTAAGATTGTCGCATTGTATGCAGTCGAGTAATATACTTCAAACTTATAAGCCCACCAATCTGCAAATACTGAAGCACCTGCGCCATATGCCGCTAACTCCGGCGCTACTTTAAATCCTTCGTTGACATGTTGGAAGCATATCTTTTTAACTCCATAGTCATCTAAGACATCGACTAACATTAAGATCTCATCTGCTCTATAAGAGTGACAGTGTATAATGATGTCTCCATTGAGGATGTCTGACATCGTCTCCATTTTAAGATCATACTTAGGCGTTTCAAGTGCTGCAGAAGGGTTGGCTTTATATGCTTTCCATTTTGCTTGATAGTCTTGCGCTTTTGCAAATCCTTGTCTGAATATCTGCTCTACTCCCATTCTTGTGCGGGGCACTATTCTATTGCCTTCACCATGGACACGTATTGGATTTTCTCCAAGTGCAAACTTGATCGTTCTTGGTGCTCCATCCATCTTCATATCATCTGGATTGGAGACGCCCCATCTATGTTTTATAGTTTCGCATTGTCCGCCAACCGCGTTAGCAGATCCATGCATGGCATGAGATGTAGTTACACCTCCTGCTAGTGCTCGATAGATCGCCACATCAAAGGGATCAATCGCATCACCGACAAATACATCAGATGTATTAGGATCCGTTGCTTCATTGACTACATCCAGAGCGATGTGAGAGTGAGCATCTATGATACCTGGCATAACATATTGCCCAGCAGCATCTATGGTTCGAACATCACGAGCTGATAAGTCTTTTCCAATTTTCGATATTTTCCCATTTTGGATGAGGACATCTGTATCCTCTTGTACGCCATCTGTTATTGTAATGACGTTACCGTTTTTGATGAGTATATCTCCCGTCTCAACTTGAGCATTCAATATTTGAAAACTGCAAAGAAGGAGCAAACTCAAGGTTATATTTTTGATCATACTAATTATGATTTTTGCTTTTATAATTATAATTTCAATTGGTTACTCTGGATCTGATTTAGAACCCGTTATGTCAAATGAACCAAAGTCTCCCACAGATACCGTACCTTCAAATGTGTCACCATCAAAAGTAAGGTCACTCTCGATTGTTAAATCCATACCACCTGCTGGCAAACTAAAACTAAATGACATATCACTGCCATCGAGCTCGACTTCTTTAGCCTCTGCAACTTCTCCTGGGTTTTGATTGCTGGTCATTTCGGCTTCATAATCTTCGCCATTTTTAGTGATAGTCATCGTACCACTTGCAGACATACCTGGTATCTCGATTGTGTAATCCCATGTGCCAGTCGGATCAATGTCTTCTCCATCCGAAGCTGATTTTTTCTTTTTTTCTTTTACCTCATACTCATGTATGTGGCCGTCGATCATGACCATTTTGATTTTTGACTTTTCGTCAAATATGGGTTGCGTTGCAATCACGAGGTTTCCCATCTTACCTCTTTCGATCGTTCCAGCAATATCAGAGATACCGATAGCACTTGCTGCTTGAGTGGTCAAGGCACTTAATGCATCTTTTTCAGAAAGTCCATCTTTTACAAGTCTTCTAACTGATGGATGGATATCACTTGGTTTGGTTTCAAGATATGAGAATGAAACAGGCATGCCCTTTGCGCTCAACATTTTAGCTTGACTAGTATATCTCTCTACAGCTTCTGCTTTTCTCTTTTTCAACATAGCCATCTTAGGATCTTCTTCTTCCATCTTCTTGTCCCCTTTCATATCTTCTTTCTTCTCATCCTTAGACTTACTCTTTTCCTTTTCTTCTTTTGGAAGATCTAGAGATAGTAGTACTGAAACATCGCTAACTCCGCTGATATCATCAAGGACTCTATCGATATCTTTTGCTTCAGCGATAACCAAGTCAAAGCCAAGATCCTTTTGCAATTGCAACGTACGATAGATGTCTCTATGTTTTTCTGCTTTAAAGAATACCGGCATCTGCTTTTCAACTACTGGCCATAGTGCCTCTGTCGCAGCGTCTTGCGCAGGTCTTTTACGATTACGCGGATTGCTTTTATAGTTTTTGTTGTGTTGTAGCGTCAGTTCAGAATTACGATATAGCTCACGCCACTTAGACATGATACCGATGAGTGTACCAGGAAATACTCTGTTGGCAGTTCTCCACTGAGCAAACATAGATCCGTCCTCTACAATCACTGACTCATTGAAGGATCCGCCATTGAGCGAGATGATAGATCCCATACCAGGTAACATACGTCCATGAGGCACACTATGCGCGATGGTAAATCCCTGCTTTCGCATATCGCCTATGGAGCCATCTTTTTGATCATATATATTATTGATGCTTAACTCTGGTGTGATGCCCGCCACATCGTTAGGTGGATATCCAGTTCTGTCAACTCTGGGTCGCTCGTTATTTTCCTTAGGAGCTTTGAGTCCTGTATGTGAAAGTGTTGCGATAAATCCCGCATAGACATGCAAAGAATCTCCTGTAATCACCTTGGCATCATAAGGTGCTTGTATCGATGTGCCTACATCTTTGATGATGCCATCTTCAACAAGGATATGACCTATATAAGGTGTGGCTCCTGGTTGAGTCGTGATCGATACGTTCTTGATTAAGATCTTGTTGGTGACTGGCGGTATATCTTGACTCATACCACTATAACTATACACCAGGACAAGAAATAGAATAAAAAGTTGCTTCATATCTCGATTGGTTAGTCCTAAGAAAATCCTTAGATACCCTCTCAAGATAGAAATAAGAAGGAAAATGACAGGCAATAACAGGTACTACCCGATGAACAGCTCTATTATTCTTTCAACTTATAGATAGCCGGTAGATCACGCCCATATTCATCATAGTCAAGTCCGTATCCAACTACAAAATCATTAGGAATATTAAAGCCTACATAATCACAAGGGACATCGTGCTTTAATGCCTTTGGCTTAACCAATAGACTTGCTATCCTTATGGATGCAGGTTCTTGGGCGCGGAGGTCCTTAAGAGCATTGTGCAATGTAAATCCTGTATCGATTATATCTTCTACAATGATGAGATCCTTGCCTTTGATATCTGACTTCATACCCAGCATCTTAGTAATCCTACCTGTCGAACTCGTCCCTTCATAAGAAGAGTATCTTACAAACTCAACAGTCAGCGGAAAGCTAAAAAAGCGCACCAGATCTGCAGTGAATATAAATGAGCCATTGAGGATGCTCAGGATGATTGGCTTTTTACCTTGGTAGTCTTTGTTGATCTCTTCGGCTAATCTCTTAACTGCTGTTTGTATCTCAGACTCTTCTAGATATATCTCAAAAGTCTTGTCATGCAACGTTATATCACTCATCTCCTTTACTTATGCCGTAATTGTCTAGCAAATATACCATTGATGTGATGGCAGCGGCACCTAATTTTAATTCTCTTTCATTAACAGCACTGATGCGATCTATAGCTGTATGATGGTAATCAAAATATCGCTGAGAATCTGGACGAAAACCCATCAGTAAACCATTCTGACCTTTCAAGGGGCTAATATCTGCGCCAGATCCTCCTTTGACAAAACCCAAAAAGTAAGGCTCAAGAAGGTCGTTCCATTTAAGTAATTGTCTATAAAAACCAGGGAAAATGTCGTCATTAGCATCACATGAAAAGCCTCTTGGCGTAAATCCACCAGCGTCGGACTCTATCGCGGCCATGTGCCATTCACCTTTGGCTGCAGAAGCTTCGGCATATGCTCGACCTCCTCCGAGGCCATTTTCTTCATTCATAAATAGAACGCATCTCAGTGTACGCTTTGGTTGATAGTCTAGTGCCATCAGTGTCTCCAACACTTGCATGCTATGGACACAACCTGCCCCGTCATCATGGGCTCCTCCTCCTACATCCCAAGAGTCCATATGACCTCCCACTAAGATGATCTCATCCGGATAGGTGCTTCCTTTGATCTCAGCAACAACGTTATATGATAGCTTGGCTTCATCAACCATCCTACAATTAGTGTACATGAAGGCATCTACAACTTCTTTCTCTAACATGTCATGGAGTAGATCTGCATCATTGGTACTGATAGCGATAGCTGGTATCTGAGGACCGCCTTCTTTATATCGCGTGACGCCTGTATGTGGGTTGTCATCAGATACTGTTGTCATAGATCTTACGAGGGTACCTATTGCTCCATATTCTGCAGCTACAGCAGGGCCATTAACCCTTTGATCAACAGCGCCACCATAAGCATAAAACGTTCTGATCTGTGTAGGATCCATCGGCCTGTTGTAGAAGACTATCTTACCGTTTATGCCTTCTATACCAAGAGAACGAACATCATCCAATGTTTTAACCTCTACTACCTCTGCTTTTATTCCATCAGGACCAGTGCCAACGCTATTGCCCAGAGCCAGACCACCTATGTCTATGGTTAGATTGCCTTGGGCATTGATGATCTTGACAACCTCCTCGTCTCCTCGATCCCAGTAAGGGACTGTACAAGGCTGGAGATAAGAAGTGTCAGCATAATCAGCAAGCACATCTCTAGTATATCGTACTGCGATCTCAGACTCTTCTGATCCTGCCAACCGCCCACCAATCTCTTCAGATAAGTGCGTCAACCAATCATAACAACTTCCTTCTGTTAATATCTGATTGTGAATCTGCTTAATAAAAAGTGCGTCTTGATTTTCTTGACCAGTGAGTTCTATAGTGCATAGAGAAGCGATCAAAACTGTGATAGAGAGCCATCTAAGACAAGTGGATACCATAGGGTGTAAAATTTATTTAGATAACAAAAGTAACTTTCTCATCTTTGTGCGTCTAATATACAGTTATGTTAAAGTTTCTCTTCGCACTATTGTCCAACGGTGAGAGAAAAACGCTAACAGATGAGGAGGTGGTAAGCGCGTATCTGAAGACTCAAAACAATTATTATTTTGAGATTCTATACGGTCGTTATTCCTCCAAAATCTTTGGAAAGTGTTTGACTATCCTAAAGGAAGAAAGCTTGGCCCAAGATGCCACGCAAGATGTCATGATGAAGATATTGCTGAATCTTTCAAAGTTTGGCGGTAAATCTAAGTTTTCGACATGGGTTTACTCTATAACTTACAACTTCTGCATCGATTTTATCAGAAAGAAAAAGAAAGATAAGAGTCAGTACTATGAAGATGTCAGTCAGTTTGAAGATGTTGTAGATGAAGTGGATGACAAAGAAATATTGGAGATAGAGCTTGAGAGATTAAAAGTAATCATGGAGCGTATCCCCCCAGACGATAAAAGCATATTGATGATGAAATACTTGGATGGTATGTCCATCAAGGAAATATGTCTCGTCATCAATAAAACCGAGAGCGCCATTAAAATGCAAATCAAAAGAGCCAAACTAAAGTTTGTAAGAATACATAGGACTTTATACGCAGCATAACCATAGAACTTGATCCCAAATCCAAATCTATTGATATGAGTAAGAATAATTTTGAACAATTAGAAGAGCAGATGGAGCAGAAGTACGATGATGCTTCTGAGGCGATAAAGCAAAACGTGACCAGTCGTAAAGGCACGTGGGACTTGATCGGTGATTTGTTTGAGTTATATATACCTCAGATCTTTTCTACACTTATCGGAAGTAACGCTAATCATGCCAATCCAGGATTGACTCAAGGTGAAGAAAGCGACAATGAATAATTAAATCAACAGCATCAACAATGGGTATTTTATCTGACACTTTACAACAACTTCTTAGTCAATTGGTAGACTTTGTCCCAAAATTTATTGGAGCTATTGTACTTGTAATTATAGGATTTATAGTTGCAAAGTTTGTGGCAAACTTGATTCGCAAAATTTTAGAAAAAATTAAAATTGACAAGTTTGGTGAGAAGCTAAACGACATCGACTTTATAGACAACGCCAACATTAATATTAAGATAAGCGCTGTACTTTCTAAGTTTGTATATTATTCTTTGTTAGTCTTATTCTTAATTTTTGCAGCAGACATATTGGCTATGCCTACTATCTCTGCACTCGTCTTTGGGCTATTCAACTTTATTCCTAAGTTGATTGTGGCATTTATCTTTTTGATATTTGGTACACTTCTCTCAGAGTTAATTAGATCTATAGTGGAGGCCACGTTACTATCTCTCGGTATACCGTCGGCCAAGATTATATCCAATGTCTTGTTCTACTTTCTGTTCATCAACGTAGTGATATTAGCGATTGCACAAGCAGAGATTAATACTGAGTTTTTGCAACAAAATATATCTATTATAATAGCAGGAGGCGTATTTGCATTTGCAATCGGTTATGGTCTTGCATCTCGCGATGTAGTATCCAATTTTCTTTCTGCTCTCTATACAAAAGACAAAGTCAAAGTAGGTGATATCATCGAGATCGATGGAGAAAGGGGTCAAGTGACCTTACTCGATAAAACCAGTATCACAATTGCATCATCTGATAAAAAGGTAGTCTATCCTCTGAAATATTTGTTGAACCAAAAAGTCTCAATTTTTAATTCAGACAAAAGGATAGAAGGCTAAAACTTAACTCATTTAAAAAATTTTTAAGAACAATGAAACTTAATTTTACACTAATTGTAATGCTCTTGTCTTGTATGGTGATCAGCCTAAGTGCACAAGAGTCAATGATGGAATTGAAAGAGAAAGCTGCAGATATCGAGGCGAAGCAAGCAGAACTTCAAGAGCAGATGGATGCTTATCAAGGAGAGCTTGATGGTATCAACTCTGAGCTCGATATTCTTGGTGGATGGCAAACAGGTTTGTTAGGAAGCGTTGGATTTAACTTAGGATCTCAGTCAAAGTGGATCGGTAGTGCTAACCCTAACTCATCAAGCTCATCTTTAGGCATCGGATTAAACGGATATGCTAATAGTATCAGAGAAGGAGATTTCTGGAGAAACAAAGGTGTTGTTACACTCGGATGGCAAAAAGTTGATCCTAATACTCAGGATGATGCAGTGGGAACGGGATTTGACTTAAACACTGATCTTTTAAACTTATCATCACTTTATGGAAAGAATATAAGTGACACTTGGGCTCTTTCAGGTCTTGGAGAACTTAACTCTTCAGTTGGAAACTTCCTAAGTCCAGGTACATTGGATATAGGTGTTGGTCTTACTTGGAATCCAAACCCAGACTTAGTTGTTGTAATTCACCCATTAAACTACCATGTAGCATTTTCAGGTCTTGATGGTGTTTCTTCAGAAGGAGGATTGGGTGCAAAGCTTAGAGCTGATTATAATCATGAGTTTCCTGGAGGATTGGGTTGGTCTTCAACTCTAACTTCATTCATCCCATATACAAGTACAGAGCCTACTCTATTTGAATATACTTGGTTGAACACATTAACTTATACTGTTGCAGGAGGTGTAGGTGTAAACTTTGGTTTTGGATTGAGAAATGCAGAATTCGAATCACCTGATGTACAGTCATACTATAGCTTAGGTTTAGCATACTCTTTATAGTAGAGCAGAACACCTAAGGGTAAACTCCTAAATTGATTTATTTTTAGCTTTAATGTTGATAAATCAAGAATGGGGGTATACATTTGAGAAACCGATTTTATTTTCGTTGATATCAGAGCTCATTCCGAGAAATCGGGATGGGCTTTTTTAATGTCTCTCTAAGCGGTTACTCTTCAGTTTTCCAAAAACATAAAGGTTTAAAAGATCAGGGACTAAGCTTGAGATGACGATGGATGCAAAACCGTATAAACTCATGGCCAAGGTTATAACTCCATTCATCACCGGTATCGTCAACAAGGCTGTACAAAAAGATATGGATGCTATAACAGCATATTGTGAAGACCAATCCAAAAACCTGTAGCATTGGTAACCTGAACTCGGGCGGATTACAAAACTTGCTTCAACCAATGAACTGCAGATACATTATAGTTTCAAAAAAAAAAGGTTGCTATCATTACTGATAACAACCTTGAGTTTTGATTATGTATTGAGTATTAAATCTTAATTATTGTAGTAGTTGATTATAGACTTTACATTCTTATGATCGTAAATGTCTGATGAAGTTTCTAATAAGACAACATGGTCTTCTATAGATTCCTTCAATGCTTCTTCTAAAAGCAAAAGTCCTTCTTTCACATCTCCTAAGCCTATGAAGCACGCTGCTTCTAAGTATTGTAGTCTATAGCTAAATGTGAACTTCTCACTGCGCTCTATGACTTCTAGCGAATCTGTAAATCGCTTTAAAGACATCAAGTAAAGTACATAGTCCTCCCAGTAGTTAGAAAGTTCATTTCCCTTTACAGCTGCTTTTTTAAGGTAGTAGATTGCTCTATTTTCATCCTCCATAGCAACATAGCATTTGCCAAGAGCGTGATAATATTCTTCTACAGCGTTTTCTATAGACAAAGCTTTGCGAAGCACCTTGACAGCACTTCTCCAATCCTTGTTGTCCATATAACACTTAGCCAACAAGAAGTATGATTCATCACTATATGAGTCCAGTTCTATTGCCTTAAACAATGATCTCTTGGCTTGATCAACAAGTCCTAAAAAATACTGACACTCAGAGATCGCCATCAACAAGTCAAACTCAGGGCCAAATATCTCAATGGCTTCATTATATATATCAAGTGCCTTGTCAAATCTTGTCTGATCTCTACAGTACTGTGCACAATCAAGGTATCCAGCTTCAAACTGAGGATTGATTATATAGGTGTACTCTAATGCTTCGATTGCTTTACTGTACTCTCCAACATTGGCATAAGAATGACCGAGGTTGTACCACGCCAGATAATTGTAAGGGTGGTTCTCAACTATCACTTTGTGTAATAATATACTTTCCTCAAAGTTTTTGCTCTGCTCTACACTTGCTCCCATCAAGAAGAGTGCTTCTGAGTTTTCAGGATTGAGTATCAATGCACTTTTTAGACATTGAAACATCCTGTCAAACTCTTGCACCGTCTCATAGAAGAATGACTCTGCAATCAGAACATCTTCAAGTTCTTGCTTAGAAGCAAAAGCCTTAAGATCTTCGATCAGCATGATGGCTTCATCAAAGTTCTTCTGGTGTATGTATATATTGACTTTTAAAAGTTGCAGCTCTGTTTCTTGAGGAGAGATGACCTCGGCTCTTTCGATGACATCGTATGCATCATTCATCAATCCTTGTTTTATAAGGACTCGGGCTTTTAAGATTAAGTAATCAGATCGAAACGAGTATTGGCTAATCGCTCTATCTATCACTTCTACAGCGTGTTGGTAATCACCTTCATCTTCGTAGTAAGCTATTATATTTTGATATTCTCTATCATTAAGATAGAGTAGCTTTCCTTGAACTGCACTGTTCTCATACTCCTCTATCAAATTGAGGAGACTAGATGAAACTTTCGTTCTACTATCCATAGGTTGTAACGTATAGGACTATTTTCAGGTGGCTAAGATAAGTAAATCACCCCTATTCAAAATTTATCCCTTCCTTTTTTTTCCACATTCTGATTAAATATTTTACATAGAAAAAAGACATTATATGTTTGATATACAAGTCAATATATATTCAATAATTTTACATGTATCCTACACACAGTGCATAACTCATTCACTTACACTGTACAATATATACGCCGAATGACACATCTGTTTTGCTTTAAAAGTGTAATCAGTATGCTTACATACACTTCTCTGTTGGGTTAGGTTATATCAGTTGTTTTTTTCTATGTGTAAGATCACATAGATAGGTTACCTATTTTCGATGAGACCATCATATCCTCTAAATCTTGATATTCTCTATGTCATCATAGAGCATACTGTTAACTTTACTTGCAAGTAGTCAACGTATATGATTAGATGTGCATCAAAAAAGATCTTTCATTGGATAGGATGGCGATTAGAAGGTAGGTTCCCCAGTAACCTCCCTAAGAAAATCATCATTGTCGCGCCACATACCTCATCCTTGGATTTTCCTATAGGCATCTTAGTCAAGTTTTGGTTGGATATAAGAGCTACTTTCTATGCTAAGGAAGAGTTGTTCAGTGGCATCATTGGTTGGATATTAAGATTACTTGGTGGCCTACCTGTTGATCGATCAAAAAACAACAACCTAGTTGGTCAAGCCGTAGCAGACTTTACTAGTAAGTCACGTCATGTCATGTTGATCACACCAGAAGGTACACGTAAGAAGGTTGACAAGTTTAAATCTGGATTTTATCATATCGCTCTTAAGGCAAATGTTCCTATCATACCGATAGCTTTTGATTATGGTCGCAAGGTCATCAAAGTGTTTCCAACTTATCATGTCAAAGGAGAAGGCGAAAAAGAAATTGAAAAAATCAGACAGCTATTCAAAGGGATAAAAGGTAAAGTACCAGAATACAGTATCTATTAAACAAACAAATGTTCTTAAAAGAATCCGAAAGCAAGTACTACAAGCTCAGCAAGGCATTTTTAAAAAGTAGTGCAACTGTACTTGACGTAAATGATCTAAGAGATATCCTCCGCTATCACGAATGGAGATACAGTATAAAGAATGACCCTGTCATCTCTGATTTCGAATACGATCAACTCTACAAACAACTTGAAGCCATTGAGTCACAACATCCACATCTTATAGAATCTGACTCCCCAACACAAAGAGTAAGTAGTGATCTAACTGAAGACTTTCCTTCAGTGACACATCTTACACCTATGTTATCATTGGATAACTCTTATAATGGAGATGATCTCAGAAAATTTGATGAGACCATAAGAAAGCTTGCAGACCTTGGTGCTGACGATCCCATCAAGTATTGTTTAGAGCCAAAGTTTGACGGAGGTAGTGTAGCCATCGTGTATGAAGATGATCGCCTGCTCCGGGCAGCCACCAGAGGTAATGGTAGTAAAGGAGAAGATATAACCCTAAATGTCAAAACACTTTCTTCAGTACCTCTGCACGCTTCATTTTCATCAGTAGGTATAAGGACTGCTGAACTAAGAGGAGAAGCAGTAATTAGAAAAGACATATTTGATCAACTCAATAAGAAAAGAGAAAAAGAAGGTCTTTCAGTTTTTGCCAATCCTAGAAACTCTGCAGCTGGTGGTCTTAGAATGAAGATACCTACGGACACCAGAGATAGAGGTGTTGAGATCTTTCTTTATCAACTAGGATATGCAGTAGATAGAGAAGGTGCCGACATCCTATCTACCATCAATACGCACCAACAACAGATAGAACTCTTAGAAAAACTTGGATTTAAATTAGAAGATCCATCAGAGTTGGTTTGCGCAGATATAGAAGAAGTAATAAAAAAGGTAGTCGAGTGGGAAGCTAAAAGAGAAGCGTACCCATATGAGATCGACGGTATGGTCATCAAGGTGGATAGCCGTGCTATACAAGAGCGATGTGGCTATACACAACATCATCCCAAGTGGGCGATCGCTTATAAGTTCAAGGCAAAGCAAGCCACTACTACCCTACTCAACGTCACTTATCAAGTAGGCAAAATCGGTTCGATCACACCTGTCGCCAAAGTGACTCCTACTCAACTAGCAGGTGTCACTGTATCTTCTATATCGTTGCACAATGCAGAATTTATAAGTTCTAAGGATCTCAGGCTCAACGATAAGATTGTTATAGAAAGGGCCGGAGATGTGATCCCATATATAGTCAAGTCACTTCCTGATCTCAGATCAGGTGAAGAGCAAAAGATAATCTTTCCAGAGGTCTGCCCTTTTGATGAGCGAGACCAAGTGAAGCTCGTACAAGCCGAAGGAGAAGCAGCATGGAGGTGCCCTAACTGTACTTGTGGAAAGCAAAGTCTACAACAGATGATATTTCACGTGTCTAAGGATGCAATGGATATAGATGGATTTGGCAAGTCATATGTGGAAAGATTCTATGAACTCGGATGGGTTAAGGATATGAGTGACATCTATAATTTAGATTATGATGCCATCTCACAATTAGAAGGATTTGGATCTAAGTCTTCCGATAAATTAAAAAAGTCAATCGGCATAGCCAAAAACAATCCTCTGTCTAGATTACTCTACAGTCTCTGTATACATCACTTTGGTAAAAAGGCATCCAAACTAATCGCTCAAGAGATAACTGATGTTTATCAATTAGCCAGTTGGTCTGAAGAAGACTTCCTGTCTATCAAAGATATAGGACCTGTTGTGGCTAAAAATGTGATAACGTATTTCTCGAAAGAGGAAAACATAGATATGATAAAGCGTATGGAAGCGCATGGTGTAAACGTAAAACAAACAGAAGAAGACAAACCAATAGAAGTGGCTCAGGATGCACCACTTGTAGGCAAGACGATCCTCTTCACAGGTAGTCTACAAGAGATGACCAGAAGCGAGGCAAAGAAACTAGCAGCGTCTCTCGGTGCCAAAAATATCAGTGCGGTAAGTAGCAATCTAAACATCTTGGTCGCGGGAGAGAAAGCAGGATCAAAATTGAAAAAAGCACAAGAATTAGGAACCGTCGAGATCATGAGTGAATCAGAATTCTTAGCTTTGACTAACTAAGTATCAATCACGTCGTCATTATTAATTTATCATAAAAGTTTTAATTAAGCATGAAAAAGGAAACCATATCAATCCATGCGGGATATACAAGTGAGCCAACCACTAAGTCTGTCGCAGTACCCATCTACCAAACCGTAGCATACGAGTTTGATAATGCACAACATGGCGCTGACTTATTTAATCTTGCTGTAGCAGGTAATATATATACCAGAATCATGAACCCTACTGCCGATGTACTCGAGCAGAGAGTAGCAGCACTAGAAGGTGGCGTTGCAGCACTTGCGGTCAGTGCAGGAAGTGCAGCTATAAACTATGCTATACTCAATCTTGCAGAGAAAGGGGACAACATCGTATCAGCGCCTCTACTCTATGGAGGCACATATACCTTATTTAAGCACATGCTGCCTAAGCAGGGTATCGATGTTCAATTTGCAGAGTCCGATGACGCAAAAGCGTTGGGCAAACTGATCAATGAAAACACAAAAGCTGTCTATTGTGAAACCATAGGTAACCCTGCGGGTAACATAGCGGATATTGAAAAAATTGCAAAGGTGGCTCATAAGAAAGGTGTACCTCTAATCGTAGATAACACTGTTGCTTCACCTATCCTTATCAATCCGATAGCATACGGAGCCGATATCGTTGTGCACTCACTTACAAAGTATATGGGTGGACATGGTACTACACTTGGTGGTATCATAGTTGATTCTGGAAATTTTCCATGGGCAGACCATGCTGAGAAGTTTCCACAGTTCTCTCAACCAGAACCGTCTTATCATGGCGTAGTTTATAATGAAGCATTTGGAGCTGCTGCGTACATCGGAAGAGCACGTACAGTACCTTTGAGAAATACGGGTTCCGCACTTTCTCCTTTCAATTCTTTTTTAATCCTGCAAGGCATAGAGACGCTTGCACTTAGGATGGAAAGACATTGTGACAACGCTCTAGCTGTTGCCAAATACTTGGAAGCACATCCACAAGTAGAATGGGTAAATTATGGAGGATTAAAAAGTAGTCCTTATTATAAATTAGCAAGAAAATACACAAAAGGCAAACCTGCTTCTCTTATGACATTTGGTATCAAAGGAGGATTTAAAAAAGCCGTGAAGTTTTACGATGCTTTAGAGATATTTAAGCGCCTCGTCAATATCGGTGATGCCAAATCATTAGCTTGTCATCCAGCATCAACAACGCATAGACAATTGTCTGGCGATGAGTTAACTGCTGCAGGAGTCTCAGAAGATATGATCAGACTGTGTGTAGGTATCGAACATATAGATGATATCATCGCAGATTTAGAGCAGTCATTTAAAGCTGCCAAATAATTAATTCTAATTAGAAAAATTAAAGAGGGTATTACAATATGGCTACGTTATATATAATACCCTCTTTTCTTGCTCCTGATACTCAAGAGCACATACCATCTGTTGTCGTAGATACGATCAATCAGTTAGATGTATTTGTTGTAGAAAGAACACGAACTACACGTCGCTTCATTCGGGCGATGATCAAGGATTTTTCAATTGACAATGCAACCTTTATCGAGCTGGACAAGCATGACTTAGTAGGCACGAAGCAAGCTATAAAAGAAGCACTTGCGCAAAATGTAAACATCGGACTACTCAGTGAAGCAGGAACACCATGCATAGCTGATCCTGGTTCTATAGTGGTCAACATGGCCAGAAAAGAAGGATACCATATCAAGCCACTAACAGGACCATCTTCTATCATACTTGCACTTATGGCATCAGGCATGAATGGTCAGGAGTTTTCTTTTCATGGTTACTTACCTATCAAAGATGCTCCGCTCATCAAAAAATTAAAAGACATAACCAGACTTGCTACCAATCAAGGTAGCGCTCACATCTTTATAGAAACACCTTATCGCAATGTTAAGTTAGTAGAGCAAATATCAAAGCATGTCGACCCTAATCTATATATCTGTATGGCTAAAAACCTGACGGACTCCACCGAGTCAATATCCACCATGCAGATAAAAAAAGTTGATAAAAATATGGTTGATAAAAGTCCAACCATCTATTGTATCGGTCAGCTGCAAGCCTAGTCATTATAAAAGTGAAGTTGCACTAATATATGTTTGCTCTGATGAATTTTTTGGTTAGGTCCTACACCCGAGTTTGGGATAAGGAACTTCAGGAGATTGCCCGCAACTGCGATCGTGTACAGCTCAGACAATTAGAAAGAATATCAAAATCAAAATTAACTCAGTTTATCAATGGAGATATTGAGTCTAAGAGCTATAACTCATTCAAATCTACTCATCCCTTAATCCAATATGACGATATCCGAGATCGTATCGTTCAGCTAAAAGATCAAAGCAATATCAAGTGCGAGTACTTTGCTCAGTCCGCTGGAACAACATCCGGAATAAAAAAACTAATCCCAACTCCAGAATCATATGTGAAGTGTAATCACCTAAGAGGATCATGGTATCTCTTACATACTCTATACCAACATGATAAAAACATGTCCGTCTTCACTGCTAAAAATCTCCTCATCGGTGGCTCCTTATATGAAAAGCATACTAACTATACAATCGGAGATATCTCTGGTATCATGCTCAATCGCATTCCTAAGTTCTTTAGGCCTTGGTATGTGCCCAGTATCAAAACTGCCGTCAGTCCTGACTGGAACAAAAAAATAGAAATCACCGCAACAGAAGCGGCCAAAGAAAAAAACATCTCTTTACTTGGCGGCACGCCTACTTGGGTGATCTCTACACTAAAAATAATACAACACAAATCGGGGCATAAGCAGCTTGCTAAACTTTGGCCACATCTAAAAGCTTACATCCACGGTGGTGTCAACTTTACTCCGTATAGGACACAGATGGATACGCTGATTGGACCGCACAGCATGAGGTACATCGAGGTATACAATGCTTCAGAAGGTTTCTTTGCCTATCAAGACCGACCTGAAGAAGAAGGTATGTTATTGATGTGCGCATCAGGCGTCTTTTTTGAATTTGTAAAATATGTAGATTATAAAAACGGTATCTACGATGCCATTTTTATAAGAGATGTACAACTTGATACACCATATGTTATGGTGATATCAACCACCAGCGGACTACTGCGATATGTACAAGGAGATGTTATAACATTTTTAACCCTCGCTCCGTATAGGATCAAAGTCATCAATAGAATCAGTGACTTTGTCAATGCATTTGGCGAAGACCTCATGACACAACAAGTAGAACAAGCGCTACTGCAAGTGAACACAAAACACAACACATCCATTAATCACTACACCATAGCACCTTACTACATCACTGCAGAAGAAAAAGGGAAGCACGAGTGGTTTATAGAATTTGAAAAAGCACCTGTGGATCTTCCATCATATGCTGAAGACTTGGACCAAGCCGTCAGATCCAACAATGCTAACTATGCTCAAAAAAGAGCCCACGACCTAGCGATGGATGCACTTAAGATACATGTTCTTGCTAAAGGTATGGTCTCTGACTATTTTAAAAAATATGGATCTATGGGTGGGCAAAGTAAGTTGCAAAAACTTAGAAACGATCGATCTATAGCCGACAAGTTATCATCCATGTTGGCATAGATCTACAGCCTTGGCTAATAAGCTTTAACTTGTCATTGTAATGAAAGATCTAGAAGAACTATCAGGTATCATCAAATCTCAACTTGAAATAAATCAAGCTGAAGAAAACGATGAATATCAGCATCTTCTAGCGATGATAGAAAGGCGTGTTGAAGAGCTATTGGAAAAAGATAGCGGATTGTTGTTCAGCTACATCTATCGATTAGATGTATCAGAACAACTGGTCAGACAAGTCATGACCGACGACGACTCAGACTCAGTTAAAGCCCTTTCTAAGTTAATCATGGATCGTCAACTTCAGCGACTTCATACCAAGAAAACCATTGTTCAAAAACCTATCCGCGGCTGGGAGTGGTAACATGAGTTAAGACTATGCTACAGACGATCGAGGGCGTTATCACAAGAACAATTAAGTACGGAGAGTCTAGTGTCATACTCGATCTGCTGAGCCCAAGTCATGGTATCAAATCTTATATCGTAGGAGGTGTAAGAAAGAAAGGTAAGAAAAACAAATCTGCCATCGTCAGCGTACTCAATCTGGTCAAAGTAGAAGCGTATGTCAAAGACAATGATAAGCTCTCACGTATCAAAGAGATCTCCTACAGCCACATATATAAATCGATTCCATTTGATGTAGTCAAGTCGTCGGTGGCCACTCTGTTAGTTGAGATCTGTAGAAAGGCCGCTAAGCAAAGTGATGATTCTGAGGGGATCTATCATTATATCGTCAAGGCGCTGATACATCTGGATAATACAAACAGTGGTTTAGCTCATTTTCATATCAAGTTTTTGATAGGCCTGGCTAAGCATCTAGGTTTTGAGATCAATAACAACTATACGGTTGCTGGACTATGTTACTTTGATCTGCGCGATGGATCTTTTAAAACAGCAAGGATAGAACATAGACTTAGTCTTGATGAGCAAAACAGTCTGCATCTCCATAAGTACCTATCAGAAGACGAGAAACTAGATGTACCTAAGCAGTCCAGAAAAGCCATATTGCTTTGTTTGGTAGACTACTATCGATATCATGTTGAAGGATTTGGAGAATTAAACTCCCTGGATATTATCCTTTCTCTATATGGAAATGAATAATTAGAATCTAAACCCAAGCGATACATAAATGCCAAAGTTCCTGTCATTGTCATCTTTAAAGACTGGCGTTTGGTTTTCATTGACTTGGGTAAAAGAATAATCAACAGTATTGCGAGTGATATCGCGCAGACCATACTCTACTCTACCCATGATATATAATCCGCGATTGAGATAGTAAGCAGCACCGGCTATCAATCCATAGTCAATACTTAAAAATCGACTTTCCTCAATATTGAAACCAAATAGATCATAGGAGTTTTCAAACTCTCTAAGATCCACATCAACGCCATTAGCTCTAATCTGTATATTATTGAATGGTGAAGGACCATTGAAGGTGTCAAATCTCTTATCAGCATCATCTGAAAAGTAGTTGAAGTTTAAGCCTTGTCTAAAGCTATGTTCTTTCTCCGCAGATTCTCCTCCAAACAGAATACTTCCCGTGGCAACAGGACTAACTAAAAACCCAACATATCCTCCGCCAAAAACTTCAAACTTATCCGGGACCACACTCACATGAAAGGTCTGTGGGAACTGGATATATGCATTACTATGGTCAAGGGTTATGAGCGACTCATCTCTAACAAGAATATTACCATTATTGGCACGTAAGGGCTCAAACAAATAATAACCTTGGTCAGTATCAAGCGTATAAGACGAGCCAGTTTGATTATAAACTACCTCAGATCTGACACCTATGAAGTCGTTGAAGTTCCACTGAAAGTTGATACCAAAGTGAAAACCACCAGTTAAACCAAAACTCTCTCCTTCTTCAAGCGTTCCGTTAAATTTGTTCTGACCGATACCCGCTCTGATACCTATGTTATAGCCTTGGCCACTAATAGTTGAGGTAAAACAAAAGAGCAAGATGAAGCAGAATATGATGCGTCTAATCGACATAAGTTTTTCTATTGAGCGGCAAATATAAATCAATTAACAGATGCCCCGTCTTAAGCAAGTATTTTAAGAATTGATTATGATCGTTACTCCCGTTTTGATGCTTCAATAACGTCCGATCTTAAAGAATTGTGGCTTGTTTGCATTAAAAAAGATGGCTTATCCCATCTCTGAGACTACCTCTGTCACTTCTGGTACCATGCGCTTGAGCATGCCTTCGATGCCAGACTTAAGCGTCACCGTTGACGAAGGACATCCACTACAAGACCCCTGGAGGATCACTGTCACGATACCTTTATCAAATGACTTGAACTCGATATTGCCACCATCCATCTCTACGGCAGGCTTTACGTAAGTGTCGATCAGCTCTTTGATCTTCTTAACCAACTCAGCCTCCTGGCCTGTATACTGGTATGATACACCTGCTTCCTCTTCCTTCTCTCTCATCGCTTCCTCAAAGCCAGCTGAGACGATCTCTTTACCATCACTTACATAGGCCTTGATAAACTCCTTGAGCTTGAGCATGATGTCTTCCCAAGAGAAGTTAAACTCCTTAGTGACCGTCACAAAGTTGTTACAGATATAAACGCCCTTGACATAAGGAAACTCAAACAAGTTTTGTCCCAGTGGCGACCATTCTTCAGCAAGTGACTTCTCTCTGAAGTCAGCTGTACCTTTATATAAGATCTTGTTGGTTACGAACTTGAGCGACTCAGGATTAGGAGTTTGCTCAGTATATAACATTACGGGACTCTGTGTTTGCGCTTCCATATGATTGTATTCTATGCTGTTATGTCTTACTAACAATGTTAGAAGGACAAAGATCAATTATTTTGACATTAATTGCATTGTTAAGAGTCGGTTATAT
>CALDEM010000107.1 GCA_937942435.1 uncultured Saprospiraceae bacterium
AATCTCAAAAACTAGTTGTTGGTGACTGTGTTATAATCCAACCCAACATACCTCAGTGCATAGAGAATACTGGTGCAGTAGACTTGACCTTTCTGTGTGTATGCAATCCAAGATTTCAGTTTTCTAATTATAAAGATGTAGGGTTATGAAGATGGAAGAATTAGAATATGGAAATGATCAAGATGGAGTGATCCAGTTTTTGCATGCTAATGCCTATACGCCCGGATGTTATAATCAAATGTTTAAAGGACTTTCTAATTATAAAATCGTAGCACCAAAACAAAGGCCACTTTGGGAGCACTCTGATGATAGTGCTTTGACATCTTGGAGTATGTTAGCGGATGATATTATCGCTCATATGGATCTTGTAGGCCGAAAGGGTGTCATTGGTATCGGTCATTCTATGGGAGGAGTAGCATCGTGGTTGGCTGCGATTAAACGTCCAGATCTTTTTTCAAGATTGATATTAATAGACCCGGTGATCTTACCTCTTTCTTATGCGCTTAGCATAAAGTGGATGCCCATGAGCTTGAAGAGGAAGTATGTGCCTATGATAAAGATAGCTTCTAGGAGAAGAGACACTTGGGAGAGTCGCGATAAGGCTAAGACATACTTCCTTAGTAAGAAAGTGTACCAAAGATTTGACGAATCATCCATGGATGATTTTTTGGATCATGGGCTAAAGCCTCATGGCGATGGCTTGACACTAGCGTATCCAAGAGCATGGGAAGCTCGTGTATATGGCACAGCTCCATATCTTTGGGGGCATCTCAGCAAGTCACCTTGCCCAGTTACGATCATCAGGGCACAGTACTCGGATGTGATAGGAGATGACAGTTGGTCCAAGATTAAAGCCAATCTATCCAAAGGTCACTTTATACAAGCTGATGGTGTTGGTCATCTGGTGCCTTTTGAAAAACCTCAGCTTAGCGCAGATATGATAGATGGTGATATTAAAAGAAAATTAGTCTAAGCTTCATTTCGCTTCTTGCTCGTAACCTTCTTCGTCTTTTTGAATGGTACTTTTTTTAGTGCCTTTTTAAGCTTTTTATAATCTACAGTTTTTGTAATCAAGACCTTTGTAATTGTTTCGATAGGCTTGACATCTACTGTTTCTAACTTTTGAGCCTCATTTAGTCTTTCGTTCTCAGACCGGAGATCTTTGATGATCCTATTTCTCTTTTTGAGCTTAAGACGGTACCTGTCTATTTTAGAAAGTTTACTCTTTTCTGGTGCAGATACAACTGCATCTATGGCTTCTGACTTTGACGCTTCTAACTTTTTAGTTTTTAGAGATACGGCTTTTTCTTTCTTAAGAGGTTGCTCTCTGATCTCTTTATTCTTTTTTGCTTGCTTAGCAATCTTAGAAACGATAGAAGGCGACTCAGGTTTCTTTTCTTTACTCTTTACAACCTTTGAAAGTAGTGATTTGGTGGATGTTTCGGTTTGAGTGAGTTGTTGTCTTAGCTCACCAATAACTCTGTCCTTCATCTGGGCATCTTCTTCGCTCTCGGCGAGTTTTTTCTCTTTATCCAATAAGACGAGATTATGGGCTTCGTTAAGATGATAAAGGTCATCCTCTTTTGTCTTAATGGTTTCATTTAGTTCAGTGAACTGACGCTGATTATACCATCCTCTTAAGAGCCATCCCAAAGTACCAGCTAGTGCAGAGAATACCCACGGAGCCCAGTCACAAAAGTCCATATATTAAGTTCAAGTTAGTTAGCCACCTTAAATATAGCTAAGCCTAAGAAGCCTAACCATATATAGCTATTAATCAAAGTTAAAGTGTTAACTAGCTTACTAAGACAGAGCCTAAGACAAAGGTTTATGCAGTTGGATGGTCGGTTCTCTTAGGTCTTTAAGGATTAGGATATGTCGTTAAGTTATTAAACATTTGCAGCCTTTTTGGTGTCTAAACACTGACTAACTTATCTCCATGCTCTTTATGAAACTTTCGCACCCTATGCTTTTAATGTTGGATCGCCGATGATTTGGGGATTATTCATTTTGATGATTCTGATCTTTTTGGCTATCGATCTTGGTGTCTTTAATCGAGAGGCGCACGTCATCAGTGTAAGGGAAGCGAGTTATTGGACAGCATTATGGGTGTCGATAGCATTGTTATTTAGCCTGGTTGTCTTTTACATATACAGCCATCAGTTAGTTGACAACCCATCTCAACTCACACCTAAAGAGGCAACCATCAATTATATAACAGGATATCTGATAGAGTTATCACTGAGCGTAGATAACATCTTTGTGATAGCGGTGATCTTTTCATCTTTTAAGATACCGATGCAGTATCAGCATCGAGTCTTGTTCTGGGGTATATTAGGAGCCATCGTATTTCGTGCGATTATGATCCTATTTGGAGTGGTCTTGATCAATCGGATCAGTTGGATGATTTATGTCTTTGGTATCTTTTTGATTTTTACAGCCTATAAGATGCTGACTGCAACTGAAGAACCTTTTGATCCTCGCAATTCTTTTGTCTTTCGACAAATACGTAAAGTCATCCCGATCACACAAAGGATGGATGGCGAGAAGTTCTTTATAAAACTGAAACATATCAGAGCGGCGACACCTTTATTTGTTGCTTTGGTTGTAATCGAAGTGACAGATGTTCTATTCGCATTGGATAGTGTACCTGCTATCATCGCTATTACATCAGATCCCTTTTTGGTTTTTTCTTCTAATATCTTAGCCATTATGGGGCTACGATCTATGTACTTCTTTTTATCAAATATGATAGATCGCTTTGCTTATCTCGAATATAGCTTAATCATCATTTTGACCTTTGTAGGTATTAAGATGCTATTGTCTCACACCATAGAGATATCTCATACACTGAGTCTTAGCATTATCTTGTTGTCTTTGGTAGGTGGTATAGTTGGATCATTATACTTTGCAAAGCCAGAGGAGATCAGTCAAGAGAACTGATTCATAAAGTCTTCAACTTCCTTAGAAGTTCTCGGAGCTATGTTATCGGCTCCAAGCAATCTCGATCCATCATCCGTAATGAGAAAGTTGTCTTCTATCCTAATACCCCCAAATGAAGCATGCTTTTCTAAAAAGTCATAATTGATAAAGTCTCTATACAGTCCTTCGCTCTTTCTAAGTTGTATGAGGGCGGGGATGATGTATATGCCAGGTTCTATAGTTATGGTATATCCCGATTGTAGCTTTCTCCCTAATCTTAAAGACTTTAACCCGAACTCTTTAGATTTTATGATTTCATCAGAGTAGCCTACGAAGTGTTCTCCGAGGTTTTCCATATCATGTACATCAAGCCCGATCATGTGGCCCAGTCCGCATTGGAAAAACATAGTGTGGGCGCCATTTGCGACAGCGTCATCAGGGTCACCCTTCATGAAGCCAACGTCGATTAAACCTTCGACAAGGCTCTTAGATGCTAATAGGTGGATATCCTTAAAGAATGTCCCTGGTTGGAGAGCACTTACGCTATCAGTGTATGATTTATGAACGACATCATATAGATCCTTTTGTAGAGGCTGCCACTGCCCGCCGATGGGAAAGGTACGTGTGATATCACCCGCATAGCCAGATCTGGACTCGCAGCCACCATCGTATAGCACAATGTCCCCGTCGCTTAAAAATCCTGAGTGATCATGATTATGGAGTACCTCACCGCGCTTGGTCATAATCGCAGGGTAGGAGAATGGCACTTGGTGATGATGAGCTACCGCCGAGGCTATACCTACAAGGTCGCTCTCGTACATGCCGCTTTTTGCAGCTTTCATCACTGCATTGTGCATATCATAAGAGTGGTTGACGGCCAAACTCATCTCCTTGACCTCTCTTTCTTCTTTTATGTTACGCTGGTTGATCACTGCATGAACAAAAGGAAGACTATATGATTGAGTCGCTTGAGTCACATCTATGCCAAGTAGGCCAGATAGAAGTATAGCATGCTCAGGGCGATATGGAGGTAAGTATAAAGCTTGGGGCTTAATGTCCTTGTCAAGATCCGATAACGGCTTACAGTGAGTGATCCCCACTTGACTTGCCAAGTCCTGATTAGTCGGCAAAGGTCCCGTCCATATAATATCGTCGATGGTTAGTTCATCACCGTAGAGTGTCTCGGTATCATTATCAATATCAATGAGCAAATGGATATTAGGCTTGTTGATCCCTGCATAATAGAGGAAGGTACTGTCTTGTCTAAAATGGTACCAGTTGTCCTTAAAGTTAATGCTAGACTCCTGATTACCAATGAGTAAGAGTTGACCAGAGCCAATCGTGGATTTTAATTTTTCTCTTCTCTGCACGTAGACACTCGCGTCAAAAGCAACTTCCATATTGAAATACTTTAATATGACTTCAATGTACTAATTTAGCGGAGCTATCATGTACAAAAATAAGCTTCAATTCCTTCACTGCGTTGTTCTGGCTCTGATGGTATGTCTACCATCAAGCTTACTTTGTCAAGACAATAATGTGTCCCTAGTTCTTGCAGAAGAAAATGCCCAGCGAGAGGAGATACAAAGATATTTTGGTTACGAAGATGTCCTTTTTAGATACTTGACGTTGCCTTATGACATAAGTGCTAATGTCAATCAACAAGGCAAGTATGTTGACATAGGGTTTGCTCTATTTGCGCTTATACCATTGACTCTGCTTCTTCTTGTTTATAAAAACAAAAAGTGGTTTTATGGTCTGACGCTCTTTTTTACACTCTACTTTTTTCTTTGTTTGAATTATTCATTTGTAATGAATAGTGATATGTCTCGCTATAATCCAGCCACAGACTTGATTACGACATCTGAAGATGTGGACATATTTCAATTTGTTCTTGAAGAGGTATATGCTATAGCTGGAGCATTAACAGGGCCTATCGTTGATGGATTAGGTTATATCACAGGTCCAGAAGATCATGTAACGTATCCGATCATCTTAGCCTTATTTATAGGTATAGTCTGGTTGGTGTTGCGACGCCAAGATGTATCGGATCGTTTCAAAGTGATATTTCTTATTACTGCTATATTTTCGATGTTGTGGTGGCTGTTGAGTGGAGGGATTATATGGTACGGTTTTGTTCTGTTGCCTTTGGGATATGCGTTTATATTTTATGGTAACCGCGATAGGAAAGAAAGGCTATCCTCCGCTTCTTTTAAAGGCTTAAAAGTTTTAAGTTTTTCAATTATAGGATTCTGGGTATTTACAGCATATACCAGCCGCATCTCTAATATTAGTGTTCTATATTCGATTGAAGGACCGACTAAGGACACAGGAAAGGAGATTGTTGATTGGAAGCTAATGCCATATACTGTTGGTATTGCAAATGCTCAACAGTCGTTAGACAACTTAGCTCCTAATCTGTCTGTAGCGATTAGTAAGATGAACACTGATGATGCATTGATATTACAATGTGGATCATCTTTGCAATTTGATATTGAAAACGACCAGTATCGGATCTTTGAAGATAACAACCTTAGTTACTTTTTTGGAGTAGCAAATCAGCATAAGTCACAATCAGGCATAACTTCTTATTATCGATCTGTCGGTATTAAGTATATCATCTTAGACTTAAAGCTTCCTACACTTGATAGAACTCCAGAACGGACGCTTACTAGAAAGTTTGGTGCTATGTTAGGTCTACTAAAAGATAATCCTTCTATAAGACTAGTAGCTACGGATCAACAAGTATACGTAAAAATGCCAAACGGCTCTCTAAGTCCAAGGATGGGCGTTTTTGCAGACCCTAACCTTACTCAAGCTCAGGCATTTCATGTGATTGGATCTTACGCAGTTTTTGAAATACTATAGAAAATAGCGAAGAAGAACATGGGAGTGCCATGCCCTTCTCCGCAAAAATTAGAGTTATTGTTGCGGTTCTAATTGTGAGTGTCGATACTCGTTATGGTCTGCCTAATTACAATGTGCTCTTTCTTTTTATCAATATCAGTCTTGTAAGAAAGTGCAACATAGTATGCATCATCAAAGTCTTCTTCAAAGTAGCTAGGGATGTCTATGACTTTTTGATCTACTGCACCTGTCGTGTCTAAAGTTGCAACGATGGCTTGGTCGTCAAGAAGCACTACGACACGTTCTTCTAGCTCTTTTTGTTGGGATTGGCCAAAGCAGCTAATTGAAATAAAGAGAAGGCTCATCAAACTAATTAATTTGTACTTGTTCATGGTAAAATATTTAGTTGTTATAAAATGAAATTCTATTAATTGGAGAGGGCGATATCTTTGACTCCTCCATCTGTGGTTAGTACTTTTATCATAATGATATTGTCATTAACGGTTAGTATGTGGTTGCCATTAACAATTGTAATGGTTTCTTGGTCTATGCCAAAGTGAGTCATGAGCAGTTTGATTTGCTCAGCTCTTTTTATAGATACTTCCTCATCTGTAGCGATTATATTGATTTTTGCAGCTGCATGGATGTCTTTATAGACTGCCACTTCTCGTATGTCGTTGGAGGCCTCTTCTTCGATCTCGAAAGAACCCTTTTGAAATGAGACATACTTCACGTTTTCATCTTCTTGGTCCTCTAAAAATCTCTGTGTTGATATATAAACGATCTGGTCATCAATGTCTACAGAGCCTTCTCGTTGGTCTATCAACTTAGGAGTGCACTGGCAAGTGATCAAAGTTATTATTGAGACTGCAAATAGGTATCGAGCTAGACTTATCATAGCAAAGTGGTTGGTTAACAATGATGGTTTTCGCTACAAAACCTTTCATTGAATAAATGTCTAATCAAAAAACTGCACTTTGTTGCTCATCCTTATGTGGGTAAACGAGAGGTTTTACTGGGATATACCCTTAATTGCCGTTTATATGGGGTAAATCATCCTGAGGGAATAACCAATCTTAAATCAAGACAATCATTTGCGAACCTTCTCACTTGAGTTACCTTTACTGGTAGAATCTTAATAAAAATAAAGAAGGTAACACATATGCTCTCAAAGAAAATGCAAGATGCTCTTAATGGTCAAGTGCTCATAGAAGGCCAATCATCACAAGTATATCTGGCAATGGCCTCTTGGGCTGAGATACAACCAGGTATTGATAATGTAACAGCATTTTTCTATCGCCATAGCGAAGAAGAACGGATGCACATGCTGAAGCTGATTCATTTTATCAATGAGAGAGGTGGATTTGCGGTTATCCCAGCGTTTGAACAGCCTAACCTTACTTATCCGTCCATACATCATGCATTCAAAGAACTGTTAAAGCATGAGATCATGGTGTCAGAGAGTATCAACAACCTTGTCGATATAGCGCTGACAGAAAAGGACTATGCGACACATAACTTCTTACAGTGGTACGTAGCAGAGCAAATAGAAGAAGAAGCCCTGGCTCGCGTACTCAATGACAAGTTAGAGTTGATCGGCGATGACAAGGGTGGGCTATATCTATTTGATAGAGATGTCCTCAATGTGAGCGTCGCTAGTGGCAATGATGCATAACCTCTTAAGTTTAAGAGATTGGCGAGGCCTTGATTAGTAGCTATGTAACATTAGACTTAATTAAAACACTGGCTAAGTATGATCCTATACGATAGGCTAAGTAGCTAAATCCATAAGCCGCAATAACATCGATGCTGTAATGTACGTGTTGGATAATGAGCATAGTTCCAATGACAAAGCTCATAACTAAGAATACTCGTGATACAAACTTGTTGCTGACCAAGTAATGCAGAAGAACAAGAGAAGCAGTATGACCTGAAAAGAAGAGGTCTTTTTCGAGTACTTGATCAGCGTAGGATGTGTTCATTAAAAAAGAATCTCTCAACGGGATGATGCCATCAGGTGCCTCAAGAGGTACGAGGTAGATCATAAGCATGCGTAAGGTGAAAATACATATGATTGAGAGATTAGTTTTTATCACATCTCTTAGTGTTCTCATGCAGTACAACAACCCGATGAGGATACATCCATAGGTACAACTAAAAATGACGATACTAAGATCTATGGGATGTATAGCAGCTAAAACTGGATCATATAACTTGTATCCAACTCTTGATTCATTGTATACTAAGAACTTAGTCATGATCGAAAAAACTGCGATCCCTACAGCAAATGTGCCTAGCGCTAATAGGATCAGGAAGCGCTGTTCATGATTTGCTTTTGCTGAAGATGGGTTGATCATAGATTACAAGGCATACTAATAATGGTCATGTGAACCCTATTGTATAGGTAATAACGACTTAATTCTTGATTTCACAATGAGAAGTAATCAATTAAGTCCCCAGATAAATTGTGGGTATATCTATATTTGCAGCATAAATCCAAGATTATGTTTGACAGTTTAAGTGAGAAGCTCGACTCGGCTTTTAAGAATCTTAAAGGAGAAGGGAAGTTAACGGAGATCAATATTGCTCAGTCGGTTAAGGAGATCCGTAGGGCATTAGTCGGTGCAGATGTCAACTATAAGATCGCTAAAGAATTTACCGATAAGGTAAAGGATGAAGCGCTTGGACAAGCCAATGTGCTCAAGTCAGTGAAGCCAGGCGAGTTGATGGTGAAGATCGTCATGGACGAGATGACTGCTCTTATGGGTGGAGAAGCAGTAGGGCTTGATCTAAGTGGCAAACCAACTGTCGTGCTTATCGCAGGCCTCCAAGGTTCTGGTAAGACCACTTTTACTGGCAAGTTGTCAAAATATCTAAAAGAGAAAAAGAAGAAGAAAGTACTCGTCACGGCCTGTGATGTCTACCGACCTGCGGCGATAGATCAGTTGACTGTACTTGCGGAGCAAGTAGGAGTAGATATCTACAAAGAGGTTGAAAACAAGAACCCTGTACAGATCGCACAGAACGCCTTAGTGCATGCCATGGATGAGAAGTATGATGTTGTCATCGTCGATACGGCTGGTCGTCTGGCGGTAGATGATGAGATGATGGACGAGATCGAAGCGATCAAGAAAGGGATCGATCCTAATGAGACGCTATTTGTGGTGGATTCTATGACGGGTCAGGATGCAGTCAATACTGCTAAAGCTTTTAACGACCGCATCGATTATAACGGAGTGGTGCTTACAAAGCTCGACGGTGATACGAGAGGTGGAGCGGCACTTAGTGTAAAGTATACAGTCGGTAAGCCGATCAAGTTCATCAGTACTGGTGAGAAGATGGAGCAGCTCGATATGTTTTATCCAGAGCGTATGGCTCAGAGGATATTGGGCATGGGAGATATCATCTCATTCGTAGAGCGCGCCCAGGATCAGTTTGATGAAGTAGAGGCGGCTAAGCTGGAGAAGAAGATCAAGAAGAACAAGTTTGACTTCAATGACTTCTTGAAGCAGATCGACCAGATCAAAAAGATGGGTGATCTCAAAAGTCTTATGAATATGATCCCAGGTATGGGCAAGATGACCAAGAATCTTGATATCGATAATAACGCTTTCGCCAAAGTTGAGTCTATCATACAGTCGATGACACCTCACGAACGTGCACACCCTGAAGTGCTCAATATGTCTCGCAAAAAGCGGCTAGCTAAAGGTAGCGGTAGAGATATCCATGAGATCAACATGTTTATCAAGCAGTTCGATCAGATGAAGAAGATGATGCACATGATGAGCAAGGGCAACAATATGCAAAACATGATGGCCAATATGCAAAAGATGGGCGGTCCGGGCAGGCGTTAAGGATCCTCTTTTTATTCGCTTTCTTTGTAATTGTTCTATCTATAGGTAAGTATCCGCTTATCGCTAAATGTTATATTAAACCTATATAGCCACTTTAGAATAAATAATTCTATAGCCTGCAACTTCCTGTTTTATCGTAAGTTATTACTATCAAACGAACGATCTACTTGGAAAACCTTAATGACATAGAGATCATGCGTCTTGTACAAAGTGGAGAGATCCATAGAGTAGGGACATTATATGAGAGACACAAGAAGAGCTTGTATGCTTACTTCTATAGATGCTCCAATGATCGCAGTGTTAGTGAAGATATGGTACAGAATGTCTTTATGAAGGTGATCAAGTATAAAGATCAGTTCAAAGGCCATGGTCAGTTTAACTATTGGCTCTTTCGTATCGCACGACATACTTGGTTGGACAGTATAAAGAAGAACGATCCTATGTATCGAGCTGCGGAGATCAATAATGATCATCTCGAAGGAAGTTATAGTGCCAGAGCGGCGCACATGATGACACAAGAAGATCAAAAAGAAAAGCTTAGAAGAGCACTTGATCAGATATCATCAGAGAAGAAAGATGCTATCATCTTAAGTCGATATCATGGTCTTGATTATAAGACTATAGCAGAGATGTCAGACTGTACCGAGAACGCTATCAAATCCCGAGTAATGAGGGGGCTGATGGAAATTAAAGAAATTGTAAAACGTAATTAATGAATCAAAAAGAAAACTTCGACCCAAATGTCGAGACTCACATGGATGAGTTGTCAGAACTTCTTGGTAGTACGCTTTCCAATAAGAAGATTCATGTAGAACGATTACAAGTATCATATCCTAATCATAAAGAGGAGATTGACAAGGCGTTTGAAGTATGGAAGAGTTTGGAAGCTTTAGATGTACCTGAACCAAGCGGTGATATGGATGCGGGATTTTATAAGATGCTCAACAAAGCACAATCCGATGAGGCTGCGATCAGCCATACGGTTGGGACGAAGAAGAGTAAAATATTTAATCTTCTTACGCCTCAAAGATTGGCGGTGGCCGCTACGTTTGCATTAGGTCTTGCGATTGGACAATGGTTAGATTTTGGTAATGCTTCAGCTGTACAACCTGAGATAGATAAAATAGAAAGTAGCAATGAGGTTTCATTCGCTTCATATGAACAGACACCTTCTGCATATGATCGTATCAAGGGTATTAATAAAATAAAAGAACAAGACAATCCTGACTTGAAGATTATAAAAGCGCTGAATGACGTGATACTCAATGATCCAAATGTCAATGTCAGGCTGACAGCTATAGAAACAATGGTGCTATTCTCAGATATGCCTGAAGCTCGAACTTACTTGATATCTGCTATCCCTTATCAAGGATCATCTATTGTACAATTAGAACTAGCAGATATCATGATTATGCTTGAAGAAAAAGAATCTGCGGACGAATGGAATGAGCTCTTACAGTCAGACATGTTAGAGCCTGATGCAAAGATACACTTACAAGAAAATCTAAAGACGATATTATAATTAAACCATCACAACCATGAAGTATATAACTACACTCCTTATCCTTTTGTTGACCTTAAGTCTAAGTGCTCAACGACATCATGATACGCAAAATCTGGACTTGGATCTTTCCACATACGATGCTATCCATATATACAATAAGCATGGTGATGTAAAAGTGAAAGGAGCTAAGGTGGCAAAAGCTCAGATAAGAGCAGATAGAGTTATAAAGACAAAAAGTAAAAAGAAACTAACAAAAGCAATCAGTGAGATCAACTTAAGAACAACAGTTATCGATAACGAGTTAATCGTATATATCGAATCTCCATTTTTTAAACTTCAGGGAGACTATAATAATGACTATATGTCATATCGAGGGATGAATGATGGTATGTTTAATAGCGGAAATTGGAATAAGCCCTATGCCGACTTCTCATTTGATATGGAGATCACTTTGCCAGAAGATGCTAATCTGGTGGTATCAACACATGAAGGAAGATTGCAAGTCGATGGAGTGAAAGGAGAGCTAATAGCACTTAATCATCATGACGGACTAAAACTAGAAAATATAGAGAACTTAAGATATGCTCACTCTCATCATGGTGATGTAGAGGTACAGTTTAACACTGCACCAAGTAATGATATATCTTTTGAGACTCATCATGGGGATATAAAAGTCTCTTTCCCAAGTACGCCGTCTGCAGCGGTATCGTTTGATAGCCATCATGGTTCTTTTTATACAGATTTTGATTGGAAGCGAGAGCCTGTACGCTTAAGTAAGTCTACATCAAGATCCGATAAAGTAGCCAAGTATAAGGTTGGAGATAAAACAACAGTATCAATGGGAGATGGACAATATAGCCTCACTTTTGAAACGCATCATGGTGATATGTACCTGACGCAACATTAAAAAACCTTAATATTATAGAACATGAAATCTAAACTATATATAACACTCTTGCTTTGTTTACTTTGTGGAGTGGGCCTTGCCCAGTCTGGAGAGCAGATATCAGTCCCATTAACAGATCCATCTGCTGCTGGCGACTTGAAGATCTACAACCACAATGGAACAATTGATATTATCGGATACGAAGGATCTACTGTCGAAATCGGAATAAATGGGTCCGATAATGATAAGGGTAAAAGTAATAAGCCAGCGCGTCGAGGACTAAAGCGTATCCCTAACAGATCAATGGGCGTGTCCATAACTGAAGAAGATAACAGTGTGTTTATCAAGTCTTCTAATAACAACCACAAGAGTTATGTGATTAAGGTACCAAGAAACTTTTCGCTTGAGGTGTCAACTCATCACAATGGACAGATCACTATTTCTAATGTCAAAGGCTCCTTAGAGCTCAATGCCCATCATGGTGGTATAGAGTTAGAAAATGTTGCAGGAGCCGTGATCGCTGACACACATCACGGTGAGATCAAAGTTACATTTACAGAAGTGTATGATGACTATCCTATGGCTTTTACAACTTATCATGGAGATGTTGATATCTCATTTCCAGCGAGTCTTAATGCCGACTTGAAAATGAAAAGTGCAAAAGGAGATATCTATACAGATTTTGATTTTGATGTGAGCTCACCAGAAGTAGAGAAAAGCTCCAATGGCCGGAAGAAGGAAATCAAAGTGGGAGGATGGACACGCGGAAGAGTAGGGTCAGGTGGGCCAGATATGCTCTTTGATACATATCATGGAGATGTAATCATTAGAAAGAATTAATTAGAACTAAACCTAAAAGTAAAAGCGGCTATCAGATCCTATCTGATAGCCGCTTTTACTTTTATAATTTATATATCTAATCAGACTAACATCTGAAGTGGGTTTTCTAAATACGCTTGTAGCGTCTGTAGATAAGCCGCTCCCGTCGCACCATCTACAACTCTGTGATCACAAGACAATGTAACTTTCATGACATTGCCTACTTTGATCTCACCGTCAACTACGATTGGTGTCTTTTGGATACCACCTACAGCAAGGATACAAGATGCAGGGGGATTGATGATAGCTGTAAACTCATCTATACCAAACATCCCCAGATTAGAGATTGTAAATGTGTTGCCTTGCATCTCATCCGGCTTTAACCTCTTCTCACGAGCTCTACCCGCCATTTCTTTTACTTCTGCATTGATGACATGTAGTGGTTTTAAGTCTGTGTTGCGCACTACAGGTACAAGCAATCCTTCTTCTACTGCTACAGCTACACCTATATCAACATGACCATTGATGACGATCTTATCACCCATCCAACTGGCGTTAACCATCGGATGTTTTTTTAGAGCCAATGCTGATGCCTTAACGATTATATCATTAAAAGAGATCTTATATTCTCCTTTTGCATTGATTGCTTTACGAGCTTCGACCGATCTATCCATATTGATATCGATGGTTAGATAGAAGTGAGGCGCTGAGAATTTACTTTCGCCTAATCTCTTGGCAATCGTCTTACGCATCTGCGAAAGGGGGATCTCAATAGACTCGCCTGAGGCCATAGAAGAATAATCTACAGAGCTCTTCGGTGCTGTAGATCCTCCAGACTTTATGGCAGATTCGATATCCTTTTTTACGATTCTTCCACCTTCGCCCGATCCAGATACTGAAGCGAGATCAAGGTTATTTTCTTTGGCCATAGACTTAGCAAGTGGCGAAGCTTTGATTCGTGAGTCAGCTGGCGTTGCTGTTGTAGCCGCTGCCACTGCAGGTTCTGACTGAGTAGTAGAAGCTTCTTCCTTTGCTTCGGCAGGTGCAGGATTAGCAGCTCCCGGCGCTATGGCGTTATCTTCTTTTATGAGTGATTCGTATTCTTCTCCTTTGTCTCCGATGACAGCTATGATGCCATCTACAGGGACTGCTCCTTCTTCTTTACCTATGTATAGTAAAGTGCCCTCATGGAAACTTTCGAGATCCATCGTCGCTTTGTCTGTTTCGACTTCCGCTAAGATGTCTCCTGGAGATACTTTATCTCCCACTTTCTTTAACCATCCAATGATATTTCCCTCTTCCATTGTATCACTAAGACGGGGCATTCTGATTACTTCTGCCATGATGAACTCTTTTGATCGAAATAAAAAAGCCAAATTACGGCAAATGTTTTACTTCATCCCAAAATGTATCAAAGAAGTCTATGATACATTACAATTATTTATAATGTGTATGAGGTTAGCTATCAATATACAATGCGGTTTATGAGGCAGTTAAAGAGAATAAGTTGCCATATGGCGATGATGACAGAACATAATTTCTGCTACTTTTATAGCCATAATCAATAATAAGTATGTCATACTCCTCTCGTCTTCTTGAGGATTCTGTAGAAGCGCTCAGCAACTTACCTGGTATCGGGAAAAAATCGGCACTTAGATTGGCCTTACATCTCATCAAACAGGACAAGGAAACTGCTCAAAATGACTTGATCAGACCTATACAAGCGATGGTCAATAATATCAAGTTTTGTGTCTCGTGCCACAATCTATCAGATCAAGCGCAGTGTACTATCTGTATCAATCGGACAGGCAAGGCAGAACAGATATGCGTAGTCGAGTCGGTGCGAGACGTGATGGCCATAGAAGAGACAGGGCAGTATAAAGGGTTATACCACGTCCTTGGTGGAGTGATCTCACCATTGGATGGTATCGCACCTGAAGATCTTACAGTTGATACTTTGATAGAAAGAGCTCGGTCAAGCCAAATTAGTGAAGTAATCATGGCCGTGAGTCCAACAATCGAAGGTGAGACGACCATCTACTATCTTTCTAAAAAATTGCAAGATGCAGATGTCAAGATCACATTGTTGGCAAGAGGGATTTCTTTCGGAGGGGAATTAGAATATGCGGATGAACTCACATTAGGAAGGTCGATTGCGACGAGAACGACATATTCAATATCTGAGTTGTAATTACCAGTTCTATGGTAATATGATCAGGAGATAACAACCAAAGCTGTGACTGAGATTAGTACATCCATTATCATTGTTACTTATAATGTCGCCGGCTTTATAGCCTTTTGTATCGATAGCATACTGCGACAAGAAGGTGCCGGACAATTAGAATTAATTATAGTTGATAACGCCTCTTCTGATAACTCAGTCACCCTCATCAAAAACAAATATCCCAACATCCATGTCATAGAAAATGATGAAAACTTGGGATTCTCAAAAGCATGTAATCAAGGAGCACAATTGGCTAAGGGAGAAACATTGGTTTTTCTAAATCCTGACTGTATCCTCGAAGAACATGCTGTAAGTAGATTAGTAAAAAAAGCTAAAGATCCTTCAGTTGGTATTGTCGGTCCTTTGTTAATAGATGGAGGAGGATGTGTGTTGCCAGAGTCTGCAAGAGAGTTGCCAACAACTATGAATGGATTAAATAAGATACTGGGTCTGCCATTTCATGAATCCTATCCTTATTATAAACAGATAGCAAAAAAGAAAGAGATAGAAGCACCTGTATTATGTGGTGCGTGTATGGTAGTGGAGAAAAGAGTATTTGAAGAGCTCGATGGTTTTGACGAGCGATTTTTTATGTATGGGGAGGATGTAGATCTGTCGGTCTCTTCTATAGACAATGGATATAAGAACATCTGCCTGAGTGATGTTAACGTGCTTCATTTTAAAGGAGAAAGTACAGATAAAACCCAATTACAGAATAACTATAATTTTTATAATGCGATCAATCTGTATGTACAAAAGCATAACGTTGATGCAGCTTCCTCTTCTGTTGGAAAAATAAGTTCTGGAGTATTTGCAGCATCATTTTCTAAGGCCAGTTATGTAAGGCATCGGTTAAGAGATATGATCTCTGTTATTTTTGATTTTATAATTATTAGCCTTTGTTTTTTGACCATCCAGTTTGTATGGTCTTTTATGAAAATTGGAGATTGGTATTATTATGGGACAGCACAGTATCTCTTTCATTACTTGATTTACACTTTGATTTGGATTGGTATTTTATACCTAAATGGCATCTACTTTTATAAAAAGAAGCGTCCTGAAAAAGTTTATAAAAGTGCGCTTTTTGGTGGGATTTTTCTCTTGATTGTCTATGCCCTGATACCAGAGTCTTGGCGATTTTCCAGGATGATACTGGTGCTGTCGATTCTAATTGTTCCTATTATTCTCTCAATAAAAAGTATATGGTCAAGTCCCAAAAGTAAAGTGAACTATCTGTATACTCATAAATCTGCTCAGGAAGAAATTAGAATAAGTGACACTCCGCATAGGGTTATAAAAAATCAGGATGATTTGAAATATTTGAATGATGGGGATAATTTAGTTTTTGATTTTGATCACAAACCAATGTTTAATCTGATTGATATCATGAGGGAGTATAGTGCAATCAAGCCGGTATTCAAGTTTTGGAAAGGCGATGAAGGATTGATGTTTTCGAGTCATGACAAATCACGAAGAGGAGAGAGTTCACTTTCTGTCAGTCACTATCATCTAAGTCAACCATCTTTTTTATTGCAAAAGCGAATGATCGATGTAATGATGGCTTCCATTCTCTATATACCTATCGCTGTTATTACGGGTCTTAAAGTAAAAGTCATCAATGAGATCTTAAGAGGGGAGATGACCTTCGTGGGTTATGATGCATTTGATATTAATCATGAGCGGCTTCCTTTGGTGAAACCTTCACTTTTACAATGTTTTGCAACAGAATCTGATTTAGATGAAAAGGTGAGAGCGTCGGTAGACTACGCTGCTAATTATACTATCTTTGACGATATATTCATCGTCATTTCTAAGTTTAAGTATTTGACGGAAGTCATACGAAAAGGAAAGGTAGATATCCATGAAGGAAGAGATTAGAAAGCTCGCTAAAAAATACTATCCTCAGATCAAAGAGCATCGTGAGTACCTCCATAGACATCCAGAGTTGTCTTTTGAGGAGTATGAAACCAGTGCATATATCAAGAGGGCACTACATGAGCTAGGACTTACCATAACTGACAATATAGGCGGAGGAACAGGACTTACAGCTGAGTTGGGATCTGGGGAGAAAGTAGTTGCACTGCGTGCAGACATAGATGCACTGCCCATCTTGGAGGCTGAAGATAGATCTTATAGATCTACTAACGATGGTGTCATGCATGCTTGTGGACATGATGTACACACGTCATGCTTGCTAGGTGCTTCTTATATCCTCAAAGAACTAGAATCGCGATTGTCATGTCGCGTTAGGTTGATATTTCAACCGGGTGAAGAAAAGCTGCCGGGTGGGGCGTCATTGATGATAGAAGATGGTGTCCTAAGGGATGTCGTAGCGATAATCGGTCAGCATGTACACCCAGCTCTACCAGTAGGCCAGATAGGATATGGGTCTGGATATTTTATGGCTTCTTGTGATGAACTGTATATAACGGTTAAAGGTAAAGGAGGCCACGCAGCTATGCCTAATCAAGTTATCGACCCTATACTCATTAGTGCTGAGTTGATCCAATCTCTGCAATCTATCATAAGCCGTAAGTCTAATCCTAATACTCCGTCTGTATTGAGCATAGGAAAGATCAACTCGCAAGGTGGTGCGACTAACGTCATACCTGAAGAGGTGAAAATGGAAGGAACTTTTAGGACTTATGATGAGAAGTGGAGAAAAGAAGCACACTTATTAATAAATGAGATGACAGAAGCTATCTGCAAAGCTCACGGTGCTACGGCAGAGATCAACATAGTGAGAGGGTATCCGTCCCTATACAATAACCCGGATCTGACGTCCTCAGTAAAGAGTGGTATCTCTGACTATATGGGAGATGTAGGAACCGTAGAGCTTACACCAAGGATGACCGCTGAGGACTTCTCGTACTACAGTCATCAGGTGCCTGCCTGCTTTTATCGACTAGGTACGGCCTCAACAGACGGACGCAACGCGAGCGCTGTACACACGCCTTCTTTTGATATCGATCATGCTGCACTTGAGGTTGGAGCTGGTCTGATGGCATATGTAGCGGTGCAACTCTCACATCAGCTAGGCTAAACCATAGTGGGATACTATAGGTTATGCACGGCAAAACCCACTAAATCATACTCATCGGTTAAGAATTATGATTTCTTAAAATATTAACAATCAGTGAGTTACAAATTACGAAAATTTGTAATATATTTGTTAATTGTATAGGCGATAGCTCCCTCTATGCCTTATCATATACATCGATCTCGAAACAGTAATTATCACTTGAATTCATATTCAAGATTAATTGTTGTGGAAATTGATTGAAATTGATGTTATCTCTTTTTAAAGAACAAATTGAAAATCGTCTTGAAGTAATCCTTCTATCTGTTGCTGTTATCTCAGTGGCATTCTTATCCTTTTCGTTGAGTAATAACCACTTAGATGATACTCATGATGCAGAAACCACTGAGGCATCTGTGATGATGCCAACAGATTGGGTATGTGACTGCAAAAGAAAAGTCCCGATTATGATAGCTGGTAATACAGATGCCTTGACTGACTATCAGGTAAAACTAGATGTACCACTCTTTACTGATATTGCTGCTGATTTCTCCAATATCTTATTTACGTCTTCTGATGAGACGACTATCATCGATCATTGGACACAGACATATAACGCAACTACAGGTTCTGTATGGGTAGAGATACCATCGATACCTATGGGCGGTACGACCATCTATATGTATTTTGGAGGATGCGGATCAGAAGGTAATCCTGACGATGTCTTTGACTATTTTAACGACTTTGACTCCGCAGCTGGTATTACTCAGATTGGTTCAGGTGGAGTTGTGGCTGACATGTTCCTTGGGGAGTCTGTTGTTCGTAAGGAGATCAATTGTGACCCAAATGGTGGATATATTGATTTAGGTTTCAATTTTGATGATTATGTACTTATCACAAGAGAAGCCAGGCCTGATGATGCCATTACCGGTTGTGCTCAAAATAGATATGGCGTTGAGAATAGCTCTTTCAATGGCTACGGTATCAGGCGTAATGGGGATAGCGGCGCTGATGCTGGTATAGAAAGAAGACAAAATGGAGCAGGTGGTGGCGCTTCATTGACTGGTATCTCTCCATCGATTCCATTGGACACATTCGTTATAACTGAACTGACGCGATGTACAGATGATAATATAAATGGCGGAGAGATATTTGATAACCAAGGCAACTCTTTAGGTTCAGTTACAAGTAGCTTGGCAACTAATAATTACTCGAATTTTGATAGGATAGCGATAAGGGGAGGGCGTGATTATTATGTTGATTATATGGCTTTAGCCAAATATTCTTGTGATCATCCGACAGCCTCATTTGGTGTTTCTGAGTTGGATGGCCCTACTGCTGTCTGCATGGATATCAATGTATATCTGGACGCGACTGGAAATATTGAGATAGAGGCTGATGCAGTGGATGGAGGTTCGACTGATAATTGTGATATGATGCTTGACTATACTCTTGATCAGACTGATTTTGATTGTAGCAACTTAGGTATGATAACGGTTCTTATGACTATCACAGATGATCAAGGCAATGAGGCAGCATGTAAAGCCACTATAACGGTTTTAGATTCCATCTCACCGCTGTTGATATGCCCGGGAGATTTAACAGTATCTACAGATCCAGGTGCTTGCTCTGCATCCAATGTTATGATTGGTGACCCCACAGTCTCTGACAACTGTGTCTCATTTAGTATAGCCAACGATGCACCAACAACATATCCAATAGGCAATACTACTGTTACATGGACTGCGGAGGATAGATCTGGAAATATGACCACCTGCGAACAAATTGTAACTGTATCCGATACGATCGCACCGTCTATCATGTGTCCAAGTGATGTATCTGTTGCAGCTGGGCCGACTTGTATGGCCATAGGAGTTTCTTTAGGTGCTGTTGTTGTAGATGACAACTGTGGTATCATGAGCACGACAAATGATGCTCCAGCCAGCTATCCACTAGGCGAGACAATAGTCACATGGACTGTTACGGACATTCATGGAAACACAGCAACATGTGAAACCACCGTAACTGTTACAGATAGTGATCCACCAGAGATTACTTGTGGAGCGGACATTACGGTTACCGCAGATGCATCTTGCCAAGCGACATCTGTCATCCTTTCAGACCCTACTTCCACTGATAATTGTGAGATGACAACTTTAACCAATGATGCGCCGAGTACTTTTCCGATTGGCACAACGACAATAACTTGGACAGTAACCGATGAAGCTGGTTTGACAGCGACTTGTGATCAAGATGTCACGGTGATTGATGATCAAGACCCCATTACAACTTGTCCAAGCCCCGTAACTGTAGATGCTGATACGGGTATGTGCTCAGCTTCATCTGTAAGCTTAGGAACCCCTGTAACTTCTGATAATTGTGGGATAGCTTCGGTGACTAATGATGCACCTGCAACATTTCCAGTAGGGATGACCACTGTGACATGGACGGTTACAGATAACTCTGGCAACACAGCTACTTGCACTCAAGTTGTTGAGGTGGAAGACAATGAAGCCCCTACTATTACTTGTCCAGCTAATATTACAGAAACTGCAGATGCAGGAGTATGTTTGGCTTCTGCAGTTCTATTGATTAATCCAACAACTTCAGACAACTGTCCAGGAGAGACGATAAGCAATGATGCACCTGCAACATATCCGGTAGGGACAACAACAGTCACTTGGACCGTTACTGATGCCGCTGGCAATACCGCAACATGCACACAAGATATAATCATCACAGATGATGAATTGCCAACTATAACTTGCCCACCGACCCAGATAGTAGGTACTGACTTTGGCCAGTGTTCTGCGTCAGGAGTAACGTTGGGAACAGCTTTGACTGATGACAATTGTGGAGTCGCTTCTGTTTCTAATAATGCTCCAGCGAGTTTTCCAATTGGCTCTACTACAGTGACATGGACAGTTATGGATGACGCTGGCAATAGTCAAACTTGTGATCAAATTATAATTGTAGAAGATAACGAAGCACCCGTGATAACATGCCCAACTGATATTGTGATTGGTGCAGATGCTGGTCTATGTACGGCAAGTGAGGTTGTGCTTGGTATGGTAACATTCACAGATAACTGTGGTATGGCTGGTGCGACTACGATTAATGATGCCCCAGATACATTTCCATTGGGTGTTACATTAGTTCTTTGGACACTTACAGACGCCGCTGGTAATGGCACTGAATGCACACAGATGGTTACTGTCGAGGATATAGAATCACCTACCATCACTTGTCCAGCAGCTATAACCATAGAATGCACAGAAAGCACTGATCCATCTAATACAGGTATGGCTACAGCAATGGATAATTGTGGAGTAGATGAGATAACTTTTACGGATAACATTATTACAGGTTCATGTCCAGCAGAAAAAACCATAGAAAGAACCTGGACTGTAACAGATGATGCAGGATTGATGACCATTTGTCTTCAGATTATAACTGTTGAGGATAGCACACCTCCAACTGCTAGTAACCCTGTAGATATAACTGTAGAATGCTTCAGCGAAATTCCACCTGCGGATATTGCAGTTGTAATTGATGCTGCTGATAATTGCGATGGAACGCCAGTAGTTGCTTTTGTAAGCGATGATATAACGAGTGCAATGTGCGATGGCGATGCAGTAACAGTGGTTAGAACCTACAGTGTTACAGATTGTAGTGGCAACAGTATCAATGTAACTCAAAACATAAATGTAGAAGACTTAACGAACCCAACAGCAAGCAACCCATCAGATATAATTGTAGAATGCTTCAGCGAAATCCCACCTGCAGATATTACAGTTGTAACAGATGCTGCTGATAATTGCGATGGAACGCCAGTTGTTGCTTTTGTAAGTGATGACATCACCAATGCGATGTGTGATGGCGATGTGGTAACAGTAGTTAGGACCTACAGCGTTACAGATTGTAGTGGCAACTCGATCAATGTCACTCAAAACATAAATGTAGAAGACATCACTGATCCAACGGCAAGTAATCCATCAGATATAACTGTAGAATGCTTCAGCGAAATTCCATCTGCAGATATTACAGTTGTAACCGATGCTGCCGACAATTGTGATGGAGCACCAGTAGTTGCTTTTGTAAG
>CALDEM010000108.1 GCA_937942435.1 uncultured Saprospiraceae bacterium
CCCGATAATGGTGCATTTGCTATACAGCGCTTTGCTAAGAAGGACAGTAAGACGAAGTATATACGGGCAGATCATGTTGTTACTAATGCAGCATGGCACATAGATGCTACAGAGTCTTGTTTTTTAAAGAGTACTGACAAAAGACGCTATCTTAAGACAGCAAGATCGACTATACAAGCACTCCGAGATGGAGAAATGGAGAAGGTAGTACTCTCCAAAATCAAAAGGGTAAAAAAAGACGAGGCGGACTTATATGACCTGTTTCTGGACTTGACAGAACGCTATAGATCTGCTTTTGTCTTTATTTATAATGTACCAGGAGAAGGGTTGTGGTGTGGTGCGACACCAGAAGTATTGATTACATCGGATCATCTTCAGACTGCTTCAACGATGGCTCTAGCAGGCACTCAAGTCGATCAAGGATTGCCATTGGATCAGGTCAAGTGGGGTGCTAAGGAGATCCATGAACAAAGAGTGATAGAAGAGTATGTGGAGCAACGCCTCAATGATCGTAAGATAGCTTTTGCTCAGGAGGGGCCTCAGACCGTTAAAGCCGGACAAGTGCTACACTTGCGTTCTATATTTCGCATGACGGACATAGATGATCCTATGCTTATCGCAAATGTGCTTCATCCTGGACCTGCTATCTGTGGACGACCACAAGAGAAGGCGATGGACTGGATTTTAGATCACGAAGATCACGACCGAGAGCACTATTGTGGATTTATCGGCCCATGGAATATCAATAGTGTAAAGTCCTTGTATATTAACCTCCGATCTATGAGGATATATAAAGATGCGTATGTCTTGTACTTGGGTGGAGGCCTGACCAAGGACTCAGATGCTGAGGCAGAATGGCAAGAGACTGAACTCAAGGCTCAGACAATGCTATCTGTTATCAATAAAACGGCTGTGCATGAGTGATGAGACTGAACATCTGACTTCAGCCAAAGAATCCATCGCGCGATTAGTAAAGATCTGTGCGCTTAAGGGCATCAGATATGTCGTCATCTCTCCGGGATCGCGTAATGCTGCCTTGACATTATCATTTGCAGAAGATAGACGGTTTGACTGTCTTAATATCGCTGATGAAAGAGTTGCTGCGTTCTTTGCTATGGGCATGGCCCAAAAGTTGAAGCAACCAGTTATCCTATGTTGTACTTCAGGGACAGCTGCTCTTAACTATGCACCAGCTATAGCCGAAGCATACCATCAAAAGATACCGTTGCTGATACTTACAGCCGATCGACCTATCGAATGGATCGATCAGCGAGCAGGGCAGACGATGAAGCAAAAGGACCTCTATGCTAACTATATCAAGAAGAGCTTTGAGTTATTTGAAGAGCCAAAGCAGCCAGAGCACTTGTGGTTTAATGATCGCATAGTAAATGAAGCCATCAATATAACAACATCGGGAGCACATGGTCCTGTGCACATCAATGTACCGATGCGTGAGCCTTTGTATGACCTAGTGCCTGCTTCGACATTTGCTGATCCCAAGATTATAAAAAAGCCAAAGTTGAAATTAGAATTGTCAACAGAGGCTATTTTAGATATTAGAAAAGAATGGTCGGATTATAAAGGAGTATTAGTTATCGTTGGGCAGCGAGATCATAACGCTGGTTTTGATAAAGTGATAGATCAATTAGCACAATTACCTCAAGTGATAGTCCTTACAGAGACTACTTCTAATGTTAAGTCTCAACATGTCTTGCCCTCGATCGATAGGGTGATAGACAGTATCAATCTTGATGAATATGAAAAGTTTACTCCAGAACTTGTGATCTCATGTGGTGCTGCGATTGTATCTAAGAAGATACGGTTTATGTTGCGACAGATGGACGTTAAGGCGCACTGGCATGTCGATGCAGATGATGGGTATATAGATACCTATCAAGCCTTAACTCGCTTGATATCTATGGATGCAGAGGACTTGTTTTCTAATTTGCTAAATGAACAATCTCAAAACCAAAGCACCCCTACATCGTTTAAAAGAGTCTGGCTTGCAAGAGAAGAGCATACGAAAGCACGACATATAGTATATCTAGATGATTGTGTTTGGTCGGACCTGCAAGTCATGCAAGATGTCTTAGCGCATGTGCCGTCGGGAGTCCTTCAATTATCGAGTAGTACTCCAGTTAGATATGCGCAGTTGTTTCCACATCGGGAGGACTTACTTTATAAGTGTAATCGTGGTGTAAGTGGTATCGATGGCTGTACTTCGACAGCCGCTGGTTATGCCTATGTGCATGATGATTGGGTGACCTTGGTGACTGGTGACCTTTCTTTTTTCTATGATTCTAACGGCTTGTGGCATCATCATCTCGATGCGAAGCTTAGGATCATAATGATCAATAATGAAGGTGGCAACATATTTAGATATGTGAAGGGCCCAGATAAAACCAATCACCTTGAAAAACATTTTGAAGCTACTCATAAGACGTCAGCAGAGCATATCGCAAAAGCCTATGGTATAAGTTACTTCCGGGCTGATGATCGTACTACTTTGAAGCATGGGATGGAACGACTATTTGACGAAAGTCTGGATCAGTCTGCTGTCCTAGAGGTCTTAACTCCTCGTACGAGCAACATCGACATCTTGAAAGAATACTTCAGTTATCTAAAAAAAGAACTGTCATAATGATTTTTTCGTGTTGATTAAGGCGTTAGAATTATTCAAATCACTGTATTTTTGAACCATAAAAAGCTATCATGATTATAGGCGTCCCGAAAGAAATAAAACAAAGTGAAAATCGAGTAGGTCTGACCCCTTCAGGTGTGACTGCATTAGCTAAGCATGGTCATACTGTTTATGTCCAAAAGACAGCCGGAGAGGGTACTGGATTTACAGATGAAGCGTATGTATCCGCTGGAGCCCACATGTTAGCAACCATAGAAGAGGTCTACGACATAGGAGAGATGATCATCAAAGTCAAAGAGCCGATAGCTTCAGAATATGGTCTTGTCAAAAAGGATCAGGTGTTGTATACATATTTTCACTTTGCATCACATCAACCGCTGACTCAAGCCATGGTGGATAGCGGTGCAGTGTGTATCGCCTATGAGACCGTGCAGAATCCTGATGGATCGCTGCCACTATTGGTGCCGATGTCAGAAGTGGCAGGTCGGATGTCTATCCAAGAAGGTGCCAAGTACCTTGAGAAGCCCATGGGTGGTCGAGGGATACTCTTAGGTGGTGTGCCTGGCGTGCTACCGGCTCAAGTAGTGATATTAGGTGGTGGTATCGTTGGTACACAAGCAGCAAAGATGGCGGCTGGCCTGGGTGCCGAAGTGATCATATTGGATATCAATCTCAATAGACTCCGATATCTGGAAGATGTTATGCCAGCTAATGTGAGCACGATGTATAGTAATGCATATAATATCAAAAAGCTAAGTATGAGTGCCGACTTGATCGTCGGCGCTGTGCTGATACCTGGTGCTAAGGCGCCTAATCTCATCACAAGAGAGATGCTTGCGGACATGAAGAATGGCGCTGTTCTAGTAGATGTGGCAGTAGATCAAGGTGGATGTATAGAGACTTGTAAGCCTACAACTCATGATGATCCAACATATATAATCGATGGCGTCGTTCACTATTGTGTAGCCAATATGCCAGGAGCAGTGCCTTACACTTCTACGATAGCACTGACTAATGCTACACTTCACCATGCGATCCAACTGGCAAACAAAGGTTGGAAGCAAGCATGTCATGACGATGCAGCTTTACGCAAAGGACTCAATGTGGTCAAGGGAAAGATCGTCTACAAGGCTGTTGCAGACGCTTTTGGTATGGACTATATGCCACTTGGATAATTAGAAATTAGAATCAGACTTTTTATACGAAGTCTTGGCCGAGCCCTTGAGTAGCACTATGCTTCTGAAGTCTTCTCAGCTCTAAAGCTTCTTCATCAGACAACTCTGTGTAAGCGAGGTATTTGCCTTTCTGAGGTATGAACTCTTCCTCTTCAATTTCGTCAAAAGTAAAATTACCTCCGCTAAGTCTATCTATCTGACGTTCGTACTCTTCTTCTTCCCATTCTTTAGTAAGAATCTTGGTACCTGGTATGCCTTTAACCAAAACATAATGAAGTGCTACTATCGCTCCCCAAGGAATTAATGGGAGGTAGTACCACATGAAAAATGGATTAGTTGTGATGTTGATCAAAAAAAAGAAGACGGCCATGATGGCAAATATGGAGCAGTGTATATATAACCTTCTGATAGACTTTACTTTCTTTTTTGCCTTCTCTTTGATATAGTGGTCCATTTTATTGCGCCTTATCGGATGTTAATTAATCGATTTGAACTACTAAATACGTATTTATGCCCAGTACACTTAGACATATCGACCAATGGCTTCAATCTTTCGATAAAAGTTAAGCTCAGACTTATACTACTTCTCAGAGGTGATCTCAATCACCCCGTTTCCTCCTCTATCGCCGTATTTGCTGGCGGCCATTGTGGCTGGGATTATTTTGACTTTTGTGATCTTATAGACATCCACAGCATATGATGCTTGGTTATAGCTACGACCT
>CALDEM010000109.1 GCA_937942435.1 uncultured Saprospiraceae bacterium
AATCAGAATAGACTTTTTCATACAATTATCTTTCTCTCTTTAGTTATAGTCATATTGCTAACGAGATCAATAAGAAACGAAGTATCCAAGACGGTGATACTCCAATAAGTTGAGATTTGTTAACTTAGGAACATGAACATCCTACCTAAGAAGTTATCTGCACTATCGCTAACCTTCGTCTTGATAGTTGTCATAGCTTGTCAACCAGAATCTCCATTAGCGCCACTAAAATATGGCATCAGCCTACCCTCAGATTTTGAAATTGAAAAATTGTATAATCCATCGATAAACAATCAAGGTTCTTGGGTATCTATAACCGAAGGACCAGACAATCGATTCTATACCAGCGACCAGTATGGCGGACTCTATACCTTTAAGATGCCTGCAATTGGCGACACGCTCAGTGTTACTGATATAGACAGCGTGGAGATCAATATGGGTCACGCTCAAGGGCTACTATGGGCATTCAATAGTCTATACGTTGTCGTTGTAAAGGGAGAAAATCCAAACAAGCCAGATGATCCATCAAGTGGGATATATAGGCTTACAGACCAAGATGGAGACGGCAAACTGGACACTAAGAAAAACATAATATCTGTGACTGGCCAGGGAGAGCATGGGCCCCATACTCTTCGTGTGAGTCCTGATGGCGAGTCGTTATATTTTATTGCTGGCAACTTCAACAAGGTGCCAGATCAATTTAAAAGTAGACTGCCACGTACCTGGGAAGAAGACAACTTACTTCCACCCTACCTTGATGCAAGTGGTCACGCCAATGATCTGAAAGCGCCAGGTGGCTGGTTAGCTAAAACTAACCCTGATGGTACAGACTGGGAACTGATAGGTGCTGGTATGCGTAATCCTTTTAGTTTTGGCATTAATGACCACGGCGAGCTCTTCGCTTATGATGCGGATATGGAGTGGGACTTTGGTATGCCTTGGTATCGACCAACAAGAATCTTACATGTCACAAGTGGAGCAGAGTTTGGTTGGCGTACTGGCTCAGGCAAGTGGCCAGTCTACTCACCTGACAATCTTCCTGCCGTAGAAGACATGGCACAAGGATCCCCTACAGCGGTAATCATGGGACGAGATTTAAATTTCCCAGCTCAATATAGAAGTGGTCTTTTTGCTTGTGACTGGAGTTTTGGGACTATGTACCACGTAGACCTTGAAGAATCAGGTAGCTCTTATGTTGGAGAGAAAAAAGAGTTTTTGTCTGGCGCACCTCTACCCATCACCAACGCCACAGCTGGCTCTGATGGCAACCTATATTTTCTAACTGGTGGTAGACGATTAGAGAGTCATCTTTATAGAGTACGCTATACTGGTTCTGAAGATGCAAGCTCGTACACAGCTTCATCAGAACCCGAAGCAGAAAAACTCAGAACACTAAGACATCAATTAGAAAAATACCACACTGGTCAAAATCCAGAAGCCATACAAGCTGCTTGGCCATATCTTAATCATGAAGACCGACACATACAGTATGCCGCAAGGATCGCTATAGAGCATCAAGATCTTCAGAGTTGGCAAAGTCTTTTATATGATGAGACCAACCCTACAAAAGTGATCCAAGCATCACTCGCTTATGCCAGAAGTGGTGGTACTCTTGAAATGCAGATTACCAATAAACTGAATGAACTATCATACCCAAGTCTAAGCGAAGAAAATCAAATCGGACTACTCCGAGCGTACACTCTTCTTCTTGCAAGAGATAAGAGTGGAGATCAAACCATAAAAAAACAAATTGCCAAAAGACTCTCCCCTCTTTTTCCATCCAATAATTATAAAACCAATCATTCACTTTGTGAACTATTGATACACTTACAAAGTGATGATGCTGTTGAGAAAACAATGGCACTTTTAGAAAGCACCACCGACGAGGGTGCAAGTGACAGCCCTGACATACTCACTAAAAAACTCTTAGCAAGAAGTGAACAGTACGGTCCTCAGATAGCTGACATGTTGGATAACATGCCCCCTACTGAAGCTATCTTTTATGCCACTGCACTCAGCCATGCTAAAAAAGGATGGACCAAAAAGCTGCGCTCCTCATACTTCGCATGGTTTGAAAATGCAATAAGCAAGAAAGGAGGAGTAAGCTATAAAGGATTCTTAGACAACATCAAGTCCCAAGCGCTCAGCAATGTTCCTGAAGCCGACAAGGCATATTTTAAAGAAATAGCAGGTTTCTACTCTCCCATGATGGAGATGGCTGATCTTCCAAAACCCAAAGGGCCTGGATCTAATTACAACATGTACGATCTGGGCAGAATAGCAACTTGGGGAGATGACAAAATCAACAACTATAAAAGAACCTACGCAGAGGGCCATCGCGCATATCAAGCAGCTCTATGCTCTTCTTGCCACCGCATGAATGGAGAAGGAGGTGCACAAGGCCCAGATCTTTCTAATATCAATACCCGGTTCAACAAAGGAGAGATCGTCAACGCCATCCTTGTCCCGAACAAAGAGATATCTGATCAATATGCATTTACGGCTTTTGAGCTAAAAGATGGCAATAGAAAAGTTGGAAGGATTATAAAAGAAACGGAAGAGGCTTACACCATATATCAAAGCCCATACGACATGACAGCCACCACGGAACTTTTAAAATCAGATGTGAAAAGCCAAGCGCTTTCTGCTACATCACCTATGCCCGCAAAGCTCCTCAATACACTTAATGAAGATGAAGTCTTGGATTTAGTTGTTTACCTGATGGCAGGAGGTAAGAAAGACAGTGAATTGTACGATTGAGTTTAATGGGTATTCTTGGTTTAATGAGTTTTATAGGTTTAATACGTTAGCCCATACCCTTTCTAATTCTTGCTACCACTAAGAAAACATAATTTAAAAACAAATACGACAAGAATAAAGGATCCTATTTATAAAATCAGCAAATTATAAAGCTTTCTAACAAGCAGAACGTCTTAAACTCATTAAACGTATTAAGCGTTATAAATCAACCGCCCGATAAGCATCAATAACCGCTTGCTCACCCTCTGCTCCATCTCTTGAGTTGCCATGCTCCATACCAAGTATGCCGCTGAAGCCTTTGTCATTGATATGCTTGAATATGTTTTTATAATTAATCTCACCTGAAGTAGGTTCTTTACGGCCTGGGTTATCTCCGATCTGGAAGTAAGCCACTTCTCCATAAGCCTTATCTATGTTGGGTATGATATTACCCTCTTGGATCTGTTGGTGATAGATATCAAATAGAATCTTGCATGAAGGACTGCCGACTGCTCTGCAGATCTCATAGCCCTGAGCGATCTTAGTTAGAAAGAGGCCTGGGTGATCTCTGAAGTTCAGAGGTTCTAATACCATCGTGATATCATGAGGTTCTAAGATAGCGGATGCTTGTTTCAACGTCTCTATGACATTTGCAGTTTGATAACCCATGTCTTGTCTGAGGTCAACATGCCCCGGTACAACAGTCATCCATTTTGCATTGACACGTTTAGCAACATCTACTGCTTTGGTGATATAATCTAAGAACTCCGCTCTCCAATCTTCTTTTCCTGAAGCTAAGTTGGGCTCTTTCCAATATATCTTATGAGCAACAAAGACACCCATCTCTAATCCACGACTAGCCATTGTATTGGCCATTTTTTCTTGAACAGCGATATCCCTGCTACGCATATTGTTGTCCTCAAATGCACTAAATCCTTGATCTGCCATAAAGTTGAGCTGATCAATTGGATCTTCGCCTGCTAAGTGTTTAAACATGCCAAGATGAGGTGCGAACTTCATCTTAAAAGGTGCTGCTACTGGCTCTGGTGTTACAGATGCCGCTGACGCAAATATAGGTGCCGCCAATGGCCCTGCGATTGCTGTTGACTTAAGGAATGATCTTCTTTGCATATCGTAATAATTGGAATTGACTTATAGCTAAATATACTTAAGTTGCTATAAGCATCCATCTCATCGTGACCATAAATATTACTTTAAACTAAAAAAGCCTCAGTGATATCACCGAGGCTCCCATTGCTACATGATGACAATGCTATATTAAGCCGCCTTCTTAGGCGTAGTTTTTAGCTTCTTGCCTAAAATAATATCCATTTTTACCCTTGCTGATGTCGCAGATAAGAATCTTCTTGGGCGTAGTCCTCTTGTGTAATTGCTGGGTGATGTTGCAAATCCTTTCATAATGATGCATTTTAAGATTTCAAAATATTGTTTGGTTGAACAAAGTCGATTAACCATCATGCAAACTATAATCTTGTTTATTGTTTTATGATTCGTTAATCATTCTGTAGTTAATACGTCAAAGATCAACCAAAGGTTGCACCTGTAGCACGTATCCTCTACTACCCAAGAGAGAATCTCGACGAATGGATCAATAAATCATGTGAAGGGAAATGGCCAATGATGGCTTTACTTTCTTAATGAAACTTTCTTGAGCAAATTTTGATCAACCAACCAATGATATGTAAGATGCTTAATCAAGCATCGAAGCATCAAATTGCTCTAAGTAGTCTCCAACTCTTCTTAAGAATTGGCCACCAAGGGCTCCATCGACGATGCGATGATCATAAGACAAGGATAAAAACATAAACTGCCGAGCCTCAATCTTATCACCATCTGCTGTTTCTACTACTGCAGGTTTTTTACGGATAGCACCAGTCGACATAATGGCCACTTGCGGCTGATTAATAATGGGCGTGCCCATCGTATTGCCAAAGGTACCAACGTTAGTCAAGGTAAATGTACCGCCTTGCACTTCATCTGGCTTCAGCTGCCCATCTCTGGCTCTTTGTGCCATGTCATTGACAGCTCCTACCACACCATGGATGTCCATATGATCAACATGCTTAAGCACTGGTACGATTAGATTGCCAGAAGAAGTGGCTGTCGCCATACCGATATTGATTGTCCTCTTGAGGATGATAGAATGTCCATCGACAGAAGCATTGATACCTGGGAAGTCCTTGATAGCATTTGCGACAGCGTTAATAAATATCGGGGTATAAGTGATCTTCTGACCATACTTAGCTTGATAATCATCCTTATGCTCTTTGCGCCATTCTACAATCGGCGTTACATCGACTTCTAAAAATGAAGTCACGTGTGGCGATGTGCGCTTAGACATCACCATATGATCAGCAATCATCCGACGCATGCGATCCATCTCTACAATCTCAACATCGCTGCCATAAGATCGAGCTGGGGCTTGCTTCTTTTTAATTGGAGATTTATAATTTATAGATTGCTTATCGATTATGGTGGATCTTCTTTTGGCATAAGTGACAACATCGCTCTTGGTAACGCGCCCTTCTGACCCCGTCCCTCTGATCTGATCTAGTTCTGCAACACTCAACTGTTCCATCTCGGCAATAGCCCGCACCAAAGGACTATAAAATCTATTGGTTTTACTTGGTCTAAGGTTAGGCTCAGCGCTGGCTGATTCGTCATATGCAGAAGTGGCAATAGGTTCTGCAACTTTGATAGGCTCAGCCTTGCTGACCACTTGTACAGGTTGCTTCTTGGGGGTTATGGGTTGTTCGAGATCTTTTGATGGACCATCTTTCTGAGAATCAACGACCGCCTCTCCTTCTGTCTCTATAATTGCAATTACAGCACCCACTGGCACAATATCATCTACTTTATAATTATGGCTAAGAACAGTACCTGCATAAGGTGATGGCAATTCTGAATCTACTTTGTCAGTAGCTATCTCTAACAAAGTTTCATCTTCTTCTATGCGCTCACCGACCTGCTTAGTCCAACTTAGTATCGTTGCTTCAGTGATACTCTCCCCCATCTGGGGCATCCTGAATTCTTGCTTTGCCATCTGCTATATATTCTTACTGCGAGTTACTTAAGATGTTGATCATCTCCAAGTGAATTACAATTAAAATCACTTGCCGCGACCTAATTGTTACACAACCATGAGGGCTACTTCAATTCTAATTTCATTACAATATTGGATGCGGGTTTAAGGGTGATCAGCGGTAGATAGTCAGGCTCATGGCCACTACGCTCTGGTAACTTAAATCTTTTAAAAAATTCTATCAATGCGATCTTCATCTCGATCATCGCAAAGTGGTAACCGATGCACATCCTCGGCCCGCCACCAAATGGATAGAAGGCGTAACTTTCTATCTCTTTCTTCCGAGCTGGGTTAAATCTATCTGGATCAAAGTTGTCAGGATCTTTCCAAGTATTGGGATTGCGATGTGATCCAAACACATAGAGACCAACCAAGTCTCCTTTTTTGATCTCCACACCATCGATCTCATCATCCTCAAGTGCTACTCGATCTAAGATCCATGCGGCTGGATACTTACGCATGGTCTCTTCAATGACTTGACTATTATAATCAGGCACCATGAGTTGCTCCATAGAAAATGGTTCTGCAACCTCACTTAATTCAGTTTCTAACTTGGCAGCTATCGCAGGATACTCTCTAAGCGCATGCAGGGCCCAAGCCAACGTATTAGCAGTGGTCTCATAACCCGCAACATATAATATGATAGCCTCGTCTAACACTTGAGTACTATTCATGGATTCGCCATTGTCCTCATACTTTGAGTTAAGCAACATGTCGAGCAGATCGTTGTACTCGGTACCCGTATCAGCCTTTCTGCTATCGATCACCTCTTGGAGCATCATTCTGGTGTTCTGTGCGATTTTTTTAGCTGAGCGAGTGCTGCCAGTAAGATTGCGATACCAGTTGAGCCAAGGGAGACGGACCTCTTTGATGATATGTTGTTGTAGACCATTGATCGCAAGACCTATATCAAGGATCCTATCATTGTCTATACTTGTACTAAAGAGTGACTTAGAAACAACTCTTAGTGTCAGCTCCATCATGGCAGTATTGACATCTATGGTTGGATCTTTTTTGACACGTGACTCAAGTTCTGACATGAAGATTTTAATCTCCTTGTCCATGATCTCCACAAGTGACGCTAACTTTGCCTTATGAAATCCCGGTTGTATTAACCTCCTTTGTCGCAGCCAGTAGTCACCATTGGCTGTTAGCAAACCAAGTCCTACATATTTTCCTAATGATTCTGTCTGCAGTTCTGATTTTTGATATTTCTTATTGCCTTTCTGGAGTATGTGTTGCGCGATCTTCGGCTCTCGAGACATGATGATTTTTACACCTCCGATGATGCGCGTGTAGTATGTCTCTCCATATTTTGCTATAGCCTCATCGATGACTGGGATCGGATTAGCAACAAAACTCAGTGCTCTTTTGAAAGATTCCCATCTTGGAACCGTCTTGACAACTCTCATAGTGACATGTTAGGTTTACACCAAATGTTATAAACTCCTACAACCTAAAGGTGTAAGAATACTTCAATTGCAAAGATCGTTGATTAGTGGTTGGAAGGATAGGGCTCTCCCTAAATCGATCACTATTTAGATCGTCATTATATACGATAAAAAGATCGTTGCCTTCAGATGGATTGTACCTTAGTCTAACGTTACCTAAGAAGGTCTTGCTTTGATTATTATATTGTACCAAAGCAGCCAACGATAGCTTTGTATCAAACATAAACAAGGCATTCAATCTTACTAAGTGAAAATCAAGCTCTTCTTGTCTCACATCAAATGAAGCGCGATTATACTCATATGCTGCAGAAAGCTCAACAGAAGATGAAAGATTAAAAACTGGAGCCAAAGAAACACTGGTCCTGGTACCATCATAAAACGCGCCATGACTGGCCTCCGTTGACCAAGAGAATGAAGTAGTCATCGGGGATGTCACCTCTACTTCATAAGACATAAAGTCATAGTCTCCTGTAGGTATCGTCACATTATCACTCAATGAAAAGTCTTCTACAAGATTTTCTATTTGTGGTCTTACTCTGGCTTCTAACTGCCATCCATTTTTCATATTAACTTCATAACCTATACGCCACCTGAGTGATTCTATCTTATCCGTATCATTTCCCCAGTGGATCGTCCCTCCGGATTGAAAACCATGTGAGAATATTTTAGAATCTTCCTTTAGAAACCAGTTGTAAGCGGTCCTGTTGCCAAAGCGGGTGTAATTATCTCTTTGTTGGAAACCCAGCTCAGGTAAGAAGTTCTTTCCTGCTCTTGAGATACTCGTCCCATGACTAAATCCTCTCCGTCGTTGTGTAGAGAAGCTCAACCACATCTTAGAGGCGTCTATATCAAACAAGCCATTGTCCAAGTCACTGTCAAATGTCTGCGCATAACGCATCGTTACCATGTGCTCATCAAAAACCTCTACGACGGCATCTAAACCATAATTGAAATTATAATTTCCTTCTAAGTCTGTACGATGCGTAATTAGAAAACCAGCATCCGATCGATCATTAAAAACCTCTCTTTTCATCCGTACGACTGAGAGATTTTCTCCCTTTAGTTCACCTTGGTCGGCCGTCTGCATACTGATGATACCGATGTCCCAAAGCCCGGATCGACCCGTCACTCTTGCACCTCCGATGATAGACTGTTGGTCACCGTCATTGATACCGATTCTTCTACTATAAAAAAGCTGATCCCTACTACCAAAACTAAAATTATAAATACCTGCTCTCTCTTGAAAAAAGAGTCGCTTCTCTGGAAAAAACAGACTGAACCTCGTCAAGTTGACCTGTTGATCATCTGCCTCTACTTGAGCAAAGTCAGTATTGACACTAAGATCTAACGTCCATCCTCTACTCAAGCCCAATTTTACATCTCCACCTATCTGGCGTAGGAAGTTGGTCTCATTTACATAAGTAGACTCGTCTTCTGTCAATGAATTAATCGCAGAATAACCCGTCAACACATAAGGTGTAATATAAAAGGGCTTCTTTCTTTTGACACCTTTAAACAAGATGTCCTGCGCCAATGACGGCCGCCATGCGCTAAAGTCTCCAAAATCTGGCGGCATCAAGGGATACATATCGAGCTCATTGGAACGAGGGATAAATCTAAAAGAGATCATACCCATCGTAACATCTCCCCCTTGATCTTCAAATCCCAAAGATGAAAATGGAACTCTTATCTCAGCGAACCATCCTTCATCGGAGCGCTGCACTTTTACATCCCAGAAGGTATTCCAGGAGATATTCATAGGATCACGTCCGACTGCATCGTTAGCCACTGCACCGTCCCATCTTAAGCCAGTCGGAGTTGTAAAGAATGCCAACCCATTCTCGTTATCATTGTATGAGTCGAGGATGAGTCCAAAGAATTGTGTTGATCCTGACAGCGCGTCTCTCTTCTTGGTATTGGCCATGATACTGGCCGCATCATCATCATACAACCTGCCTGACAGATAGATGTAATCATCGTCGTAAGCTACCCTTGCCTCTGTGAGTTGAGAGGGCGTTCCTCCCTCATCTGGTAGCTGCATCTCAAAAGTCAACATAGGGATATGCCCCCACTCCTCTTCTTCTACCCATCCATCAAAAGTGATAGGTTGGACCAACTTATAAGCTGTTATCACATCATCCGTTGCATGAGCCATAGATACCCAAAAGAGAGTGACGAACCAGAGTTTTTTCATATTGAAATCAAATATATGATTCTAATATGTGTAACTACTCTTGATGTGTAGTGGATTAACAAGAGATTTACATAATGTGTCGGCAAGACCTTAACTGAAGTACTCATTATAATATTTTGACTTTATGCCCTCCTTCATTATAATCTACTGCATATTAAACCATTAAGTTTTCTGACTTAAATTTTATTTGGTTTTGACCTTAAAAACAAGCCAAAATGAATTTATAATTCTCTATTTTTGGAAAGAGGCGCAGATCAAGATTCAAAATGTGGTCAATAGAATCTTAAAAACCTAAGTCATGTCATCATACAATCACCGCCCGATAAAGCGATTACTCATTGCTAATCGAGGCGAAATAGCCATCAGAATCTGTCGTGCTGCATCTGAGATAAATATTAGAACAGTAGCACTTTACACTTATGAAGACAGATACTCGCTCCATAGATATAAAGCGGACGAAGCGTATCAGATAGGATCTAATGACGAACCCTTAAAGCCCTATCTCGACATCTCAGCGATCATCAAGCTCGCCAAGGAAAACAACATAGATGCTATCCATCCAGGATATGGCTTCTTATCGGAGAATCCTACATTTGCCCAAGCATGTATCGATGCAGACATCATATGGATCGGTCCTTCTCCAGAAGCTATGCATGCACTTGGAGATAAGATCTCTGCGAAGCAAGCCGCTATCAAAGCTAATGTCCCGATCGTACAAGCCAGTGCATCATCGATATCAGATATAGCCGAACTCAAGAGTGAAGCTCTACGCATCGGCTACCCTGTGATGCTCAAAGCGGCTACCGGAGGTGGCGGTAGAGGTATGCGTGTCGTAAGAGAAGAAAGCGAAATTGAAAAATCATACATAGAGGCTTCAGGTGAAGCACAGACAGCTTTTGGAAATCCAGCCGTCTTTGTTGAAAAGTTTGTCGACAATCCTAAGCACCTTGAGGTACAGATCCTTGGAGACTTGCATGGCAACATGGTACATCTTTTTGAGCGAGACTGCTCTGTACAAAGACGGTATCAGAAAGTAGTTGAGATAGCACCGAGCACCTCGCTCAAAGAAGAAACAAGAGAAAAACTCCATCAATATGCAGTAGCTATCTGCAAAGGAGTCGGCTATCAAAATGCCGGTACTGTTGAGTTCTTGGTCAATGATGATGAAGAGATATTCTTTATAGAAGTCAACACCCGTATCCAAGTGGAGCACACCATCACAGAAGTGATCACTGGGATCGATCTCGTCAAATGTCAGATCCTAATTGCTTCAGGTCTCCCACTATCCTCTCCAAGTATCAATATACCTAATCAAGAGTCGATTACCTATCGCGGAGTGGCACTACAATGTAGGATCACAACGGAAGATCCAAGTAATGACTTCAAGCCTGACTACGGCAGGTTATTGGCTTATAGAAGTGCTTCAGGATTTGGTATCAGATTAGATGCTGGCAATGCATATGCAGGAGCAACCATCTCCCCTTTCTTTGATAGTATGCTTGTCAAGGTGACTGCTTCTGGCGAATCTCTTGCTACTGCTTCAGATAGGTTACACAGAGCACTTAGAGAATTTAGAATCCGAGGAGTTAAGTCCAATATCCCATTCTTGCTGAACCTGTTGAAGAATGAAACATTCAGAACAGGGAAGGCCACGGTTCCATTTATTGCAAAACATCCGGAGTTATTAGCACCGCCTAATTGGAGAGACAGAGGCACAAAACTGATCACTTACTTAGGAGATGTAATTGTAAATGGAAACAAGGATATCAAAAAGATCGACTTGGATAGAAAGCATATCAAAGCCAAAGTCCCCGATCGTTCTGCCATCACTGAAATGCCGAGTGGTACAAAGCAGAGATTAGAAAAATTAGGCCCTGATGCTTTCGCCAAATGGTTGAAAGATGAGAAGTGTATCCACTACACAGATACAACGATGCGAGATGCGCATCAGTCCTTACTCGCCACAAGGATGAGGACTATAGACCTCATCAATGTCTCGGAGAGTTATGCTAGAGCGCATGGAGATGATATATTCTCTATGGAAGTATGGGGAGGAGCGACTTTTGATGTCGCTATGCGTTTTCTAAAAGAAAGTCCTTGGCAACGATTAGAAAAGTTGCGCAAGACGATGCCCAACACGCTATTGCAAATGTTGCTTCGTGGTTCCAATGCTGTAGGATACAAAGCATATCCTGACAACTTAATTGAAAAGTTTGTCATTCACTCAGCAGCGAAAGGGATTGATGTATTTAGAATATTTGATTCTCTTAATTGGCTGGAAGCCATGAAGACGAGTATCAAGACAGTGCGTAACGAAACCGATGCTCTTGCTGAAGTTTGTATCTGCTACACTGGCGACGTCCTTGCCAAAGGAAACAACAAATACAACGTCCAGTACTACACAGACATGGCTAAAGCCATAGAAGATGAAGGTGCCCACATCTTAGCGATCAAAGATATGGCAGGACTTCTTAAGCCTATGGCAGCTACGCATCTTATCAGCCATCTGAAAGAAGCTGTGGACCTACCGATACACTTACATACACACGATACATCCTCTATCCAATCGACGACTTACATGCAGGCGATAGAAGCAGGAGTAGATGTTGTAGATGTAGCGTTGAGCTCTATGTCAGGCCTGACATCTCAGCCTAACTTCAACTCTATCGTCGCCATGCTCGAAGGGCATGAGCGCGAAAATAAAATAGATCTCAAGAGCCTCAATCAATATTCTAATTACTGGGAGACCGTGAGACAATACTACTATGGCTTTGAGACAGAACTAAAAGCAGGCACGGCAGAAGTATACGATCATGAGATACCTGGTGGTCAATATTCTAATCTACGACCGCAAGCAAGAGGACTAGGGTTAGAGGAGAAGTTTGATACGATTAAGGAAAATTACAAAGCTGTCAACGATCACTTAGGCGGCATCGTAAAGGTTACTCCTTCTTCTAAAGTAGTCGGTGACATGGCGATGTTCATGACAGCTAATGACTTCACCATAGAAGACATCAAGGAGAAGGGGCACACTATGGCCTTTCCTGACAGTATGATCTCCTTGATGAAGGGCCACTTAGGACAGCGAGATGAAGGATGGCCTGAGGAGTTTCAAAACATGGTACTTAAGAATGAGCAGGCATTCACAGATAAGCCCAATGCTCACCTTGAGCCAGTAGACTTTGAAAAAGATTATGCTGCTTTTCAATTAGAATTTCCAGAGAGTGATGCTTTTGAAGACTTCTTAAGCTACGAGCTATATCCTAAAGTTTATAAAGACTTCTACGAGCACCAACAGACTTATGGTGATACGAGCAAGTTACCATCGCCAGCTTTCTTTTATGGACTTGCGTTCAACGAAGAGATACAGGTTAATATTAGCAAAGGCAAGACGATACTGATACAATACCTCAACACCAACGCACCAAGAAAGTCTGGCAACAGAATGGTCTTCTTTAGAATCAACGGAACCGTCAGATCTGTGCTAATCAAAGATCAATCGCTCAACAGTACAGTTGTACAAAATCTAAAAGCTACAACGCCAGAACACATCGGCTCTCCGCTTCAGGGTAGTCTGTCGAAGATCATCGTCAAAGAAGGAGATGAAGTTAAAAAGGATGCACCACTCTTCATCATCGAAGCTATGAAGATGGAAAGTACAATCACAGCTCCGATGGATGGCATGATCAAAAAGATCTATCTCAAGGAGAAAACGATGGTAGAACAGGATGATCTCGTGATTGAGCTGGGATAAGAAATTGACCAACTCTTGTATGTAAGTTATCTCAACATAACGCCAGCGCCTATCTGATTATAAACCGCCGTTGGTTGATATGATATAGTTGTTGTTAGTACCGTGAAGATTATAATCATCCTCATTTACAAGTTAGCAGCAACTGGATATAGATCTTGCGCCAACTCTTCCAAGTCAATCCCAATCACTTCGCGATTGACTTTTATAATTTCTAATTTTAAGTCATCAGGCAGGGCATCATATCCAAGGTATGCACCCAACATAGTCCCTACAATCGCAGCCACGGTATCGTTATCTCGTCCATAATTGACAATGAAGGACATCGTCTTTCTAAAATCACCTCGACCGAATAACAGAGAAGCATAAGTGATATCCCATATCTCTCCTGCATGAAAGGCGATTGCCTTTTGTCGTTTTTCTAATCCCTGATATATGTAATCTTGTCGCAACCAATCAAGTTCCGTTCCTGGATAACCTTGTGGCATCTTTGTTACTATGCTATCAAGCAATTCTAATTTTTCCGACCCTTCGACTAATTGAGTAATCTCTGTTGCTGAAGCTTGTAGTAAGCGACCGATTAATCTACTATCTCTATAACCATGTGGATCAACAAGCAAACTACTATCGACTATCGACTCAAAGTCCTGGCCATGCATAGCTAGATAAGTCATCGTAGATGCCATCGCTGTGATGTCCTTAGCATATCCTATATCAAATAAGGCATGCTCATAAGCCATGTTGTAAGATGCTACAGGGTCGCCTCCTAGCAAGCCAAACATAGGGCTATAGAGTAAGCCAGCGCAAGACATCTCGCCTCCATAAAACCTCCCTTGCGCTACCTGATACTCATCATCACCAAGCGCATATGCCTTAGTGACGCGTGCCCACTCTTTGATCCAATCCACTTTTTCTACTTGAGCGTCTAACTGATCTGTTGATGACTTATGTCTATCATCGGATAGCTCTTGGACCACCTGATCGTAGTAGTCATTGATAAAGGAAGTAAAGTTGTGGGGCGAGAGTGTTCCTTTGTATCTCACAAAGTACTGACCCATAAAGTACTTCCATCTTGTATCGTCAGTCGTTGCACCAGCGACCAGATCATGCTCCCAAGTGCCCTCGGGGCTTTGTTCTCTGTAGGCTGGTGTCAAACCATCGATGTATCCATATCGCTCTTGGATATCTTCTCTTGTCCACATCTCTGTTGAAGCACCCATGGCATCTCCGATGGCAGAGCCGACAATGGCACCGAGTACCTTGTCTTCTATCTCTTCTTGGGACAAGATCTTTGAGCTGATCTGCATCTGTTGTTTTACTGGACTGGGGATGTCCACTGTTGAAGCGGATTGATCGCAACTGCTTATGATTAAACAAATACCTATCAATACAAAATACATCGGACGTCTGGTCATAGTCGAAGCTGACAATTAGTTTAGTCGGATCCAAGATAGACTTTTTAGATTAGTGGGTGCTTCTCTACAAGCATTTGGTCGTTATGCTAGTCGTTCAAAGACAATGCATCTTAGCACTGGATTAGAGAAAAATGGAAAAAAGAATAGCCTGGACCAAGACATCCTTGAAGTATAATTACATCTATCCAATGAAGCGCAAAAAATAAAGCGCAAAAAATAAAGCGCAATATGATTAGAAAATGCTGGGTGTTCTAAGACGAAAAAAGGGGTACTCCATCGGCAGCTTGCATGTAGAGATAGCTCACTATACCGCCATATGCAACTGCAAATAAAGCAGTTAGGGCGTATCTAACATTTGGCGAAAGCTCTGTCTTTTTATAAAGAAAAAATGCAAACAGCGGGATCAGCTGTATCGCATGCAAGCCAAGAAAATGTGCAATTCTTAAGTCTCCACCAAGCGTACTCCAGTTTAAAAAAGGTAAGCCCTCTCCACCATCTGCGATGCCAACGCTATGGGCTTTGTTCTTGATCATCTCACCGCCTACCCAGTTACCGATTATAAAAACAACAAAGGCTAATCTCAAGGCCATCAGATAAGTTTTGTCGAGATTAGGTTTCTTAATAAGATAAAGTATAAAAGTAATAATGATTGCAATTGTATTGGTCGCTATGAAAAGGCCCATGATTCCAAACAAGACGCCATCTAACAACGTGCCTTCATTATAGTGAGAGTGAGTGGCTCGACTCGCTTGAAATAAAATGACTGCAATCTCAAAAATCATGCTTACAGCAACCGTCCAGGTTAGTCCTTTGATCCACTTCTTACTATTGGGTAGATCAAATAAAATCCAGCCAAATGTCCATGCATAAATGCAAATGGAAAATGAAAACTTGATAGGCTTAATCCACGTGTTGATGCCCATAACCTCTCGACTATCCACCATCAATGGGACAAACAATAAAAAACCCAATATGAGATGGATCATGCCTACTCGATAAAGCAGAGGACTGCGATAACGCAACTCGGCGAGCCATTCAAAAATTTTCATGAGCGATCTTTTTAGTCAGTACAGCGCGCAGTATAAAGTATAAGATCAGGCCAACGGGGCCCAACATAAATGTACAAAGGAGACAAGGCAAGACAAACCATCTGTTGATCCCTCTCTTGACTGCATCTCCAACTTCCCAAGAACCAATGAACAAATCAAAAGCTAGATAATGAACCCATCCTATCAATACTGACTTGGGATCAGTAAATAAATCCATCACGCCCTCTAAAGAACCAAATGACGAGAGATCCATAGATCCTCCTTCACTTGGGGCCAAGAGCAAGAGATATGCGTAAAGACAACTCAGTAAAAATGGAATAACAGCATACTGGACAATTGGTCTTGTATACTTCCAATATGGGACCAATATCAATAGTAGCCATCCCAGCATGGTTACATTGCCGGCATAGTCAAATACAGCGCTATAATTCATATGTCTTTTTGTATTGAAGCAAAAAGATAAGAGTTAAAGAGAACTTTCTTTGACAAAAAAGCATTGATACCCCTAATCTACTTTGACGCCCCATAAGATTGGATTCATTTTTGCAACGATAACTAAAATTATATCCTTTATGGCACACAGTACCCCATCCAGAGCTCAGATATCAAGAAGTGCCATCAGACGCATGCATGTAGAAATGCGCCACTTGTTGATAAGGGGGAGATATAAGCCAATCGGAAGATCGGGAGAAGCAATGATCGATGCACTCTTATCCATCAATCCTGAAATCTATGGATCGATAGCAGATCCAGCTCATGTCGAGCTGAAGGGTCTCCTATATGTATTTCAACGATTGCCACGAGGTATCGAGCAATGTCGATATATAAAGCTCATCAGTAGAGAAGGCTACGAAAACTCGGACTTCACACCTATCATACCCAGTAAAAGGCGACGAGATTGTTATCGTATAGATGAGGAGCAGATGCTCATAGAAATGACACGCGGAGGAAGTGATGTCTATGATGTATTGACGCACTTGACATTCATGTATAACGAGGCTCAGAAGATAGGTCGCAACGCTCTTAACAATCGCAATCAGCCCAATCGTACTTGGAAGATGCTTACTAAGATCGTTAAGCAAAAGACGCTAACTTCTGCTCAAGAAGAGGTCGCGATATCCTACCTCAGCACCCTGCTGGGTAGAACATATAGCGAGACAGCTGACGCCTTAGCTCTATTTAAAAAGGCAGATGGAGTCAATGACCTCTACTCGATATGTTATTGGTTAGGGAAGTTGAGTATCGATGAAACTATAGACAAAAATGATCGCGAAATTTCATTTTCAACTGCACTTCAAGAACAAATAGGTCACCATGTATATGGTAGCTTATGGGCCAATCACATCAAGAAGTATCTGTACGATCATGAACTCATAAAAAGAAAGATACATATCATCAGTGCCAACATGCATAGCGTGATGAATAGTATCTATGCTACCGAAGCTCTTGGAAAAAAATACAAGGACAAAGGCTTATTTGAAATAGCGAATGCGCTCAGCAGTGACAAAAATCAAAAACTCCGAGACAAGGTTAAGAAGTATGCTGCCTCTAAAGGTATGGTAAAACTTCATGACGACAGCGGGAGTAATATCCCTGTGCAAATCATAGATCTTGCAAAAGTCTCTTGGTCTAGCCTTCCTGCAGAACTAAAAGATTCTATACAACATAAAGAATGTGATGACATCATCATTGTAATGGATTATGCGTTTGGCGAGCAGGCCTATGAGACCATGGATGAACTGCTAAAACCATATGAGACCAACGGCCAAAAGATCAAGATGAATGTTGGATCTATCAATATCATGGGCAAGGCAGGTATCCTACACGGGGGCAAGGGCGATATCATGATTGCAACTGCTCACGTCTTTGAAGGATCGGCAGACAATTATGTTTTCAAAAATGAACTGAAAGAAAGTCAATTTGAAAAGTATCCGCTTAATGTATACACTGGCTCTATGATCACAGTACTTGGGACCTCACTTCAAAACAAAGACATCCTACAGTATTTTCTAAAGTCCTCTTGGTCTGCCATAGGCTTGGAGATGGAAGGTGCTCACTATCAAAAAGCCATACAAGTAGCAGCGAAGATAAGAAACAGCATCTCATCAAGAGCAAAACTGAGATATGCATACTATGCTTCTGACAACCCATTGGAGACAGGAAGTACATT
>CALDEM010000110.1 GCA_937942435.1 uncultured Saprospiraceae bacterium
TATTAGTTCGTTAAAATCTGCTATTTTTTCAATTCCATCTTTCATCTTCATTAATTGTTCTCTAAAACCAAATCCTTCAAATACCGTTTCAGAATCACAGAAATAGACTTTTTTACAATTAGGTTTGCTGTTATCGTCATATGTGGTATTGAATACTCTATATTTTTCATAACCATTTTGAATAGATGCTCTTAAATCCTGTAGTTTTTCTTTTTCCGTAAATTCGAAATATCCAGTTCTATCCAACAATTCCATGAAGGTTGGTTTGGGCTTTTCTTTCTTTTTGAATAGGTTGAACATTGATTTTTAATTTTTCATGAGAGATAACTCAAAGGAATGTCTTCGTCGTCCTTCCAAATTGATCATCTTCACTTCTATTCAGATGACGAAAACATTTCAGTTGGACAATGCCTTACCTGCTGCTATAGGGTAACGCATTTGAAGCTCATGTCTTTGAGCTGACTAAAGATACTGATTTTGCAAGACCCAAATCTAACTTTTAGAAGATAATGGGCCATTACGTTCATTTGTCTTGACATGAGTTGGAATATTTCTCTAATATTTGGCTTTTCAGCTCTTATTTTGTTAATTGTGGGCATAGGTTATGACTTCAGCATTTGTTATCTGTTACCATATGGAGTGGGGATAGACATGTAAAGTGTTTGAGGCGGAGACCTACCGTTGGATATGCTGATGTATTGGCATATCCAACTTTTATCTGGCTTTATCTCTTCAATGTCGTATTCTGTACTCTGACAATTTGCGCATTTATATGGTTGCTGCTTGAGTAGCTGTGTCAGTATTTCCAGTAGTGTTCTAATGGTCTGCCCATTGCGTTTAATTTTATCAGGCATTACCTCAGATAGTCGCTTTTTGGTAGCAGGGCTATGTAATCCATACCGCCTTGATTTTTGAAAATACGGTGGAAGAACATGTTGCATTATTTGATGAATAGCCATCAAGGGATCTAATTGTCTCATCGCCTTGGGCGCAGCTTCACCAGATTTTTGCCTCTTATAATCATTGTATATCAGAAATACCTTTTTCTGTGTTTTCGCATATTGCAATCTGGAGTTCGTAATGGCTACACGATTGATATACTTAGCCAGGTACTCCTCCAAGACCTTTGTATCTATTGTAGGCCGAGTATTATGCACGACCCATCTTTTCTTGGATAGTTCTTTTGTCAGCTCTTCATAAGATAAATGATAATCGAGTTCCTTTTTTTCAAATAATCTTTTTAACGACTTTAGAAATACAGATCTATATACACCACACAACTGGCGGTATCTGGCTATTTTATATTTACGTTTGGGATATTTCCATTCTCCATTTTCTGTTAGTCCACCAAAAGTTATGAGACAGTGAACATGAACATGATATTTCATGTCCGATCCAAAAGTATGCAACACTGATATCATACCTGGCAATGCTCCAATATTTGCATCTTCTTTTGAAACTTGCTTTATAGTTTTCCATGCTGATCGCATTAGTAAACCATATATCATACTTGGATTCTTTCGCGCTAAGCCATTCAGATCATGTGGTAATGTAAAGGTCGTATGTACATAAGGAACTTTATACAATTCTGATCGAAGTTTATCTAACCATTGCTCACGCTTTATGCTTTGGCATATGGAACAATGGCTGTGACCACATGAAAAATATACGTAATGCTTTTCACTGCATTGTTTACATATGATCACCTTCCCACCCAAAGCGGGGCTTTTGCATATGCGCATCGCCCTAATCAAGTTTATCTGCTCTCTATATGGTGTGTATGTTTTGATATATGCTTCACCAAAATCTCTCATTAGTATACCTAGAGGATTTTGATCGTAAGTTGATCTATGGGATGATTGACATGTCGATGTCTTTCCCGACATAGGTGTATATATTTAGCTGTGGTTCTAATATTAGTATGTCCGAGTTGCTCTTTTAAAAATACTAAATCTGTTCCACATTCCAAGTGATGAGTTGCATAGCAATGTCGCAAAGTATGAGGTGATATTGTTTTTGCTATTTTACATTTCTCCCGTGTTCTACTTAGTATCTTATTAATTGACCCAGCTGAATATCTTCTCGTCGTTTTACCCCGACCTTCAAAAAGATATACCTTAGGTTGGTACACCTTGTAATATTGTCGCAATAGATCCAACAATTTACTTGGCACCTGAACCATCCTATCTTTATGACCCTTTCCTTGATTAACAAAAATCTCTTTTCTGTCAGAATCAATATCACTTAATTTCAAATGCAACACTTCAGATATACGCAAACCTGTAACATACATGAGCATAATGATAGTACGATGTTTAAAAGAACGAGGAGATTCGATTAGTCTAATTATCTCTTTTTGAGATAAAATACGCGGAAGATTCTTGATGCTTTTGGGCCTTGGTAAATGATCTACCTTCCACTCCTTTTTTAGAACCTTTACACAGAGTATTTTTATTGCAGAATAATTACCATTAATAGTAGACCAACTACAACCTCTTGCTTGTAAACTCAATAGATATTTGCGAGCATAATCTTCAAAGGAAAGAGATAAGCCTCGATGATCACTACAATAATCTAAAAAGTCTCTCGTAAATCTTGAATATGTATCTATCGTCCTTTTACTATAGTTTTTTAAAACTAAATAGTCCTGATATTGGCATGTCACAACACTCTTTGAATTACTCATATTCAGATGATCTTGATATTTTATAATCATCCAAATTTATAATTATGTGTACTTCTAATTTAGAATTATAACCTCTATTTTGGAGCTTTCACATACGGTTTTGTTCAACTCAGTTATATATCGACAGATACTCTCTTTTGACTAGGTTAGGCGACTCAAGATAAGAAATATGGATGATGCAGTTGAAGGTTTCAAGCAGCGTGCGTGCGTCCCTCTACCCCTCTGTCCTGCAGACACATATGGGTTCGAAGTTGCAAACTTCGAACAGACGACGGACGAACTGATCTGGTGCATCCGGCGTCTCTACGAGGAACGAGTAGAGATGCTGTGATCGCACCTTGTCATAGGCTGTTATTTATTTGTGAGTTCATATAATCTGTTTTCTTCGAAGTGATCTATCTCATTAGTATTTATAAGCAAAATAGAGAATGTTCGATAATCCTGTTTGCCATCCATATTAATTTTACGCGGTATATCTAAATATTTGCTGATTTTGGATTTGCCGAAATAAGTTTGTTCTGTTACTTCAAAGTCAATTCCTTCTACCATTGGTGATATCAAGAAGTAAACTTGGCCAGTTGATAGTTTGACAATGTTCTTTAACACAAATTCATTTGTCTTAAAATCCTCTTGGATTAGTTTTCCGTAGCATTCGTGGCACATCCATTCTTCGAATTCGCTGACATATCCATATTGTTCAATTGGATCATCAGACTCGAGCATTGCAATGCTACATATTTCGCAATGGTCGTGATTCCAGCCATTTGCTGAATATGTCCATTTAGAGGGATCATATTTTTGCCCTATATATTTACTTGTATATCCCGTGCTATCTATAATTGCTGGAGTTGGAATCCATTTGTTAAATGACCAATTGAGAGTTTTGAGATATACAATATCCTCTTTGCATAGTTCAACACTTATATGTTCGCCTCTCATTTTCATTTTCTAATTGCCTATAACTCAGTTACATATCAACAAAACATAACATTTTGTCATCTTTTTGTTCCATCTTTAATGGGTTCTCTTTTTTTAATCAAACAGTAACCCTTCTCCTCCCCCACACAACCCAAGCGATGTACACAGCCAACGCTACATCAAAGCCTATACACATCTCCGCATAACCAGTGGGCACAAAAGCCGCTGCCTCTCCTGAGTGTAACCAAACATCCCAACCGACATGCAAGCCCCATCCCGCAGCCAGCCAAAGCAAGTTATACCTTACTGCAAGCCATGTAAAAGTGCCATACAATAGCACGCCACCGAACTCCATCGGCAAGTAGTCATAAGCACCTCCCACCACGGCAAAGACAACATAGATCGCAGCTGCAATCACCAAAGCTAATCCCCAAAAGCGATGTTCTTTGTCAGGCAGCAGTTTTCTAATTACATATACTGAAACCACAGCAAATACAAATCCGATCAACAAAAAAGCAAGTGAACTCATATACTATCCTTGTACATCTTTGATCCAATCTTCGATCTCTCTGATCAATGTCGGTAGTGGTACCGAGCCGTTCTTTAAGATGCGATTATGAAACTCTTTGATGTCAAACTTATCACCCAGAGACGCTTCTGCCTGTTTTCTAAGGTCTTTAATCGTGATCTCTCCCATCTTATAACTGAGCGCTTGTCCTGGCCAGCCTATGTACCGATCGATCTCAGTGTTGACCTCGTGTAGTGACAGAGCAGTATTTCCCGCAAGGAAGTCGACCGCCTCTTGACGCGTCCATCCTTTATAATGAAGTCCTACATCAACAACCAGACGACATGCTCGCCACATCTCGTAAGTGTACCGACCAAATCGATCATAAGGCGTCGCATACATACCCATCTCTTCTCCGAGGTACTCTGAGTATAGGCCCCAACCTTCTCCAAATGCGCTGATGTAAAACTGAGTCCTAAACTTAGGCAAGCCCTTCAACTCCGCAGCCATCATGATCTGCAAGTGATGGCCTGGTACTGCTTCATGTACTGTCAGCGCTGGCATATTGTACATCGACCTCGCTGGTAGATTGTAAGTATTGACCCAGTAGATGCCTGCTCGATCTTGGCTTCTGCTGCCCCTTACATATCTGCCTGCTGTATAAGTCGGCGCGATATCGTCTGGGACGGGCTCCACGGTAAATGGTATCTCATACAGTTTTGAAAATAGTTTAGGCAGCTGTCCCTCTGCTTTCTTGCTTAACCAAGCGGCATAAGACAATAGCTCTTGTGGCGATTTGGGATAAAACTGCTCGTCTGTCCTTAAGAACTGCACAAAGTCATCAAAGCTTCCTTTAAACTTCAACTCTGTGATGATATCCATCATCTGCGCACGGATCCTCGCCACCTCTTGCTGCCCTCTTTCGTATACTTGATCTGGCGTGATATCTAATGTGGTAAAGTATGCCGTCCTGTTCTCATAGTACTCCTTACCATTGGGTATACTCGTGATGCCTGGTACATCGTAAGCCGCTGGGTAATATTCTTCTTTTACAAACTTCAACAACCCAGCATAAGCGGGCCATACATGATCCTGCAGTGCAGACATGACATCAGCTTTCAGCTGAGGCCATCGTTCTGGAGTGATAGCTGCTGGACGTTCTTTAAGCATCGAGCTCAGCACGTGTGTATCTGGATCTGCTATCGTCCATGGTGTCAGTAATTTGATCACATTACCAACCACTATCTTCGGGGCCATAACACCTGTGCGCATCCCTTCTTTCATAAGATCCCGGTGTGCTTGGAGATAGTCGACATATGTGGGCAACCATTTGGCGTAAGCCTCATAATCATCAGCCGTCTTAAAGGGTAGTCGCGATACAGCCCTTGACAATGAGTTATAGAACCCGCCCTCAGCATTGAATGGGATCAGGTACATCTTATGCTCCAGTTGATTGATCTCACCACTCAGCTTGAGCCCCATGGTTTCTGCACTGATCAGATCGGCCTTGGACAACTCCGACTTATCTATATCACTCAGCTTGTCAGCAAATGCTTTATAGTATGGTAACGTCCCTTGTATCGCGCTCAATGTTTTATATCCGACCTTCTTAGGATGCTGACCTCGACCCAGAAGACCAGCAGTATTTTGTAAGCGCTCATATGCCGAGACTTCTTTAAAGAGAGCATGTAAGGCTTCATGCTTTTCAACCTGTTTTGCTTGCGCAAATGTTGTCGATGGTATCAGGCATACCAAAAGAAGTATGCTTGCTATATGGATTAGTTTCATTTGTACTATTGTTGAGAGGCCTTAAGATAGGATATTTGTTAGATTATGTAAGGTATAATAAGGACTGCTGCGACTCGATATCTACACCTCAATCAAAGAGACTAATCCTGTCCAGACTATGACCGTATCTTACAATTACATCTAACAACAACATAACTTCTGCATATCTAATTATATTACCAATCTTTTCAACATGTTTGATACTTCATGCCATCGATAAATGCCAAGACGAACAAAAACAAGCTGCTTCAAAGTATCACACAAGGCCTCTTTATACTTGGCACCCTATCTCTAATTCTTACGCTACCAAGACTATGGGCGTCTCATTGGGACACTACATGGGACGTTATCAGAATGGTTGTGGTTCACCTTACTGTCATAACATCGCTCATACTT